>NZ_JBFBBC010000002.1:223389-704502 GCF_040689545.1 Streptomyces sp. NPDC051180
CCCCATTTAAAACCCCCCTGCCGGGGTTCACCTCCCCCCCCCCGGCCGTAACCCCGCGCGCTTGATTAATTCCATTTGGGGGGGGGGGGGCCGACACCCCCCCCCCCCCTCCGGCGTTTTCACGCCAACCACCGCCCGTCCGCGCCCTCTTGCCCCGCGCGGGCCGAGCCGCTTCACTGGCCGACATCCTCCCGAGCGCAGCCCGAGCCCTTCGGACATCGAGGGAACACCCGTGACAGGCAGCCGAGTTCATCCCGCCGGACCGCTCCTCGCCGCGGCCGCGGCCGGCTGCCTGCTCACCCTCACGGCCGGCTGCGGCCGCGCGGCCGAACCGTCCCCCCCGCCCACGAGCGCGCCCACGAGCACCCCCGCCGGCACCCCCTCGCCGCGCGCGAGCACCCCCGCGGACATCTGCACGAGCCTGATCTCGTACTGGGTGAGGGAGGCCCTGGAGGGCAGCGTCTGGGCCGGGCTGGACTGGGAGCAGAAGGGGCTCTCCAACGAGCAGTACGCGATCCACGACGAGGTGCTCGCGGCGGCCCGGGCGGAGGAGCGGCGGGCCGGCCGCGCGGCGGCGACGGCGCTCGCCGACCGGGAGTCGCGCCGGCGCTGCGAGGCGGCGAAGGGGGCCACCGGGAGTTCGGAGAACTGGCGCCCGCCGGAGGAGTGGACGACTCCCCCACCGGCCCCGAGCGACTGATCTCGGCCACGCCCGACGTCACCCTGCGTCACACTCGCGCAATGTTCGGGACATCGGACCGCCCCGGCGACGGTGGACCTCTCCGTCCGCTGGCACCAGACCCCCTATCCGCTATCCGGAGACCCTCACGAAGGTCTCGTCAGGACCGTGATCCGCCCAAGCCCCTTAGCGGAACTGGGGATTCTCACTATGTGAACACCGCTCTACCGACCCTTTTGCCCCATTTTGCCCACCCGCTGCACACCGTCTCCCCCCGTCGGCATAACAAGACAGTCACATCATGACCTCGGCGCTCCCCGCCGTTCCCCACCTGCGCCTAGAGTCACGGCCAGTCACCGCGCCGCCGGGCGCTTCCACTGCACGGCCTGCTCGACCTTGTACGGCCCGGCATCGAAAACGGCACCTCTAGCTACACAGCTTCACGGCACCGCCTCAGCTTGAGGGGGCCGCGCCAGGGAAAGGATTCTTCGTGCGACACCGTTCTTTGCTCATCCTCACCAGCGTGCTCACCACGGGAGCGCTCACTCTCACCGCATGCGGTTCGCGTGACGACAAGGGCAGCAGCGACAACAACGCGGACGGCGGCGGCATCACCGTCGTCATCGGCGTCGACGCCCCGCTGACCGGTTCCCTCTCCGCGCTCGGCCAGGGCATCAAGAACTCCGTGGACCTGGCGGCCAAGACCGCCAACAAGAACAAGGAAGTCCCGGGCGTCACCTTCAAGGTCGAGGCCCTCGACGACCAGGCCGTCCCCGCCTCCGGCCAGGCCAACGCCACCAAGCTCGTCGGCAACAAGGACGTCCTCGGCGTCGTCGGCCCGCTGAACTCCGGCGTCTCCCAGCAGATGCAGGGCGTCTTCGCGGCCGCCAACCTGGCCCAGGTCTCCCCGGCCAACACCAACCCGGCGCTCAGCCAGGGCGACAACTGGGGCAAGGGCGAGTTCAAGCGCCCCTTCCCGACCTACTTCCGCACCGCCGCCACCGACGTGGTCCAGGGCAAGTTCGCCGCCCAGTACCTCTTCAAGGACGCCGGCAAGAAGAAGGTCTTCGTCGTCGACGACAAGCAGACCTACGGTGCCGGCCTCGCCGCGATCTTCTCGGACGAGTTCAAGCGCCTCGGCGGCACCGTCGTCGCGACCGACCACGTCACCGTGAAGGAGACCGACTTCTCCTCCACCGCCGACAAGGTCAAGTCCTCCGGCGCCGACTCCGTCTACTTCGGCGGCCAGTACCCCGAGGGCGGCCTGCTCTCCGACCAGGTCAAGAAGACCGGCGCCAAGATCCCCGTCATGGGTGGCGACGGCATCTACGACCCCGCCTTCATCAGCGCCTCCGCCGAGGCCAACGACGGTGACCTCGCGACCTCGATCGGCTACCCGGTCGAGAAGCTCGACACCGCCAAGAAGTTCATCGCGGACTACAACGCGGGCGGCTACAAGGACCCGTACGCGGCGTACGGCGGCTACTCCTACGACGCCGGCTGGGCCGTCATCCAGGCCGTCAAGGCCGTCGTCCAGGCCAACGGCGGCAAGCTGCCGGCCGACGCCCGCGCCAAGGTCACCGAGGCCCTGGGCAAGGTCTCCTTCGACGGTGTGACCGGCAAGGTCTCCTTCGACGAGTACGGCGACACCACCAACAAGCAGCTCACGGTCTACAAGGTCGAGGGCGGCAAGTGGATCGACGTCAAGAGCGACACCTTCAACCAGTAGTCACCGCCCCGGTACCCACCCGGGAACCCCGCACCACCTGAACCAAGCCGCGCGAGGGCGCAAACAGCGCCCTCGCGCGGAGTCATATCCGACAAGCTCATCGGAGGCCTGCGGTGCACGAACTGCCGCAACAGCTGGCCAACGGCCTGGCCCTCGGTGCCCTCTATGGCCTCATCGCCATCGGGTACACCATGGTCTACGGCATCGTCCAGCTCATCAACTTCGCCCACGGCGAGATCTTCATGATCGGGGGCTTCGGCGCCCTCACCACCTACACCGCTCTGCCGAGCGGCACGTCCCTGCTGGTGGCGATCCCGCTCATGATCATCGGTGGCGCGATAGCCTCCGTGGCCGTCGCCACCGCCGCCGAGCGGTTCGCCTACCGCCCGCTGCGCAGCGCGCCCCGGCTGGCCCCGCTCATCACGGCGATCGGCCTGTCCATCGCGCTCCAGCAGCTCGTGTGGCAGTTCTACCCGGACGCCAAGAAGGCCGTCAGCTTCCCCGAGTTCACCGGCGACGCCTTCAAGATCACCGAGAGCCTCTCGATCCAGCGCGCCGACGCCTTCATCCTGGTGCTCGCACCGCTGTGCATGCTCGCCCTCGGCGTCTTCGTCTCCAAGAGCCGCAGCGGCCGCGCCATGCAGGCCACCGCGCAGGACCCCGACACCGCGAAGCTGATGGGCATCAACACCGACCGCATCATCGTCATGGCCTTCGCCATCGGTGCCGCGTTCGCCGCCGTCGCCGCCGTCGCGTACGGCGTCGACAAGGGCCAGATCAACTTCGAGATGGGCTTCATCCTCGGCCTCAAGGCGTTCACCGCGGCCGTCCTCGGCGGCATCGGCAACATCTACGGCGCCATGGTCGGCGGCGTCGTCCTCGGCCTCGCCGAGGCCCTCTCGATCGCCTACATCGAGGACATCCCCGGCATGCAGCAGCTCGGCGGCGGTGCCTGGTCCAACGTGTGGGCCTTCGTCCTCCTCATCCTCGTACTCCTCGTGCGACCCCAGGGTCTGCTCGGCGAGCGCGTCGCGGACAGGGCGTGAGCACCATGACGAGCACTGACAAGACCCCCGACACGGCGAAGGCCGCGCTCAAGCCGGCCGCCCTGCTCTGGGCGATCCTCGGCGGCAGCATCGCCACCGTCGCCAGCGCCTTCCTCGCCTGGACGTGGACCACCGCCTTCCCCGGCAACCTCACGATCTACGGCAACCCCGCCCCGCTCCAGCTCCTCACGCTGGTCGGCGGCGTCCTCACCGCCCTCCACGCGCTCTCCGCGCTCGGCGTCAAGGGATTCGGCTGGCTGACCCCGGCCGGCGCCCGCAAGGCGCTGTGGATCCTGGCCCTCGGCACCTTCGCCACCACCGCCTTCACCGCGATCGCGATCATCGTGGAGCTCGGTGCCGTGGTCGACCTGGAGCCCGGCGCCGGTGTGGCCGTCCTCGCCTCCGCCGTGCCCGCGGTCGCCGCGTACCTGCTGCCCGACGACACCCGCAAGGCCGCCCCGGCCAAGCGACTGCCGTCCTGGGCCGAGATCCTCGTCATCGTCACGGTCTTCGCCCTCGGACTCTTCGTGGTCACGTTCGGCATCGACACCGACGACTCGGAGCCGCAGCTCTTCATCGCGTACCTGATCCTCGTCGGCTTCTCCGCCGCCGCGGTGATCAAGTCCGGGATCGTCGCCCGCCTCTCGCAGATCACGGCGCGCAACCGCCAGGTGACCGTCACCGCCAGCCTCGTCATGGCGATCGCCTTCCCGTTCATCCAGCAGAGCGGCGACACGTACACGCTGATCGCGGTCAACATCCTGATCTTCGCGACCGTCGCCCTCGGCCTGAACATCGTCGTCGGCCTCGCCGGCCTGCTCGACCTCGGATACGTCGCCTTCCTCGGTGTCGGCGCGTACACGGCGGCACTGGTCTCCGGAGCCACCTCCTCCGCCTTCGGCGTCCAGTTCCCCTTCTGGGCCGCGGCACTGACCGGCATGGCCGCCTCGCTGATCTTCGGTGTCGTCATCGGCGCCCCGACCCTGCGACTGCGCGGCGACTACCTCGCGATCGTGACCCTCGGCTTCGGCGAGATCTTCCGCATCGCGATGGGCAACCTCGACGGCACCTCCGGTCCGCAGATCACCAACGGCCCGAACGGCATCCCGAACATCCCGCAGCTGGAGTTCTTCGGCTACAACTTCGGCGAGTCGCACATCGTGCTCGGTGTCGAACTCGGCGCCTACGCCAACTACTACCTGCTCATGATCCTGATCATGGCGCTGGTCGTGGTCGTCTTCTCCCGCGCCGGCAACAGCCGCATCGGCCGCGCCTGGGTCGCCATCCGCGAGGACGAGACCGCCGCCACCGCGATGGGCATCAACGGCTTCCGCGTCAAGCTCGTCGCCTTCGCCCTCGGTGCGGCCCTGGCCGGCCTCGCGGGCACGGTGCAGGCCCACGTCAACACCACGGTGGTCCCGGAGAACTACGTGTTCGCCGGCCCCGTCCCGCCGAACTCCGCCTTCCTCCTGGCGGCCGTCATCCTCGGCGGCATGGGCACCATCAGCGGCCCGATCGTCGGCTCCGCGCTGCTCTTCCTGATCCCGGCGAAGCTGTCCTTCCTCCAGGACTACCAGCTCCTCGGCTTCGGCATCGCCCTGATCCTGCTCATGCGCTTCCGCCCCGAGGGCCTCATCGCCAACAAGCGGGCGAAGCTCGAATTCCACGAGAACGACGAACAGCCCGACGTACCGGAGCAGCGACAGCCCGCGGATGCGGAGTCCGGCGCCGGCACGGCGAAGGCGGGGGCGTGACGCCATGACCACCATCACGACGGACCTCGTCCGCGACACCGCCACGGCCGCCACCGTCCTCGACGCGAGCGGGGTGACCATGCGCTTCGGCGGTCTGACCGCCGTCCGCGGGGTCGACCTCACCGTCCGCGAGGGCGAGATCGTCGGCCTGATCGGCCCCAACGGCGCCGGCAAGACCACCTTCTTCAACTGCCTGACCGGTCTGTACGTCCCCACCGAGGGACAGGTCAGCTACAAGGGAACGGTCCTGCCGCCGAAGCCGCACCTGGTCACCCAGGCAGGCATCGCCCGCACCTTCCAGAACATCCGCCTCTTCTCCAACATGACGGTCCTGGAGAACGTCCTCGTCGGACGCCACACCCGGACCAAGGAGGGCCTGTGGTCCGCGCTCCTGCGCGGCCCCGGCTTCAAGCGCGCGGAGGCCGCCTCCCGCGACCGGGCCATGGAACTCCTGGAGTTCGTCGGCCTGGCCTCCAAGGCGGAGCACCTGGCCCGCAACCTGCCGTACGGCGAGCAGCGCAAGCTGGAGATCGCCCGCGCGCTCGCCAGCGACCCCGGTCTGCTGCTGCTCGACGAGCCGACGGCCGGCATGAACCAGAACGAGACCCGGACCACCGAGGAACTCGTCTTCGCGATCCGTGACCTCGGCATCGCGGTCCTGGTCATCGAGCACGACATGAAGTTCATCTTCAACCTGTGCGACCGGGTCGCCGTCCTCGTCCAGGGCGAGAAGCTCGTCGAGGGCACCTCCGAGGTCGTCCAGGGCGACGAGCGCGTCGTCGCCGCCTACCTGGGCACCCCGTACGAGGGTGCTCCGGGGGCGGAGGAGGTCGCCGAGGTCGAGGCGGCCGAGGTCGAGGCCGAGGTCGAGGCGGCGGAGGCCCAGGCCGCCGAGGCCGAAGTCGAGGCCGAGGTCGAGGTCGAGACGGCGGAGACCGAGCCGGCGGAGGAGTCCGCCGAAGAGGCCCCCGAGGCCGACGACACCCCCGCCGACGCGGCTCCGGCCGCGGAAGCGGACAGCACCACCGAAGGAGACTCCAAGTGACCGCACTTCTGGAGGTCGAGGACCTCAGGGTCGCCTACGGCAAGATCGAGGCCGTCAAGGGCATCTCCTTCTCCGTCGAGGCGGGCCAGGTCGTCGCCCTGATCGGCACCAACGGCGCAGGCAAGACCACGACCCTGCGGACCCTGTCCGGACTGATCAAGCCGTCCGGCGGCCGCGTCACCTTCGACGGCCAGGAGCTCAACGGCATCCCGGCCCACAAGGTCGTCTCGCTCGGACTCGCCCACTCCCCCGAGGGCCGGCACATCTTCCCCCGGCTCTCCATCGAGGAGAACCTCCAGCTCGGCGCCTTCCTCCGCAGCGACAAGGCGGGCATCGAGAAGGACATCCAGAAGGCGTACGACCTCTTCCCGATCCTGGGCGAGCGTCGCAAGCAGGCCGCGGGCACCCTGTCCGGCGGTGAGCAGCAGATGCTGGCGATGGGCCGGGCGCTCATGTCCCAGCCCAAGCTGCTGATGCTGGACGAGCCCTCGATGGGCCTCTCCCCGATCATGATGCAGAAGATCATGGAGACCATCGCGGCGCTGAAGTCCGAGGGCATGACGATCCTGCTGATCGAGCAGAACGCGCAGGCCGCGCTCTCCCTCGCGGACTACGGGTACGTGATGGAGGTCGGCACGGTGAAGCTCTCCGGCACCGGCCAGGACCTGCTGGTCAACGACGACGTGCGCAAGACGTACCTCGGCGAGGACTGAGCACCGCCCGGTCCGCTCACGACGGAAGGCCCGCCCCACAGTGCTGTGGGGCGGGCCTTCTTCACGTCGTCGCGCGGCGCCGGGACTACTGCTCCTTGTCCCGCGCGGCCTTCTTCTCCTCGGCGTCCTCGATGACGGCCTCGGCGACCTGCTGCATCGACATGCGGCGGTCCATCGAGGTCTTCTGGATCCAGCGGAAGGCGGCCGGCTCCGTCAGCCCGTACTGCGTCTGCAGGACCGACTTGGCACGGTCCACCAGCTTGCGGGTCTCCAGCCGCTGGGAGAGGTCGGCGACCTCCTTCTCCAGGGCGCGGAGCTCGGCGAAGCGGGAGACGGCCATCTCGATCGCCGGCACCACGTCGCTCTTGCTGAACGGCTTCACCAGGTACGCCATCGCGCCGGCGTCCCGGGCCCGCTCGACCAGCTCGCGCTGCGAGAAGGCGGTCAGCATGAGGACCGGGGCGATGGACTCGCCCGCGATCTTCTCGGCGGCCGAGATCCCGTCGAGCACGGGCATCTTCACGTCCAGGATGACGAGGTCGGGACGGTGCTCACGGGCGAGTTCGACGGCCGTCGCGCCGTCCCCCGCCTCGCCCACGACCGTGTATCCCTCTTCTTCCAGCATCTCTTTGAGGTCGAGGCGGATCAGTGCCTCGTCCTCGGCGATGACGACACGGGTCGTCAGCGGCGGGACGTGCGACACCTCGGCGTCGTCGGCGGGCTGGGGCGACTCGGGGGCGGTCACGGGGGCTCCTCGTTCAAGGCCTCTTCCAGGCGGATACAGCTCACCAAGAGCCTACCTAGCTGCGGTATGGTGGACGCGCAGAGGGTCAGGGAAAACCTTTGATTCTGCGGGCCCCGGTAGCCCAATTGGCAGCAGGCAGTGGATTCAAAACCCACACAGTGTCGGTTCGAGTCCGACCCGGGGCACTTTTCCTTCGATTCGAAGGTCGACGAGCAGTCAGTGATCGTCACCCACACGCGTGAACTCCGCCGAACGGCGCACGAACTCGCCGTCACGCCAGGCACCGTCGGCCACATGTACGACATCGGAACGCGTCGGCGGGCACTCGCCCTGCTGCGAAGCGGCGCGACGAACGCGGCCGTCGCCCGGACCCTGCACATCCCGCCCGGCACGATCAGTGCCTGGAAGCACAAGGACCGTGCGCAGCGCGGCGAGTGCCCCGGCAGGGTCTACCGCCCCCTCTGCCCGCGGTGCGACGGACGCGGGCTCGACGAAACGGCGTACGCGTATCTTCTCGGGCTCTACCTCGGCGACGGGCACATCAGTCACCCCCGGCAGCACCGGGTGCCGAGCCTGCGGATCACGCTGGACGACGCCTGGCCCGGAGTGCAGCAGGAAGCCGTGACGGCCGTCCGTACGGTGTTCCCCGACAACACGGCCTCCTGGGTGCGGAAGGTCGGGTGCCACGACGTCAAGGTGCACTCCAGGCACCTCGTCTGCCTCTTTCCGCAGCACGGACCGGGCAGGAAGCACGAACGGGCCATCGTCCTCGAACAGTGGCAGCAGGAGATCGTCGACGCCCACCCGTGGTCGTTCATCCGAGGACTGATCCATTCCGACGGGTCGCGCATCGTCAACTGGACGGAGAAGACCGTCGGCGGGCGGATGAAGCGGTACGAGTACCCCCGCTACTTCTTCACCAACACCTCGGACGACATCACACGGCTCTGCACCGACACGCTGGAACGTGTCGGTGTGTCCTGGCGGAGCAGGCGCCGAGCGACCGGTGCGCACGATGTATCCGTGGCACGGCGTGATGACGTCGCGCTCATGGACCGACACGTCGGCCCCAAGCGCTGACTACGTCAGCGGATCCCCGATGTGGTGGACGCGGACGAGGTTGGTGGAGCCGGCGACGCCGGGCGGGGAGCCGGCGGTGATCACGACGATGTCGCCCTTGTGGCAGCGGCCGATGCGGAGGAGTTCCTCGTCGACCTGGGCGACCATGGCGTCGGTGGAGTCGACGTGGGGGCCGAGGAAGGTCTCGACGCCCCAGGTGAGGTTGAGTTGGGAGCGGGTGGCCGGGTCCGGGGTGAAGGCCAGCAGGGGGATCGGCGAGCGGTAGCGGGAGAGGCGCCGGACGGTGTCGCCGGACTGGGTGAAGGCGACGAGGAACTTGGCGCCGAGGAAGTCGCCCATCTCGGCGGCGGCGCGGGCGACGGCTCCGCCCTGGGTGCGGGGCTTGTTGCGCTCGGTCAGCGGGGGCAGGCCCTTGGCGAGGACGTCCTCCTCGGCGGCCTCGACGATCCGGCTCATGGTGCGGACGGTCTCGATGGGGTAGCGGCCGACGCTGGTCTCGCCGGAGAGCATGACGGCGTCGGTGCCGTCGATGACGGCGTTCGCCACATCGCTCGCCTCGGCGCGGGTGGGCCGGGAGTTGTCGATCATCGAATCGAGCATCTGGGTGGCGACGATGACGGGCTTGGCGTTGCGCTTGGCGAGCTTGACGGCGCGCTTCTGGACGATCGGCACCTGTTCGAGGGGCATTTCGACGCCGAGGTCGCCGCGGGCGACCATGATGCCGTCGAAGGCCGCGACGATCTCCTCGATGTTCTCGACGGCCTGCGGCTTCTCGATCTTGGCGATGACGGGGAGCCGGCGGCCCTCCTCGTCCATGATCCGGTGGACGTCGTCGATGTCGCGGGCACTGCGGACGAAGGAGAGGGCGATGACGTCGGCGCCGGTGCGCAGCGCCCAGCGGAGGTCCTCGATGTCCTTCTCGGAGAGGGCCGGGACGGAGACGGCCACGCCCGGGAGGTTGAGGCCCTTGTGGTCGGAGACCATGCCGCCTTCGACGACCAGGGTGTGGACGCGGGGACCGTCGACGGAGGTGACCTCCAGGGTGACGCGGCCGTCGTCGACGAGGATGCGCTCGCCGGCGGTCACGTCCTGGGCGAGGCCGGAGTAGGTGGTCCCGCAGCAGTGGCGGTCGCCGTCCGTGGGCTCGACGGTGATGGTGAACTCGTCGCCGCGTTCAAGCAGTACGGGTCCCTCGCGGAAGCGGCCGAGGCGGATCTTCGGGCCTTGAAGGTCGGCCAGGACGCCGACGCTGCGGCCGGTCTCGTCGGCGGCTTTGCGGACGCGGTGGTAGCGGTCCTCGTGCTCGGCGTAGCTGCCGTGGCTGAGATTGAGGCGGGCCACGTCCATTCCGGCCTCGACCAACGCCTTGATCTGGTCGTATGTTTCGGTGGCGGGCCCAAGGGTACAAACGATTTTCGCTCGGCGCATGGGTCGAGCCTAGGGCTTACCCGCCAGTAGGAAATCGGCGCGGCATGACTACTCAACAACCTTTCCGTGAAAGGTTGTTGACAAGACTTGAATCTGTGCAGCGACGTGCTCCGATGAGCGATTTCCGCGTCCCGGAGCCGCCTGTCTCAGAGTGCGGGCGGCCGCATCGTGAAGCGCGCGACGACCTCCGCGGTGACGGTCTGCCGCTGCGGTTCGAGGTCCAGCGGCGGCGCCTCGACGGCCCGTTCCGCGGCGAAGGCGACCGGGGCCCCGCGGAAGCCGGGCCCGCCGGCCGGCGAGGGGCCCCCGATGCCGGCGTCCGAGAGTTCGAGGAGTGAGGCGAGGGAGGTGCCGAGCGCCTCCGCGTACGCCCGGGCCCGGCGCACCGCCTCGGTCACGGCGAGCCGTCGCGCCTCCGCGTACGCCGGGGACTCGGCCCGCAGCGACCACCAGGGGCCTTCGACGCTCGTCATCTCCAGGTCGGCGAGCCGGGTGACCAGTTCCCCGAGCGCCGTGAAGTCGGTCAGTTCGGCCGTCACCCGCACCCGCCCCTCGTAGGCGTGGACGCGTTCGCCGCGGCCGCGCCTGCCGAGTTCGGGGGCGATCGAGAGCCGGCCGGTCTCCAGCTTCTCGACGCCGTCGCCGACCGCCTTGACCAGGTCGATCACCCGGGCGTTGCGGCGGGTCAGGTCGGCGAGGGCGGCGGCGCGGTCGGTGCCGCGGGCGGAGACGGTGACCCAGATCCCGGCGAGCTCCGGGTCGACGTCGAGCCGCCCCTCGCCGCGGACCGTCACCTGGGGTGCGTCGGGGGTCGCGTGTTCCTGTGTCACGTCCGGATCCTCCGTGTTCGGCTGTGGTCGTCCCTCGAACACTTTCCCACTCCGTAACCCGGAAGGTCTGTTGCCGACGGTGCGTCTGAGCCAGAATCTACGCGCGTTGTGCGCCACGGTCGGCGCCGGCGCCACAGAACCACAAGGGGAGAACACACATGCCGCTGAACCGCAGGACGTTCCTGGAGCGCTCGGCCGCCGCCGGGGCCGGAGTGGCCGTCGCCGGAGCCGTCGCCGGTCCCGCCGAGGCCCACGGCCCCGGCCGCCCGCGTCCGCAGAAGCGGTACTCGTTCACCGTGATGGGCACCACCGACCTGCACGGCAACGTCTTCAACTGGGACTACTTCACGGACAAGGAGTTCGACGACAAGGCGCACAACGACGTCGGCCTCGCGAAGATCTCGACGCTGGTCGACCAGGTCCGCGAGGAGAAGGGCCGCCGCAACACGCTGCTCATCGACGCCGGCGACACCATCCAGGGCACCCAGCTGTCGTACTACTACGCCAAGGTCGACCCGATCACCGCCCGCCGCGGCCCGGTCCACCCGATGGCCCAGGCCATGAACGCCATCGGCTACGACGCCGCCGCGCTCGGCAACCACGAGTTCAACTACGGCATCCCGGTGCTGCGGAAGTTCGAGGAGCAGTGCGACTTCCCGCTGCTCGGCGCCAACGCGCTCGACGCGAGGACGCTGCGCCCGGCCTTCGCCCCTTACAGCATGCACCGGCTGTGCACCCCGCACGGCAAGGACGTGCGGGTCGCGGTCCTCGGTCTGACCAACCCGGGCATCGCGATCTGGGACAAGGCGAACGTCACCGGCAGGATGGTCTTCCCCGGTCTGGAGGAGCAGGCCGCGAAGTGGGTGCCGAAGCTGCGCTCGATGGGCGCGGACGTGGTCGTCGTCTCGGCCCACTCCGGCTCCAGCGGCACCTCGTCCTACGGTGACCAGCTGCCGTACGTGGAGAACGCGGCCGGGCTCGTCGCCGAGCAGGTCCCGGGCATCGACGCGATCCTCGTCGGCCACGCGCACACGGAGATCCCCGAGTACCGGATCGCGAACAAGGAGACCGGCAAGGAGGTGGTGCTCTCCGAGCCGCTGAAGTGGGGGCAGCGCCTCACGCTCTTCGACTTCGACCTGGTGTGGGAGAAGGGCCGCTGGACGGTCGAGAAGGTCGCCGCGCAGGTCCTGAACTCCAACACGGTGGCGGAGGACCCGAAGATCACCGGGCTGCTCGCGGACGAGCACCGGAAGGTCGTCGCGTACGTCAACCAGGTCATCGGCACCTCGACCGCGGCGATGACCACGGCCGACGCGCCGTGGAAGGACGAGCCGATCATCGACCTGATCAACGTGGTGCAGGCCGAGACGGTGAAGGCGGCCCTCGCGGGCGGCGCGTACGCCGGGCTGCCGGTGCTCTCGCAGGCGTCCTGCTTCTCGCGGACGGCCCGGATCCCGGCCGGCGAGATCAGCATCAAGGACGCCGCCGGGCTGTACCCCTTCGAGAACACGCTGGAGGCCCGTCTGCTGACCGGCGCCCAGCTGAAGGACTACCTGGAGTACTCGGCGAAGTACTACGTCCGGACGGCGGCGGGCGAGCCCGTCGACACGGCGAAGCTGACCAACGCGGACAACACGCCGGACTACAACTACGACGCGGTGTCGGGTCTGACGTACGAGATCGACATCGCCCGGCCGGCGGGCTCGCGGATCGTGAACCTGGCGTTCGAGGGCAAGCCGCTCGACCCGGCGGCGAGGTTCGTCCTCGCGGTCAACAACTACCGGGCGAGCGGTGGCGGGGCGTTCCCGCACGTCGCGGCCGCCCAGCAGCTGTGGGCCAACTCGGACGAGATCCGCAACACCATCATCCAGTGGGTGAAGGCCAAGGGGACCGTCGACCCGGGCCTCTTCGCGTCGGTGGACTGGAAGCTGACCCGGGACGGCGTGCCGGTGTTCTAGGTCCCGCTAGACGAGCGGTGTGAGGGGCGTCAGCTTCTGGCCCTGTGCCGGGATGCTCGGCGCCTCTCGCGTCTCCAGGCCGAAGCTGGTGAAGGCGGTGCGGCGGGGCAGCGGGTACGGCTCCTTGCCGCTGACCGCGTTGAGGATGGTCGCGCTGCGCCAGGCGGCGAGGCCGAGGTCCGGGGCGCCGACGCCGTGGGTGTGCTTCTCGGCGTTCTGGACGTAGACGGAGCCGGTCACGGACGGGTCGAGGACGAGCCGGTACCGCTCGTCGACCCGGGCGCGGCCGGCGGAGTCGTGGCGAAGGTAGGGGTCGAGGCCGGCGAGCATCCGGTCGACCGGACGTTCGCGGTAGCCGGTGGCGAGGACGACGGCGTCGGTGGTGAGCCGGGAGCGGGTGCCCTGCTGGAGGTGCTCCAGGTGGAGTTCGACCTGGGTGGTGGCGACCCGGCCGGCCGTGCGGACCCGGACGCCGGGGGTGAGGACGGCGTCGGGCCAGCCGCCGTGCAGCGTCCTGCGGTAGAGCTCGTCGTGGATGGCGGCGATGGTGTCGGCGTCGATGCCCTTGTGGAGCTGCCACTGCCGGGGGACGAGGTCGCCGCGGACGGGTTCGGGCAGGGCGTGGAAGTAGCGGGTGTAGTCGGGGGTGAAGTGCTCCAGGCCGAGCTTGGAGTACTCCATGGGGGCGAACGCCTCGGTGCGGGCCAGCCAGTGGATGCGTTCGGCTCCGGCGGGGCGGGAGCGGAGGAGGTCGAGGAAGACCTCGGCGCCGGACTGCCCGGAGCCGATGACGGTGACGTGTCCGGCGGCGAGGAGGGTCTCGCGGTGGGCGAGGTAGTCGGCGGAGTGGACGACCGGGACGCCGGGGGCGTCGGCGAGGGGCTTGAGGGGCTCGGGGACGTAGGGCTCGGTGCCGACGCCGAGGACGACGTTCCGGGTGTAGGCGCGGCCGAGGGCCTCGGCTTCGCCGGCCGGGTCGACCTGGGTGAAGTCGACCTCGAAGAGGCGGCGTTCGGGGTTCCAGCGGACCGAGTCGACCTGGTGGCCGAAGTGGAGGCCGGGGAGGCGTTCGCTGACCCAGCGGCAGTAGGCGTCGTACTCGGCGCGCTGGATGTGGAACTTCTCGGCGAAGTAGAAGGGGAAGAGGCGCTCGCGGCTCTTGAGGTAGTTGAGGAAGGTCCAGGGGCTGGCGGGGTCGGCGAGGGTCACGAGGTCCGCGAGGAACGGCACCTGGAGGGTGGCGCCCTCGATGAGGAGGCCGGGGTGCCACTGGAAGGCCGGCTTCTGCTCGTAGAAGGTGACGGCGAGTCCGCCGGGCACGCCGTGGGCGAGGGCGGCGAGGGAGAGGTTGAAGGGGCCGATGCCGACGCCCACGAGGTCGTGGGGCTGGTCGAGGTCCTGCTGGGGGGTGCTGCCGGTCATCGGTGCGTGCTGCCTTCCACGAGGGTGATGAGCTGTGCCAGGTCGCCGGGGGTGGCGTGGGGGTTGAGCAGGGTGGCCTTGAGCCAGAGGCGGCCGTCCGCGGCGGCGCGGCCGAGGACGGCGCGGCCTTCGGCGAGGAGGTCGCGGCGGATCGCGGCGACGGTCTCGTCGGCGGCGTCGACGGGCCGGAAGAGGACCGTGGTGAGGGTGGGGCGGGCGCGCAGTTCGAGGCCGGGGGTCTTCTCGACGAGGTCGGCGAGGTCCCGGGCGCGTTCGACGCAGGCGTCGACGAGGGCGCCGAGGCCGTCGCGGCCGAGGGCGCGGAGGGTGACGGCGGTCTTGAGGACGTCGGGGCGGCGGGTGGTGCGCAGGGAGCGTCCGAGGAGGTCGGGGAGTCCGGCCTCGGTGTCGTCGTCGGCGTTGAGGTAGTCGGCGGTGTGGTCGAGGGCGGCGAGGTCGGATGCCTCCCGTACGGCGAGGAGTCCGGCGGCGGCCGGCTGCCAGCCGAGTTTGTGGAGGTCGACGGTGACGGTGCGGGCCCGGTCGAGGCCGTGCAGGAGGCGGCGGTGGGTCCGGCTGAAGAGGACGGGGCCGCCGTAGGCGGCGTCGACGTGGAGGGCGGCGCCGTGGGCGTCGCAGACGTCGGCGAGGGCGGGGAGGGGGTCGATCAGGCCCTCGTCGGTGGTGCCGGCGGTGGCGGCGACGAGGACGGGGCCTTCGGTGCGGGCGAGGGCGTCGGCGAGGGCGGTGGGGTCCATGGTGCCGCGGGGGGTGGGCACGGTGACCGGCTCGGGCAGGCCGAGGAGCCAGGCGGCGCGGCGGAAGGAGTGGTGGGCGTTGGCTCCGACGACGGTGCGGAGGGCGCCGTGCCGTTCGCGGGCGAGGAGCAGGGCGATCTGGTTGGACTCGGTGCCGCCGGTGGTGACGAGCGCGTCCGGGGCGGGTGCGGTGGGGAAGACCTCGGCGGCGAGGGCGGCGGTGACCCGGTGTTCGAGGGCGGAGGCGGCGGGGGCCTGGTCCCAGGAGTCCATGGACGGGTTCAGCGCGGAGGCGGCCAGGTCGGCGGCGGCGGCGAGCGCGAGCGGCGGGGTGTGGAGGTGGGCGGCGCAGAGGGGGTGGGCGGGGTCGGCGGCGCCCTCGGCCAGGGCGCGGACGAGGGTCCGCAGGGCCTCGTCGGCGCCGGTGCCGGTCTCGGGCAGTACGGCTCCGAGGGTCGCCGTCCGTGCGGCGACGGCGTCCGGGCCGCCGGCGGGGAGCGGGCCGCCGCGCTCCGTCGCGCCGGTGCGGAGGGCGTCGAGGACGGTGTCCAGGAGGGGGCGGAGGGCGTCGGGGCCGGGGGTGCCTCCGGCGAGGGGTGGGGGTGCGGCACGCATGGACGACAGCGTGGCGGGCGCTGGTGGGGCGTGTCCGGGGAGTGGCCGCTTGTGACCCGAACGAGGGACATGCGGGGGCGGGGAGGGGGCCCGGGCGGGTAGGGGTGCCGGGGCCCTGGGGGTGCCCGGGCGGGGAGGGGTGCCGGGTCGGCCTCGGCCTGCGTGGGGCGGGTGCGGTGGGTCTCGCGGGGCGGCCGGGTGGGGGCGCCGCGGCTCCCCCGTGCCCCCGGCGCGGGGGACGCGCCCTGCGCCGGGGTGGGGTGGGGTGGGCTCAGGCGGTGCGGACCGCGAGTGCCCGGCGGAGGTCGTCGAGCTGGTCGACGAGCTTGCGGCGGAGGGCGGGGATGACGGTGTCGTCGGCGAGGTGGGTCTCGCCGAGGGCGAGGGAGTCGGCGTCGACGGCGAAGGCCGGGAAGGCGTAGCGGCCGGCGGCCTCGGCCATGGCCGGGCCCCGGCGGTCTCCGAGGGCGGCGGCGTCGGCGTAGAAGCGCGGCACGTAGTCGCGGACGAGGTCGGCCTGTTCCGGCTGCCAGAAGCCCTGGGCGGTGGCGGTGAAGAGGTAGTTGGACAGGTCGTCCGTGTCGAAGAGGGCGGACCAGGCGGCGGCCTTGGCGGCGGGGTCCGGGAGGGCGGCGCGGCAGCGGGCGGCGCCCTCCTCGCCGGTGGCGCTGGGGTCGCGCTCCAGTTCGGCGGCGATCGCGGCCTCGTCGGTGGCGCCGAGGACGGCGAGGCGGGCCAGGATGCGCCAGCGCAGCTCGGGGTCGAGTTCGGGGCCGCCGTGGACGGTGCCCTCGTCGAGCCAGGAGGCGATCTTGTCGGGGGTGGTGGCGCTGTCGACGAGGGCCCGGACGGCGGTGAGGCGGAGGCCGGGCGACTCGCCGTCCTCGGTGCGGCGGAGCAGGTCGCGGGCGATCTCGCCGATCTTCGCGAGGGCGGCGGGGCGCTCGTCCTCGGTGACGTACCGGTCGGCGATCTGGGTGCGGGCGAAGCCGAGGACGCCCTGGAGGAGGGCGAGTTCGGTCTCCTGCGGCAGGTGCGCGAGGGCGGTCTCCAGGTACGCGGCGGGTTCGAGGTCGCCGTCGCGGACCATGTCGCGCAGGGCGTTCCAGACGACGGCGCGGGTCAGCGGGTCGGGGATCCGGGAGAGGCCGCGCAGGGCGGTCTCCTCGGAGACCTCGTCGAAGCGGAGCTTGGTGTAGGTGAGGTCCTCGTCGTTGAGGACGACGAGGGCGGGGCGGGGGCCGGACAGCTCCAGGGGGGCCTCCTGCGGCACGTCGACCTCGCGGCGCTCGCGCAGGACGAGGTCGCCGGAGGGGTCGCGGTCGTGGACGCCGACGGAGATCCGGTGCGGGCGGCTGCCGTCGCGGTCGACGGTGAGGCGCCAGGTGCCGCCGGCGCCGTCGAGGCGGGGGGTGAGGGTGTCGACGCCGGTGGTGCGGAGCCACTGGTCGGCCCAGCCGTGGACGTCGCGGTCGGTGGCGGCGGCGAGGTTGTCGATGAAGTCGGCGAGCGTGGCGTTGCCGAACCTGTGCCGCTTGAAGTGGATGTTGATGCCGGCGAGGAAGTCCTTCTCGCCGAGCCAGGCGACGAGCTGGCGGAGGGCGGAGGCGCCCTTGGCGTAGGAGATGCCGTCGAAGTTGAGGAGGGCGGAGGCGGTGTCGGGGACGGCCTCCGGGTCGGGGGCGACGGGGTGGGTGGAGGGCCGCTGGTCGGCCTCGTACCCCCATGCCTTGCGGGCGACGCCGAAGTCGACCCAGGTGTCGGGGAAGAGGTCGGAGCACGCCTCGTTGACGGTCTGGAAGCCCATGTACTCGGCGAAGGACTCGTTCAGCCAGATGTCGTCCCACCAGCGCAGGGTGACGAGGTCGCCGAACCACATGTGGGCCATCTCGTGGGCGATGACCATGGCGCGCGTCTGGCGTTCGGTGACGGTGACGGCGGAGCGGAAGACGAACTCGTCGCGGAAGGTGACGAGTCCGGGGTTCTCCATGGCGCCGGCGTTGAACTCGGGGACGAACGCCTGGTCGTACGAGTCGAAGGGGTAGGGCTCGTCGAACTTCTCGTGGTAGCGGTCGTAGCAGGCTCTGGTGACGGCGAGGATCTCGTCGGCGTCGGTGTCGAGGTGGGGGGCGAGGGAGCGGCGGCAGTGGATGCCGAAGGGCAGTCCGGCGTGTTCGGTGCGGATCGAGTGCCAGGGTCCGGCGGCGACGCAGACGAAGTAGGTGGAGAGCAGGGGGGTGGGGGCGGCCAGCCAGCTGCCGTCGGGCTGCTGCTCGGTGACGCTGTTGGAGAGGACGGTCCAGCCGTCGGGGGCGGTGACGCTCAGCTCGAAGACGGCCTTGAGGTCGGGCTGGTCGAAGGCGGCGAAGACGCGCTGGACGTCCTCCATGAAGAGCTGGGTGTAGACGTACGACTCGCCGTCCGTGGGGTCCTTGAAGCGGTGCATGCCCTCGCCGGTGCGGGAGTACCGCATGACGGTGTCGACGCTCAGGGTGTGCTCGCCCTCGGTGAGGCTCAGCGGGAGGCGGTTGCCGTCGAGGGCGGAGGTGTCGAGGGGCTCGCCGTCGAGGACGGCGGAGTGGAGGGTCTCGGGCTTGAGCTCGACGAAGGTGTCCCCCGCGGCGCGGGCCGTGAAGCGGATGAGGCTCCGTGACGTGAAGGTCTCGTCGCCGGTCGTGAGGTCGAGGTCCACGCGGTAGTGGTGGACGTCGAGGAGCTGGGCACGGGTCTGCGCTTCGTCGCGCGTCAGTACGGACATGGGCCCTATGCTGCCCGATGCCCGGGGTATCGGGCAGGGGTGGTGGCGGATCCCGCGCTCAGGCGAGTCCCGAGCCGTTCAGGTGGGCGAAGGCGGCGGTGATGCGGGGGCGGTCGTATCCGGCGGGGCCGGCCGCGCCGCTGGAGAGCAGGGTGTGGAGGAGGATGCGGGCCTTGGCGGGGTCGAGGGGGCCGGCCGGGACCAGTCCGTGGTGCAGCAGGTCGTACTCCGAGCCGGGGCCGCGGTAGGTCTGGGTGAGGGTCGCGCCGCCGCCGGTGCGGGAGGCCAGGACGACCGGGATGCGGCGGGCGAGGGCGGCGAGCGGTTCGACGAGCCAGGTGGGGGCGTGGCCGGCGCCGAACGCGGCGACGACGAGGCCCTGGAAGCGGTCGTCGACGGCGTCGAGGAGTTCGCCGCGGTCGCCCTGGGAGAGCGTCACGAGGGCCACCCGTACCGCCGGGTCGAAGGAGAGCCGGCAGGCGGCGGCGGGGACGGCGGGGCGGAGCAGGATCCGGGGTTCGCCCTCGACGACCGTGCCGATCGGTCCGGCGCCGGGCGAGGCGAAGGTGGCGACGGAGGTGGTGTGGGTCTTGCGGGCGAGGCGGGCGGCGTGGATCTCGTCGGCGAGGACGACCAGGACGCCGAGGTTCCGGCAGGCGGGGTCGGCGGCGACGGCGAGGGCGGCGGCGAGGTTGGCGGGGCCGTCGGCGCCGGGCAGGTCGGGGCGGCGCATGGCGCCGGTGACGGCGATCGGCTGTTCGGTGGTGCAGAGCAGGTCGAGGAGGAAGGCGGTCTCCTCCAGGGTGTCGGTGCCCTGGACGACGACCACGCCGGAGCCGTCGGCGACCGCCGCGCGCACCTCGTCCGCGAGGGCGGCGAGGTCCTCGTGGGTGACGGAGGAGCTGGGGACGCGGCGGAAGTCGCGCAGGACGACGTCCTCGGGCGCGCCGAGTCCGGCGAGGACCTCCTGGCCGGTCATGCGGGCCGCGTCACCGCCGCGCGCGGAGATGGTGCCTCCGAGGGTGAAGACCGTGACGCGGGCCATCAGCGTGCTCCGTCCGCAATCGTCTCGTGGTGGCGGATGACCTCGGCGATGATGAAGTTGAGGAGTTTCTCCGCGAAGGCCGGGTCCAGTCTGGCGCTCTCGGCGAGTTCTCGCAGCCGGGCGATCTGGCGGGCCTCGCGGTCGGGGTCGGCGGGCGGCAGCTGGTGCTCGGCCTTGAGGACGCCGACCTGCTGGGTGCACTTGAAGCGCTCGGCGAGCATGTGCACGACCGCCGCGTCGATGTTGTCGATGCTCTCGCGCAGCCGGGTCAGTTCGGCGATGACGGTCGGGTCGATCTCGCTGGTGTCGCTCATGATCTGCGAGCTTAGACCGATCTCGGCGGGACCGTGGGCGGGTGTTCGGGATCCGGAACGCGGTCGCTCCAGCCGCCGTGGACGGCGTGCCCCTGCTGCTCGCGGAAGCGGATGGGGGCGGTGCCGACCCGGCGGGTGAAGAGGCGGGAGAAGTAGGCGGGGTCGTCGTAGCCGACGCGCCGGGCGACGGCGGCGACGGGCAGTTCGGTGGCGGCGAGGAGTTCCTTGGCGCGGCCGAGGCGGACGGTGAGCAGGTAGTCCTTGGGGCTGCAGCCGGCGGCGCGGCGGACGGCGGTGCGCAGCTCGGCGGGGGTCATGCCGTGGCGGGTGGCGTGCTCGGCGACGGAGAGGGGCTGGAAGGCGTCGCGGGCGAGGGCGGCGAGGACGGGGTCGCCGTCGGCGTTGGTGTCGGCGCGGGCGCGGCGCAGGGCGACGAGGAGTTCGTGGACGGCTGCGCCGGCCTCGACGTCGAGGAGGGGGTTGCCGGGGCGGGCGGCGCGGGCGATGCGGCCGATGGCGGCGCGGGCGGGGGCGGCGTCGGAGAGGGGGACGACGGGGCGGTCGGGCTCGATGTAGCCGAGTTCGGTGTAGGTGGCGGTGGCGGGCCCGGAGAAGTCGACGAACGCCTCGTCCCAGCCGGTGCCGGGGTCGGCGCCGTAGTGGTGGGGGGTGCCGGGGGTGAGCCAGAGGAGGGCGGGGGCGGTGACGGTGGTGCGCCGGCCGTCGGCGCCCCGGTACCAGCCGCCGCCGGCGGAGACCACGACGGCGACGTGGTGGTCGAGGGTGCGGGGGCCGACGGTGGGCAGGGTGCCGTGCTGGAGTCCGACGCCGAGGCAGACGAGGCCGAGGCGGTGGTGGACGGGGCTGGGCGTGAAGTAGCGCATCCAGGTGTGGTACATGCCGCGGGCCCCTCCGTTACGTCCAAACTTCGACGATCTTTGTCCATGGACCGGTTCGCCGCCAGAGGGTGAGGGTGAGGCCATGAGCACGTTCGCTGTGGGTGACGAGGACTTTCTGCTCGACGGGCGGCCGGTGCGGCTGCTCTCGGGCGCGCTGCACTACTTCCGGGTGCACGAGGGCCTGTGGGAGCACCGGCTCGGGATGCTGCGGGCGATGGGCCTCAACTGTGTCGAGACGTACGTCCCCTGGAACCTGTACGCGCCGGAGCCGGGCCGGTACGGGGACGTGGACGAGCTCGGCCGGTTCCTGGACGCGGTGGCCCGGGCCGGGATGTGGGCGATCGTCCGTCCGGGTCCGTACATCTGCGCCGAGTGGGAGAACGGCGGTCTGCCGCAGTGGCTGACCGGTCCGCTGGGGCGGCGCGTGCGGACGCGGGACCCGGAGTTCCTGGCGCCGGTGGCGGCGTGGTTCCGACGGCTGCTGCCGCAGGTGGTGGAGCGGCAGGTGGACCGGGGCGGTCCGGTGATCCTGGTCCAGGTGGAGAACGAGTACGGGAGCTACGGCAGCGACCTGGCCTATCTGGAGTGGGTGGCGGAGCTGCTGCGCGACTGCGGGGTGAGCGTGCCGCTGTTCACGTCGGACGGGCCCGAGGACCACATGCTGACGGGCGGCAGCGTCCCGGGGGTGCTGGCGACGGCGAACTTCGGCTCGGGGGCGCGGGAGGGGTTCGCGACGCTGCGGCGCCACCGGCCGTCGGGGCCGCTGATGTGCATGGAGTTCTGGTGCGGCTGGTTCGACCACTGGGGCACGGGGCACGCGGTCCGTGACGCGGCGGAGGCGGCGGAGGCGCTGCGGGAGATCCTGGAGTGCGGGGCGTCGGTCAACCTGTACATGGCGCACGGGGGGACGAACTTCGCGGGACGGGCCGGTGCGAACCGGTCGGGTGAGCTGCACGACGGGGCGCTGCTGCCGACGGTGACCTCGTACGACTACGACGCGCCGGTCGACGAGGCGGGGCTGCCGACGGAGAAGTTCCGGCTCTTCCGCGAGGTGCTCGCCGGGTACGCGGAGGGGCCGCTGCCGGAGGTGCCGGAGCCGCCGGTGCGGCTGTCGGCGCCGGTGCGCGGCGGCTTCGAGGGCTGGGCGCCGCTGGAGGAGGTCCTGGAGGTGCTCGGCGACGAGGAGTCGGTGGCGCCGGTGCCGCCGACCTTCGAGGAGCTGGGGGTCGACCGGGGGCTGGTCCGCTACCGGGTGTCGGTCCCGGGGCCCCGTCAGCCGTATCCGCTGGGGGTGACGGGGCTGCGGGACCGGGCGACGGTGTACGTCGACGGGGTCCTCGCGGGGGTGCTGGAGGAGGAGGACGACCGGCTGGCCGAGCCGGTGGCCGGTCCGGCGGTGGTCGATCTGTGGGTGGAGTCGCTGGGCCGGGTGAACTACGGTCCGCGGCTGGCCGAGTCGAAGGGCATCACCGGCGGCGTCCGGCACGAGCGGCAGTACCTGCACGGGGTGCGGGCCCGCGGTCTGCGGCTGGACGCCTTCGAGGCGGCCGCGGTCGGCAAGGTGCCGTTCGGGGCGGTGCCGGCGGCGGGGCCCGGTCTGTACCGGGCGGTCCTCGACGTGTCGGGTGCGGGGGACGCGGTGCTGCGGCTGCCGGGTGCGACCCGGGGATTCGTGTGGGTGAACGGCTTCTGCCTGGGCCGCTACTGGGCCGTCGGTCCCCAGGACTCCCTGTTCGTCCCGGGCCCGGTGGTCCGCGAGGGCGCCAACGAGGTGTGGGTCCTGGAGCTGGAGGGGGCCGCGGCGGCCTCGGTCGAGCTGGCGTGAGGACCCGGGGCCGGGGCCTGGGCCGGGCGGATCGGGGGCCCGGGCCGAGCTCCGGCGCGCGGGAGGGCCCCGGGGCGCGGGAAGGCCCCGGGGCGGTGTGCCCCGGGGCCCTCCCCTCTCGGGTTACAGCGTGGCCGCGGCCGACTTGATCGCGGCGGCGAAGGTCGAGACCTCCGTGTAGACGCCGGGGTAGCCGGCCCGCGCGCAACCCTCGCCCCAGCTCACGATGCCCACCTGGATCCAGGCACCGGCGTTGTCCTTGCGGAACATGGGGCCGCCGGAGTCGCCCTGGCAGGTGTCGACCCCGCCCTGGCTGTAGCCGGCACAGATCTCCTCGGCCGGGACGAGGTCGCTGCCGTACGACGACTGGCAGGAGGCGTCGGAGACGAACGGGACGTTCGCCTTGAGCAGGTAGCGCTGCTGTCCGCCGCCCTCGCGGGCGGCGCCCCAGCCGGCCACGGTGAAGGTGCCGGTGTTGTAGGCCGTGGTGTCGGCGATCTTCAGGTTGGGCAGCGAGGTGATCGGGCTGGCGAGCTTGATCAGGGCCCAGTCCTTGCCCTTGCCGTTGTAGCCGGGGGCCTGCAGGACCTTGGTGGACCTGACCTTGATGGCGCTGCTCGACTGGAGGTCGACGACACCGGCGGTGGCGGTGATGCTGGTGTTGTTGCCGGAGCCGCTGACGCAGTGGGCGGCGGTGAGGACGACCTGGGGGCTGATCAGGGAGCCGCCGCAGCCCATGGAGAGCCTGACCATCCAGGGGAACTCGCCCTGGGCGGCGCGGGTGCCTCCGACGACGGGGGCCGGGGCGGCGGAGGCGGAGGTGGTCGGCTGGAGGCTGACGGCCGCCAGGACGACGGCGCCCGCCGCGGCCAGCTTCTGAAGGGTGCGGACCACACGGTTCTGCTTCATGTGCCTTCCTTCTCTCGTGGGGGGTTGCCCCTGACGGGGGTGACATGAGCCCGTCAAGGCATGTCCGGATTATGGACAGCACCCAACTGCCGCCACAAGCAAGCCTTTTCGGCCATGACCGGTGGTGGGACCGTACAGTGGAAAAGAGGGGGGATGCGGTATGCCGAACCGTGATGGGGCCGACCGTGTCACCCACGGCTTCCCGCACCGCGCCACGATCCGGGCCTCCCTCACCGCGCTCTACCGGCGCCTCTCCCCCGACGGCGTGCACCGCTACCCGGCCAGCGTTCCCCCCGCCGCCGTGGCCCTCGGCGACGACGAGGACCTCCACCTCGGCACCCAGCGGGTGGCCGGCGCCCTCGTCCGCCACCTGCGGCTGCCCGAGGCGCGCATGGTGGTGTGCTTCCGGACCATGGAACACGCGGCGACCGTGGAACTCACCGCCGGACCCGAGTACTTCGTCGAGCTCAACGACCGCTTCCGGACCCGCCGCAGGGACATCGGCGCGGCCCTCGCCCACGAGAT
This sequence comes from Streptomyces sp. NPDC051180, assembly GCF_040689545.1. Lineage (NCBI taxonomy): Bacteria > Bacillati > Actinomycetota > Actinomycetes > Kitasatosporales > Streptomycetaceae > Streptomyces > Streptomyces sp. NPDC051180. The sequence goes on from NZ_JBFBBC010000002.1 coordinate 247,467, forward strand.
CACCCACGTCCTGCTGCACCGCCTCGGCCTCGGCTTCCCCGGCACCGCCGAGAACGAGGTCCTCACCGACGTGGCCACCACCTACCTCGGCGCGGGCTGGCTGCTCCTCGACGCCTACCGGCGCGACGGCGTGGAGAGCCAGAAGCTCGGCTACCTGACGCCGGAGGAGTTCGGGTACGTCCTCGCCAAGCGCGCCGAGGTCTTCGGAGAGGACCCCTCGCCCTGGTTCACCAGCGCCGTGGCGTACGAGGCGTGGCTACGGGGCCGGGCCGAGGCGCGCCGCGAACTCGCCCCGCCACCGCTCGCCGGGGCCGGCTGGGCCGACCGTCGCCGGTACGACCGGGAGCGGCGGCGCGGCCGGGCGGCCCCGGGCGCCCCGTACGCCTTCGACGGCGGCGCCCCGGCCGTCGGCGTCGCCTTCCCCTGCCCGGTCTGCGCGCAGCGGCTGCGCGTCCCCGCCGGCCGGGCGCTGCGGGCCCGGTGCGGGGTCTGCCGCACGGTGCTGGAGTGCGCGGCCTGAACCCGCTCCCCGGGAATGGATTTGCGCCGGGGACCGACGGCGGGTCAGGGTCGGTGCATGAGCACGTTGTTCGACGCCATCCGGGACGGGGACGAGAACGGGGCGGTACGGGCCCTGCGGGACGGGGCCGACCCCGAGGGCCGGGAGGACGGCGAGAGCGCGCTGTACCGGGCGGCCCTCGGGAACGAGGCCGGCATCGTGCGGGTGCTGCTCGCCGCCGGGGCCGACCCGGCCCGGCGCAGCGGCGAGGACGAGGGCGACCTGCCGCTGTGCGGGGCGGCCTGCGGCGGGCACACCGAGGTGGTGCGGGCCCTGCTGGCGGCGGGCGTCGACCCGGACCAGGAGGAGGACTTCGGGTTCACCGCCCTGGCCTGGGCGCTGCGGCTCGGCCACACCGACACGGCCCGGGCGCTCCTGGAGCACGGCGCCGACCCCGACCGGCCCGGCCCCGACGGCGTCCTCCCGCTCGTCGCCGCCGCCCGGCGCGGCTCCGCCGGATGCGTGCGGGCCCTCCTCGACCACGGCGCGCTCGCCCGCGAGGCGGCCCTGCGCGAGGCGCGGCGGTGGATCGGCGTCGACATCGCGGCGGAGCTGCGGCGCGGGCTGGTCGCCGGGAACGAGGGCGGCGAGACCTACGAGGCGGTCGTCCGCCGGGTCCGCGAGGACGGCGGGGTGACGGTCGTCGTGGAGCTCCTGCGGGAGGACGGCGCCCCCGGGCGCGGCGACGACCGGCACACCGGGCACGCGGCGATCGCCACCCTCCTGGAGGCGGCGCTGGGGCTGCGCACCCCGCACGAGGAGCTGGCGGCGCGGGCGCTGCGGTGCGGCGACCCGGAGCTCGACGACTGGACGACGGCGGTGGCGGAGCTGGCGGGCCGGGCCGACGAGGAGACGTTCGTCGCGGCGGCCGGCTGGTGCGCCTACCGCGACCCGCTGCGCCGGGCGCTGGGCGCGCGGGTCCTCGGCGCGCTCCCCGGCTTCGCCCCGGGCGCCGTTCCGGTGCTGCGGCGGCTGGCCGCGGACGCCGCCCTCCCGGCCCGCGAGCCCCTGCTGTCGGCGGTCCTCGCGCTCGGGGAGTGCGCGGACCCGGCCGCCGTCCCCGAACTCCTCACGGCGGCCGGGCATCCCGGTGCCGCCGTGCGGCGGGCCACCGCCGCCGCGCTGGCCGGGATCGTCCCGGCCGGGCACGTCGAGGCCCTGGGCGTGCTGCTGGCGCTGAGCCGGGACGGCGATCCCCGGGTGCGGGACTGGGCGACGCTCGCCCTGGCGGAACTGCCCGACGACACCCCGCTGGTGCGCGAGGGCCTCGCCGAGCGCCTCGGCGACGACGACCCGGAGACCGCGGCCGAGGCGGCGCGGGGTCTGGCGATCCGCCAGGACCCGCGCGCCGCCGACGCCCTCGCCTCGATCCTCGCGGACGGCGCCTCCGACGGACCGGCCCGAGAGACGGCCCTCGCCGCGCTGGAGCACGTCCACGACGCCCGCGTCAGGACCCGTCTGGAGTGGACGACGCCCCGGCGCGGCTGAGCGTCGGTCTCAGTCGCCCCGCGCCGTGCCGCGCACGACGGCGACGCGGGCCTCGACAGCGTCGACGATCCGCCGCATGGCGGCCTCCGGGAGGGCCGGGTTCAGGACGGCGTCCCGCACGGTCGCCCGGTCGAGCAGCAGCCGGAGCAGCGCGTCCCACGGCAGGGCGGGGTGGCGTGCGGCGAGGGCCCGTACGGACCGGTCGGGGTCGTCGAGAAGCCGGGCGGCTGCCGCCGGGGAGAGCCTCGGGTCCTGGGCCGCGTCCTGGCGGACCTCGGCGGCCGGGTCGTGGGCGAACTCCTCGACCAGCTCCGGGGTGGAGTCGGGGTCGTCGAGCGCGAGGCGCCGCAGGCGCGGGTTGGGGTCGGCGGCGAACCGCAGGAGTCCGGCGCGCGGGAAGGCGGGGTGGCTGCGGGGCCGTCCGGGGCTGGAGAAGCTGCCGGTCCACCAGTGCCAGACCTCCAGGAGCATGTCGGCGGGGGCGTCGTCGCAGGACTCGGCGAGGAAGAGCCGCACGACCTCGTCCTCGTCGCGGGCGAGGAGCGCCGCGACGTCCGGGGGGAGCCGGCGGGCCCGGGCGACGCTGCTGCGGATGTACGGGTGGCAGGAGGCGGCGAGGCGGCGCATGGCCTCGGGGTCGTCGTGCAGGGCCGTCACCCAGGGCACGGCGTAGCGCAGGGTCGAGGTGTCCACGGTGACGCGGACGGCGGCCCGTTCCTCCTCGGTGAGGTCGGCGCGGAGCGCGACCGCCTGTCGGACGGTCTCGTCGGCGTCCTCGGCGAGCCGGGCGACGCCGGCCGGGGGCAGGTCGGGATGGCCGGCGATGCCCCGCCGGACCGCCGGGTCCGCGTGCGCGGCGAGGCGGAGGGAGAGCGCGGGGGCGAGGCGGCACTCCTCCAGGCCCCGGAAGTCGGTGCCGCCGAGCGCCGTGTGGCCGTCCTCGTCGAGCGGCTCGTCCCGGTGGTGCCGGATCAGGGCCGCGGTGCGGACCCCCGCGTCGGCGTCGGCGAGCAGGGCGGCCCGCGCCGCGGGGCCCAGGTGCGGCCAGGCGGGGGCGCAGGCCGCGGCCCGCACGGCGGGCGAGGCGTCCCCGGCCAGGGTGCGCAGCGGCTCGCCCGGCAGGCCGGGGAGGCGGGCGGCCTCGGCGCGGACCAGCGGCGAGGGGTCGGCGGCGAGCCGCTCGCGGGTGGCGGGTGCGAGCGGCGCGCGGGCGCGGGCCGCGTCCTGCACGAAGTACGCCCGCCGGGCCCCCGAGGTCTCGGCGGCCAGGTGGCGTTCCCACTGGGCGGCCGTCAGCGCCGTCCGGGCCTCGGACAGCGCGCTCCGCACACCCCGGTCCGGGTGGCCGGCGGCGGCGTCCACGACGGCCGGCGGCAGGTCCCTCGGGTGGACGAGGCCCGCGTCCAGCGCGAGCAGGCGGATCAGCAGGTCGTCGGGGAGGGCCCGGTTGAGGCCGATCCAGTCCCAGCCGTTCACGAACGTGCCGAGCGGGTCGTGGTCCTCGGCCCCGTCGGCCGCCGGGGCCGTCCGCTCCCCGTCCGCCCGCTGCCGCTCCGTGTCCTGTCGCCGTGCCGGCTCCATGCCGCTCCCCTCCCCGGTGTGCGGTTCATCCTGCCCTGCCGGGAGGGGGCGGCGAACGGGGCCGTGCCGGGGCGGCGTGCGAGGAGCGGTGCCCTCAGGCCCCGTAGACCGGGCGCGGCGGTTCCGCCTGCGCGAGGAGCCTGCGGGCGCTCTCCCCCGCCTCCGCCGGGGACCGGCGCCCGCCCTTGTCCTCCGTCGGGCCCGGCCGCCAGCCCTCCATCACGGTGAGCCGGCCGCCCTCGGCCTCGAAGACCCGGCCGGTGACCCCCTCGGAGTCCGCCGATCCCAGCCACACCACCAGCGGCGAGACGTCCTCGGGCAGCGCGTCGAGGCCGTCGAAGACCCGCTCGGTCATCCGGGTCCTGGCGGCCGGCGCGATGGCGTTGACCTGGACCCCGTACCGGGCGAGCTCGGATGCCGCGACGAGGGTGAGGCCGACGATCGCGGCCTTCGCGGCGGCGTAGTTGCCCTGTCCGACGCTGCCGAGGAGTCCGGCGCCGGAGGTGGTGTGGACGACCCGCGCCTCGGGGGTCCGCCCGGCCTTCGCCTCGGCCCGCCAGTGCGCGGCGGCGTACTTCAGGGGGAGGAAGTGTCCCTTGCCGTGGACCCGCATGACGGCGTCCCAGTCCTTCTCGTCGAGGTTGACGAGCATCCGGTCGCGCAGGAAGCCCGCGTTGCTGACGAGGGTGTCGAGCCGTCCGTACGCGTCGAGGGCGGCGGCGACCAGGGAGGCGGCGCCCTCGGTGGAGGCGATGTCGCCGCCGTGGGCGACGGCCTCGCCGCCCGCCGCCCTGATCTCCTCGACGACCGCCGTCGCGGGGCTGTCGGGCCCGGGGCGCCCGTCGACGCCGACCCCGAGGTCGTTGACGACGACCCGGGCCCCTTCGGCGGCGAAGGCGAGGGCGTGTGCCCGCCCGAGCCCTCGTCCGGCTCCCGTCACGATCACCACGCGTCCGTCGCAGAGTCCCATGTCAGCTCTCCTTGTTGGCAGTTGCGGCGTCCAGGAAGGCGGGGCGTTCGCCGCCGCCGTGTACGAGGAGCGAGGCCCCCGAGACGTAGGCCGCCCGGTCGGAGGCGAGGAAGACGGCCGCCTCGCCGATCTCGTCCGGTGCGGCGAGGCGGCCCAGCGGCACGGTCCGGCCGACGGCGGCGACACCGTCGTCGTCGCCGTAGTGCAGGTGGGACAGTTCGGTCCTGACCATGCCCAGGACGAGGGTGTTGACCCGTACCTCGGGGGCCCATTCGACGGCCATCGAACGGGCGAGGTTCTCCAGGCCCGCCTTGGCCGCGCCGTAGGCGGCGGTGCCCGGCGAGGGCCGGGTGCCGCTGACGCTGCCGATCATGACGACCGCGCCGCGCGAGGCGCGGAGCAGCGGGTGCGCGGCGAGGCTGACGGCGAGCGGCGCGGTGAGGTTGAGCTCGACCACGCGCGCGTGCCGTTCGGCCTCGCCCTCGCCGAGGAGGCGGTGGGGGGTGCCTCCCGCGTTGTTGACGAGGACGTCGAGCCGCCCGTACCGCTCGGCGAGCGTGGTGGTGAGGAACTCCCTCACGGCGGTGGGTTCCCTCAGGTCGAGGGGGTGGAAGTCGGCGGTGCGGCCCGCCGCTTCGACCGGTGTGTCCGGGGGTCTGCGGGCGCAGACGGCGACCCGCGCGCCGGCCCGCAGAAAGGCGCGTGCGATGCCCGCGCCGACGCCCCGGGTTCCGCCGGTGACGAGCACGACCCTCCCGTCCAGCTCCATCGGCTGCTACCTTCCTCCTCAAGAGGTTACCTAACAAACGTTTGGTGGAAAGGTAGCTGATCCGCTCATGGGTGTCTCCACCTCCCGCACGGGCCCGGGCGTCGCCCTGGTCACCGTCGACTTCCCGCCCGTCAACGCCCTGCCCGTCAAGGGCTGGTACGCGCTCGCCGACGCCGTCCGCGCCGCCGGCCGCGACCCCGGGGTCCGCTGCGTCGTCCTGACCGCCGAGGGGCGCGGCTTCAACGCGGGCGTCGACATCAAGGAGCTGCAGCGCGACCCCGGCCCCACCTCCCTGATCGGCGCCAACAGCGGCTGCGCGGCGGCCTTCGCGTCGGTGTACGAGTGCGAGGTGCCGGTCGTCGCCGCGGTGGCGGGCCACTGCCTCGGCGGCGGCATCGGCCTCGTCGGCAACGCGGACGCGATCGTCGCCGCCGACGACGCCGTCTTCGGCCTGCCCGAGCTGGATCGGGGCGCGCTCGGCGCCGCCACGCATCTCTCCCGGCTGGTCCCCCAGCACCTGATGCGGGCCCTGTACTACACCTCGCGGACCGTGACCGCCGCCGAGCTGCACGCCCACGGGTCGGTGTGGAGGGTGGTCCCCCGCGACGGGCTCCTGCCGGCCGCCCTGGAGCTCGCGGGCGAGATCGCGGCGAAGGACGGGACGCTCGTCCGCCTCGCCAAGGCCGCGATCAACGGCATCGACCCCGTGGACGTGCGGCGCAGCTACCGCTTCGAGCAGGGCTTCACCTTCGAGGCCAATCTGGGCGGTGTCGCCGACCGGGTCCGCGCCACCTTCGGCAAGGAGGACTCCCCGTGACCGACAAGACCATGACCCCCGAGGACGTCGTGGGGCGGCTGCGCTCCGGCATGACGATCGGCATCGGCGGCTGGGGCTCGCGCCGCAAGCCGATGGCCCTGGTCAGAGCGCTGCTCCGGTCCGAGATCACCGATCTCACGGTGGTCTCGTACGGCGGCCCCGACGTGGGCCTGCTCGCCGCCGCCGGGCGCGTCCGGCGGCTCGTCGCCCCCTTCGTCACCCTCGACTCGATCCCCCTCGAACCGCACTACCGGGCCGCCCGCGAGAACGGCACCCTCGCGCTGACCGAGCTCGACGAGGCCATGTTCATGTGGGGACTGCGGGCCGCCGCCCACCGGCTGCCCTTCCTGCCCGTCCGGGCCGGCCTCGGCTCCGACGTCATGCGGGTCAACCCCGCGCTGCGGACGGTCGCCTCCCCGTACGAGGACGGCGAGGAGTTCGTCGCCGTGCCCGCCCTGCGGATGGACGCGGCCCTGGTCCACGTCAACCGCGCCGACCGGCACGGCAACGGCCAGTACCTGGGCCCCGACCCGTACTTCGACGACCTGTTCTGCGAGGCCGCCGACACCGCGTACGTCTCCTGCGAGCGGCTCGTCGAGGACGGCTTCGGCCCCGACACCGTCCCGCAGTCCCTCCTCGTCAGCCGGCACAGCGTCACCGGCGTCGTCGAAACCCCCAACGGGGCCCACTTCACCTCCTGCGTCCCCGACCACGACCGCGACGAGGCGTTCCAGAAGCTCTACGCGACCACCCCCTGGCCCGAGTTCGCCGCCCGCTTCCTCGGCGGCGCGAGCGAGGAGGACTACCAGCGCGCCGTCCAGACCTGGCAGAAGGAGCAGCAGCCGTGAGCAGCCCGAGCGCCCCGCCCGTCACCCGCGCCGAGTACTGCGTCGTCGCCTGCGCCGAGGCGTGGCGGGGCGCCGGCGAGGTGCTGGCCAGCCCCATGGGCCTCGTCCCGTCCGTCGGCGCCCGCCTCGCCCGGCGCACCTTCTCCCCCGACCTGCTGCTCACCGACGGCGAGGCGATGCTCGTCGGCCCCGACGGACGCCCCGAGGGCTGGCTGCCCTACCGCCGCCACCTCGCGCTGGTCACCGGCGGGCGGCGGCACGTGATGATGGGCGCGAGCCAGATCGACCGGTACGGCAACCAGAACATCTCCTGCGTCGGCGACTGGGAGCGCCCCTCCCGGCAGCTGCTCGGGGTGCGCGGTGCCCCGGTGAACACCCTGAACAACCCGGTGAGCTACTGGATCCCCCGGCACTCCCCCCGGGTCTTCGTCGAGCGGGTCGACATGGTCTGCGGGGTGGGGTACGACCGCGCCGGGGACGCCCCGTACCACCGGCTGGTCCGGGTCGTCAGCGACCTCGGGGTCTTCGACTTCGACACCCCCGACCACCGGATGCGGCTCGCCTCGGTGCACCCGGGCGTGAGCGTGGCCGAGGTGCGGGCGGCGACCGGCTTCGAGCTCGCGGCCGACGGCGACGTGCCGACCACCCGGGAGCCGAGCGCCGAGGAGTTGCGGCTCGTCCGCGAGGTCATCGACCCGCGGGGGCTGCGGGACCGGGAGGTCGCGCCCCGATGAGGACCGCCCTCACCGAGCTGACCGGTGTCCGCCACCCGATCGTGCAGACCGGCATGGGCTGGGTCGCCGGGCCCCGGCTCGTCTCCGCCACCGCGAACGCCGGCGCGCTCGGCATCCTCGCCTCCGCCACGATGACCGCCGCCGAACTGCGCGCCGCCGTCCGCGAGGTGAGGTCGCGCACCGACCGCCCCTTCGGGGTGAACCTGCGGGCCGACGCCCAGGACGCCCGCGAACGGGTCCGGATCATCGTCGACGAGGGCGTGCGGGTCGCCTCCTTCGCCCTCGCCCCGTCCCGCGACCTGATCGCCGAGCTGAAGGACGCCGGGGTGGTCGTCATCCCCTCCGTCGGCGCCCGCCGGCACGCCGAGAAGGTCGCCGCCTGGGGCGCCGACGCGGTCCTCGTCCAGGGCGGCGAGGGCGGCGGGCACACCGGCGAGGTCGCGACGACCGTCCTGCTCCCCCAGGTCGTCGACGCCGTCGGCATCCCCGTGATCGCCGCGGGCGGCTTCCGCGACGGACGCGGGCTGGTCGCCGCCCTCGCCCACGGGGCCGCCGGCGTCGCCATGGGCACCCGCTTCCTGCTCACCTCCGACTCGACCGTCCCGGACGCGGTCAAGGCCCGCTACCTGGCGGCCGGCGTCAAGGACGTCACCGTCACCACGGCCGTCGACGGGCTCCCGCACCGGATGCTCCGCACCGAGCTGGTCGCCTCCCTCGAACGGGCCGGGCGGGTCGGGGGGCTGGCGCGGGCCGTCCGCCACGCGGCCGGCTTCCGCCGGCTGTCCGGGCTCTCGTGGCCCGCGATGATCCGCGACGGCCTGGCCCTGCGCCACGGCAAGGACCTCTCCTGGAGCCAGGTGCTGCTCGCCGCGAACACGCCGATGCTGCTGCGGGCCTCCATGGTCGAGGGCCGCGCCGACCTGGGCGTGATGGCCGCCGGGCAGGTGGCCGGGGTCATCGAGGACCTCCCCAGCTGCGAGGAGCTGGTCGCCCGGATCATGGCCGAGGCCGCCGACGTGCTCCGGGCGCTGCCCGTACCCGATCCCACCGTCCGCTCCGAGCCCGCGAACCCGTAGGGCTGCCGCGCCGGTCCGGCCGGCACGCACCCCAGGACCCGATCCGAACGACGCCCCAGCCCCGCGGGCCCGTCCGCCCACGGCTGTGCCACCCGAGTCCGTCAGTCGTACGCCCCCGTACGTCCGTCAGTCCGAAAGGGAGTCCAGCCATGTCCCTGTCCCGACGCGCACTGCTCACCGCCACCGGCGCCACGCTGGTCCTGGGCGCCGCGCCGCCCGCACCCGCCCGTCCCCGGGCGGCGGACGCCATCCGCCGGATCCCGCTCCAGGGCGCGGTCAACGTCCGCGACCTCGGCGGCTACCGCACCTACGACGGGGCCCTGGTCCGGCACGGCCTCGCCTATCGGGGCGACCATCTGGGGAAGCTCACCGACGCCGACGTCACCGCCCTCGCCGGGCTCCGCCTCGGCACCGTGGTCGACCTGCGGATCCCGCTGGAGGTCGGGTACGACGGGGCCGACCGGCTGCCGGCCGGCCCGGTCCCGGTCGCCCGGCCCGTCACCGACCACGGCCTCTTCGGGCAGCTGCTCGCCGCGATCGGCTCGCGGGACCCGGTCCGGCAGGAGGAGATGCTGGGCGGCGGGCGGGCCGCCGCCTTCATGCGCGAGGTCTACCGCACCTTCGTCACCGAGGCGGCGAACCGGGCCGCCCTGGCGGCCACCCTGCGGGACCTGGCCGATCCGCGCCGGGGGCCGCTGCTCGTGCACTGCACCTCGGGCAAGGACCGCACCGGGTGGACGAGCTGGCTCCTGCTCACCCTGCTCGGGGTGCCCGAGGCCGCCGCCCGCGCGGACTACCTGGCCTCCAACACCTTCCGCGCCGCGTACGACGCGCGGCTGCGGGAGGGGTTGAAGCAGGGCGGGCTGATGCAGAACCCGGAGCTGATCGTGCCGCTCCAGGAGGTGCGGGCCGAGTACCTCGACACCGCCCTCGACCAGGTCCGCGCCTCGTACGGGAGCCTGTTCCGCTACGTGTCGGTCGGCCTCGGCCTGGAGCTGCGCGAGCTGGTCGCGCTGCGCGAACGGCTGGTGGCCGACGCCTGACGCCCGCCACGGCCCGCACCGGCACCCGTACCCGCGCCACGGCCCGCACCGGCACCCGTGCCCGCGCCGCGCCCGGCTCCCGCACCGGAGCCGGCGCCGCGGCCCGATCCGGTCCCGCGACCCGCGCCGGCCGTCGCCGTACGGCCCGCGCCGGACGCGGCGCGCCCGCCGCCGGACGTGGCGCCGTTCCCGCGGCCCGCGGCCGTGCCGGAGCCGGAGGGGCGTCCGGCGCCCGTCGCCGTACCACCGGATCCGCCGCGGCGGCGACGGCCGCCGCCGCTGCCCGCGGCCCCGGCCGGCTTGCGCGGCGGGGTCGGCTGCGGGGTCTCGATGACGACGGGGACGCCCGAGGGCTCCCGGGCGCCGGTGAGCTCGACGAGCTGCTCGTCGCTGGACTTGATCTGAGCCGTGCGCGGGCTGATCCCGGCGTTGGACATCAGCCGGCCCATGTCGCGCTTCTGCTCCGGCAGGACCAGGGTGAAGACGCTGCCCGACTCGCCGGCGCGGGCCGTGCGGCCGCCCCGGTGCAGGTAGTCCTTGTGGTCGATGGGCGGGTCGACGTTCACGACCATGTCGAGGTCGTCGACGTGGATGCCGCGGGCCGCCACGTTCGTCGCCACGAGCGTGGTGACCTGGCCGTTCTTGAACTGGTCGAGGGTCCGGTTGCGCTGCGGCTGCGAGCGGCCGCCGTGCAGGCCGGAGGCGCGCACGCCGTTGGCGAGGAGCCGCTTGACCAGCCGGTCCACCGAGCGCTTGGTGTCCATGAAGAGGATGGTGCGGCCGTCGCGGGCCGCGATCCGCAGCGTGACGGCCTTCTTGTCGGTCTCGTCGGCCACGTACAGGACGTGGTGCTCCATGGTCGTGACCGCGCCGGCGGACGGGTCGACGGAGTGCACGACCGGGTCGTCCAGGAACATCTTGACGAGCTTGTCGATGTTCCGGTCGAGGGTCGCCGAGAAGAGCAGCCGCTGGCCGCCCGGCTCGACCTGCTTGAGGACCTTCGTGACCTGCGGCAGGAAGCCCATGTCGGCCATCTGGTCGGCCTCGTCCAGGACGGTGATGGCGACCTGGTCGAGCCGGCAGTCGCCGCGCTCGATGAGGTCGTGCAGCCGGCCGGGGGTGGCGATGAGGACCTCGGCGCCGCGGCGCAGCGCGGAGGACTGCCGGGAGATCGACATGCCGCCGACGACGGTGGTGATCCGCAGCCGCAGGGCCCCGGCGTACGGGGTGAGGGCGTCGGTCACCTGCTGGGCGAGCTCACGGGTGGGCACCAGGACCAGCGCGAGGGGCGCGGTCGGCTCGGCGCGGCGGCCCGCGGTGCGGGCGAGCAGGGCGAGCCCGAAGGCGAGGGTCTTGCCGGAGCCGGTGCGGCCCCGGCCGAGCACGTCACGACCGGCCAGCGAGTTCGGCAGCGTCGCCGCCTGGATCGGGAACGGCTCCGTGACCCCCTGCTCGCCGAGGATCCGCAGCAGGCCCTCGGGCATGTCGAGGTCGGCGAAGGAGTCCACCGCGGGGAGCGCGGGCGTCACCGTCTCCGGCGGCGTGAACTCGCTCGGCGGCGGGGGCGCCGTGGGACGGCGGCCGCCGCGGGAGCCCTTCGGCTGCGACGTGGACTTCGCCTGGGTGCTGCGGGGGCTGCGCTTGTGGGGGCGCTCGGAGCGGGTCATGCGTGCCTTCCTGGCCGGTGCTCGCGGCACAGCCGGGGCCCGCACCTGCACGGTACGGGCCCCGGCTGCTCTACCCGGAACACGCGATACGGGCCCCGGCTGTCTCTCCCGGAACGCGCGAAACGCGTTCCGGAGGTCTCTACCGGAACAATAGTGCGCCTCAGGACCTTCCCGCCCCGCCCGCCCGATGCCCGGACGGATCAGACCAGCCCAGACCGGTCCGACGTGTGCCACTTCACAGTGCGGCCCCCGCTCACGGGCCCCCCTCGGCCGCCCCGGAGCCGTACGGGTCGTTCCGGAGCGTTCGGAACGACCCGTACGGCTCGGGGACTGTCAGAGCCGTTCGATGATCGTCACGTTCGCCTGGCCGCCGCCCTCGCACATGGTCTGGAGGCCGTAGCGGCCTCCGGTGCGTTCGAGTGCGTGGAGGAGGGTGGTCATCAGTTTGGCGCCGGTGGCGCCGAGGGGGTGGCCGAGGGCGATGGCGCCCCCGTTGACGTTGACGCGGGCGGGGTCGGCGCCGGTCTCCTTGAGCCAGGCGAGGACGACCGGGGCGAATGCCTCGTTGATCTCGACGAGGTCGATGTCGTCGATGGTCAGGCCGGTCTTCTTGAGGGCGTGGGCGGTCGCGGGTATCGGCGCGGAGAGCATCCGGATGGGGTCCTCGCCGCGGGCGGAGAGGTGGTGGACGCGGGCCCGGGGGGTGAGCCCGTGCTCGCGTACGGCCCGCTCGCTCGCGAGGAGGAGGGCGGCGGCGCCGTCGGAGACCTGGGAGGAGCAGGCTGCGGTGATGGTGCCGCCCTCGACGACCGGCCGTAGCCCGGCCATCTTCTCCGCGCTGGTGTCGCGGCGCGGCCCCTCGTCGACGGCGACGTGGCCGTGGGCGACGGTCTCCCGGGTGAAGCGGCCCTCGTCGATCGCGCGGAGCGCGCGCCGGTGCGAGCGGAGGGCGAACTCCTCCTGGTCGCTCCGGGTGATCCGCCACTTCTCGGCGATCAGCTCGGCGCCGTGGAACTGGTTGACCGGCGCGTCGCCGTACCGGGCCCGCCAGCCCTCGCTGCCGTGGAAGGGCCCGCCGGTGAGGCCGAGGGGTTCGGCGGCCTGCCGGGAGGCGAAGGCGATGGGGATCATCGACATGTTCTGCACGCCGCCGGCGACGACGAGGTCCTGGGTGCCGGACATGACCGCCTGGGCCGCGAAGTGGACGGCCTGCTGGGAGGAGCCGCACTGGCGGTCGACGGTGACGCCGGGGACCTCCTCGGGGAGACCCGCGGCCAGCCACGCCGTACGGGCGATGTCGCCGGCCTGGGGCCCGACCGTGTCGAGGCAGCCGAGGACGACGTCGTCGACGGCGGCCGGGTCGATCCCCGAGCGGGCGACGAGGGCCGCCAGGACGTGGGCGCCGAGGTCCGCCGGGTGGACGGCCGCGAGGCCGCCCCCTCGGCGGCCCACGGGCGTGCGGACCGCTTCGACGATGTATGCCTCGGGCATGGCGACTCCTCCGGTCGGTCAGGTGGGACGTACGGCGATCCCGTCCAGGACCATCGACAGGTACTGGCGGGCGATCTCCTCGGGGCGGTGCAGTCCGCCGGGCCGGTACCAGGACGCGGCGACCCAGACGGTGTCGCGGACGAAGCGGTAGGTGAGGCGGACGTCGAGGTCGGCGCGGAAGACCCCGGCGGCGACCCCGCGCTCCAGCGTCCCGAGCCATGCCGTCTCGAACGTGCGCTGCGAGTCGGCGAGGTAACGGAAGCGGGGCTGGTCGGCCAGGTGCCGGGACTCCTTCTGGTAGATGGCGACGGCGGCGCGGTGCCGGTCGATCTCGCGGAAGGACTCGGTGACGAGGGCCTCGATGGTCTCGCGGGGGCCGAGGGCGGCGTCGAGGACGGCGTCGTACCCCTCCCACAGCTCGTTCAGGAAGGTGGAGAGGATCTCGTCGAGCATCGACTCCTTGGAGTCGAAGTGGTAGTAGAGGCTGCCGGCGAGCATGCCGGCGGCGTCCGCGATCTTGCGGACCGTGGTGGCGTTGTACCCCTGGGCGGCGAACACCTCGGCCGCCGTGTCGAGGAGTTCACGGCGCCGCTCGGGCGCGGCGCTCACCTGGGTCTTCTTCGGGCTGGCGGTCTGGGGATTCTTCGGCACGCGTCCATTCTGGTCCTAGGCGCGTTGGCTGCTGACCGACACGGTCTCGCCGGTCATGTACGAGGAGTAGTCGCCGGCGAGGAAGACGATGACGTTGGCGATCTCCCAGGGTTCGGCGTAGCGGCCGAATGCCTCGCGGGCGGTGAGTTCGTCGAGGAGTTCGGTGGTGGTGACCTTGGCCAGGTGGGGGTGCATGGCGAGGGAGGGCGAGACGGCGTTGACGCGGACGCCGTAGGCGGCGGCCTCGACGGCGGCGCAGCGGGTGAGGGCCATGACGCCGGCCTTGGCGGCGGCGTAGTGGGCCTGTCCGGCCTGGGCGCGCCAGCCGACGACGGAGGCGTTGTTGACGACGACGCCTCCGGTGCCGGAGTCCCGGAAGCGGCGCAGGGCGGCGCGCGTGCAGCGGAAGGTGCCGCCCAGGGTGACGTCGAGGACGCGGTCCCACTGCGCGTCGGTCATGTCGGCGAGTGCGGCGGTGCCGCCGAGTCCGGCGTTGTTGACGACGATGTCGAGGCGGCCGTGGAGGCGTTCGGCGGTGTCGTACAGCTCCTGCACCTGGCTCTCGTCGGTGACGTCGCAGGGCTGGGAGGCGACGGCGTCGGCGCCGAACTCGGCGGCGAGGGCGGTCGCGGTCTCCTTGAGGCGGCGGGTGTGGGCGTCGCTGACGAGGACGTGGGCGCCCTCCTCCAGGAAGCGGCGGGCGGTGGCACCGCCGATGCCGGCTCCGGCGGCGGCGGTGACGACGGCGGTGCGGCCGGCCAGGAGGGCGTGGCCGGGGACGTAGGGGGGCGGCGGGGTCCGGGTCATGGGCGCGGCTCCTTCGGGAGGCCGAGCACCCGCTCGGCGATGATGTTCCGCTGGATCTCGCTGGACCCGGCGTAGACGGTGTCGGCGCGGGAGAAGAGGAACAGCCGCTGCCAGTCGTCGAGTTCGTACGGCGCGCCGGCGGCGAGGGTGCCGGCGGGGCCGCGGACCTCCAGGGCGAGTTCGCCGAGGTCGCGGTGCCAGTGGGACCAGTACAGCTTGGCGGCGGAGGGGTCGGTGCCGCGCAGGGCTCCCGCGCGCATGGCTTCGAGGCCGGTCCAGGCGCGGGTGAGGCGGTCGCGGATGTCGGGGTCGGCGGCGGCCCCGTTGGCGCGGGCGAGGGCGACGAGCGCCTGGAGTTCGCGGCGGAAGCCGACCTGCTGGCCGAGGGTGGAGACGCCCCGTTCGTAGCCGAGGGTGGCCATGGCGATCCGCCAGCCGTCGCCGGGCGCGCCGACGACGTGGGCCGCGTCCGTGGTGGCGCCGTCGAAGAAGACCTCGTTGAACTCGCTGGTGCCGGTGAGCTGGACGATGGGCCGGATGTCGACGCCGGGTCCGTCGAGCGGGACGAGGAGGTAGGAGAGCCCGGCGTGGCGCCGTGAGCCCGGCTCCGTCCGGGCGAGGACGAAGCACCACTGGGACTCGTGGGCGAGGGAGGTCCAGATCTTCTGACCGTCCACCACCCACCGGTCTCCCCGGAGGGTGGCGCGGGTGCGGACGGCGGCGAGGTCGGAGCCGGCGCCGGGTTCGCTGTAGCCCTGGCACCAGAGCTCCTCCACGGCGCGGATCGGGGGGAGGAAGCGGGCCTTCTGCTCCTCGGTGCCGTGGTCGACGAGGGTGGGGCCGAGGAGCTGTTCGCCGATGTGGTTGACGCGGGCGGGGGCGTCGGCGAGGGCGTACTCCTCGTGGAAGGCGATCTGCTCCTCGACGCTCGCGCCGCGGCCGCCGTACTCCTTCGGCCAGCCGACGCAGGTCCAGCCGTGGGCGGCCATGTGCCGTTCCCAGGCGAGGCGTTCGGCGAAGTCCTCGTGTTCGCGGCCGGGTCCGCCGCGGCCCTTGAGGGCGGCGAAGGAGCCGCTGAGGTGGGTCTTCAGCCAGCCCCGTATCTCGGCCCGGAACTCCTCGACGCTGCTCATGGCCGTACGTTAACCTACCAAACACTTGTTAGGGAACGGGCGAGGGCGGGGTGACCGATGGATCTCTCGTACACACGGACCGAGGAGACCTTCCGGGCGGAGGCGCGCGCCTGGCTGCGCGCCCACGTCCCCCCGGTTCCGCTGCCCTCCCTGGAGACCGCCGAGGGCTTCGCCGCCCATCGCGCCTGGGAGGCCGAACTCGCCGCCGACCGCTGGTCGGTGGTCTCCTGGCCCGAGCCGTACGGCGGCCGGGGCGTCGACCTCGCCCGCTGGCTGGTCTTCGAGGAGGAGTACTGGGCGGCCGGCGCCCCCGGCCGGGTCTCGCAGAACGGCATCCAGCTCCTCGCCCCCACCCTCTTCGACCACGGCACCGAGGAGCAGCGGGCCCGTGTCCTGCCCTCGATGGCGACCGGCGCGACGGTCTGGGCGCAGGCGTGGTCCGAGCCCGAGGCCGGCTCCGACCTGGCCTCCCTCACCTCCCGGGCGGTGCGGACGGACGGCGGCTGGCTGCTGTCCGGGCAGAAGACCTGGTCCTCCCGGGCCGCCTTCGCCGACCGCGCCTTCGGCATCTTCCGCAGCGACCCGGCGGCCGACCGGCCCCACCGCGGCCTCACCTACCTCATGTTCGACCTGCGCGCGCCCGGCGTGACCGTCCGGCCGATCGGCCGGCTCGACGGCAAGCCGGCCTTCGCCGAACTCTTCCTGGACGAGGTCTTCGTCCCCGACGAGGACGTGATCGGCGAGCCGGGACAGGGCTGGCGGATCGCCATGTCCACCACCGGCAACGAACGCGGGCTGATGCTCCGCTCCCCCGGCCGGTTCCTCGCCGCCGCCGACCGGCTCGTACGGCTCTGGCGGAGCGAGGCCGACCCCGGGGACACCGCGCTGCGCGACCGGGTGGCCGACGCGGTCATCGGGGCCCGCGCGTACCGCCTCTTCACGGCGGGCGCCGCGGCCCGCCTCGCGGCCGGCACCCCCTCGGGGGCCGAGTCCAGCCTCAACAAGGTCTTCTGGTCGGAGTACGACCTCGCCCTGCACGAGACCGCGCTCGACCTCCTCGGCGCCGACGGCGAGCTGACGGACACCGACTGGGCCGAGGGGTACGTCTTCTCCCTCGCGGGCCCCCTCTACGCGGGCACCAACGAGATCCAGCGCGACATCATCGCCGAGCGGCTGCTCGGCCTGCCGAAGGGCCGCCGCTGATGAGCTTCCTGCCCACCGCCGAGCAGCGGGCCTTCGCCGGCTCCCTCGACGCCATGCTCACCGCCGCGGACGCCCCGGCGGCCGCCCGGGCCTGGGCCGGCGGCGACGCCGCCCCGGGCCGGGCCGTGTGGGGGCGGCTCGCGGAGGCGGGCGTCTTCGCGCTCGCCGCCCCCGAGGGGTACGACGGGCTCGGCCCCCTGCCCGTCGAACTCGCCCACGCCTTCGTCGCCCTGGGCCGCCACGCGGTGCCCGGCCCCCTGGTCGAGACCGTCGCGGCCGCCGCGCTGCTCACCGAGCTCGCCCGTCTCGGCGACGAGGATCCCGCGAAACGCCTGCTCCCCGCCCTCGCCTCCGGCGCCACCACGGCCACCCTGGCGCTCGCCGAGTCCCCGGCACCCGCCGGCCGGCCCGCCGTGCCGCGCGCTCTCGACGCCGACCGCGCCGACGTCGTCCTCGTCGTCCGCGGCGACGGGCTGTGGCAGGCGCCGGGTCACGGCCCCGTGCGCGTCTCCGCCGACCCCGCCCGACGCCTGGCCCGCCCCGCGCCCGGTGGCGACCTCCTCGCCGCCGGCCCGACCGTGGCCGCGGCGGCCGCGCACGCCCGTCGCTGGGCCATGCTCGCGACCGCCGCCCAGTCCCTCGGTGTCGGCCTCGCCCTCCTCGACGCCACCGTCGCCCACGCCCGCAGCCGCAGCCAGTTCGGCACCCCCGTCGGCGCCTTCCAGGCCGTCAAGCACCGCCTCGCCGACACGCTCCTCGGTCTCGAGTTCGCCCGCCCCCTCCTCTTCGGCGCCGCCCTCACCCTCACGGACCCCGACCTCGCCGCCGCCAAGGTGGCCACCGGCGAGGCCGCCTACGCCGCCGCCCGCACCGCCCTCCAGATCCACGGCGCCGTCGGCTACACCGACGAACTCCCCCTCGCCCTCTGGCTCCGCAAGGCCCGCCCCCTCCGCGACGCCTGGGGCGCCCCTGACCACTGCCGGGCCATGGTGCTCGCGGAGGGCTGACCCCGGGTCCGCGCCCGGGTTCCGCCTGCCGCGCCGCGCTCACGGGTCCCGGCGCGGCGGGCTGTCGTCGTTGCCGCGCCGGATCGTCCGCGTCGGCCGGCCGGGGGCCCAGGTCCGGAAGACGATCTCCTCGCCCTCCACCCAGGTCCGCACCACCTCGGCCGGCTCCGCCCGGAAGAGGTGGAACGGCTGCGGCGCGCCCGCCTCCTCGACGTACCGCGCGACCGTCTCCGGGTCGGTGACCTCGACCGCCCGCCCGGAGACCCGGACGTCGCCGCCTCCCATGTCGGTCCCCGGGCCGGGGTTGGCCATCAGCGCGAACCGGGCGTCCCGCCGCAGGTCCAGGGCCTTCCGCGAGTTCGGCATCATGCCGAACCACAGCTCGCCGAAGCGGAAGTCCGCCTCGATGCCGCTGAGCCGCGGCGAACCGTCCTTCCGGACCGTGGCCAGGGCATGGTGCGTGTGCTGCCCGAACCTCTCCCGCACGACCGCGGCGAAGTCGGGCTCGGCGGCCTCGAAGGCCGCCCAGGTGTATCCGGTGTCTCCCATCCGTCCAGGAAACACCGGATACCCGACAGCTCCTGTCCGGATTACTCCGGACGCCCGACGGACGACACGTCCGCGCCGGGCCTCCGCCGCCGGCGGCGCCCGGCGGCGGGGCGATCACGCGGTCGCGGCGCGCTCCGCCTTGCTGCGCTCGACGCAGAACTCGTTGCCCTCGGGGTCGCCAAGGGTGGCCCAGCCGGTGCCATCGGCGTTGCGGCGGTCGTCGAGGAGGGTGGCGCCGAGGGCGAGGAGGCGGTCGATCTCCTCGTCGCGGGTGCGGTCCTGGGGCTGGAGGTCGAGGTGGACGCGGTTCTTCACGGCCTTGGATTCGGGGACCTGGATGAAGAGGAGGGAGGCGCCGGGCGACACGACCGTCGCCTCCGGGTCGCCGGGGAAGTCGTCCTCGGCGAGCTCCGCGTCCAGGGCCTCGGCCCAGAAGGTCGCGAGGGCGTGGGCGTCGGCGCAGTCGATGGTCACGTGGCGTACGAGAGAACTCATGGCGTCATGATCGGCCCCGCGCCCGCGCGGGGGCCACCGGATTGCGGGCCACCGACCCTCCCTCGGTGGCCGGTTGTCGGCCCTCCGTGGCGGCCACGAGCGCGGCGAGGGAGGAGCGGGTGCCCTCCAGGTCGTGGATCTGCTCGTCGAGGGCGTCGAGCCGCGCGACCAGCAGGGGGCTGAGGCAGGGCTCGATCTCGGCCTCGCTGCCGCAGACGCAGTCCAGGACCTCGGAGATGACGCGCGTCGGCAGCCCCGCGGCGAGCAGGGCGCGGATGCGGCGGACGACCGCGGGGGCGTCGGGGCCGTAGACCCGCTGGCCGCCCGGCGTGCGGGCGGCGTCGAGGAGGCCCTGCTCCTCGTAGTAGCGCAGGAGCCGCACGCTCACTCCGGTCGCCTGCGCCAGTTCACCGATCTTCACTGTGTGACCCCCCTCACATGTGCCCGTGTGCGCTTGAAGCTCACATCCATGTCAGCTCCTACGGTTCCGGGCATGAGACACGACACGAAGTCCCCGGACACGACGATATTCCAGCTCGGCGGCGACCTCCCGGTCCGACGTGTCGGGTACGGCACGATGCGACTCGCCGACGCCCCCGGCGACCCGACCGGGCCCGAGGCGCCGATCTGGACGGCCCCGGCCGACCGCGCCGCGGCGGTGGCGCTGCTCCGGACGGCGGCCGAGGCGGGCGTGACGCTCTTCGACACGGCCGACGCCTACGCCCTGGGGGCGGGTGAGGAACTGCTCGCCGAGGCCCTGGCGCCGTACCGCGACGAGATCGCGGTGGCCACCAAGGTCGGCGTGGTCCGGCCCTCCCCCACCGAGTGGGTGCCGCTCGGCCATCCCGCCTATCTGCGCCAGCAGGCCGAGCTGAGCCTGCGCCGCCTGCGCACCGACCGCATCGACCTCCTCTACCTGCACCGCCTCGACGAGAACGTCCCGGTCGCCGAGCAGATCGGTGCCCTGAAGCGCCTTCAGGAGGAGGGCAAGGTCCGGCACATCGGCCTCTCGGAGGTGACCGTCGCCCAGCTGGAGGAGGCCGAGGCCGCCGCGCCGATCGCGGCCGTGCAGAACCTGTACAACCTGGCGACCCGCGCCCACGAGGCGGTGGTCGAGCACACCGCCGGGCGCGGGATCGCGTTCGTGCCCTTCTTCCCGGTCGCCATGGGCGGGCACGCGGGTCCCGACGGGCCCGTGGCCCGGGTCGCCCGCGAGGTCGGCGCCACCCCGTCGCAGACGGCCCTGGCCTGGCTGCTGCACCGGTCCCCGCACATCCTGCCCATCCCGGGCACGTCCTCGGCGGCCCACCTGGTGGAGAACCTGGGCGCGCTCGACGTCACCCTCACCGAGGAGCAGTTCGCGCGCCTCGGCGAGGAGGTGGGTGCGGGCTCGGGTTCATGACCGGACGATGCCCCGGGCCCGGGCCGCCGCGAGCCATGTGGGGAACTCGGCGACGATCCTGTCGTACAGCTCCGCGTCCGGGACCCGGCTCGGGTCCTGACCCGCGTGGAAGAACCCCGCGTTGTCGACCGGCCGCTTCCCCGGCACGTCCAGCTCGTCGAGCTTGCGCAGGAACTCGAACTGCCGGCTCGCCGGGTCCCCGAAGCCGATGAACTGCCAGAAGATCGGCAGCCGCGCCGCCTTGCACACGTAGCGTTCCGCCGCCGGCTTGTTGATCGGGCCGCCGTCGGTCTGGAAGACGACGAGCGCGGGCGCGGTCGAGCCGCTGTCCAGGTAGTGGTCGATGACGGCGTCCATCGCGAGGTGGTAGCTCGTCTTGCCCATGTGCCCCAGGCCCGCCACGATCCGGTCGATCCGCCCCGCGTGGTCGTCCAGCCGGATGTCCGTCTCCGCGTCGATGTCGGTCGAGAAGAACACCACCGGCACCCGTCCGTCGTCGTCGAAGTGCGCCGACAGTCCCAGCACCCGGTCGGCCAGGGCCTGCACGCTGCCGTCGGCGTAGTAGGGCTTCATCGACCCCGAGTAGTCCACGACCAGGTAGACGGCGACCCGCTGCCCGCTCATCCCGTGCCGCCGGACCGAGTCCCCGGCCGACTTGTACAGGTTGACGAGCGCGGGCGCGGTCTCCTCGACCTTCTGCAGGCTCAGTGCCATGGGCGCTTCCCTTCCCCTTCCTCGATGTCCGCGAGCATGGCGTCGGCCAGATCGCGTTCGGCCGCGTAGTACCTCTCGGCCCAGGTCAGGGCGAGCCGGGGGTACGCCCACGCCTCGTCGGCCGCCGCGTCCGCGACGTCCGCCTCGGCGCGCAGCCTCATGGTCTCGGCGTACTCCCGGTGTCCGGCCAGGATCTCCCGCATCCGGTCGGGTTCGAGGAGGTGGCCGAGCCAGAGCCGCAGCATGGGCCCGTGCTTCAGGACCGGGGGGTCGAGCGGCGCGTTGCGGGCCCAGGCGCGGACGGCGGCGAGGCCGTCGTCGGTGACGCGGTAGACGCGCTTGTCGCGGGCGCCGGCCTCGGGGGCGACGAGGCGCGAGGTCGCGTAGCCGCGGGTCTCCAGCCGCTTCAGCTCGCTGTAGACCTGACTGAAGGAAGGGCTCCAGTAGAAGAGGCCGAGCGACCGGTCCGCCCACTTCTTGACGTCGTAGCCCGACAACTCCCGTCCGAACGAAAGCAGTCCGAGCACCGCCCAGCTGGTCGCGGGAAGGTCCGGCACGGTCTCGTCGTCCACCACGGAGGGAAGTCTACGGGCCTTCCCTCCTCACTTTATGCCTGCTAGAAGTATTTCGATTAGGCATATCCGCCTGAGCGTTCCGGGAGGAGCTCCCCCGTGAAGTTCTCGATGATCTTCGAAGCACAGCTCGTCGACCCCACCCCCGACCGCGAACACCGCGTCCTCCACGACTGCGTCGAACAGGCCGTCCTCGCCGAGGAGATGGGCTTCGACCGCGTCTGGGCGGTCGAGCACCACTCCCTCACCCAGTACGCCCACATGAGCGCGTCCGAGATCTTCCTGACCTGGGTCGCCGCCCGCACCCGGACCATCCGCGTCGGCCACGGCGTGGTGACCATGCCCTTCGGCTACCAGCACCCCGTCCGGGTCGCCGAACGCGCCGCGATGCTCGACGTGCTCTCCGGCGGCCGCGTCGACGTCGGCGCCGGCCGGGGCGCGACCCGCCAGGAGATGCGGATGTTCGGGGTCAGCCCCGACGACACCCGCCCGCAGACGGAGGAGGCCCTGCGGATCTTCGCCTCCGCCTGGCGCGAGCCCGAGTTCGAATGGCACGGCACGCTCGACATCGGCCCGGGGGCGGTGCTCCCCCGCCCCGTGCAGACCCCGCACCCGCCGCTCTTCATGGCCTGCTCGCAGCACGACTCGCTCCGGCAGGCCGCCGAACTCGGCATCGGCGCCCTGGTGATGGGCTTCGCCGGCGCCGACGACGTCCGCGCGATGCGCGGCGTGTACGACGAGGCCGTCGCCGCCCGCGACGGATCGCGCCTCGTCTCCACCGAGGTCAACGACCACTTCTCCGCCCTGTGCCCGACGATCGTCCTCGACGACGCCGCCCGCGCGCTCCGGCTGGGCACCCGCGGCCAGCGCTTCTTCGCCGAGTCGATCGCCCACTGGTACGGCGGCGCACCGGCCCCCACCGGCTACGCCGAGGACGAGGACCACGCCGGGGCGCTCGACCGGGAGCGCCGCAGGCTCGTCGCCCGCCTCCACGAGGCGGACATCCCCGCCCGGCCCGTCGACACCGGCCCGTACAACGCCGACCACGCCTACGGCGACGCCGCCACCGCGATCGCCTACGTCGAACGGCTCCGCGACATCGGGGTGGACGAGGTGATGTGCCTCATCCAGATGGGCACCGTGCCCCAGGACGTCTGCCTGGAGACCATCCGCCAGTGGGGCACGAAGGTCATCCCCCGCTTCCGCGCCGCGGCGGCCCGCCCGTGACCGGCCTGCGGGGCAAGGTCGTCGTCGTCACCGGCGCCGCCCGCGGCCAGGGCGCGGCCGAGGCCCGCCTCCTGGTGGCGTCAGGCGCGCGCGTCGTCCTCACCGACGTACGGGAGGAGGAGGGCCGGGCCGTCGCGGCCGGACTCGGCGCCGCGGCGCTCTTCGTCCGCCACGACGTGACCTCGGCCGACGACTGGCGGACCGTGACGGACGCCGCGCACGGCGCGTACGGCGGCGTCGACGGACTCGTCAACAACGCGGCGCTCTGGCGGACGGCCCCGGTGGAGTCGGAGACGTACGAGAACGCCGAACTCCTGCTCAGGGTGAACCTGCTGGGCCCCCTCCTCGGCATCCAGGCCGTCCTCCCCTCCCTCCGGCGGGCGGGCGGCGGCTCGATCGTGAACGTGTCCTCCACCGCCGGCCTCGTCGGCGTCCCCGGCCACGCGGCCTACGGCGCGGCCAAGTTCGGCCTCCGCGGACTGACCCGCTCGTCGGCGCTCGACCTCGCCCCGTACGGCGTCCGGGTCAACTCCGTCCACCCGGGCGCGGTCGACACCCCCATGACGGCCGCCGTCGCCGACCGCGACTGGTCCCACGTCCCCCTCGGCCGCATGGGGCGTCCCGAGGAGGTCGGGGAGCTGGTCGCCTTCCTGCTGTCGGAGGCGTCCTCGTACGTGACCGGCGCCGCGTTCACGGTCGACGGAGGTCTCACCGCGTGACCACCGACCCGCTCACCCCGGCCGCCCGCGCGCTCTGCGAGGCGCTGTCGGCCGGATTCCCCCGCCCCGGGGCGGGCCCGGAGGCGCTCCGCGCGGCGGCCCGCGCCCGCCTCGGGGCGATCCCGCCCACCCCTTCCGTCTCCGCGCACGGCGTCCCGGTCCGCGTCTACGAGGGCCCCGCCGACCCGGTCGTCGTCTTCGCCCACGGGGGCGGCTGGGTCCTCGGCGACCTGGACACCCACGACCGGCTCTGCCGCGCCCTCGCCGCCCGCACCCGCGCCACGGTGCTCTCCGTCGACTACCGGCGCGCGCCCGAACACCGCTTCCCCGCCGCCGAGGACG
Organism: Streptomyces sp. NPDC051180; assembly: GCF_040689545.1. Taxonomy (NCBI): domain Bacteria; kingdom Bacillati; phylum Actinomycetota; class Actinomycetes; order Kitasatosporales; family Streptomycetaceae; genus Streptomyces; species Streptomyces sp. NPDC051180. The sequence continues at coordinate 271,331 of NZ_JBFBBC010000002.1, forward strand.
ACGTGTACACCGCCCTGCGCTGGGCGGCCGCCGCCTACCCCGGCCGCCCCCTCGTCCTCGCCGGCGACTCCAGCGGCGGCGGCCTCGCCGCCGCGGCGGCCCTCCGCGCCCGCGACGGGGGCGGCCCGCCCGTCGCGGCCCAGCTCCTCCTCTACCCGGCCCTCGACCATCGCCTCGACCGTCCCTCCGCCCGCGACTTCGCCGACGGCTTCTTCCACACCACCGCCCACATGCGCTGGTACTGGCAGCAGTACCTCGGCCCCTGCGGCGACCCCCGCGCGGCCTCCCCCGGTCTCGCCGCGGACCTCTCCCGCCTCCCCCCGGCCCTTCTCCTCCTCGCCGACTGCGACCCCCTCCGCGACGAGGGCCTCGCCCACGCCCGCCGCCTCTCCGCCGCCGCCGTCCCCACCCAGGTCCACCTCCACACCGGCATGTTCCACGGCTTCCTCGCCGGCGCCGGCCTCCTCCCCGAAGCGGACGCGGCCCTGACCACCGCGGCGGCCTGGCTGGCGCCCCTCTCCGGGTGACGGCCGTCGTCCCGAACTCCCTTGTGGGGCGGCATCGTTCTGGGATCATGGGTGCGGGTGGGGAGCGCGCTCCGTACCCGCGCCCCGGACCGGATCCGGCGGTGCGCACGGCTCTTCGCTCTCGTTCCCCACCCCGGCGGCAGGAGGCCCGCGCCCATGAGTCCGACCGTTCCCTACCGCGTCACCGACCGGCCGCTCACCGCGCCCGTCGCCACCTTCCTCTGGGAGTCACGGGCGGCCGGCGGAGTGGTGGCCACCGGTGAGTGCCCCGAGTGCCGGTGCGTGACGATGCGGGTCTGGGAAGACGTGCAGTACGTGACCAAGGGGCCCGGTGGGCCGGGGAAGCAGGTGTTCGACGACGGGGCCCCGAAGTACGCGCGGTGTGCGTGCGGGGCCTCCCACGCGGACCGGCCGACGGGCGTCGAGGCGGGGTGCGGGGCCTCGTTCTGGATCGCGTTGCCGCCGGGGGGAACGGCGCGGTGAACGAGTTCACGCCCGCGGAGCTGCGGGACGCCGACGAGCGGGTACTGGCCATGGCGAGGCCGCCGGAGCAGCTGCGCGCGGCCCTCCAGCAGGCGGAGGGGTACCGGAACTTCCTCGCCACGCTCACCGGGCTGCTGACGGTGGTCTTCGTGCTGAAGGGCCAGGAGAACCTGAGCCGGATGACCACGGGTCCGCGGTGGTGGGTGACAGGGCTGCTGGCGGGTGGGTTCCTGCTGCTCCTGCTGGCGTCCTGGCTGATGGTGACGGTCGTGCACGAGCGGCCCGGGCGGAGGCTTCCCTCGGGGGCGGAGTACCTCCTGCGGTACGAGCGCGCCCGGGCCGGGAAGGTCCGGCGGACGACCGGGTGGGCCCGGTGGATGGGGCTGGCCGGGGTGGTGGCGGTGTCGGCGGCGTCGCTGATCACGTGGATCTTCCCCGGGCCGGTGGGCTGAGGGGGCGGGGACGCGCATCGGCGCCCTCCCAGTCGTCCGGTCGGGGACATTCGGGGGGCGCCGCGCTCAGTTCCGTACGTCGTTGTACGGGACGTCTTGGGGGTGATCCGGCGGGATCAGACCACGAGGGAGCGGTCCGTCGGGCGGATCGGGGCCGGCAGGGAGCTGGCTCCGGTCAGGAAGCGGTCGACTCCGCGGGCGGCGGAGCGGCCCTCGGCGATGGCCCACACGATGAGGGACTGGCCGCGGCCGGCGTCGCCGGCGACGTACACGCCATCGACATTGGTGGCGAACTCCGCGTCACGGGCGATGTTACCCCGCTCGTCGAGGTCCAGACCAAACTGGGCGACCAGGCCGTTCTCCACGTCCGTGCCGGTGAAGCCCATCGCGAGCGTGACCAGCTGGGCGGGGATCCGGCGCTCCGTGCCCGGCTTCTGCGTCAGCCTGCCGTCGACGAACTCGACCTCGATGAGGTGGAGGGACTGGACGTTGCCGTCCTCGTCGCCCTCGAAGTGGGTGGTGGAGACGGAGTAGACCCGCTCACCGCCCTCCTCGTGCGCCGAGGTGACCTTGTAGAGCATGGGGAAGGTCGGCCAGGGCTGGCCCGGGTTCCGCTCCTCGCCCGGCTTGGGCATGATCTCCAGCTGCGTGACCGAGGCCGCGCCCTGGCGGTGGGCCGTGCCGACGCAGTCGGCGCCGGTGTCGCCGCCGCCGATGACGACGACGTGCTTGCCCTCGGCGGTGATCGGCGGGGCCACGAAGTCGCCCTCGACGACCTTGTTGGCGAGCGGCAGGTACTCCATCGCCTGGTGGATGCCGTTCAGCTCCCGGCCCGGGACGGGCAGGTCGCGGGCGGTGGTGGCGCCGGCGGCGATGACCACGGCGTCGAACCGCTTGCGCAGGTCCGTCGACGTCAGGTCGCGGCCGATCTCGATGCCCGTGCGGAACTTGGTGCCCTCCGCGCGCATCTGCTCGATGCGGCGGTTGATGTGCCGCTTCTCCATCTTGAACTCGGGGATGCCGTAGCGCAGCAGGCCGCCGATGCGGTCGGCGCGCTCGTAGACGACCACGGTGTGGCCGGCCCGCGTCAGCTGCTGGGCGGCGGCGAGGCCCGCCGGTCCCGAGCCGATGACGGCGGCCGTCTTGCCGGACAGGCGCTCGGGCACCTGCGGCGTGACGTCGTTGGAGTCCCACGCCTTGTCGATGATGGAGACTTCGACGTTCTTGATGGTGACGGCCGGCTGGTTGATGCCGAGCACGCACGCGGACTCGCACGGAGCAGGGCACAGGCGGCCGGTGAACTCCGGGAAGTTGTTCGTGGCGTGCAGCCGCTCCGACGCCGCCGCCCAGTCCTCGCGGTAGGCGTAGTCGTTCCACTCGGGGATCAGGTTCCCGAGGGGGCAGCCGTTGTGGCAGAACGGGATGCCGCAGTCCATGCAGCGTCCGGCCTGCTTGCTGATGATCGGGAGCAGGGAGCCGGGAACGTAGACCTCGTTCCAGTCCCTGACGCGCTCGCCCACCGGTCGGGTCTGGGCGACTTCGCGCCCGGTGGTCAGGAAGCCCTTGGGGTCAGCCATGGGACGCAGCCTCCATCATCTTCTCGGTGGTCTCGGTCTCGGAGAGACCGGCGAGCTCAGCGGCGTCCTTGGCGGCGAGCACTGCCTTGTACGTGGTGGGGATGATCTTGCTGAACCGGGCCGCCGCGGCGTCCCAGTCGGCGAGGAGCTTCTCGGCGACCGTGGAGCCGGTCTCCTCCAGGTGACGGCGCACGACGTCGTGCAGCCACGTCCTGTCGGTGTCCGACAGGGCCTCGATCGCGCCCAGGTTCCCGGAGTTGACGTTGTCCCGGTCGAGGTCGACGACGTACGCGACGCCGCCGGACATGCCGGCCGCGAAGTTGCGGCCCGTCTCGCCGAGGACGACGGCCGTGCCGCCGGTCATGTACTCGCAGCCGTGGTCGCCCACGCCCTCCGAGACGACCAGCGCGCCGGAGTTGCGGACGCAGAAGCGCTCGCCGGTGCGGCCGCGGAGGAAGAGCTCGCCGCCCGTGGCGCCGTAGCCGATGGTGTTGCCCGCGATGGTCGAGTACTCGGCCAGGTGGTCGGCGCCGCGGTCGGGGCGGACGACGACGCGGCCGCCGGAGAGGCCCTTGCCGACGTAGTCGTTGGCGTCGCCCTCCAGGCGGAGGGTGACACCGGCCGGCAGGAAGGCGCCGAACGACTGGCCGGCGGAGCCGGTGAAGGTGATGTCGATGGTGTCGGCCGGGAGGCCGGCGCCGCCGAACTTCTTCGTGACCTGGTGGCCGAGCATGGTGCCGACCGTGCGGTTGATGTTGCGGATGGCGACCTGGGCGCGGACCGGCTGGGCCTCCTCGGCGGTGGCCGCGTTCAGGGCCTCGGCGGCGAGCTGGATCAGCTCGTTGTCGAGGGCCTTCTCCAGGCCGTGGTCCTGCTCGATCCGGGCGTGGCGGACCGCGCCCTCGGGCAGCTCCGGCACGTGGAAGAGCGGCTGCAGGTCGAGACCCTGCGCCTTCCAGTGGGTGACGGCGCGGCTGGTGTCGAGCAGCTCGGCGTGGCCGACGGCCTCTTCGAGGGTGCGGAAGCCCAGCTCGGCGAGGAGCTCGCGGACCTCCTCGGCGATGAACTCGAAGAAGTTGACGACGAACTCGGCCTTGCCGGAGAAGCGGTCGCGCAGGACCGGGTTCTGGGTGGCGATGCCGACCGGGCAGGTGTCCAGGTGGCAGACGCGCATCATGACGCAGCCGGAGACGACGAGCGGCGCGGTCGCGAAACCGAACTCCTCGGCGCCGAGCAGCGCGGCGATGACCACGTCGCGGCCGGTCTTCAGCTGACCGTCGGTCTGGACGACGATGCGGTCGCGCAGGCCGTTGAGCAGCAGCGTCTGCTGGGTCTCGGCGAGGCCGAGCTCCCAGGGACCGCCGGCGTGCTTCAGCGAGGTGAGCGGCGAGGCGCCCGTTCCGCCGTCGTGGCCGGAGATCAGGACGACGTCCGCGTGGGCCTTGGAGACACCGGCGGCGACCGTGCCGACGCCGACCTCGGAGACCAGCTTCACGTGGATGCGGGCGACCGGGTTGGCGTTCTTGAGGTCGTGGATCAGCTGGGCCAGATCCTCGATGGAGTAGATGTCGTGGTGCGGCGGCGGCGAGATGAGGCCGACGCCGGGCGTCGAGTGACGCGTCTTGGCGACCCACGGGTAGACCTTGTGGCCGGGCAGCTGGCCGCCCTCGCCGGGCTTGGCGCCCTGGGCCATCTTGATCTGGATGTCGTCCGCGTTGACCAGGTACTCGCTGGTGACGCCGAAGCGGCCGGAGGCGACCTGCTTGATCGCGGAGCGGCGCTCCGGGTCGTACAGGCGGTCCGGGTCCTCGCCGCCCTCGCCGGTGTTGGACTTGGCGCCCAGCCGGTTCATGGCGACGGCGAGCGTCTCGTGCGCCTCGCGGGAGATGGAGCCGTACGACATGGCGCCGGTGGAGAAGCGCTTGACGATCTCGGAGACCGGCTCGACCTCGTCGATCGAGATCGCCTCCCGCTCCGAGGAGAAGCCGAACAGGCCGCGGAGCGTCATGAGGCGCTCGGACTGCTCGTTGACCCGCCCGGTGTACTGCTTGAAGATGTCGTACCGCTTGTTGCGCGTGGCGTGCTGCAGGCGGAAGACGGTCTCCGGGTCGAACAGGTGCGGCTCGCCCTCGCGGCGCCACTGGTACTCGCCGCCGATCTCCAGGGCGCGGTGCGCGGAGGCGACGCCGGAGACGGGGTACGCCTTGGCGTGGCGGGCGGCGACCTCCTTGGCGACGACGTCGAGGCCGGCGCCGCCGATCTTGGTGGCCGTGCCGTTGAAGTAGGTGGCGACGAAGGTCTCGTCGAGGCCGACGGCCTCGAAGACCTGGGCGCCGCGGTAGGAGGCGACGGTGGAGATGCCCATCTTGGACATGACCTTGAGGACGCCCTTGCCGAGGGCGTAGATCAGGTTCCGGATGGCCTGCTCGGGCTCCATGCCCTCGATGAAGGTGCCGTCGCGGACCAGGTCCTCGACGGACTCCATGGCGAGGTAGGGGTTGACCGCCGCGGCGCCGTAGCCGATGAGCAGGGCGACGTGGTGGACCTCGCGGACGTCGCCGGCCTCGACCAGCAGGCCCACCTTGGTGCGCTGCTTGGTGCGGATGAGGTGGTGGTGGACGGCCGCGGTGAGCAGCAGCGAGGGGATCGGCGCGTGCTCGGCGTCGGAGTGCCGGTCGGAGAGCACGATGAGGCGGGCGCCGCCCTCGATGGCGGTGTCGGCCTCGGCGCAGATGGCGTCGATGCGGGCGGCGAGGGACTCGCCGCCGCCGGAGACGCGGTAGAGGCCGGAGAGCGTGGCGGCCTTCATGCCGGGCATGTCGCCGTCGGCGTTGATGTGGATGAGCTTGGCCAGCTCGTCGTTGTCGATCACCGGGAAGGGCAGGGTGACGCTGCGACACGACCCGGCGGTGGGGTCGAGCAGGTTGCTGCCGGGGCCGAGGGAGGAGCGCAGCGAGGTGACGAGTTCCTCGCGGATGGCGTCCAGCGGCGGGTTGGTGACCTGCGCGAAGAGCTGGGTGAAGTAGTCGAAGAGCAGCCGCGGGCGGGCGGACAGCGCCGCGATCGGCGAGTCGGTGCCCATGGAGCCGAGGGGCTCGCCGGCGGTGCGGGCCATCGGCGCGAGGATGACGCGGAGCTCTTCCTCGGTGTAGCCGAAGGTCTGCTGGCGGCGGGTGACCGAGGCGTGGGTGTGCACGATGTGCTCGCGCTCGGGGAGGTCGGAGAGCTCGATCTCCCCGGTCTCCAGCCACTCCTCGTAGGGGTTCTCGGCGGCGAGGCCGGCCTTGATCTCGTCGTCCTCGACGATGCGGTGCTCGGCGGTGTCGACGAGGAACATCTTGCCGGGCTGGAGGCGGCCCTTGCGGACGACCTTGGCGGGGTCGATGTCGAGGACGCCGACCTCGGAGGAGAGGACGACGAGGCCCTCGTCGGTGACCCAGTAGCGGCCGGGGCGCAGACCGTTGCGGTCGAGGACCGCGCCGACCTGGACGCCGTCGGTGAAGGTGACGCAGGCCGGGCCGTCCCAGGGCTCCATCAGCGTGGAGTGGTACTGGTAGAAGGCGCGGCGGGACGGGTCCATGGACTCGTGGTTCTCCCACGCCTCCGGGACCATCATCAGGACCGCGTGCGGCAGGGAGCGGCCGCCGAGGTGGAGCAGCTCCAGGACCTCGTCGAAGGAGGCCGAGTCGGAGGCGTCCGGGGTGCAGATCGGGAAGATCCGGGAGAGGTCCTTGCCCTCGCCGAAGACCTTGGAGTCGAGCTGGGCCTCGCGGGCGGTCATCCAGTTCCGGTTGCCCTTGACGGTGTTGATCTCACCGTTGTGGGCGACGAAGCGGTACGGGTGGGCCAGCGGCCAGCTCGGGAAGGTGTTGGTGGAGAACCGGGAGTGGACCAGGGCCACGGCGGTGGCGCAGCGGCGGTCCGACAGGTCCGGGAAGAAGGGCTCCAGCTGGCCGGTGGTCAGCATGCCCTTGTAGACGACGGTGCGGGCGGAGAGCGACGGGAAGTAGGTCGCCGCCTCGCGCTCGGCGCGCTTGCGCAGCACGAACGCCTTGCGGTCCAGCGCGATGCCGTGGTGCTCGCCGTCGGCCACGAAGAGCTGGCGGAAGACCGGCATGGTGGAGCGGGCGGAGGCGCCGAGCAGCTCGGGGGCGACGGGGACGTCGCGCCAGCCGAGGACGTTCAGGCCCTCTTCGGCGGCGATCGTCTCGATCTTCGCGACGGTCTCGGCCGTGCCGTCCTCGGGGAGGAAGGCGATGCCGACGGCGTACGCGCCGGCTTCGGGGAGCTCGAATCCCGCGACCTCGCGGAGGAAGGCGTCCGGGACCTGGAGCAGGATGCCGGCGCCGTCACCGGAGTCGGGCTCGGAGCCGGTGGCGCCGCGGTGCTCGAGGTTGCGCAGTACGGTCAGCGCCTGCTCGACCAGCGCGTGGCTGGCTACACCGGTCAGGGTGGCCACGAACCCGACACCACAGGCGTCGTGTTCGTTACGGGGGTCGTACATCCCCTGTGGAGCGGGGCGACCGTCCATGGGCGACCAGGCGTCGGAACGCATCGGCTCTCCCGTCGTCGTCGTGGCTGGGGGCATCTCCCAGACGACGTCTGGGGGAGCGACTGCCGAGGGACGACGTTGGCCCTCCGCGAAATTTCGTGCAGGTTACATGATGGCTGGCTTCTCGCGAAGTGGATAGCTCGTTCCAGCATGCGGACACCGCCGATACGCAGCGGTGGTGTGGGTTCAGCTCTGGGGTGCGGCGGCAGCGACTGCCTCGCGGGGACGGATCCAGGGTTCCGGACGATCTCCGGAATCCGGCGGTCCGTCGCTGATCGGGCTTCGTTGCCCGGTGACGCTCTGGCCTCATTCCCGTTGGTCACGAGTTCGAAACCGCCGAGTAACCGGCTACATATGTGGCGTCCTGCATAGTGTCTCATCGCCGCGACGAATCCGGCCAGGGATATACGTCACAACCGATCAGCACCCTACGTCCCGAAATGGCGCCCCTGAACGCCGGAAAGGCCCCTTTCGGGGGCCTCTCGGTCTTCTACGGCGGTACGGAATCCGTTCCGGCACGGATGCGGAATCCGCATCACCGCGGATTCCGTGGCACGGTTACAGCGCCGCCCCGAGGAGCATGCCGAGTCCGTACGTGACGGCCGCGGCGGCGCCGCCCAGGACGAGCTGGCGCATGCCGCTGAACAGCCAGCCGCGGGCGGTCACCCGGGCCACCAGCGCGCCGCAGGCGAAGAGCCCGACGAGCGCGAGCAGGACGGCCGGCCAGAGCGCGGTCGCGCCGAGCAGGTACGGCAGGACGGGGAGCAGCGCACCCAGGGCGAAGGAGCCGAAGGACGAGACCGCGGCGACGGCCGGGGACGGCAGGTCGTCCGGATCGATGCCCAGCTCCTCGCGGGCGTGGATCTCCAGGGCCTGCTCGGGGTCCTTCGACAGCTGCATCGCGACCTCGCGGGCGAGGGCGGGCTCGACACCGCGGGAGACGTAGAGCGCGGCCAGCTCCTCCATCTCGTCGATCGGGTGCTTGCGCAACTGACGGCGCTCGACGTCCAGTTCCGCCTGCACGAGCTCGCGCTGCGAGGCGACGGAGGTGTACTCGCCGGCGGCCATCGAGAAGGCGCCGGCCGCGAGGCCCGCGAGTCCGGTGACGACGACGGTCTGGGTGGAGACCGAGCCGCCCGCGACACCGGTCATCAGGGCGAGGTTGGAGACGAGTCCGTCCATCGCGCCGAAGACCGCCGGACGCAGCCAACCGCCGTTGACGTCACGGTGGGTGTGGTTGTCGCGGTGGGCCTCGTGCAGTGGCGCCTGAGCTTCGATGATGGACATGGCTCTCCCCTCGTTCCGGCGGGCCGGGTTGCACCCGCCGCCCCCAACACCCTCGAAAATACGCGCGATGTAAGGGGTCCGCCAGCAAGGCAGGCCGTACTTACTAAGGCCCCCCTCACCTGAGCGCGCGGATCCTGGCGGGGTGTCAGCCGGGTGACAGAGACGTTTCTTCGGCGAGTTCCCGCCGCGCGGTGGCACAGATCCAGGCATCGGGGGCGCCATCGGTGCGCCCCACCCGAGGAAGGGGCCGCGACATGGTGACCACCACGGCACGCGACACGCGTGAACGGGCGAGAGGGGCGCTCCTCGGCCTCGCCGTCGGCGACGCGCTCGGCGCGCCCGCCGAGAACATGCGGCCCTCCGAGATCCGCCGCCGCTGGGGCCGCATCGAGGGCTTCGTGACGGACAGCCCGGCGGGCACGGACGACACCGAGTACGCCGTCTTCTCCGCCCTCCTCCTCGCCCGGCACGGCTCGGCCCTCACGGTGGGGGACGTGGAGCGGGCCTGGCACCACTGGATCGCCGACCTCGACGAAGGGCCGTTCCGCGGCGCCGGGTTCTCCGAGCGCGGCACCCTGGAGAACCTCCGCCGCGGTCTCGCCGCCCCCATCTCCGCCCAGCACCGCCACGCCTGGAGCGACGGCCTGGCCATGCGGGCCGCCCCGTTCGGCGTCTTCGCCGCGGGCCGACCGGCCGAGGCCGCCCGGCTGGTGGCGATCGACGGCAGCGTCAGCCACGACGGCGAGGGCATCTACGGCGGCCAGGCGGTCGCGGCCGGCGTCGCCGCGGCGATGGGCGGCGCGGGCGTCACCTCGGTCATCGCGGCCGCCCTCTCCGTCGTCCCGATGGACTCCTGGACCGCGCGCTCCCTGCGCCGCGCGGTCGTCGCCGCCCAGCGCGTCCAACCCGACCCGCTGACCCGCGAACGCCAGGTCCGCTCCGCCGTGGTCATCGGCGGCTACCCCTGGACGGACCTCGCCCCCGAAGCCGTCGGCCTCGCCTTCGGCGCCTTCGCCGCCGCCCGCGGCGACTTCCGGACGGCCGTCCTCACCGCCGTCAACATGGGCCGCGACGCCGACACCACCGCCGCCGTGGCCGGTGCCCTCGCCGGCGCGATGTCCGGCGTCTCCGCCATCCCGGAGGAGTGGGCCACCGCCATCTCCCCCGTGACGGGCAGCTGCCTCCCCTCGATGCGCGGCTACCACGTCCTCGACATCGCCGACCTGCTCACCCCGGAGGAGAACGCCACATGACCGCCAACCCCACACCCACGGCGGCCGGCGCCTCCACGCCCGCCCACCCCACACCCACCGCCGCCGGCGCCTCCATGCCCGCCGCCCCCGACGCGCCGGTGGTGGACGCCCGCCCCACCGTGCGGGACGGCCGGCCACGGCGCCCGGCGCCGGAGACCGGCCGCGTCCTCCTCGACGCGCCGCAGGACCCGCCACCGCTTCCGGTGCCCGGCGGGCCCGAGCCCGTCCGCGGCACCGGGTCCTGGGGCGGCGAGGCCCCGGAGTCGGACACGGCGGACGCACCCCGCAGGGCCGGGCGGGACGCGGTCGAGGGGCTGCTCCTCGGCCTCGCGGCGGGCGACGCCGCGGGGTGGCCGGCGGCCCGGCACCGCGCTGCCCGGATGCCGGAGTGGACCCGCCGCCTGACGCGGGAGCTGGACACGTTCGCGGAGCAGAACGCGACCACGACGCTGCCCGTCCCCATCGCGCTCAACCAGCCGCCCGAGCCGCTGCGCCTCGGGCCCTCCGACGACGCGGAGTGGGCGGTGTTCACGGCGGAGGCGGTGCTCGCGGCGTCCGGTCCGGTGTTCGCCGGGCTTCCCCCGGAGCGGCGGCTGCGCGCGGCCGTCGACCTCGCCTGGAACGCCCTCGCGGGCCAGGTGGCCGCCGCGGCCGACCGTGCGCCCGAGGTCGAGTCGGCGGTGCTGCCCCTGCGCGCCCGGATCTCCGTACGGGCCGGTCTGGGCAATCTGGCCACCGGTCTGCGCCCGCCCGCCACGGGGCACGACAACCCGCACTTCTTCGACGACGCCGCCTGTGTGCGGGCCGCCGTCCTCGCGGTGGTCCACCCGGGCGACCCGCGCGCCGCCGCCGAACTCGCCGAGTTCGACGCGCGGTACACGCAGGACGGCGACGGGGTGCACGGCGCACGCGCCATGGCGGCGGCGGTCGCCGCGGCGCTCGGCGGGGCCACGGTGGACGAGGCGGTGGGGGCGGCGCTCGCCGAACTCCCGCCGGCCACGGAGATCGGCCGCAACGCGCGGTACGCGGTGGAGCTGGCGCGGACGGCCGGTTCGGCGTTCGAGCTGGTCCCGCTCCTGGAGCACCGGATCGTGGACCACGTGTACAGCTACGGCATCGCCGCCGCCGAGACCGTCCCCGTCGCGCTGGCCCTCGCGACGGCCGCGCGGGGCGAGATGGCGGCCGCGGTGCCGGCCGCCGCCTGCCTCTCCCGGGTCGCCGACTCGGCGCCGGCGCTGGCGGGCGCACTCACCGGCGCGCTCGGCGGCGGGCGTTCGGTGCCGGAGAGCTGGCGGGACGCCTGCCGGACGCTGGCGGGGTGCGCGCTGCCCCGGCTCGCGGGGACGGATCTGGTGGAACTCGCCGGGCTGCTGGGAGCCACGGAACCGGCCACCCCAGGTGGACAATTCAGACATGACTCCCACACTGGACGTCCCCACGGCGCCGCTGCCCCCGCTGGACGCACCCACGCTGGATGACCGGATCACCGGAAGCCTCCTCGGGGCCGCCGTCGGCGACGCGCTCGGCGGCCCCGTCGAGGGCTACACCCCCGAACAGATCCTGGAGCGCCACGGCGGCCGGGTCACCGGTGTCGTCGGCCCCTGGAACGGCGGCGACTGGCGCACCGCCCGCCCCATCGCGCCGTACCACAAGGGCGACGGGCACGTCACCGACGACACCTTGATGACCCACGCCCTGATCCGGGTGTACGAGAAGGTCCGCGGCCACCTCGACGCGTACGCCGTCGCGGACCACCTCGTGCCCGAACTCATGGGCTCCCCCGTCTGGATCCCGGAGCTGGAGGCCGAGGCGCTCCCCCTCCAGCGCGTCTTCCTCGCCGAGAAGTGGATCGTGGCCCGGCTCCACTACGGCCACGTGGACCCCCGCGAGGCGGGCGCCGGCAACATCGTCAACTGCGGTGCGGCGATGTACATGGCGCCGGTCGGCCTGGTCAACGCCGCGCATCCGGCGGCCGCCTACGCCGAGGCGGTCGACCTCGCGGGCGCCCACCAGTCCTCGTACGGCAGGGAGGCCGCGGGCGTCTTCGCGGCGGCGGTCGCGGCGGCCTGCGCGCCGGGGGCGACACCGGAGTCGGTGGTCGGCGCGGCCCTGGCCCTGGCGAAGGACGGGACACGGGCGGCGATCGAGGCGGTGACCGAAGTCGCGGCCCGGCACACCGACTTCGAGTCCGCGCTCGCCCCCCTGCGGCGGGCGGTCGCCCCCTTCGACTCGGTCGGCCCCGACTACCGCTCCCCGTCCCTCGGCGCCCGCAGGCCCTCCCGGCTGCACGCGATCGAGGAGCTGCCGATCGCCCTGGGCATGCTGCTCGTCGGCGGCGGCGACTTCCGCCGCACGGTCCTCGGCGCCGTCAACTACGGCCGGGACTGCGACTCGATCGCGACCATGGCCGGGGCGATCGTGGGCGCCCTGCACGGCGAGGCCGCCGTCCCCGCCGACTGGGCGGAGCAGGTGGCGGAGGCCAGCCGCCTCGACCTGCGCGCCCCGGCCGCGGCCCTGGCCGCGGTCGCCCGGGAGGTCTTCGCCCACGACACCGCGCTGCGCCGGACGCACGAGTCGGCCTTCGCGACCCTGACGGGCACGGACCGGTGACCCTCCGCCTCACCTGGGTCCAGCCGGAGGACCTCGTGGGCCACGAACTCCGCCAGGCCGCGGAGGACGGCCGCGACGCCCGTGCCCTCGCGGCCCGGTGGTCGGCGGCGGGCGGCCCGCCCGCCCCGGCGGCGGCGGGTGCCTCCGGGACCCCCCGCCCGGAGCTGCGCCCGCTGGCGGAGGAGCTCCTGGACGCCCTGGCCGCCCTCCCCTCTCCGCTGACGGAGCGGGAACCGGACGCCCTCGCCGACATCCGGGCCCTGACCGCGACCGGCCGCACCGCGGCGCCGGAGGTCCGACCGGCGGGACGGGACACCGGGCTCTTCGACCGGCTGCACGCCGCCTGGCTGGGCCGGGCCGCCGGGTGCCTGCTCGGCAAGCCCGTCGAGAAGCTGCCCCTGCCGGCGATCCGGGCGCTCGCCCGCGCCTCCGGCAACTGGCCGCTCTCCGGCTGGTTCACCGCGCGCGGCGTCCCCCGGCAGCTGCTGGACGCGCACCCCTGGAACCGCCGCTCGGCCGCCACCTCCCTCGCCGAGAACATCGACGGGATGCCCGAGGACGACGACCTCAACTACCCCCTCCTCAACCTGCTGCTGCTCCGGCGGTACGGCCGCGGCTTCACCACCGCCGACGTGGCCCGCCTCTGGCTGGACGAGCTCCCGGCCGGACGGACGTTCACGGCCGAGCGCGTCGCCTACCGCAACCTCCTCGACGGCGTCGAACCGCCGCTGACCGCCCTGCGCCGCAACCCGTTCCGGGAGTGGATCGGCGCCCAGATCAGGGCCGACGTGCACGGCTGGACCCACCCGGGCGACCCGGACGGCGCGGCCGCGCAGGCGTACCGGGACGCGGCCCTCACCCACACGGCCAACGGGGTCTACGGCGCCATGTTCGTCGCCGCCGTGGTGGCCGCGGCGGCGGCCGGCACCGCCGACGTCCACCGGGCGCTCGCCGCCGGCCTGGCCGTGATCCCCCCGCGCTCGCGCCTGGCCGAGGCCGTCCGGCTGGGGGTGACGGCCGCCCGGGCCACCCCCGACTTCGACGCCGTCGTCGACCGGCTGCACGCCGAACTCGGCGGGTACCACTGGGTGCATGCCGTCCCCAACACCGCCCTGCTCGCCGCCGCCCTCACCCACGCCGACGGCGACTTCTCCCGCTCGGTGTGCGCGGCGGTGTCGGGCGGCTGGGACACCGACTCCAACGGGGCCACCGCCGGCTCGGTCGCCGGGCTGCTCGCCGGGCACCCCGACCGGCTGCCCGAACACTGGACCGCACCGCTCAAGAACCGCCTGGCGACGTCGGTCCCGTCCTTCGACGGCATCGGCTTCGACACCCTGGCCGAACTGACACACACGGAGGCAGTACGCCCATGACCAGCATCGTCGTGCTCGGCAGCACGAACATGGACCTCGTGGCCTACGTGCCGAGGGCCCCCGCCCTCGGCGAGACGGTCACCGGCCGCTCGTTCCGCACCATCCCCGGCGGCAAGGGCGCCAACCAGGCCGTCGCCGCCGCCCGCGCCGGCGGCGAGGTGGCGATGATCGGCGCGGTCGGCGCGGACGACTTCGGCGGCCGGCTCCGGGCCACCCTGGAGCACTGCGCGGTCGACACCGACCTGCTGCGCACCTCCGAGGGCTCCTCCGGCACCGCCCACATCGTCGTCGACGACGAGGGCGGCAACGCCATCGTCGTCGTCCCCGGCGCCAACGGCACCGTCACCTCCCTCACCCACGGCGACGAGGCCCTCATCGGCACCGCCGACACCCTGCTCCTCCAGCTTGAACTCCCCCTCTCCGTCGTCGTCGAGGGCGCCGCGACCGCCCGCCGGCTCGGCGTCCGCACGATCCTCACCCCCGCCCCCGCCCGGCCCCTGCCGCCCGAACTCCTCGCCGCCACCGACCTGCTGGTGCCCAACGAGCACGAGGCCGCCGCCCTGACCGGCCTCACCGACCCCCACGAGGCGGCCCGGGCCCTCCTCCGCGACGTCCCCGAGGTGGTCATCACCCTCGGCGCCGCGGGCAGCCTGTACGCGGCGCGGGGCGCCGACCCGGTCGCCGTGCCCGCCCCCCGCGTCCGGGCCGTGGACACCACCGGGGCCGGCGACACCCTGGTGGGCGCCCTCGCGGTCGCCCTCGGCGACGGCCGGCCCGCCCCGGAGGCCCTCGCCTGGGCGCACACCGCCGCCGCGCTCTCCGTCCAGCGGGAGGGCGCGTCGACCTCGATGCCGTACCGCGTCGAGATCGAGGCGGCCTTCCACTCCCCCCACACCCTGGAGGCCGACGCCGTATGACCGCCCACGCCCCGGCTCCCGCGCCCGTCACCCCCGCTCCGCCGCTCGACGGGCTGCGCGTCCTGGATCTCGCCACCCTGTTCGCCGGCCCGCTCGCGGCCATGATGCTGGGCGACTTCGGCGCCGACGTCGTCAAGGTCGAGCACCCCCGCAAGCCCGACCCGTCCAGGGGCCACGGGCCCGCCAAGGACGGCGTCGGCCTCTGGTGGAAGGTCCTCGGCCGCAACAAGCGGACGATCACCCTCGACCTGTCCTCGCCGGGCGGCCGCGACACCCTGCTCGCGCTCGCCGCCGAGGCCGACGTGATCGTGGAGAACTTCCGCCCCGGCACCCTCGAACGCTGGGGTCTGGGCTGGGAGGAGCTCTCCGCCGTCAACCCGCGGCTGGTCCTCGCCCGCGTCACCGGCTTCGGCCAGTTCGGCCCGTACGCCCACCGTCCCGGCTTCGGCACCCTCGCCGAGGCGATGAGCGGGTTCGCCGCCATCACCGGCGAACCCGACGGTCCGCCCACGCTGCCCCCCTTCGGCCTGGCCGACTCGATCGCCGCGCTCGCCACCGCGTACGCGGTGATGACCGCGCTGACCGCCAGGACCACGACCGGCCGCGGCCAGGTCGTCGACATGGCGATCATCGAGCCGATGCTCTCCGTCATCGGACCCCACGCCCTCTGGTACGACCAGCTCGGCTACGTCCAGCCCCGGACCGGCAACCGCTCCCGCAACAACGCCCCGCGCAACACCTACCGGACGGCGGACGGCTCGTGGGTCGCCGTCTCCACCTCCGCCCAGTCGATCGCCGAGCGGGTGCTGCGGCTGGTCGGCCGCCCGGAGCTGATCGACGAGCCGTGGTTCGCCGACGGAGCGGGCCGGGCCGCGCACGCGGACGAACTGGACGAGGCCGTCGGCACCTGGATCGCCCGCCACACCCGCGACGACGCGATGGCCGCCTTCGAGAAGGCGGAGGCGGCGATCGCCCCGGTGTACGACGTCCGGGACGTCGTCGCCGATCCGCAGTACCAGGCCCTGGGCACCGTCACCGAGGTGCAGGACCCCGAACTCGGCCCGATCAGGATGCAGAACGTCCTCTTCCGGCTCTCCGAGACCCCCGGCGCCATCCGCTGGCCCGGCCGCCCGCACGGCGCCGACACCACCGCCGTCCTCACCGAACTCGGCCTCACCCCCGCCGAGATCGACGGCCTCCGCGAGCGGGGCGCGGTATGAGCACCCTGACCGGGGCGCCGGGCTCCGTCGGTCTCGGCCCGGCCCGCACCCCCCTCACCTGGCTGTACGCGCCCGGCGACCGGCCCGCGGTCGTCGCCAAGGCCCTGTCCTCCGGCGCCGACGTCGTCATCGTCGACCTGGAGGACGCGGTCGCCCCGCACCGCAAGGCGTACGCCCTCGACGCCACGGCCGATCTGCTCACCGACGTCCACCCCGTCCCGGTGCACGTCCGCGTCCACTCCCCGCACGACATCCCCGTGCTCGCCCTCCTTCCCGGCCTCCGCGGGCTGCGGGTGCCGAAGGTGACGTGCGCCTCCGACATCCACCGGATCTCCGCGATCGCCCCGGGTCTCCCCCTCTACCCGCTCCTGGAGAACGCCCTCGCGGTGGAGCACGCCTTCGCCATCGCCACCGCCGACCCCGCCGTGCGCGGCCTCGCGCTCGGCGAGGCGGACCTCCGCGCCGACCTGGGCGTTCGGGACGACAGGGCACTCGACTGGCCGCGCAGCCGCGTGGTGGTCGCGGCCCGCGCGGCCGCCCTGCCGCCCCCGGCCCAGTCGGTCCACCCCGACATCGGCGACCTGGAGGCCCTGGCCGCGGGCTGCGCCCGGGGCCGGGCGCTGGGGTTCCTCGGCCGGGCGGCGATCCACCCCCGCCAGCTCCCGGTCATCGAGCGGGCCTATCTGCCCACGTCCGAGGAGGTCGACGCGGCGCGGGAGGTCGTGGAGGCGGCCGCGGGCGAGCCCGGCGCCCTGGCCCTGCCCGACGGCCGTTTCGTCGACGCCGCCGTGGTGGCGGTCGCCCACCGGGTCCTCTCCCTCGCCTCCCGTTCGGCCTGAGCCGGACGCGCGGGAGGGGCGGGCATACGAAGGGGCCGCCGGCACCTCTCGGTCCCGGCGGCCCCTCGACGGCGGACGGATCAGCTCTTGGCGGCCGATCCCGCGCCGTTGTCGGCGTCGTGTTCCTTCTTCCCGGCGTCCTCCGGGGTGGCGTCCTCGGCCGCGTCGGCCGGCGGCTCGTCCCCGTCGGCTGCGTCCTCCTCGGACGCGTCGTCCGGCGCGGCCTCGCCGTCCTCGTCCGACTTCTCCGCCGTCTTCTGCGACTTCGGCTCGACGATCTCCTCGCGACCGGGCCGCACCCGCGACGAGACCACGATGTAGACCACCGCGAGCAGGAAGACGACGATCGCCGTCCAGACGTTCAGCCGCAGGCCGAGCACGTGGTGGGCCTCGTCGACCCGCATGTACTCGATCCAGGCGCGGCCGGTGCAGTAGGCGGCGACGTACAGCGCGAAGGCCCGCCCGTGGCCGAGCTTGAAGCGGCGGTCGGCCCAGATGACGAGGAAGCCGACGCCGACGCACCAGAGCGACTCGTAGAGGAAGGTCGGGTGGTACAGCCCGGCCTCGCGGTTGGCGCTCTCGGTGATCTTCAGGGCCCAGGGCAGGTCGGTCGGGCGGCCGTAGAGCTCCTGGTTGAACCAGTTGCCCCAGCGGCCGATGGCCTGGGCGAAGGCGATGCCGGGCGCGATGGCGTCCGCGTACGCCGGGAGCGGGATGCCCCGGCGGCGGCAGCCGATCCAGGCACCGACCGCGCCGAGCGCGATGGCGCCCCAGATGCCGAGGCCGCCCTCCCAGATCTTGAAGGCGTCGACCCAGTTCTCACCCTCGCTGAAGTACAGCTGGTAGTCGGTGATCACGTGGTACAGGCGTCCGCCGACGAGGCCGAAGGGCACCGCCCAGACGGCGATGTCGGCCACGGTGCCGGCGGTGCCGCCCCGGGCGATCCAGCGCTTGTTGCCGTACCAGACGGCGACGAAGACACCGATGATGATGCAGAAGGCATAGCCGCGCAGCGGGATCGGTCCGAGGTTGATCACGCCGGTCGACGGGCTGGGAATGTAGGCAAGGTCCATGGCAGGACCGACGCTACCCTGCCGGGCGGGCGCGACGGCAGCCCGCCCGGCAACGTATGGGTAACTAACCCGCCCGGGAGCGGCTCAGCCGGCCGAGGGCGAGGCCGTGCCGGCCTTCTTGCCCTTGTTGGCCTCGGCCACCCACTTCTTCAGGTTCTCCGGGGAGATCTGCTCGTTCCCCTTGGTCGGGAAGATCGACTCGCCGTTGAGGAGGACCGTGGGCGTGCCGCGGAAGCCGCCGTTCTGGAATGCCTCGTTCGACTTCACGACCCAGCTGTCGTGCGTGCCGTCCTGGACGCAGCTGCGGAACGTCGGCGTGTCGAGCCCGGGCACCTTGGCCGCCAGCTCGATCAGCTTGTCGTTCTTCCCGAAGGCGTCGTCCGTCTCCGGGGGCTGGTTGGTGTAGAGCGTGTCGTGGTGCGCGGTGAACTTCCCCGCGTCCTGGGCGCACGCGGCCGCGTTCGCCGCGCGCAGCGAGCCGCTGCCGCCCATGTTCCCGTCGATGAGGGTGGCGAGGTGGTACTCGGCCTTGAGCGCGCCGGACGCCTCCAGCTCGTGGATGCTGTCCCGCATGACGTTCTCGAACTGGGCGCACGCCGGGCAGCGGAAGTCCTCCCAGATCGCCAGCGTCGACGGGGCGTCCGTCCGGCCCGTCGGGATCGCGGGCTTGTCGCCCTCGATCGACCCGGTCGGCGCGACCACCGGGCCGGCCTTGTCGGACCCGCCGTCCTTGTCGCCGCTCGCGGCGATCACCCCGACGACCGCGGCGAGGCCGAGGACCCCGACCACCGCCGCAGACACGATCAGGACGCGCCGCTGCTTCTCGCGGGCCTTGTCGCGCTCGCGCTGCTGCTGGAGGCGCTCCCGCGCGCTCCGGTTACCGTCACCGCTGTTCTTCTCGCTCACGCCTCAGGAACGAACCGGGGAGGCACGTGCGTGCCTCCCCGGTCGCAGATCCACCCCAATGGGTTACGGGACGCGGCGGACACCCTGCGCGAGTTCGCCCGCCAGTTCCCTTACGGCGGCGAGTCCGGCGGCCTCGTCGCCGTCGGCGTCGAGGATGCGCTTCACGAAGGCGGAGCCGACGATGACGCCGTCGGCGAAGCTGGCGACCTCCTTGGCCTGGGCGGCGTCGGAGACGCCGAGGCCGACGCAGACCGGCAGCTCGGAGGTGGCCCGGGTGCGGCGGACCAGGTCGGCGGCCTGCTCGCCGACGGAGGCGCGGGTGCCGGTGACGCCCATGAGCGAGGCCGCGTAGACGAAGCCGGAGCCGACCGACGTGATGGTCGCCAGCCGCTCGTCCTTGCTGCTGGGGGCGACGACGAAGACGGTGGCGAGACCGCGCTTGTCGGCGTGCTCCCGCCAGACCGCCGACTCCTGGACCGGCAGGTCGGGCAGGATGCAGCCCGCGCCGCCGGCCGCGGCGAGCTCCTCGGTGAAGCGCTCGATGCCGTAGCGGTCGATCGGGTTCCAGTAGGTCATGACCAGGACCGGCTTACCGGTGGCCTCGTGGGCCTCGCGGACCGTCCGCATGACGTCGGCGATCTTGACGCCGCCACGCAGGGCGATGTCGTCGGCGGTCTGGATGACCGGCCCGTCGAGCACCGGGTCGCTGTGCGGGAGACCGACCTCGACCACGTCGGCGCCGCCGTCGAAGACGGCCTTGATCGCCGCGATGCCGCCGTCGACCGTCGGGAACCCGGCCGGCAGATAGGCGATCAGCGCGGCGCGGTCCTCGGCCTTCGCCTTGGCGAGGGTGTCACCGAGCAGCTGGATGTTTCCGGTCGTCACTTCGAGCCCTCCCCGTCGTACAGCCCGAAGTAGCGGGCGGCCGTGTCCATGTCCTTGTCCCCGCGTCCCGAGAGGTTGACGAGCAGCAGGGCGTCCTTGCCCAGCTCCTTGCCGACCTCCAGGGCCCCCGCGAGGGCGTGCGCCGACTCGATGGCCGGGATGATGCCCTCGGTACGGGAGAGCAGCCGCAGCGCCTGCATGGCGGCGTCGTCGGTGACGGCCCGGTACTCGCCGCGCCCGCTGTCCTTGAGGTAGGCGTGCTCGGGGCCGATGCCCGGGTAGTCGAGGCCGGCCGAGATCGAGTACGGCTCGGTGATCTGGCCCTCCTCGTCCTGGAGGACGTAGCTGCGTGAGCCGTGCAGGATGCCGGGCTCGCCCGCGGTCAGGGTGGCCGCGTGCTCGCCGGTCTCGACGCCGTGGCCGGCGGGCTCGCAGCCGATCAGGCGGACGCCCGCGTCGGGGACGAAGGCGTGGAAGAGGCCGATGGCGTTGGAGCCGCCGCCGACGCAGGCGATCGCCGCGTCGGGCAGCCGTCCGGCGCGCTCCAGGAGCTGGCGGCGGGCCTCGACGCCGATGACCCGGTGGAAGTCGCGGACCATCGCCGGGAAGGGGTGCGGGCCGGCCACGGTGCCGAACAGGTAGTGCGTCCGGTCGACGTTCGCGACCCAGTCGCGGAACGCCTCGTTGATGGCGTCCTTGAGGGTGCGGCTGCCGGACTTCACGGCGACGACCTCGGCGCCGAGCATCCGCATCCGGGCCACGTTCAGGGCCTGGCGCTGGGTGTCGACCTCGCCCATGTAGATGGTGCACTCGAGGCCGAAGAGGGCGCAGGCGGTGGCCGTGGCCACGCCGTGCTGGCCGGCGCCGGTCTCGGCGATGACCCGCGTCTTGCCCATGCGCCTGGTCAGCAGGGCCTGACCCAGCACGTTGTTGATCTTGTGCGAGCCGGTGTGGTTCAGGTCCTCGCGCTTGAGGAAGATCCGGGCGCCGCCCGCGTGCTCGGCGAACCGCGGCACCTCGGTCAGGGCGCTCGGACGGCCCGTGTAGTTGACCATCAGGTCGTTGAGCTCGCGCGCGAACTCGGGGTCGGCCTTGGCCTTGTCGTACTCGACGGCGACCTCGTCCACGGCGGCGACGAGCGCCTCCGGGATGAACTTGCCGCCGAAATCGCCGAAGTAGCCCTCGACGTCGGGGACCTGGCCCTCCAGGTCCGGAATGAAGAACTCGCTGGACATGCGGATGCTCCTCGCGGGGCGGGTGCCCCGGGTGACGTGTGGTTGATGGTCACGTTATGCGCGCGCCACGCCGACTCACCGCGACACGGACGCCCGTGGCCCCACCCGTTGTGGGCAATCGTCCGCCAGGGGCGGAACGGGTGGGCACAACGGACGGCGCCCCTTGCCGGGCCCAGGCTTCCGGGCCGGGACCCGAACCCTGTGCGCGGCACTGCGTCGGTGCGGGTCGGGGCACGGGGGCGGAGGCGCCGCCGAGGGCGCCGTCCCGCGTGCCCACCCGTCCCGCCCCAGCGGGACGATTGCCCCCACGGGGCCCTGCGCGCGACAGGGGTCAGGCGTCGTGTGTGAAGGTGCGCGGCGCGCGCGGGCGCCATCGCATGCCGTTGACCTGCCCCGGCTCGGAGCCGATGACGTACCGGACCCGGCGGCCGTGGACACGGCGGGCGGGCGCGCGGCAGCCGCGCGGACGGCAGCCGCGGGCGAGGGGTGCGTGCTTGGAGACGGGGGCGGCGGCGGTACGGAGCCGGCCGCGGCGCCCCGAGGCGTCCGCGGGCACGGCCGAGCCGCCCGGGGCGGTGCCCAGGGCGGTC
Source organism: Streptomyces sp. NPDC051180 (assembly GCF_040689545.1). Taxonomy (NCBI): domain Bacteria; kingdom Bacillati; phylum Actinomycetota; class Actinomycetes; order Kitasatosporales; family Streptomycetaceae; genus Streptomyces; species Streptomyces sp. NPDC051180. The sequence continues at coordinate 293,110 of NZ_JBFBBC010000002.1, forward strand.
GGCGTGGCGCGGACGGGGGTCACGGTGGGGTCAGCTCCGGCCGTGCCGCAGGGCGGGGTGGGCGCCCGCGGCGACCAGGTCGGCGACGGCGGCCTTGGGGTCGCGGCCGGTGACCAGGGACTCGCCGACCAGGACCGCGTCGGCGCCGGCGTTGGCGTACGCGATGAGGTCGTGCGGGCCGCGGACACCGGACTCGGCGACCTTGACGATGTGCGCCGGGATCTCCGGGGCGACGCGCTCGAAGGTGGAGCGGTCGACCTTGAGGGTCTTGAGGTTGCGCGCGTTGACGCCGATGATCCGGGCGCCCGCCTCGACGGCGCGCTCGGCCTCCTCCTCGTCGTGGACCTCCACCAGCGGGGTCAGCCCGATGGACTCGGCCCGCTCGATGAGGGAGACCAGCGCCTCCTGCTCCAGGGCCGCGACGATGAGGAGCGCGAGATCCGCTCCGTACGCCCGTGCCTCCCAGAGCTGGTACGCGGTGACGATGAAGTCCTTGCGCAGCACGGGGATGTCGACCCGGGCCCGGACGGCCTCCAGGTCGGCGAGCGAGCCGCCGAAGCGGCGCTGCTCGGTGAGGACGGAGATGACGGCGGCGCCGCCCGCCTCGTAGTCGGCGGCGAGAGCGGCCGGATCGGCGATCGCGGCGAGTGCGCCCTTGGACGGGCTGGAGCGCTTGACCTCGCAGATCACCTTGACGCCGTCGCCGCGCAGTGCGGCGACGCCGTCCTTGGCCTGCGGGGCCTTGGCGGCGCGCTCCTTGAGCTCGTCGAGGGTGACCCGCGCCTGTCGCTCTGCGAGGTCGGCGCGCACGCCTTCGATGATCTCGTCGAGCACACTCACGCGAGGGGCCCCCTTCCGGGACGGTGATGGTGGTGATGAAACAGGTTCAGCCACTTCGATCCTATCCGCAGGACGGCCCCGGACCCGCATCGGCCGGAGCGGCGTCCCATCTGCTGGGACTCCCGTCGGGGTCCCCGGGGGCCCTCACCGGGCCCTCAGGGGGCCAGTGCGGAGCCGAAGGGAAGGTTCCGGACCAGGGTGAAGAGGGCGAGGACGGCCCCGATCCCCCACCACCAGGCCGGGGAGACCGCGAGGCGCATGGGCGTCCCGCGGGCGGCGCGAACCAGCCAGAGGACGATGACGACGGCGAAGACGCCGTAGCCGACGACGGCCAGTGCGTTGGCGCCCAGGGCGGCCGGCAGGTCGCCGGTGACGAAGGCGTGGGCGCTGCGCAGACCGCCGCAGCCCGGGCAGTACAGGCCGGTGAAGCGCAGCAGCGGGCAGACGGGGTAGTGCCCGGGTTCGTTGGGGTCGACGGCGCCCACGTAGGCGAACGCGGCGCAGACCCCGGCGAGCGTCGCGACGGGCGCGAGCAGCCGTCGCGGCAGGGACCGGGGCGGCGGCGGGAGGTGTCCCGGCCGCGGACCCCGGCCCGGCGTGTCGTGGGCGGCCGGGAGCGTCCCCGGCGGCCCGTGCCCCGGCGGGGCGGGTTCACCCGGACGGGTGGGGGGATCGTCGGTCGCGGCTCCGGCCGTCGGGTGCGTGTCCACCCGGTGATTCTCGCCCGTGACGCGCGAGGGCGCAGCCCGGCGTCGCCGGACCGCGCCCTCGGGTGCGTCGTGTCGCGTCAGGAACGGGCCAGCGCGGTCCGGGTCGCGGCGTCGCGGGCGGCGACGACGGCGGCCGACTCCTTCGGCATGCCGAGGCCCGCGGCCTTCATCGCGCCGCCGACGATGCCGCCGAGGACGACGACACCCATGCCGGCCCAGAAGCCGGGCCCGTTGGAGGCCACCATGAAGACGCCGGCGATGCAGAAGCCGATGAAGGAGATGATGACACCGGTCCAGGCGGCCGGGGTGTGTCCGTGGGCGCTGCCCGCCATGAGTTGCTCCTCGTTGCAGTTGCTCGATGGTGAGGTCTCGCGTGCGCGGACACTCTGCGCTCATTGTCCCGCACGCGGGCGCGCGAGGATGAATCGGGGGTACCCGGACGATCACGCGTCGCGGGCGGCCCCTCGGCTCAGCCGCCGTGCGTGGGGTCCTCGCCGCGGTCCAGGGCCTTCCAGAGGTCCTCGGGCCGGTCGGGGTCGGTGGTGGCGGCCTTGCGGCCGGCGCGCGGGGTCCCGGACCGCTCGTAGCGGCCGCCCATCGCGGGCCAGTTCTTGCCGAAGCGGAGGGCGAAGAGGCCGGCGAGCAGGATGAGGACGGCGCCGGCGGCGGTCACGTACGGCCAGGCGGTGTGGGTGAGGCCGGCCACGGCGGCGGCCGTGTCGCCGCTGATGCGGGCGGCCTCGGCGTCGAGGGCGGCGCTGTCGGAGGCGCCGAGGACCGCGGCCAGCGCGGCGCCGGCGCCGCTGAGCGCGAGGAGCGCGGCGACGAGGGTGCGGCCGGTGCGGCGGACGGCGAAGACCGCGAAGAGCGCGGCGAGTCCGACGATCGCGAGGGCGGTCGGCACTCCGGTGACGGCGCCGCCGTCGGCCTCCACGGGGACGCTTCCCCCGCCGACCGACGCGGTGCCCTCGGCCCAGATCTGGCCGGCGGAGAGCAGGACGACGGTGGCGCCGAGGGCGCCGAGGAGGAGGGCCGCGGCCAGGCTGCGGCGGCCGCCGGTGGGGACGGCCGCGCGGGCGGCCCGGGGCTGGGGTACGGGTACGGCACTCACGTACCCCACTATCCCCTACGTGCTCACGTGACGTTCATCCGGTTGGCGGTGTGGACGGCGCGCAGGACGGCCGCGGCCTTGTTCCGGCACTCGTTGTCCTCGCCGACGGGGTCGGAGTCGGCGACGACACCCGCTCCGGCCTGCACGTACGCGGTGCCGTCGCGGAGCAGGGCGGTGCGGATGGCGATGGCGGTGTCGGCGTCGCCGGCGAAATCGAGATAACCGACACATCCGCCGTACAGGCCGCGCCGGGAGGGTTCGAGCTCCTCGATGATCTGCATCGCACGGGGCTTGGGGGCGCCGGAGAGCGTGCCCGCGGGGAAGCAGGCGGTGAGGACGTCGAAGGCGGTCCGGTCGTCGGCGACGCGGCCGGTGACGGTGGAGACGATGTGCATGACGTGCGAGTACCGCTCGATCGACATGAAGTCGACGACCTCCACCGAGCCGGGCGCGCAGACCCGGCCGAGGTCGTTGCGGCCGAGGTCGACGAGCATGAGGTGCTCGGCGCGCTCCTTGGGGTCGGCGAGCAGCTCCTCGGCGAGGTCGTTGTCCTCCTGCGGGGTGGCGCCGCGGTGCCGGGTGCCGGCGATGGGGTGCACCATCGCCCGGCCGTCCTCGACCTTGACGAGGGCCTCGGGGCTGGATCCGACGACGTCGAAGCCGTTCTCGAAGCGGAAGAGGTACATGTACGGCGACGGGTTGGTGGCCCGCAGGACCCGGTAGACGTCGAGCGCGGAGGCGGCGCAGGCGGTCTCGAAGCGCTGCGAGGGCACGACCTGGAACGCCTCGCCGGCGCGGATGCGCTCCTTGATGTCCTCGACGGCGTCCTGGTAGGCCGGGCCGCCCCAGAGGGCGGAGAACTCGGGCAGCTCGGAGGCCGGGAGGGCGGTGGGGGCGGTGGCGACGGGGCGGGCCAGGTCGGCCTGCATCGCGTCGAGGCGGGCGACGGCGTCCGCGTACGCCTCGTCGACGCCGGTCTCCAGGTCGTTGTGGTTGATCGCGTTGGCGATCAGCAGGACCGAGCCGTCCCAGTGGTCCAGGACCGCGAGGTCGCTGGTGAGGAGCATGGTGAGCTCGGGGAGCTCCAGGTCGTCCCGGCCGTGCTCGCCGATCCGCTCCAGGCGGCGCACGATGTCGTAGCCGAGGTAGCCGACCATGCCGCCGGTGAAGGGGGGCATCCCGGACGCGAGGTCGCGGGGGGTGTGGAGGGTCTCGACGGTGGCGCGCAGGGCCTGGAGGGGGTCGCCGTCCGTGGGGACGCCGACGGGCGGGGTGCCGAGCCAGTGGGCCTCGCCGTCCCGCACCGTGAGGGTGGCGTCGCTGCGGACCCCGATGAAGGAGTAGCGCGACCAGGAGCGGCCGTTCTCCGCGGATTCGAGGAGGAAGGTGCCGGGGCGTTCGTCGGCGAGCTTGCGGTAGAGCCCGACCGGAGTGTCGCCGTCCGCGAGGAGCCTGCGGCTGACGGGGATGACGCGGCGGTCGGCCGCCAGCTTGCGGAACGTCTCGAGATCCATGGCGCCAGACCTTACTGGGATACGGGGAGCACGTCGGTGTCGAAGCAGGTGCGGGTGCCGGTGTGGCAGGCCGCTCCGACCTGGTCGACCTTGACGAGGACGGTGTCGGCGTCGCAGTCGAGGGCGACGGCCTTGACGTGCTGGACGTGGCCGGAGGTGTCGCCCTTGACCCAGTACTCCCGGCGGCTGCGGGACCAGTAGGTGGCGCGGCCGGTGGTGAGGGTGCGGTGCAGGGCCTCGTCGTCCATCCAGCCGAGCATCAGCACCTCGCCGGTGTCGTACTGCTGGGCGATGGCGGGGACGAGCCCGTCGGGGCTGCGCTTGAGCCGGGCGGAGACGGCCGGGTCGAGATTGCTGCTCATGGCGCCATTGTGCCGTGGTCCGGGGCGGTGTCCGGCGGGGCGTCCACTGGGCGGACCGCGTGCGGCGGTCGTACGCTGGCGAGCATGTCGACCCATGCGAAACGTGAACGGCTTCTGCTCGCCGATCTGTTGGAGGCGGCGGGCCCGGACGCGCCGACGCTCTGCGAGGGCTGGCGCACCCGGGACCTGGCCGCCCACGTGGTGGTGCGCGAGCGGCGGCCGGACGCCGCGGCCGGTTCGCTCGTCCCCCTGCTGCGGGAGCGGCAGGACCGGGTGCAGGCGGAGTTCGCCGACAAGCCGTACGAGGAGCTGATCCGACTCGTGCGGACGGGCCCGCCGCGGTTCTCGCCGTTCACGATCAAGCAGGTGGACGAGGGGGCGAACGTCGTCGAGTTCTACGTGCACGCGGAGGACGTGCGCCGGGCGCAGCCCGACTGGTCGGCGCGGGAGCTCGACCCGGTGTTCGCCGACGCCCTGTGGTCGCGCCTGGAGCGGATGGCCCGGCTGCTGGGCCGGAAGGCCCCGGTCGGCCTGGTGCTGCGCCGTCCGGACGGCCAGACGGCGGTGGCTCACCGCGGCACCCCGGTGGTGACGGCCTCCGGGGAGCCGGGCGAGCTGGTGATGTACCTGTACGGGCGCCAGGACGCGGCGAAGGTGGCCCTGGAGGGGGACCCGGACGCGATCGAGCGGCTGCGGGAGACCAGGCAGCTGGGGATCTGAGCGTCAGCGGGGCAGCTCGGCGCGCCGGACCGCGGTGGCCGCGAGGCCGTACAGGCCCGCGAGGCCGCAGACGGCCGCGCTGACGGCGTACACCGGCCCGAGGCCCCACAGCTCGATCGCGGCGCCCGTGATCGGGAACCCGAGCGGTGCGATGCCGAAGGAGAGCAGGGCGGCGACGGCGCTGACGCGGCCGAGGTAGGCGGGGTCGCACGCGGTCTGGATCAGGGCGTTGCACAGGGCCCCGGAGAGTCCGGCGAGCAGGCCGGTCGCGAGGGCCGCGGCGACCGCGAGGGGCAGGTGCGGGGCGGCGGCGAGCAGGCCGACGGCGACGGCGCCCGCCGTCATCGTCCAGCCGCTGACGGCGCCCGCGCGCGGGACGCGGCCCCGGACGGTCAGGAACAGGGAGGCGGCTCCCGCTCCCGTGCCGAAGCCGGCGAGGATCCAGCCGATGCCGGTGGCGCCCCAGCCCCGCTGGTCGGCGAGGACCGCCAGGCCGACGTTGAAGGGGCCGACGAAACCGAGGTCGCTGAGCAGGACGACGATCATCAGCGGGCCCAGGACGCGGTGCCCGCGCAGGTAGCGCAGTCCGTCGGCGAGGTCGCGCAGGGCGGTGCCGTCGCGGCCCTCGTCCGAGGCGGGCAGCGGCCGGAGGCGGAGCCCGTACAGCAGGGGTATCGAGAGCGCGAAGAGCAGTCCGGCGGCGCCGAACGCCGCGGCCGGACCGCCCAGGGCGACGGCGAGGCCGCCGAGCGGGGCGCCGAGGACGGCGCCGAGGCGGTGCGAGAGGCCGCGCATCCCCTGGACGCGGGCGAGCTGGTCCCGGGCGGCGATGCGCGGCGGCAGGGCTCCGACGGCGGGCAGGAAGAGGGCGTCGACGACACCGAAGACGAGGGCGACGGCGGCGAGCGCCCCCAGTCCCGGCGAGGCCAGGAACAGGGTCGCGGCCAGGCCGAGGACGACCAGGGCGCGGACGGTGTCGGAGGCGATGACGACCCGGCGCGGGCCGAGGCGGTCGGCGATGACTCCGCCGCCGAGCATCAGCAGCGCCCGGGGGACGGCGGAGACGGCCAGGACGAGTCCTGCCTGGGCGGGGGTACCGCCGCTGACCGCGGCCCAGGAGAGGGACACGTAGTAGACGCTGTCGCCGAGCGTGGAGGCGGTGTAGGCGCCGAGCCAGCGCAGCACCCGGGGGTCGCGGTGGGCGGGCCGCGGCGAGGCGAGGAGGGCGGCGGTCATGCGCGGTAGGGGAAGCCGCGGAGGTGGACGGCGACGTTCTCGCGGCCCTCGGTGTCGCCCGCGGCCTCGGCCGCGCGGGCCCGCTGGTCGTACTTCCGCAGGACGGCGTCCAGTTCGGCGCCGAGCGCGGCGAGCTCCTCGGCGGTGAGGCGGGGCAGCCACTCGGAGCTGACGGAGGCGGAGCGCCAGGCGTCGGACCAGGTGTGCCGCTCGTCGAGGAAGCGGGCGGCCATCTCGTTGCGCTGCGCGTCGACCGTGCGGCCGAAGGCGGCGCTCGCGGCGGCGAGCTCGGGTGCGTCGCGGACGTCCTCGTCGTGGATGCCGAAGCCGTAGGAGCCGGGCTGCCACCACCGCTCGCGTCCGTCGGCCGACTGGGTCTCGGCCTCCTCGACGAGGCCGTGGTCGGCCAGCTTGCGCAGGTGGTAGCTGACGAGCGAGACGGCCTCGTCGACCTGGTCGGCGAGCTGGGACGCGGTGGCCGTGCGGGCCGTGAACAGGGCCCGGTAGAGGCGCATGCGCAGGGGGTGCGCGATGGCCTTCAGGGTGCCGAGGTCGTCGATGCGGCGCTGCTCCGGGGAGGTCATGTCCACGACCATAGATACGAAGGGAAAGTTGCGCAATGGAATCTGCGCAAATAATCCTGTGCATCTCACGAAGAAGAAGGGCCCCCGAGGGGGCCCTTCTCGCAAGCGGAGCCTCCGGTCAGCGGACCGGGTGACCCGCCTCCCTCAGTGCTTCCTTGACCTGCGGGATCCGCAGGTCGCCGAAGTGGAAGACGGAGGCCGCGAGCACCGCGTCCGCTCCCGACGCCACCGCCGGCGCGAAGTCGGCGAGCTTGCCGGCACCGCCGGAGGCGATCACCGGCACCGTGACGTGCTTGCGCACGGCGGCGATCATCTCGGTGTCGTAGCCGTCCTTCGTGCCGTCCGCGTCCATCGAGTTGAGGAGGATCTCCCCCGCGCCCAGCTCGGCGGCGCGGTGCGCCCACTCGACGGCGTCGATGCCGGTGCCCCGGCGGCCGCCGTGCGTGGTGACCTCGAAGGAGCCGGACGCGGTGCGGCGCGCGTCCACGGACAGGACGAGCACCTGCCGGCCGAAGCGCTCCGCGATCTCCCGGATGAGCTCGGGGCGCGCGATGGCGGCGGTGTTGACGCCCACCTTGTCGGCCCCGGCCCGCAGCAGCTTGTCGACGTCCTCGGCCGCCCGGACGCCGCCGCCGACGGTGAGCGGGATGAAGACCTGCTCGGCGGTGCGGCGCACCACGTCGTAGGTGGTCTCCCGGTTGCCGGAGGAGGCGGTGATGTCGAGGAAGGTCAGCTCGTCGGCGCCCTCGGCGTCGTACAGCTTGGCCATCTCGACGGGGTCTCCGGCGTCCCGGAGGTTCTGGAAGTTGACGCCCTTGACGACCCGGCCGTTGTCCACGTCCAGGCAGGGGATCACGCGTACGGCGAGGCTCATGCGGCACCCGCTCCCGGGCCCTCGGGGCGGAACGCCTCGACCTCGACCTCGACGACAAGACGCGGGTCGACGAAGCCGGAGACGATGATCATCGACGCGGCGGGGCGGACGTCGTCGAACAGCTCCTTGTGGGCGCGGCCGACCTCCTCCACGTCCCGGGCGTGCGTGAGGTACATCCGGGTCCTGACGACGTGCTCGGCGCCCAGGCCCAGCTGCTTCAGGGCCGCGAGGGCCACGCCGAAGGAGTTGACGGCCTGGTCGTACGGACCGCCGTCGGCGATCTGGCCGTCGACCACCGAGGTGCAGCCGGAGACCAGGACCAGCCCGTTCGGCAGCTCCACCGCGCGCGAGTAGCCGAACTGCTCCTCCCAGGGAGCGCCGGTGACGACCTTGCGTACGGAATCGGTCATACGGCAGCCACCGCCGCGATGGCCTCTTCCAGGGTGAACGCCTTGGCGTACAGCGCCTTGCCGACGATCGCGCCCTCGACGCCGAGCGGGACGAGACCGGACAGGGCCCGCAGGTCGTCCAGGGACGAGACGCCGCCGGAGGCGACGACGGGCTTGTCGGTGGCCGCGCAGACGTTCCTCAGGAGCTCCAGGTTCGGGCCCTGGAGGGTGCCGTCCTTGGCGATGTCGGTGACGACGTAGCGGGCGCAGCCCTCGGAGTCGAGGCGGGCCAGCGTCTCGTACAGGTCGCCGCCGTCGCGGGTCCAGCCGCGGCCGCGCAGGGTGGTGCCGCGCACGTCGAGGCCGACGGCGATCCTGTCGCCGAACTCGGCGATGACCTTGGCGACCCACTCGGGGGTCTCCAGGGCCGCGGTGCCGAGGTTGACGCGGGTGCAGCCGGTGGCGAGGGCGGCGGCGAGCGAGGCGTCGTCGCGGATGCCGCCGGAGAGCTCGACCTTGATGTCCATGGCCTCGGTCACCTGGCGGACCAGGTCGCGGTTGTCGCCCGTGCCGAAGGCGGCGTCCAGGTCGACCAGGTGCAGCCACTCGGCGCCGGACCGCTGCCAGGCGAGGGCCGCCTCCAGCGGGGAGCCGTAGGAGGTCTCGGTGCCGGACTCGCCGTGCACGAGGCGGACGGCCTGGCCGTCGCGGACGTCGACGGCCGGGAGGAGTTCGAGCACGCTGTCAGACGACACAGTCACAGGGTTCCGATCCAGTTGGTGAGGAGCTGGGCTCCGGCGTCGCCGGACTTCTCGGGGTGGAACTGGGTCGCCCAGAGGGCGCCGTTCTCGACCGCCGCGACGAACGGCTCGCCGTGCGTCGCCCAGGTGACCTTGGGGGCGCGGATGTTCTTGTTGCCCACCTCCAGCGTCCACTCGCGCACCGCGTAGGAGTGCACGAAGTAGTACCGGGTGTCGGCGTCGAGCCCCGCGAACAGCTCGGTTCCGGCGGGCGCGTCGACCGTGTTCCAGCCCATGTGGGGGACGACGGGGGCGTTCAGCGGCTCGACCGTGCCGGGCCACTCGTCGAGGCCCTCGGTCTCCACGCCGTGCTCGATGCCCTGGGCGAAGAGGATCTGCATGCCCACGCAGATGCCCATGACCGGGCGGCCGCCGGCGAGCCGGCGGCCGACGATCCAGTCGCCGCGCGCCTCCTTGAGCCCCTGCATGCAGGCGGAGAAGGCGCCGACGCCGGGGACGAGCAGTCCGTCGGCGTTCATGGCGGTCTCGTAGTCGCGGGTGATCTCGACGTCGGCGCCGACCCGGGCGAGGGCGCGCTCGGCGGAGCGCACGTTGCCGAAGCCGTAGTCGAAGACGACGACCTTCTTCGTCGGGGTCGCGCTCATGCCCACACGTCCAGGCGGAGCACACCGGCACCGAGGCACATGGCGGCGGCGAGGGCGACGAGCACGATGACGCCCTTGGGCATCTGCTGCTTGACGAAGGAGTAGATGCCGCCGAGCAGGAAGAGGCCGACGACGATCAGGATGGTGGAGAGGCCGTTCACGACTAGAGCGCGCCCTTCGTGGAGGGGAGGATTCCGGCGGCGCGCGGGTCGCGCTCGGCGGCGTAGCGGAGCGCGCGGGCGAGGGCCTTGAACTGGCACTCCACGATGTGGTGGGCGTTGCGCCCGTACGGCACGTGGATGTGCAGGGCGATCTGCGCCTGGGCGACGAAGGACTCGAAGATGTGCCGGGTCATCGTCGTGTCGTACGAGCCGATCATCGGCGCCATGTTCTCGGGCTCGGTGTGCACGAGGTACGGGCGGCCCGAGAGGTCGACGGTCACCTGGGCGAGCGACTCGTCCAGCGGGACGGTGCAGTTGCCGAAGCGGTAGATGCCGACCTTGTCGCCGAGGGCCTGCTTGAAGGCGGCACCGAGGGCGAGCGCGGTGTCCTCGATGGTGTGGTGCGAGTCGATGTGCAGGTCGCCGTCGGTCTTCACGGTCAGGTCGAACAGACCGTGCCGGCCGAGCTGGTCGAGCATGTGGTCGTAGAACCCGACCCCGGTCGACACGTCGACCTTGCCGGTGCCGTCGAGGTCGATCTCGACGACGACGGAGGTCTCCTTGGTGGTGCGCTCAACGCGGCCTACGCGGCTCATCGTTCCTGCTCCTTCATCAGTTCACGGACCGCGTCGAGGAACGCGTCGTTCTCTTCGGGGGTGCCGGCGGTGACCCGCAGCCAGCCCGGTACGCCGTTGTCCCGGACCAGGACGCCCCGGTCGAGGATCCGCTGCCAGGCCGCGTGGGTGTCGGCGAACCTGCCGAACTGCACGAAGTTGGCGTCGGACTCGGTGACCTCGCAGCCGATCGCCCGCAGCTCTGCGACGAGCCGGTCGCGCTCGGCCTTGAGCTGCTCGACGTAGCCGAGGAGGGTGTCGGTGTGCTCCAGGGCGGCGAGGGCGGTGGCCTGGGTGACGGCCGAGAGGTGGTACGGGAGGCGGACCAGCTGGACGGCGTCGACCACGGCCGGGTGGGCGGCGAGGTAGCCGAGGCGGAGTCCGGCCGCGCCGAACGCCTTGGACATCGTCCGGGAGACCACCAGGTGGGGGCGGCCCTCCAGGAGCGGCAGCAGCGACTCCCGGTGGCTGAACTCCACGTACGCCTCGTCCACGACGACGATCGAGGGGCGGGCCGCCTGGGCCGCCTCGTACAGCGCGACGACGGTGGCGGCCTCGACCGCTGTTCCGGTGGGGTTGTTGGGCGAGGTGACGAAGACGACGTCGGGCCGGTGCTCGGCGATCGCCTTCTCGGCCGCCGCCAGGTCGATGGTGAAGTCGTCGCGGCGGGGGCCGGAGATCCAGCCGGTGCCGGTGCCCCGGGCGATCAGGGCGTGCATCGAGTACGAGGGCTCGAAGCCGATCGCGGTGCGGCCCGGGCCGCCGAAGGTCTGCAGCAGCTGCTGGAGGACCTCGTTGGAGCCGTTGGCCGCCCACACGTTCTCCACGGCGACCGGGTGTCCGGCGGTGCGGGTGAGGTAGCGGGCGAGCTCGGTGCGCAGCTCGACCGCGTCGCGGTCGGGGTAGCGGTTGAGGCCGCGGGCGGCCTCGGCGACCCGCTCCGCGATCCGGGCCACCAGGGCCTCGGGCAGCGGGTAGGGGTTCTCGTTGGTGTTCAGCTGGACGGGGACGTCGAGCTGGGGCGCGCCGTAGGGCGACTTGCCGCGCAGCTCGTCCCGGACGGGGAGGTCGTCGATTCCTGTCACTGGGACTCCGGCACCTTCCATCCGAACCTGGCCTTGATCGCGGCGCCGTGGGCCGGGAGGTCCTCGGCCTCGGCGAGGGTCACCACGTGGTGGGCGACGTCGGCGAGCGCGTCGCGCGTGTAGTCCACGATGTGCACCCCGCGCAGGAAGGACTGCACGGAGAGGCCCGAGGAGTGGCAGGCGCAGCCGCCGGTGGGCAGGACGTGGTTGGAGCCGGCGCAGTAGTCGCCGAGCGAGACGGGCGCCCAGGGGCCGATGAAGATCGCGCCGGCGTTGCGGACGCGGTCGGCGACGGCGGCCGCGTCGGCGGTCTGGATCTCCAGGTGCTCGGCGCCGTACGCGTCGACGACCTTGAGGCCGTCGGCGAGGTCGCGGACGAGGACGATCGCGGACTGGCGGCCGGCCAGCGCCGGGACGATCCGGTCGTCGACGTGCTTGGAGGCGGCGACCTGGGTCTTCAGCTCGGCCTCGGTGGCGGCGGCGAGTTCGTCCGAGTCGGTGACGAGCACGGAGGCGGCCATCGGGTCGTGCTCGGCCTGGCTGACGAGGTCGGCGGCGACGTGCACGGGGTCGGCGGTGGAGTCCGCGAGGATCGCGATCTCCGTGGGGCCGGCCTCGGCGTCGATGCCGATACGGCCCTTGAGGAGGCGCTTGGCGGCGGCCACGTAGATGTTGCCGGGACCGGTGACCAGGTTGACGGGGGCGCAGCCGGGTTCGTCGGCGGTGCCTTCGGTGCCGTACGCGAACATGGCGACGGCCTGGGCGCCGCCGGCGGCGTACACCTCGTCGACGCCGAGCAGCGCGCAGGCGGCGAGGATCGTCGGGTGCGGGAGTCCGCCGAACTCCTTCTGCGGGGGCGAGGAGACGGCGACGCCCTCGACGCCGGCCTCCTGGGCCGGGACGACGTTCATCACGACGGAGGACGGGTAGACCGAGCGGCCGCCCGGCACGTACAGACCGACGCGCTCGACCGGGATCCACTTCTCGGTGACCGTGCCGCCGGGGACGACCTGGGTGGTGTGCGTGGTGCGGCGCTGCTCGCGGTGGACGAGGCGGGCGCGGCGGATGGACTCCTCGAGGGCGGCGCGGACGGCCGGGTCGAGCTCGTCGAGCGCGCGGGCGATCGCCGCGGCGGGGACGCGCAGGCTCGGGACGCGGACGCCGTCGAATTTCTCGCCGTAGTCGATCACCGCTGCGGCGCCATGATGCCGGACGTCCTCGCAGATGGGCCGCACCTTCTCCAGGGCGGCTTCCACGTCGAACTCGGCACGGGGCAGCAGGTCGCGCAGGGCGGAACCCTCGGGGAGGGCCTCACCGCGCAGATCGATTCGAGAGATCACGGGTCAATTCTCTCAGACGGCCCACAGCGTCGGACGCCCGTCCCACTGGCTGATACACGCCACAGTGGCGTCTTGTCGCCACACCTGACCGTTAGCGTTCAGCCCGTCACTCAGCGGGAAGAACGGCTGTACGAATCCACGAACCGCCGCTGGCGGAGTCGTGGGAGCGGACCGGGGAAAGCGAGGGGGCGGCAGTGACCGAGCCGCACGAGGACGGGATGCCGGACGGTCTCACGGGCCCGGAGCGGGCCGTGTGGCGGGCGTTCCGGATCGGCAGGACCTGTGATCTGACGGAGGGGAGCGCGGAGCGGGACGACCCGTTCAGGGAGCGGGAGTGGGAGTGGGGGGAGGAGCGCAGCGTCCGCGCCGACGTGGTGGCGCTCCTGCTGCTCGCCGGGCCGCCGGCCCGGTCGGGGAGGGTGGCCGCGCTGAAGCTCCGGGGGGTGCGGATCACCGGCGTGCTGAACCTGGCGGGCGGGACGATAGCGCCCTACGTGGAGCTGCACGGCTGCCGTTTCGACGGCGAGGTGGTGCTGCCCGAGGCGCGCTTCGGGACGCTGCGGATGGTGGGGTGCTCGCTGCCGCGGCTGGAGGCGGCCCGGCTGCACACGGAGGGGGACCTGCACCTGCCGCGCTGCCGGGTGCGGCACGGCATCCGGCTGACGGACGCCCAGATCGGCACGGACCTGCTGGTCAACCAGATCCAGGTGTGGCCGGACCGGCGGGGCCGGGCGATCACCGCGGACGGCATGGTGGTGGCGCAGGACCTCCAGGCCGAGCTGATCGAGACGCACGGGGAGCTGAGCCTGCGCGGGGCGAAGATCGGGGTCTCGCTCAGCCTGCGGGGCAGCGTGCTGCGCGGGGCGCAGGGCCGCCGCGCGCTGAACGCGCCGCAGCTGACGGTGGAGCGCTCGCTCTATCTGAACGCGGCCTGGGTGTACGACGACGCGACGGCCTACTCCACCGCGACACCGCCCTACGGGGTGACGCCCGTGCAGGGCGCCCGCCGCAAGCCCGTCGAGTGCCACGGCGGGGTGCGGCTCGACGACGGCCGGTTCGGCGACGCGGTGGACCTTCACCACGCGCGGTTCGTGCTGAGCGGTGCGCGGCGCGAGGAGGTGTCGCTGCGCCGGATAGTCACCCCGGAGCTGCGGTTCAACGGCGAGCGGCCGGAGGAGGGCCGGGTCGTGCTGAACGGCGCCAAGGTCGTCACGCTGATCGACCTCTCCACCAGCTGGCCGGGCCCCGGCGGGCTGGCCATGGGCGGCTTCGCCTACGAGAACCTCGTCCCCTACGGCCCCTTCCCGCTGGCCCGGCGTCTGGAGTGGGTCGCCGCGGCGACCCCGGAGTACGCCCCCGAGCCGTACGAGCGGCTGGCGACGGTCCTGCGCAACAGCGGCGAGGACGCCGACGCCCGCGAGGTGCTGCTCGCCAAGCAGCGGCGAAGACGGGAGACGCTCCCCGTCGCGGGGAAGCTGTGGGGATACCTCCAGGACTGGACGGTGGCGTACGGATACCGGCCGGGCCGGGCGGCGCTCTGGATGGCCGTGCTGTGGGCGGCGGGGACGGTGGCCTTCTCCCACTACCGCCCGACGGCGCTGAAGGGCGACGAGGCACCCGAGTGGAACGGTCCGCTCTACGCGCTGGACCTGCTGCTCCCGGTGATCAATCTCGGCCAGGACGGCTACTGGCGGCTGGAGGGCCTGTGGCAGTGGGCGGCGGCGGTGCTCATCCTGCTCGGCTGGATCCTGGCGACGACGGTGGCCGCGGGCGCCACCAGGCTGCTGCGGCGCGGCTGACCGTGGGGGCCCGGTGAGGTGAGGGTGAAAGGGCTGGGCAGGCGGGCGCGGGGAAAGGTGCCGCGGTGGGAAAATAAGTCCCACGATGTCCTTGCTCCGCGCCCTGGTCGGCGCCGTCCGCTCGGCTCGGCACGCCCCGCGGCTGGCCTCGGGGTTCGTGCCGGACGACGACGTGCTCCTCGACGCCCCGGACGAGCGGCTCGCCCCCGCTCTGGTGGCCGCCGCCCTCGCCGATCCGGAACCCGCGGCGAAGCTCCTCGCCACCACCCGGGACGGCGGGGAGTGGGAGGACCGCGACCGGTACGTCACCCGGCTCGCCACCTTCGCCCACAGCCGCGGCGACTGGCTGACCCACTGGCTCTCCGTCGCGCCCCGGGACCCCGACGCCCTGCTCGTCACCACGCAGCTGGCCGTCCGCCGGGCGTGGGAGTCGCCGGCCCGGGCCGAGCGGCTGCGCGAACTCGGCCCGCTGATCCGGGCGGTCGCCGAGGAGGCGCCGCAGGACCCGGTGCCGTGGCGGCTGGCCCTGGACCACGCGCGGGGGGCGCACGCCGGTCCGGCGGTCTTCGAGTCGCTCTGGGAGCAAGCCGTACGCCGCTCCCCGCACCACTACGGCTGCCACGTCGCCGCGCTCAAGTACCTGTCCGCGCAGTGGTACGGCTCCCATCGCGCGGCCTTCGACTTCGCCGGGCAGGCCGCGGACGACGCCGCACCGGACTCCCTCGTCCGCGCGCTGCCGGTCCGGGCGGCCTACGACCGGCTGCGGGCGGAGCCGGCCGAGGACCGGGCCGTGCCCCTGGCGCGGGTCGACCGGGCCGTGGACCGGGCGCTCACCCTGTCGGCGCGCTTCCCGGCGAGCGATCCGTGGCCGGCCGAGGTCCGCAACCTGCTGGCGTACGTGCTGGTCGAGCGGGGACGGTGGGAGGAGGCGCGGGCGGAGTTCGGCCGGATCGGCCCGTACGCGACCTCGTTCCCGTGGCGGGGTGCGCGGGGGGCCGGGACGGAGGATCCGCTGCGCGGTTTCCTCACCGCGCGCGACCGCGTCAGGTTCGAGCTGGCCCGCCGGACGCCCCTGTGGGGCACCGGAGTCGGACGGGCCGGACGGGGCGGGCCCGGCGGCCATTAGGCTTGGCGGCTGTGACCACCGCTCGCCTGCCTCTCTTCCCGCTCAACGCGGTGCTGTTCCCTGGCCTCGTGCTGCCGCTGAACGTCTTCGAGGAGCGTTATCGCGCCATGATGCGCGAACTGCTCACGATCGACGACTCGGAGCCGCGCCGCTTCGCCGTCGTCGCCATCCGCGACGGCCGTGAGGTGGCGCCGACCGCCCCGGGCATGCCGGACCAGACGGCGCTGCCGGAGAAGGGCCCGGCCGCGGGGTTCGGCTCCGACCCGATCCAGTCCTTCCACCGGGTCGGCTGCGTCGCCGACGCGGCCTCGATCCGCGAGCGCGGCGACGGCAGCTTCGAGGTGATGGCCACCGGCACGACCCGGGTGAAGCTGCTGTCGGTCGACGCGAGCGGGCCGTTCCTGACCGCCGAGGTCGAGGAGATCCCCGAGGAGCGGGGCGAGGAGGCCGGCACGCTCTCCGAGGGGGTGCTGCGGGCCTTCCGGAGCTACCAGAAGCGGCTGGCGGGCGCGCGCGAGCGTTCGCTGACGACGAGTGAGCTCCCGGACGACCCGTCGGTGGTGTCGTACCTGGTCGCGGCGGCGGCCGTGCTGGACACCCCGTCGAAGCAGCGGCTGCTCCAGGCACCGGACACCGCGACGCGGCTGCGCGAGGAGCTGACGCTGCTGCGCGCGGAGACGGCGGTGCTGCGGCATCTGCCGTCGCTGCCGGCGGTGGACCTGACGCAGGGCCCGACGTACCCGAACTGAGCCGTCCCCCGTCGGACGGACCGAGCCGAGGAAGAGCGCGTGGCGAAGAAGCAGAAGAAGAACGGCGGGGGCACCCCGGCGACGGTGGCGCTGACGGCGGCCGGCACCGCGTTCACGCTGCACGCCTACGAGCACGACCCGGCCTCCCCGTCGTACGGCGAGGAGGCGGCGGAGGCGCTCGGGGTCTCGCCCGACCGGGTCTTCAAGACGCTGGTGGCGGACGTCGACGGCGAGCTGACGGTGGCGGTGGTCCCGGTCGCCGGCCAGCTGGACCTGAAGGCGCTGGCCTCGGCGGTCGGCGGCAAGCGGGCGGCGATGGCGGACCCGGCGGCCGCCGAGCGCACCACGGGCTACGTCCGGGGCGGCATCTCGCCGCTGGGCCAGCGCAAGCGCCTGCGGACCGTCCTCGACTCCTCGGCCTCGGACCACGCGACCGTCTGCATCTCGGCGGGCCGCCGCGGCCTGGAGGTGGAACTCTCCCCCGCCGACCTGGCGGCCCTCACCTCGGCGGTGGTCGCCCCGATCGGCCGCGCCTGACGCGCGGGGCGCGCGAGGCCGCCGGGGCGTGGGGCGTCAGCTCCGGCCGGGCCCCGGGGTGTACGGCTTCGGCTGGTCCCACGGCTCGGGTTCCGGGTCGCGGGGCCCGAAGACGGCCGTGAGGGCGAGGTGCAGGATCATCGCCGCGAGCGGCCAGGCCAGCATGGCGGCCGCGCCCAGGTTCAGTTCCAGCGGCGCCTCGAAGACGACGTTGGGGCCGACCGCCTTGGCGTGGGCGACGACGTCGTCCGTGGGGCCGAACCGGGTGCCGATCCACCAGGCGAGGAGCGAGCCGAGGACACCGCCGGCGGCGAGGCCGAGGACCAGCGGCACCCCGCCCTTGCGGCGCAGCAGGAAGACCGCGAGGGCGGCGACCGCGCCGAAGGCCAGGGCGAGCAGGACGAAGGTGCCGTCGGCGCCGATCGCCGACTCCCCCTCGGAGTCGCGGAGGTAGACCCCCTTGCCGTCCGAGATGAGCAGGACGCGCGGGGCCAGCGTCAGCCAGAGGACTCCGAGCAGCGCGCCCGCGACCGCCGAGACGAGGGTCACCACGGCGCCCTGCGCGACCTCGGCCGCCGTGATCGGGTCGCCGGCCGGTCCCGCGGGCGGCGGGGGCGGCGGGGGCCAGTCGGGGTCGTGCGGCGGCTGGTGGGGCGGAGTCAGAGGTGCGGTCACTCCGCCATCGTGCCAGGTGCGGCTGTGGCCCGCCTCAGCGGACGGCGGCCCGCCGGTACGCCCAGGTGGCGACCGCGAGGGAGAGGACGCCCACGGCGCCGCACACGCCGAGGTCCAGCGCGACGACCACCCAGTCGGGGTCCGGTGCGAAGGTGCGGGCCAGCGCCTCCACGCCGTACGTCGACGGCAGCAGGTCCCGCGCCCAGCCGATCGGTCCGGGCAGCCGCTCCGCCGGGAGGACGCCCAGGAGCAGCGCCGCGGACATGCCGAGCTGGCCGAGGAGGGTGGCGAGCTCGGGCCGGGGCGCGAGGAGTCCCAGGGCCGCGCCGAGGCCGGCGAGCGCCGCCCCGGAGAGCGGCACGACGGCGGCGAGGATCCACAGGTTCCCGAGCGGGAGCCCGAAGAGCACGGAGCCGGTGACGGCGGTGACGACCGTGCCGGGCACGGTGAAGGAGGCGTACGCACCGGCCGCGCCGAGGACGACCGCGGCGGGCGGCACCGGGAGGGTGGCGTAGTGGTCGAGGCCGCCGCCGGCCCGCAGCTGTCCGAAGTACTGGGCCAGCAGGTTGAGCGCGACGAAGGCGACGACGAGGACGGTGGAGCCGGCCACGACGGCGCGCGCCTCGGAGCCGCCGTCGACGACCCCGCGCATCAGGATCATGATCCCGATGGACTGGAAGGTGGCGACGAAGAGCAGCGGGATGCGGGCGACCCGGGCCCGGGAGAGCTGGGCGCGGTAGACGGCGCCCAGGGCGGGCAGCAGCCGGGCGCGGGGGGCGAGGGGCGCGGCGGCGTCCTCGTCGCCGTGCGGCCGGGCGGTCGGCGCGACGGTCGGCAGGGCCTCTGCGGGCACGGTGCTCACTGCGTACGGCTCCTGAGGGTCACGTGCGGAACGCGGGGACCACGGGGGTCGGGGGACGGTCGGAGGGGGGTCGCTCCCCCGGCGGCGCCACGGTCGCGGGGCCCGGTCATGCCTTCACCAGTCCCTCGGTCGCGCCGCCCAGCGCGAGGTACACGTCCTCCAGGCTGGGCGTGGCCAGGGTGAAGTCGTCCAGCGCGGCGAAGGCGGCCCCGCCGGTGACGGTGGCGACGGCCGCGCGGGCGGCGTCGGGGGCGAGCCGGAGGTTCCAGCGCCGTCCGGTCTCCTGGGCGAGCTCGCGCAGGGCGGCGACCTCGGGCAGGTGGAGGGGGGCGGTCTCGCGCCACACCAGTTCGACGCGGACCTCCCCGGCGACGCGCTCCTTGAGCCCGGCGGGCGTGTCGCACGCGATGACCCGGCCGTGGTCGAGGACGGCGACCCGGTCGAGGACGGTCTCGGCCTCGATGACGTTGTGGGTGACGAGCAGCACGGTCGTGCCGTCCTCGGCGCGGCGCCGGTCGACGGCGGCCCAGACGGCCCGCCGGGCGACGGGGTCCATGCCGGTGGTGGGTTCGTCGAGGACGAGGACGGGCCGCCGGCCGACGAGGGCGGCGGCGACGCAGGCGAGCCGCCGCTGACCGCCGGAGAGCTTCTTCAGGGGCCGGGAGGCGATCCCGGTGAGGCCGAGCTCGGCCAGGACGGCGTCGCGCTCGGCGCGCGCGTCGCGGACGGAGAGGCCGCGCAGCCGTCCGGTGGTCTCGGCGGCGAGGGCGACGGTCAGCTCGTCGAGCGCGGTGGACTCCTGCCCGAGGTGGGCGAGGAGCCGGGACGCCCGCTCGGGGTGCCGGACGAGGTCGTGGCCGAGGAGCCGGACGGTGCCGGAGTCGGGGCGCATCAGCCCGGTGAGCTGGCGCACGAGGGTGGACTTGCCGGCGCCGTTGGGGCCGAGCAGGCCGAAGATCTCGCCGCCGCGCACGTCCAGGCTGACCCCGTCGGTGGCCCGCACCTCGGGTGTCGCGGGCGCACCCCGCCTGCCGCGCGTGGCGGGGTACGTCTTGACCAGATCCCGCACCACGCACACCGTACTCACGGGGGAAGAGCCTACGGGGTCGCCGGGCCCGCTCCGGGCGCGGGGGCGTGTTCGGCGGCGGCCCGTACGTCGATCTCGCGCCAGAATCCGGCCCTGATGGCGTACCGGTCGTGCTCGTCGATCTGGTCGTCCTTGTGGGCCAGCAGACCGAAACGGGCCGCGTAGCGGAGGAGTTCGCCGTCGATCCGGTGCGGGATGCGCGGGTAGAGGGCGGACAGCTTCTGCACGTGACTCTGCTCGGGAAGCCGCTCCATCCACCGCCGGGCGAACACCTGTCCGACCTCGAAGGGATCGCCGCCGACCGTGGTGATGTCCTCCTCGCGGTCCGCCCAGCGCTGCTCGGCGCTGGTGAGGGTGGCGAGGGTGGGCAGGGAGGCGGTCTCGGCCGGCTCGCCGAGGGAGGGCGCGGGCCGCTCGACCCAGCCCCGGTCGGAGGACCAGCGCAGGGCGCTCGCGCCCTGCGGGACCGCGGAGGGGGCGGCCGGCGTCGCCGGGGAGCCGGGGCCGCGCAGCCCCGCCAGGTCCTTGGGCGTGGGGACGCCCCTGCCGGGTGCCGGGGAGGCGAGACCGGCGCCGTCGAGGTGCATGCCGTCCCCCGGACGGCGCTCGTCCCCCAGGCGGCCGTCGTCCCGGAGGTGCCGGTCGTCCCGGAGGTGCCCGTCGTCCCTCAGATGGCCGTTGCCGTGGACGTGCTCGCCGTCGCGGGTGTGGCCGTTGCCGTGGGCGAGGCCACCGGCGCCGTGCCCGTGGCCGCCGTTCGCCGTGGTGGCCGATCCGTCGCCGGAGGCCGGTACGCCGCCGCGCGCGGCCGCGGCGGCCTCCGCCGCCCGTTCGGCGGAGGCGGCCAGGGCGGCTTCGGGCAGCGGCGCGGAGAGGATGGCCGCGATCTCGGGGCGCGGGGCGGGCGGGGGCGCGCAGAGGCCGCTGAGGTCCTTGGCACGGACCGCCCGGGTGATCCAGGCGCGGTCGAGGACCCGCCGCTCGTCGGCCTCGGCGACGAGGTCCTCCGACTGGTTGTAGTCGCCGTCCGCGGCCTGGACGGCCCAGAGGTGGACGGCGACGCCGTGCTCCTTGGCCGACATCAGGCCGGGCAGCAGGTCGCCGTCGCCGGTGACGAGGACGATGTCGGAGCAGGCCCGGTTCCTGGCGAGTTCCGTCAGCTCGGTGTGCATGGCCGCGTCGACGCCCTTCTGCGCCCACCGCCCGTCGCTCCTGGTCAGGGCGCCGAGCCGGACGGTGACCCGGGGCATCACGCGCAGTCTGCGGTGCTCGGGCTGGGGCACCCGGTCGGGCGCGCCGTCGAACCAGTAGATCCGCAGCAGCGGCAGGGCGGTCTCGGCCTCGGCGCGTTCGCGCAGCTGCCGGATGAGCGCGGCGTGGTCGACGGTGATCCGGGAGCGGGCCGGTTCCCCGGCGAGAAGACTGGCGGCGGCGCCCAGGAGGTAGCCGGCGTCCACCAGGACGACGCAGCGGTCCACGTGTTCCACCCTCTTTCAGAGAGCCTCGGGGGTCGGGCTCGGTGTGGGACGGGATCGGAAGGGTGCTCCGGGTTTCCTTCGAGTCTGCCCGACGGCCGGGTGCTTGACGGCCGGAACTGGATCATCGGCGTGGCGAACATCACCTCCTCTCGTCCCTTACTCGCCGTAATGATCCAACATGCGGCGGTTCATACCGTATGTGAGTCTGACAGCGGCCCTGGCCCCTAGGTCCCTTTGAGGAGGCATCCCCATGGCCAAGAACCGCAACCAGAACCGCAGTCAGAAGCAGCAGTCGCCGGCCGAGCGCGGCGCCCAGCAGGCGCAGCAGTCGGCCATGGAATCCCAGGCAGAACAGCGCGCCGGTCAGGTCACCCCGGGTGACATGGCGCGCAAGGGCCGCCAGAAGCGCTTCGGGCACAACTGACGCGCTCGACGGCAAAGGGGCGCGCCCGTGACGACGGGCGCGCCCCTTGCGCGTGCGGAGCCGGCCGCCTCCCGTGGCCCGGCGTCGCGGGTCCGCGGCGGAGGGCCGGGCGGCGGGTCAGCCCGCCAGGCAGGACGGGCCGAGCAGCACCTTCAGGTCGCCGAAGAGCGCCGGGTCGGCCTGGACCCGGTGCCGGTCGAGCCGGAGCACGGTCGTGGTCCGGGGCCCCTGGAGCTTGATCCGCACCTCGGTGTTGCCCTTGTGGTGCTTCAGGATCTCGCCGAGGCGGGTGACCATCGGCGGGGTCACCTTCACCGTCGGGATGGTGAGGATCACCGGCGCGTTGGTCCCGGCGTTCGACAGGTCGGGGACCATCAGCTCCATGGCGACGAGGCGGGGGACGTCCTCGCGCTTGTCGAGCCGTCCCTTGACGAAGACGACCGTGTCCTCGACGAGCTGGGTGGAGACCAGCTGGTAGGTGGCGGGGAAGAACATGCACTCGATGGAGCCGGCGAGGTCCTCGACGGTGGCGATGGCCCAGGCGTTGCCCTGCTTGGTCATCTTGCGCTGGAGGCCGGAGATGATGCCGCCGATGGTGACGACCGCGCCGTCGCCGTGCTCGCCGCCGGTGAGCTGGGAGATCGCCGCGTCCGTCTTGTCGGACAGTACGTGCTCGATGCCGAAGAGCGGGTGGTCGGAGACGTAGAGGCCGAGCATCTCGCGCTCCTGGGCGAGCAGGTACGACTTCTCCCACTCCAGGTCGGAGAACTCGACGTCGAGGCCGAAGCCGGGCTCGTCGCCGGAGTCGTCGCCCATGCCGCCGAAGAGGTCGAACTGTCCCTCGGCCTCCTTGCGCTTGACCGCCACCACGTTGTCGATCATGGGTTCGTGGTGGGCGACCAGGCCCTTGCGGGTGTGGCCCATCTCGTCGAAGGCGCCGGCCTTGATCAGCGACTCGACGGTCCGCTTGTTGCAGACGACGGCCTCGACCTTGTCGAGGAAGTCCGGGAAGGAGGAGTACTTCCCCTTGGCCTTGCGCGACTTGATGATCGACTCGACGACGTTGGAGCCGACGTTGCGGACGGCGGTGAGGCCGAAGAGGATCACGTCGTCGCCCTGGGCGGCGAAGTTCGACTCGGACTCGTTCACGTTGGGCGGCAGGACCTTGATGCCCATGCGGCGGCACTCGTTGAGGTAGACCGCGGACTTGTCCTTGTCGTCCTTGACCGAGGTGAGCAGTCCGGCCATGTACTCGGCCGGGTGGTTGGCCTTGAGGTACGCGGTCCAGTAGGAGACCAGGCCGTACGCGGCGGAGTGGGCCTTGTTGAAGGCGTAGCCGGCGAAGGGGACCAGGACGTCCCAGAGGGCCTTGATGGCCTCGTCGCTGAAGCCCTTCTTCTTGGCTCCGGCCTCGAAGATGACGAAGTTCTTCGCCAGCTCGTCGGGCTTCTTCTTGCCCATCACGCGGCGGAGGATGTCGGCCTCGCCGAGGGAGTAGCCGGCGATGATCTGGGCGGCCTTCTGCACCTGCTCCTGGTACACGATGAGGCCGTAGGTGACCGCGAGCACCTCTTCGAGCGGCTTCTCCAGCTCGGGGTGGATCGGGGTGATCTCCTGCTGCGCGTTCTTGCGCAGGGCGTAGTTCGTGTGCGAGTTCATGCCCATCGGGCCCGGCCGGTAGAGGGCCGAGACGGCGGAGATGTCCTCGAAGTTGTCGGGCTTCATCAGCCGCAGCAGGGACCGCATGGGGCCGCCGTCGAACTGGAAGACGCCGAGGGTGTCACCGCGCTGGAGCAGTTCGAAGGTCTTGGGGTCGTCCAGCGGCAGGGCGAGGAGATCGATGTCGATCCCCTTGTTGGACTTCACCATCTTGACGGCGTCGTCCATGATCGTCAGGTTGCGCAGGCCGAGGAAGTCCATCTTCAGCAGGCCGAGCGACTCGCACTGCGGGTAGTCCCACTGCGTGATGGTCACGCCGTCGGTGTGCCGCACCCAGATCGGGGCGTGGTCGACGATCGGCTCGCTGGACATGATGACGCCGGCGGCGTGCACGCCCATCTGGCGGACCAGGCCCTCGACGCCCCGGGCGGTGTCGATGACCTTCTTGACGTCCGGCTCGTTCTCGTACATCGCCCGGATCTCGCCGGCCTCGCCGTACCGCGGGTGCGAGGGGTCGGTGATGCCGTTGAGGTCGATGCCCTTGCCGAGGACGTCGGCGGGCATGGCCTTGGTGAGGCGGTCGCCCATGGCGTACGGGTAGCCGAGGACGCGCGCGGAGTCCTTGATGGCGTTCTTGGCCTTGATCTTGCCGTAGGTGCCGATCATGGCGACCTTGTCCGAGCCGTACTTCTCGGTCACGTACCGGATGACCTCGACGCGCCT
The DNA here is from genome assembly GCF_040689545.1 of Streptomyces sp. NPDC051180. Classification (NCBI taxonomy): domain Bacteria; kingdom Bacillati; phylum Actinomycetota; class Actinomycetes; order Kitasatosporales; family Streptomycetaceae; genus Streptomyces; species Streptomyces sp. NPDC051180. The sequence goes on from NZ_JBFBBC010000002.1 coordinate 317,174, forward strand.
GCGCTCGTCGAAGTCGATGTCGACGTCGGGCATGGAGATGCGCTCGGGGTTGAGGAAGCGCTCGAAGATCAGACCGTGCGGGATCGGGTCGAGGTCGGTGATGCCCATGGCGTACGCGACGATCGAGCCGGCCGCGGAGCCTCGGCCGGGGCCGACGGCGATGCCCTGCTTCTTCGCCCACATGATGAAGTCGGCGACGACGAGGAAGTAGCCGGGGAAGCCCATCGAGATGATGGTGTCCATCTCGTACTCGACCTGCTTCATGCGGTCGTCCGGGATGCCTCCCGGGAAGCGGCGGTGCATGCCGCGCATGGTCTCCTCGCGGAACCAGCTGACCTCGGTGTAGCCCTCCGGGATGTCGAACCTCGGCATGAGGTTCTTCTCGACGAACATGCCCTCGGTGCTGACCTGCTCCGCGACCAGGAGGGTGTTGCGGCAGCCCTCCTGCCAGGCGTCCGAGGAGTCCACGGCGTACATCTCGTCCGTGGACTTCAGGTAGTAGCCGGTGCCGTCGAACCGGAAGCGGTCGGGGTCGGAGAGGTTCTTGCCCGTCTGGATGCAGAGCAGGGCGTCGTGGGCGCCGGCCTCGTGCGCGTAGGTGTAGTGCGAGTCGTTGGTGACCAGCGGCGGGATGCCGAGCTTCTTGCCGATCTCCAGGAGGCCGTCGCGGACCCGGCGCTCGATCTCGATGCCGTGGTCCATCAGCTCCAGGAAGTACCGCTCCTTGCCGAAGATGTCCTGGTACTCGGAGGCCGACTTCAGGGCCTCGTCGAACTGGCCGAGGCGCAGACGGGTCTGCAGCTCGCCGGAGGGGCAGCCGGTGGAGGCGATGAGCCCCTCGGACCACTGGGAGATGGTCTCCTTGTCCATCCGGGGCCACTTCTGCAGCCACCCCTCGGCGTAGGCGTCGGAGGAGAGCTTGAAGAGGTTGTGCAGTCCGGTGGCGTTCGCCGCCCAGATCGTCTTGTGGGTGTAGCCGCCGGAGCCGGAGACGTCGTCGCGCTTCTGGTGCGGCTGGCCCCACTGGATCTTCCGCTTGTTGCGCCGGGACTCCGGGGCCACGTACGCCTCGATGCCGATGATCGGCGTGACCCCGGCCTTCTTCGCGGTGTGGAAGAAGTCGTACGCCCCGTGCAGGTTGCCGTGGTCGGACATGGCGATGTGGGTCATGCCCATCTCGTTGCACGCGTCGAACATGTCCTTGAGCCGCGCGGCACCGTCCAGCAGCGAGTACTGGGTGTGGACGTGGAGGTGCGTGAAGGGCGGCTTGGTCACGGCGGGGGGCCTCCGGGAAACGACGGACTTCAGGCTGCGCGGCAGTCTGGGGGGACAGCGTGGAAGTCTACGTCGGCCGAGTGACAGACGGCGGGCACTCGCGGCTAGGGTCGCGCGTTGAGAGGCAGGGAACACCTGTCCCAATTGTCATGAACGTTCTCGCAGCACGCCCGGTACCAGGAGGCACCTCGATGTCGGTCCCCCAGCCCACCGCAACGGAGCGCGGTGAGCACATCCTCGCCGTCTTCGACACCGCCTTCGGCGAGCTCCTGGCCGCCGACCCGGCGGCCTTCCGCGTCAAGTTCCGGAAGATGGCCGGCTCCGCCTTCGCCTTCTACCGGGGCACGGCCTGCCTCTTCTACGCGGACCAGGAGCACGAGGCGCACGGCGGCGGCCCCTACCTGGACGAGCGCACCGGCCGGGTGTGGATCCACGGCGACCTGCACGCCGAGAACTTCGGCACCTACATGGACGCCAACGGCCGGCTGATCTTCAACGTCAACGACTTCGACGAGGCGTACGTCGGCCCCTTCACCTGGGACCTCAAGCGGCTCGCCGCCTCCCTCGCGCTGATCGGCTACACAAAGGCGCTCAGCGACGGACAGATCACCGAGCTGGTCCGGATCTACGCCGCCGCCTACCGGGAGCGCATCCACGCCCTCGCGACGGGCGCCAAGGGCGACGAGGTCCCCTCCTTCACGCTGGAGACGGCCGAGGGGGCGCTGCTCGGCGCCCTGCGCGAGGCGCGGTCGCTGACCCGCTTCGGGCTGCTCGACTCGATGACCGAGATCCGGGAGTACGAGCGCCGCTTCTCGTCGGGCGGCGGCACGATCGAGCTGGACGCAGCCACCCGGTACAAGGTCCTGGCCGCGTTCGACGGCTACCTGGAGACGCTGCCGGAGTCGAGCCTGGCCCGTCCCGACTCCTACCGGGTCAAGGACGTGGTGGGACGGCGCGGCATCGGCATCGGCTCGGCCGGCCTGCCCTCGTACAACATCCTCCTGGAGGGCAACAGCGACGCCCTGGAGAACGACGTGGTGATCTACCTCAAGCAGGCGCAGACCCCGGCGGTCTCGCGGCACGTCACGGACCCGGCGGTGCGCGACTACTTCCGGCACGAGGGGCACCGCACGGTGATCTCGCAGCGGGCGCTGCAGGCGCACGCGGACCCGTGGCTGGGCTGGACGGAGCTGGACGGCGCCGGGCAGCTGGTCGCCGAGGTCTCGCCGTACGCGGTGGACCTCGACTGGTCGGACATCGACGACCCGGAGGAGATCGCGGCGACCGTCGCGGACCTGGGCCGGGCGACGGCGACCATGCACGCGGCGGCGGACGACTCCAGCGGCCACTCCCTGGTCCCCTTCTCCACGGAGCGGGCGATCGACGCGGCCATCGCGGCGGACGAGGAGGGCTTCGCCGAGCTCCTGGTGGACTTCGCGCACACCTACGGCGCCCGGGCGCGGGCCGACCACCAGATCTTCGTGGACCTCTACCGCAACGGCCGGATCCCGGGCCTGTAGAGGGGCGTGCCGGGAGGGTCCCGCGGGGTGCTCCACAGACTTCCTTTAGGGACCTCTTACGGGCACCCGTGACAGACTCCACGACGATGGACATGGCAGGGACGCAGCTGAGGGCGCTGCGGGCGGCGTTCTTCACGACCCTGGTCGTGACGCTGTCCGTGGCGTCCCACGTGCTGCTCTCGGGCGTGCCGCTGCCGCTGGGGACGGTCGTCCCGGTCGCGGTCGGCGTCTTCGCCGTGGCGTACGCGCTGGCCGGCCGCGAGCGGGGCCTCGGCCCGATCGCCGGGCTCCTCGTCCCGCTGGAACTGGCCGCCGACACGCTCTTCACCAGCGGCCAGGCGGTCTGCTACGGCCCCGCCGGCGGCCCGGTCGCCGGCTCGCTGCGCGCGGTGGGCGTGGAGGTGTTCTGCGGCGGCGCCGTGGGGACCCCGCTGCCCGGTGTGGTGAGCCCCGAGGGCGGGGGCGCCGCCGCCCTGCTCGACTCCCCCGACCCGGCGCTGCCGTGGCTGCTGCTCCTGGCCCATGTGGGCGTCGGGCTGTCGGCGGCGTGCTGGCTGCGCGGCGGGGAGCGTGCGCTGGCCCGGCTGGCCGGCGCGGTGGAGGCGTTCGCGTTCCGTCCGCTGCTGCTGGTGGCGGCGTTCTTCCGGACGGCCGGACCGGCGCCGCGGCGCGCGGGGCGGCCCGCGGGGCGGCCCCGGCCCTCCCGCACCCGGCTTCTCGTGCACTCCGTGGGACGGCGGGGACCGCCTGACCCGGGCTTCGCCCTCGTCTGAGCGCGTCCCGCGGTTCCCCCTGCCTTCCCTCTCTCACGGAGATCACGATCATGAGTGCACGCAACAGCCAGTCCCACAAGGCCGCCGCCCGCGAGCGGCTGCGCGTCGAGCGCGAACGCCAGGCGAAGAAGGAGCGGGCCCGCCGGCAGCTCGTCGTCGGCGTCTCGGCCGTCGCGGTCCTGGCCGCCGCCGGCGGCATCGGCTACGCGGTGGTGCAGTCCAACCAGCCGTCCCGGTGGGAGACGGCGGCGGACGCGAAGACCGTGTCGGCCCCGAAGAACACCACCGGCGCGAACGGCACGACGGTCGTGATCGGCAAGTCGTCCGCGAAGAAGACCCTGGAGCTGTACGAGGACTCGCGCTGCCCGGTCTGCGCGACCTTCGAGCAGTCCGTGGGCTCCACGGTCGAGAAGGACGTCGAGGCCGGCAAGTACAAGATCCGGTACGTGGGCGCGACCTTCATCGACGACGGCATCCCGGGCGAGGGCTCGAAGAACGCCCTGTCGGCGCTGGGCGCGGCGCTGGACGTGAGCCCCGAGGCGTTCCTGAAGTACAAGTCGGCCCTCTACTCGACGCAGTTCCACCCCGAGGAGCGCGACGACAAGTTCGCCGAGGACTCCTACCTCCTGGAGGTGGCGGACTCGGTGCCGGCGCTGAAGGGCAACGCCGCCTTCCGCAAGCACGTGGAGGACGGCACCTTCGACGCCTGGGCGATGAAGATGTCCGCGGCCTTCGACGCGAGCGGGGTGACGGGCACCCCGACCCTGAAGATGGACGGCAAGCCGGTGACGGCGGCGGGCAGCGACAGCCCGCCGATGACGCCGGCCGAGTTCGAGACGGCGATCGCCGCGGCCCTCGGGGCCTGACCCCGCCCCCTTCCCCCGCTCCCCGCCCCCCGCGCCGCCTCGGCCGGGGGGCGGGGGCGTCCGGGGGGCGACGAGTCGGCGAACTTCCGGATTTCGCCTGCCCAACAGCCGTACTCGTCAGTAATCTGACTGGCCGTGACCAGTCGTTTCATATCCCCTGCCCCCACCCGCCGCACGGTCGTCAAGGCCGCCGCCGCCACCGCTGCCGTGGCACCCGCCCTGCTCGGCGCGGCGGCCCCGGCCCTCGCCGACACCGGGGCACCCGCCTTCCTCCACGGTGTCGCCTCGGGCGACCCGCTGCCCGACGGCGTCCTGCTCTGGACGCGCGTCACCCCCGCCCCCGAGGCCGTGCCCGGATCGGGCCTCGGCCCGGACGTCCGGGTCGGCTGGGAGCTCGCCGAGGACCGCTCCTTCGCCCGGGTCGTCGCCTCCGGCACGACCACGGCGAGCGCCGCCTCCGACCACACCGTCAAGGCCGACGTCCGGGGCCTGCGCCCGGCCACCGCCTACTGGTTCCGCTTCACCGCGGGCGCCGCCGTCTCGCCGGCCGCGCGCACCCGGACGGCCCCGGCCGCCGACGCCGCCGCACCCGGCGTCCGCTTCGGCGTGGTCTCCTGCGCCAACTGGGAGTCCGGCCACTTCTCCGCCTACCGCCACCTCGCCGGCCGCGCCGACCTGGACGCGGTCCTCCACCTCGGCGACTACGTCTACGAGTACGCCAGCGGCGCCTACCCGGAGGCGAAGTACGTCGTCCGGCAGCACGAGCCGCGCCACGAGATCGTCTCCCTCGCCGACTACCGCACCCGGCACGGGAACTACAAGACGGACCCCGACCTCCAGGCGCTGCACGCGGCCCACCCGGTGATCGCCATCTGGGACGACCACGAGTTCGCCAACGACGCCTGGTCCGGGGGCGCCGAGAACCACACCCCCGGCGCCGAGGGCGAGTGGGCGGCCCGGGTGGCCGCCGCCAAGCAGGCGTACTTCGAGTGGATGCCGGTCCGCGCCTCCACGGAGGGCACCGTCTTCCGTCGGCTGCGCTTCGGCAGGCTGGCCGATCTGCACCTGCTCGACCTCCGCTCGTTCCGCTCGGCGCCCGCGAAGACGGCCAGCGGCGCGGTCGACGACCCGGAGCGCAGCATCACCGGCCGCGCCCAGCTGGACTGGCTCAAGGCCGGCCTCGCCGGCTCGGACGCGACCTGGCAGCTGGTCGGCACCTCGGTGATGATCTCGCCGGTCGCCTTCGGCTCCCTGCCGGCGTACCTCCTGGAGCCGCTGGCCGGACTGATGGGGCTGCCGAAGGAGGGGCTCGCGGTCAACGTCGACCAGTGGGACGGCTACACCGACGACCGCAGGGAGCTGCTGGGCCACCTGACCTCGCGGGCGATCCGCAACACCGTCTTCCTGACCGGCGACATCCACATGGCGTGGGCCAACGACGTGCCGGTGAAGGCGGCGACGTACCCCCTGTCGGCCTCGGCGGCGACCGAGTTCGTGGTCACCTCGGTGACCTCGGACAACCTGGACGACCTGCTGCACGTGGCGCCGGGGACGCTCTCGGTGGTGGCGGCGGGCGCGGTCAAGGCGGCCAACCGGCACGTGAAGTGGGTGGACATGGACCACCACGGCTACGGGGTGCTCGACGTGACGTCCGAGCGCTCGCAGATGGACTACTACACGGTCTCCGACAAGGCCGACCCGGACGCGACGACGGCCTGGGCGCGCTCCTACCGGACGCTGAGCGGAACGCAGCGTGTCGAACGGGTGTACCAGCCGGTGCGCTGACCGACATCCATGGGCGATTTTCAGCCATGATCCTTCGTGTTAACGGGAGATCACATGGCTACGGCGGGTGGTGATTTCCGGCGATCGAATCCGGACACACCACCCGCCTCTGTCCCGCGGCTCGTTACGTCGGTGTCTCAAACTCCGGAAGCCGCACAAGATTTTCTTCCCGATGCCCCGAATTGCCGCACGAATGATTGGGCTTGATCACCGCTCCTCGGCGTCTGACATGGACGCGTAATCTCCCCGCCGTGGCGGAGGAAGTTCCTCCCCACCACCCCCCGCGAGGAGTCACCGTGCGTGCTCTTGTCCGTATATCGCCGCGTATGTCACGTCGTATGCTCGGCACCGCCGTCATGGCCGGAACCCTGGCCCTGGCCCCGCTGTCCGCCCCCGTCGCCACCGGCGCCGCCACCACCCTGGCCGGGGCCTCCGCCGAGAAGTGCGCGGACGGCACCACCGCGCTCTCCGGCGCCCGCAAGGCGCGCGGCGCCGACACCCACGCCGCCGAGCCGAACGACGTCACGGCCGCCAAGGCCAAGGCGATGGACGACGACCTGAAGAAGAAGCTCGCCGCCGCCCGCTCCGAAGGCCGCCTCAGCGCGGCCGCCGGCGCGGCCGCCGTGGTGAACATCCCCGTCTACTTCCACGTCATCCACTCCGGCACCACCGGCAAGCTCTCCGCCTCCGCCATCACCAGCCAGATGAACGTCCTGAACGCGGCCTACGCGGGCCAGGGCACCGGCAACGTGAACACCAACTTCCAGTTCACCCTGGCCGGTACCGACTACACGGACAACGCCACCTGGTACAACCTGTCCTCCGGCTCCACCGCCGAGAAGCAGATGAAGCAGACCCTCCGCAAGGGCGGCGCCGGCGCGCTGAACTTCTACACCGCCAAGCTCGGCGGCGGCCTGCTCGGCTGGGCGACCTTCCCGTCCTCGTACAACTCCAGCCCGTCCATGGACGGCGTCGTCGTCCTCGACGCCTCGCTCCCGGGCGGCTCGGCCGCCAACTACAACCAGGGCGACACGGCCACCCACGAGGTCGGCCACTGGATGGGCCTTTACCACACCTTCCAGGGCGGCTGCAACGGCAACGGCGACTACGTCTCCGACACCCCGGCCGAGAGCAGCCCGGCCTACGAGTGCCCGACCGGCCGCGACTCCTGCACCTCCAAGACGGGTGTCGACCCGATCCACAACTTCATGGACTACACGTACGACTCCTGCATGTACCAGTTCACCGCCGGCCAGGTGGCCCGGATGAGCAGCTCCTGGACCGCGTACCGCGCCTGACGCACCGTCCGGACACGGGTGTGGCCCCCGGGGAGCCTTCTCCCCGGGGGCCACACCCCTTCGCCGTCCGTACGCCCTACAGGCTCTCCAGGAAGGCCAGCGCCACCGACCAGGTCCGCTCGGCCGCCTCCTCGTCCCAGTCCGGCAGGTCCGGGTCCGTGTACATGTGCCCCGCGCCGCGGTAGCGGTAGACCTCCACGTCCGCACCGGCCCTGCGCATCTGCAGGTACCACGACGACAGCCAGTCGTCCGTCTCGAACGGGTCGGGCTCGGCCACGTGCAGCTGCACGGGCAGCTCGTCCACCGACACGTTCGGAGCGAGGTCCGAGGTGCCGTGGAGCAGCAGCAGGCCGCGTGCCTTCTCGTCGCCGAGGGCCAGGGTCTGCGCGACCGAGGCGCCGAACGAGAAGCCCGCGTAGACCAGGCCGCGCTCCGAGTACGGGGCGGCGGCCAGGATCGCGCGCTTCAGCAGCTCGTCCTTGCCGAGCTCGTCCCGCTTCGCCATGCCCTCCTCCACCGACTCGGTGGTCCAGCCGTCGAAGAGGTCCGGCACCCACACCCGGTGCCCGGCGGCCCGCAGCCGTTCGGCCGCGGCCTCGACGGCCGGGCGCGGCCCGTGGACCGAGTGGAAAAGCATGATGTCCATGCGTGCCATCCTGCCACCCGCCGGCCGGCACAACCCGGCGCGGGTCCCGGCAGGTCAGCGCAGGCTGCGCACGTCCAGGTGCCGCAGCACCCGGTCGACCACCTCGGGATCGGCGCCCGGCTCGCTGCGCGCCGCGAGGATCTCGTGCCGGGCCGCCGACATCAGCTCCCGCTGGATCCGCTGCACCGCCCTGAACCGTTCCGACCGGGCCGCGTAGGCCGCCCGCCGCTCCTCGTCGACCATGTCCGGGCTGATCCTGGCCCCGATGTCGTACGCGCCGCGCAGCAGCCGCTCCTGGACCTCCTCGGGGAGCTCCTCGACCTCCTCGATCTCCTTCAGCCGGCGTTTCGCGGCCTTCGCGGCCCGGATGGCGAGGTCGCGCTCCAGGGCCCGCTCCGCGTCCGCGTCCGCCCGCACCCCCAGCCGCTTGACCAGCGCCGGCAGCGTCAGCCCCTGGACGACGAGCGTGCCGAGGATCACGCAGAAGGCGATGAAGACGATCTCGTCGCGGGCCGGGAAGGGCGCGCCGTCGTCGGTGGTGAGCGGGATGGCGAGGGCGAGCGCCACCGACGCCACGCCGCGCATCCCCGCCCACCACATGACGACGGTCTCCCGCCAGCTCACCGGGATCTCCTCGTCGACGTCCCGCCGGTGGTGGAGCCGCTTCGCCAGCCAGGTGGCGGGCAGCAGCCACAGCAGCCGGACGCCGACGACCACGCCGACCACGGCGGCGCCCCAGTCGAGCATCTGCCAGCCGCGGCCCTCGGCCACCCCGAAGACATGGGTGAGCTCCAGGCCGATGAGACCGAAGGCGATGCCGGTGACGAGGGTGTCGACGATCTGCCAGAAGGTCTGGCCGGCGAGCCGGCCCATCACGTCGTCGGCGTCGGAAGCGTGCTCGGCCAGGAAGAGCGCGGTGATCAGGACGGCCAGCACGCCGGAGCCGTGCAGCTCCTCGGCGAGGACGTAGCTCACGAAGGGGACGAGGAGCGTGAGCCCGGTCTGCAGCGTCACGTCGCCGAGGACGCCGATCAGCTTGTTGCAGAGCCAGCCGAGACCCACGCCGACGGCCACGGCGACCACGGCGGACAGCACGAACTCGGCGAGGGCCTCGGGCCAGGAGAAGGAGCCGCTGACGGCGGCGGCGATCGCCACGTGGTACAGCACGATCGCGGTGACGTCGTTGAAGAGCCCCTCGCCCTCCAGGATCGACACCAGGCGGCGGGGCAGTCCGAGCGAGCCGGCCACGGCGGTCGCCGCGACCGGGTCGGGCGGGGCGACGAGGGCGCCCAGCGCGATCGCGGCGGCCAGCGGCAGGCCGGGCACCAGGGCGTGCGCGACCGCGCCGACGGCCGCCGTGGTGACGAAGACCAGGGCGACGGCGAGCAGGAAGATGGGCCGCAGGTTCGCCGTGAACTGCCGCCAGGAGGTCCGCTGCACGGAGGCGTACAGCAGCGGCGGGAGCACCAGCGGGAGGATGAACTCCGGCGGGATGTCGACGCTCGGCACGAAGGGCAGGAAGGCCAGCACGATCCCGACGAGCGTCATCAGGACGGGCGCGGGCAGACCGAGCCGGTCGCCCAGCGGGACCGTCAGCAGGGCGCCGAGCAGCAGCAAGAACAACAGGGCCAATTGATCCACGGGCCCACCCTGCCACGTACGTCCGTTTTGACGGCGCTTGCCCCTCTCTGCGGGCCGGTGCCGGGCCACGGCGTCCGGCACCCCTGAGGGGATCGCGGCCTACAGGACCCGGCGCATGGCCCGGTGCGGCATGCCCGCGTCCGGGAACTCGGGGCCGTACGCCTCGTAGCCGAGGCGCTCGTAGAAGCCCAGCGCGTGGGTCTGCGCGTGCAGGTCGACGGCGGTCAGGCCGCGGAGCCTGGCGGCGTCCTCGACGGCGCGCACGAGCGCCGCGCCGACCCCGAGGCCGCGGGCCGCCTTGGCGACCGCGAGCCGGCCGAGCGAGCCCACCGAGGCGTCCCCACCGGTCTTCCCGGCCGCGTCCGCCCCGAACAGCAGGCGCCCGGTGCCCAGCGGAGCCCCGTCCTCGCGCACCGCGAGGACGTGCACCGCGGTCGCGTCGTGGCTGTCGTACTCCAGCTCCCCGGGGACGCCCTGCTCCTCGACGAAGACCTCGCGGCGGACCGCGAAGCACGCCTCCCGGTCGACCGGCTCCGTCGCCTCGCGGACCGCGTACGCCGCGGTCACTGGCTCTCCGCCGCGATCCGGTCCAGCGCCCGCTGGAGGTCCTCGGGGTAGGTGCTGGCGAACTCGACCCACGAGCCGTCACCGGGGTGCTCGAAGCCGAGCCGGACGGCGTGCAGCCACTGCCGGGTCAGGCCCAGGCGCTTGGCGAGCGTCGGGTCGGCGCCGTAGGTCAGGTCGCCGACGCAGGGGTGGCGGTGGGCGGACATGTGCACCCGGATCTGGTGGGTGCGGCCCGTCTCCAGCTTGATGTCGAGCAGCGACGCCGAGCGGTACGCCTCGATGAGGTCGTAGTGCGTGACGGACGCCTTGCCGTCGGCGGTGACGGCCCACTTGTAGTCGTGGTTCGGGTGCCGGCCGATCGGGGCGTCGATGGTGCCGCTCATCGGGTCGGGGTGGCCCTGGACCAGCGCGTTGTAGCGCTTGTCGACCGTGCGCTCCTTGAACTGGCGCTTGAGCGAGGTGTACGCGTACTCGGACTTGGCGACCACCATCAGACCGGAGGTGCCGACGTCCAGGCGGTGCACGATGCCCTGGCGCTCGGCGGCGCCGGAGGTGGAGATGCGGTACCCGGCGGCGGCGAGGCCGCCGATGACCGTGGTGCCCGTCCAGCCGGGACTCGGGTGCGCGGCGACGCCGACCGGCTTCATGATCACGACGATGTCGTCGTCGTCGTGGACGATCTCCATGCCCTCGACGGGCTCCGCGACGATCTGCACGGGCGCGGCCGCGCCGGGCAGCTCGACCTCGAGCCACGCGCCGCCGCTGACCCGCTCGGACTTGCCGACGACGGAGCCGTCGACCTGGACCTTCCCGGCGGCGGCCAGCTCGGCCGCCTTCGTGCGGGAGAACCCGAACATTCGGGCGATGGCGGCGTCGACGCGCTCGCCCTCCAGGCCATCGGGAACGGGCAGGGTGCGGATCTCGGGACTCGTACTCACCCGTCGAGTATGCCTTGTGCGGACGGCACTCCGTCGTCCGCACGGGTCGGGCTCAGTCCTTGTGGACGGTGCCGTCGGGGTCGAGGCCCCGGAACGACAGCAGGACGATCAGGATTCCGCCGCACACGATCGCCGAGTCCGCGAGGTTGAAGACGGCGAAGTGCGCGGGGGCGATGAAGTCGACCACCGCGCCCTCGAAGACGCCCGGCGAGCGGAAGATCCGGTCCGTGAGGTTGCCGAGCGCCCCGCCGAGCAGCAGGCCGAGCGCGATCGCCCACGGCAGGCTGTAGAGCTTGCGCGCCAGCCGGATGATCACGACGATCACCGCGACCGCGATGCAGGTGAAGATGATCGTGAACGCCTCGCCCATGCCGAACGCGGCACCCGGGTTCCGGATGGCGTCGAGCCGCAGCAGGTCCCCGATCAGGTCGATCGGCTCGTGGCCCTCCAGCTTGGCGACCACCAGCATCTTGCTGCCGAGGTCCAGGAGGTAGGCCAGCACGGCCACCACGAACAGCGCGACGATCCGCCGCCTGCCCCTGGGCCGCTCGGGCGCGGTCGTCCCGTCGGAGGCGGCCGCGCCGGGGGCCGCCGCCTCGTCGGAGGCCGCCGCGTCGTCGGCTCCTGCTGAATCCGGCGTACCGATGATGCGCTCCGCCTCTGCCACGTGAGTGAGTCCCTCGACCTCGATGCCTGACCGTGCACCGAGGGTACGGCACAGGCGTACGAGACCGGCAGCCGAGATCGTCAGCCGCGCCGCTCCTGTCGCTGCTTGTCCTCGACGCAGAGCGTGGCCCGCGGGAACGCCTGCATCCGCGCCTTGCCGATGGGCTTGCCGCACACCTCGCAGAGGCCGTACGTGCCCGCGTCGAGCCGCTCCAGGGCGTGCTCGGTCTGCTCCAGCATCTCCCGGGCGTTGGCCGCCAGGGCGAGCTCGTGCTCCCTCGTGATGTTCTTGGTGCCGGTATCGGCCTGGTCGTCCCCGGCGCCGTCGCCCGAGTCCCGCATCAGCCCGGTGAGCTCCTCCTGGGAGTGGACGAGCTCGCTGCGCAGCCGCAGCACCTCCGCCTGGAGGGAGCTGCGGGCCTCGTCGACCTCCTCGGGCGTCCAGGGGTCCTCGCCCGGACGCACCGCGAGCTCGCCGGTACGGGCCGTGGGCACCGCGGCCTCGCTGCCGGCGGTCGTGACGCCACCCGCGGTCTTCTTCGCTGCCACCGTCCTGGCTCCTGTCTGCTTCTTGGCGGCGGGCGCCTTCCTGGCGGCCGCCTTCCTCGCCCCGGCCTTCCTGGCCGGCGTCTTCCCGGCCGGGGCCTCGTCGGCGGGGGCCGCCGCGTCCGACCCGTCGACGGCCGCCTGCCTCCCCGTGGCCGTCTTCCTGGTGGCCGCCTTCCCGGTGGCGGTCTTCCCGGCAGCCGTCTCCGTCGCGACCGCCGACTTCTTGCCGGTCACGTCCTTGGCGGCCTCGGCCGCGCCGCCGGAACCGGCGGCCGTGGTCTTCTTCGCGGCGGTCTTCTTCGCCACCATGTCGCGGCCCCTTCACATTTTGTGATCTTGCTCGCGAATCGTGCTGGGACGATAAATCGGCCCAAGGCCCGCGGCAACGGGGCTCGCCGCCGTTCCCACCCGCCCCCGCTCCCCGCGGGGCGGGCCTGCCTCCGTTGTGCCCAGCTCCCCGGCGGGTTATCCGTACCGCCCCTCCCCCACATGGCCGCACCCGAACTCCGGCCCGCCCCGTGTGGCCATTCGGGTCACGCGAAAACGGGTCCGCCGCGCCGCCCCGGGCCCCGTACACTGGCCACAGCGAAAGGCTTGGATGGGGACGAGTAGCGTCGTACGCAGCCATGAGCGACCCGGGGACGGTGAGAGCCCGGGGGCCGGCCCGATGTGAAGCATCACCCCGGAGCCGTCGGAAGAAAGCCGCAGCACAAGGCGGTGACTAGACCCGGCGTCGCGACCCCAATGAGGGGGCTCAGGGCCTGCGCGCCCGGGGCCAAGGAGGGTGGTACCGCGGGAGCAGCGCTCTCGTCCCTCCGACGGAACGACGACTTTCCGCCGGAGGAACTCGATGACACCGCCGCAGTACCGCCAGGTGCCCGCCCAGGTCGACCTGCCCGCGCTCGAGCACGACGTGCTCGGCTTCTGGGAGGACAACAAGGTCTTCGCCAAGACCCTGGAGCAGTCCGCAGGACGCCCCGAGTGGGTCTTCTACGAGGGCCCGCCCACCGCCAACGGCATGCCCGGCGCCCACCACATCGAGGCCCGCGTCTTCAAGGACGTCTTCCCCCGCTTCCGCACCATGCGCGGCTACCACGTGGCCCGCAAGGCCGGCTGGGACTGCCACGGCCTGCCGGTCGAGCTCGCCGTCGAGAAGGAGCTCGGCTTCTCCGGCAAGAAGGACATCGAGGCGTACGGCATCGCCGAGTTCAACGACAAGTGCCGCGAGTCCGTGACCCGGCACACCGACGCCTTCGCCGAGCTCACGACCCGGATGGGCTACTGGGTCGACCTCGACGACGCCTACCGGACGATGGACCCCTCGTACATCGAGTCGGTGTGGTGGTCCCTCAAGCAGATCTTCGACAAGGACCTGCTCGTCCAGGACCACCGCGTCGCCCCCTGGTGCCCCCGCTGCGGCACCGGCCTCTCCGACCACGAGCTGGCCCAGGGCTACGAGACGGTCGTCGACCCCTCCGTCTACGTCCGCTTCCCGCTGACCTCCGGCCCGCTGGCCGGCAAGGCGGCGCTCCTCGTCTGGACGACGACCCCGTGGACCCTGGTGTCCAACACGGCCGTCGCCGCCCACCCCGAGGTCACCTACGTGGTCGCCACCGACGGCGACGAGCGGGTCGTCGTCGCCCAGCCGCTGGTCGAGAAGGCCCTCGGCGAGGGCTGGGTCACCACCGGCGAGTCCTTCACCGGTGCCGAGATGGAGCGCTGGACCTACCAGCGTCCCTTCGAGCTGGTGGCCTTCCCGGACGAGGCGCACTACGTCGTCAACGCCGAGTACGTCACCACCGAGGACGGCACGGGTCTGGTCCACCAGTCCCCCGCGTTCGGCGAGGACGACCTCAAGGTCTGCAAGGCGTACGGCCTGCCGGTCGTGAACCCGGTCCGCCCCGACGGCACCTTCGAGGAGGACGTCCCGCTGGTCGGCGGCGTCTTCTTCAAGAAGGCCGACGAGGCCCTCACCGCCGACCTGGACGCGCGCGGCCTGCTCTTCAAGCACATCGCCTACGAGCACAGCTACCCGCACTGCTGGCGCTGCCACACGGCCCTGCTCTACTACGCGCAGCCGTCCTGGTACATCCGCACCACGGCGGTCAAGGACCGCATGCTCCAGGAGAACGAGCGGACCAACTGGTTCCCGGACTCCGTCAAGCACGGCCGCTTCGGCGACTGGCTCACCAACAACGTCGACTGGGCGCTCTCCCGCAACCGCTACTGGGGCACCCCGCTGCCCATCTGGCGCTGCGAGGACGACCACCTCACCTGCGTCGGCTCCCGCGCCGAGCTGACCGAGCTGACCGGCACCGACCAGTCCGAGCTCGACCCGCACCGCCCCTACATCGACGCGGTGACCTTCCCCTGTCCGGCCGAGGGCTGCGCGCTGGAGGCCACCCGCGTGCCGGAGGTCATCGACGCCTGGTACGACTCGGGCTCGATGCCGTTCGCGCAGTACGGCTACCCGTACGAGAACAAGGAGCTGTTCGAGAGCCGCTACCCGGCGCAGTTCATCTCCGAGGCGATCGACCAGACCCGCGGCTGGTTCTACACGCTGATGGCGGTCGGCACCCTCGTCTTCGACAAGTCCTCCTACGAGAACGTGGTCTGCCTCGGCCACATCCTCGCCGAGGACGGCCGCAAGATGTCCAAGCACCTGGGCAACATCCTCCAGCCGATCCCGCTGATGGACCAGCACGGCGCCGACGCGGTCCGCTGGTTCATGGCGGCCGGCGGCTCGCCCTGGGCGGCCCGCCGGGTCGGCCACGGCACCATCCAGGAGGTCGTCCGCAAGACCCTCCTGACGTACTGGAACACGGTCGCCTTCCAGGCGCTCTACGCCCGTACCTCCGGCTGGGCCCCGAGCGCCGCGGACCCGGCCCCGGCCGACCGCTCCGTCCTCGACCGCTGGCTCCTCTCCGAGCTCCACACCCTGGTGACCGAGGCCACCGAGGCGATGGAGTCGTACGACACGCAGCGGACCGGCAAGCTCCTCTCCGCCTTCGTCGACGACCTCTCCAACTGGTACGTGCGCCGCTCCCGCCGCCGCTTCTGGCAGGGCGACGCGGCCGCGCTCCGCACACTCCACGACGTCATCGAGACGGTCACCCGCCTCATGGCCCCGCTGACCCCGTTCATCACCGAGCGGGTCTGGCAGGACCTCGTGGTCCCCGTCACCGCCGACGCGCCCGAGTCCGTCCACCTCGCCACCTGGCCCGAGGCGGACGCCGGCCAGATCGACGGCGCCCTGTCCGAGCAGATGCTGCTCGTCCGCCGCCTCGTCGAGCTCGGCCGCGCGACGCGCGCCGAGTCGGGCGTCAAGACCCGCCAGCCGCTCTCCCGCGCGCTCGTGGCGGCCACCGGCTTCGCCGCGCTCTCCCCGGAGCTCCGGGCGCAGATCACGGAGGAGCTGAACGTCTCCTCCCTCGCCTCCCTCTCCGACGTCGGCGGCTCCCTCGTCGACACCACCGCCAAGGCCAACTTCCGGGCCCTCGGCAAGCGCTTCGGCAAGGGCGTCCAGG
The DNA here is from genome assembly GCF_040689545.1 of Streptomyces sp. NPDC051180. Lineage (NCBI taxonomy): Bacteria > Bacillati > Actinomycetota > Actinomycetes > Kitasatosporales > Streptomycetaceae > Streptomyces > Streptomyces sp. NPDC051180. The sequence goes on from NZ_JBFBBC010000002.1 coordinate 333,225, forward strand.
ACGTCGCCAAGGCCGTCGCCGCGGCGGACGCGGCGGCCCTCTCCCTCGCGCTGCGCTCCGGCGAGGCGAGCCTCGACGTCAACGGCGAGACCGTGGCCCTCTCCCCCGAGGAGGTCATCATCACGGAGACCCCGCGCGAGGGCTGGTCCGTCGCCTCCGACTCCGGCGCCACCGTCGCCCTCGACCTGGAGATCACCCCCGAGCTCCGCAAGGCGGGCCTCGCCCGCGACGCGATCCGCCTCATCCAGGAGGCCCGCAAGAACAGCGGCCTCGACGTCGCGGACCGCATCGCGCTGCGCTGGACCTCCGACTCCGCCGAGACCGTCGAGGCGCTCACCGCGCACGCGGCGCTCATCGCGGACGAGGTGCTCGCGACGGATCTCGCGCAGGGTGCGGCGGACGGCTCCTACGGCCCCGCCTTCACCGACGACTCCCTCTCCCTCACCTTCCACCTCCACAAGTCCTGACCCCCCACGAAGGGCCCGGCCACCCCGGCCGGGCCCTTCGCGCTACCCAGCGCCCCCCGTCGCGGGCATTCATGCCCCCCGAGCCGGGCCGGTGTGCCCCCCCGTTGTGGGAGATCGTTCCGCTAGGGCGGCCCCCACCCTCACGACCGGGCCGAGGTGCCCCCCTCGTTGTGGGCAATCGTTCCGCTGGGGCGGCCCCCACCCTCCCGACCGGGCCGAGGTGCCCCCTCCGTTGTGGGCAATCGTTCCGCTGGGGCGGAACGGGTGGGCATAACGGAACGGCGCCCCCTGCCGGGCCTAGGCTTCCGCGCCCCGGGCCCGCACCCCGTGTGCCTGGCACTGCTGGTGCGGGTCCAGGCACAAGGGGCAGGGGCGCGGCCGAGCGCGCCGTCCCGTGTGCCCACCCGTCCCGCCCAGCGGGACGATTGCCCACACGGCGGGGGGGGTGGCCCCGCAGACGTGCGGACGTGGGCCCTCGCGGCGGCCGGCCGGAAGGGGCCGGGTACGGCGAAGGGCCGGACCCGGGGTACCGGGTCCGGCCCTTGCAGCCTGCCGACGGCTACGCGCTCACCGCGCGACCACCCGCCGTCAGTTGTCGTCCTCGTCGATCAGGAAGCCACGCATCGGCGCCGGCGCCTGCTGCATCGGCTGCGGTGCCTGCGGACGGACCGGAGCCATCGGCTGGGTCATGGCCGGAGACATCTGCTGCTGGCCGCCGTAGGAGGGCGCACCGCCCATGGACGGCGCGCCGCCCATGCCGCCGTTGCCGCCGTAGGACGGGGCACCGGCGCCCGCCGAGGCCATCGAGGGGGCCGGCGGCAGGGAGGCCGCCGCGGGGGTCCGCGGCGGGGCGAGCGAGTCGTCGGCCTGGGTCTCCAGCTGACGCAGCTGCGACTCCAGGTAGGACTTCAGGCGCGTGCGGTACTCGCGCTCGAAGCCGCGCAGGTCCTCGACCTTGCGCTCCAGCGTGGCGCGGGCGGACTCCAGGGAGCCCATGGCGACGCGGTGCTTCTCCTGGGCGTCCCGCTCCAGGGCGTCGGCCTTGGCGCGGGCGTCCCGCTCCAGGCCCTCGGCGCGGGAGCGCGCCTCGCCGACGATCTTGTTGGCCTCGGAGCGGGCCTCGGCGATCGCCTGGTCGGCGGTCTGCTGGGCCAGCGAGAGGACACGGGCGGCGCTGTCGCCACCGGGGCCCTGCTGCGGCTGCTGCTGCATCTGCGGCGGCATCTGCTGCTGCGGGTGGCCCATGGGACCGCCCTGCATCGGACCGGGGCCCATCGGACCGCCCTGCATGGGGCCGCCCTGCATCGGGCCGGGACCCATCGGACCGCCCTGCATGGGGCCGCCCTGCATCGGGCCGCCCTGCATGGGGCCGGCGGGCAGCGCGGGAGCGCCGGACGGCAGCTGGGGCGGGCCCATCTGCGGCGGCTGCTGCTGGACCGGCGGTCCGGATATGGCCGCGGGCACGGGGGCGCCGGGACCGACGGGCCGGTCCTGCGGCTCCGGGGGCTTGCGCATGCCCTGCTGCTGCTGGTTCTGCGCGGCGGCGCGCGTCGCGGCGGCCAGCTTCGCGCGGAGGTCCTCGTTCTCGCGGAGCAGGCGGGTCAGCTCGGCCTCGACCTCGTCGAGGAAGGCATCGACCTCGTCCTCGTCATAGCCTTCTCGAAGGCGGACGGTCGTGAACTGCTTGTTCCGCACGTCCTCGGGGGTCAGCGGCATCTCTTCTTCACCTCTACGTAGTCGTCGGCAGTCGGCAAGACCGTATCGTCCACACTCACCTCGCGAAGCTGCTCACGATGGAGATCAGGATGTAGACGATGATCATCAGAACGAAGAAGGACAGGTCGAGTGCCACGCCCCCGAGACGCAGCGGCGGGATGAGTCGCCGCAGAAGCTTGAGCGGTGGATCGGTGACAGTGTAGGTGGCCTCGAGAACGACCACCATCGCCTTACCGGGTTGCCATGAACGGGCGAACTGGAAGACGTAGTCCATGACCAGCCGGACGATCAGGAGGACGAGGAAGCACATCAGCACGATGTAGACCACCTGTAGTGCGACGCCCATCCCGCGTTTCCCTCTCCCCTGGCTTACGTGCTCTCGCTTGGCCGGCCGCTAGGCGACCGGTCCGTCCGGTTCTGTTGTTCTCAGCTCTGGTTGAAGAATCCGCCCTCTGCGATCCGGGCCTTGTCCTCCGCCGTGACATCGACGTTAGCAGGCGACAACAGGAACACCTTCTGCGTCACTCGCTCAATGCTGCCATGGAGCCCGAAGACGAGTCCGGCGGCAAAGTCGACAAGTCGCTTCGCGTCCGTGTCGTCCATCTCCGTGAGGTTCATGATCACGGGGGTGCCCTCACGGAAGTGTTCCCCGATGGTACGGGCCTCGTTGTACGTCCGGGGGTGCAGCGTGGTGATGCGGTAGGGCTCCCGCTCGGACACGACCTTGGGCATGATCACCGGTGCGTTCTTCTCCAGGCTCGGACGTTCGGGTGTGATGGATGCCACGGGGGCAATTCGGGCCGGACGTCCGCTTTCGGCGAGTACAGGGACAGAATGGGCGAGCGGCTCCCGGGGTGCCGGGGGCGCCACCACTCGCACCGGTTCCTCCCGCTCCATCTGGCGCGGGGGGGTGTGACGCCGGTCGCGCTCGGGCTCCGGCTCCAGCTCGGGTTCGAAGTCGTCGTCGGGGTCGAAGCCCCGGCCGTCGTACCCATCGTCCTCCACGAGGCCGAGGTAGACCGCCATCTTGCGCATCGCGCCGGCCATTCTCTGAGTCCTCCGCTCTGTGGTGGATCGGCCTCGTCACCAAGTGCCGGCGATCCACGGGGCACCCCGCCGTTCTGCGGAATGACCATATTTTCTGCTGTGGTCCGACTTGCTTCGCGACGTTACCCGAGCTTCGGGCGGACGCCGAGTACCGCCGTACCGACGCGTACGTGTGTCGCCCCGGCCGCGACGGCGTCCTCGAGGTCCGCACTCATCCCTGCTGACACCATGTTCGCAGCCGGACGGGTCGCGCGCAGGGCAGTCGACAAATCCATGAGCCGGTCGAAAGCGGCACGTTGCCGCCCCGCGTACGGACCGGCGAGCGGGGCGACGGTCATCAGTCCGCCGAGCCGCAGTCCGGGGGCGGCATCGACCGCCGCCGCCAACTCCTCGATCCCGTCCGGCGAGACGCCGCCGCGGTCGCCGCGCTCCCCGGACTCCGCGTCGAGAGCGACCTGGATCAGACAGCCGAGCTCGCGCCCCTCCTTCTCCGCGGCCGCGGAGAGCGAGGAAACGAGCTTCGGACGGTCGACCGACTGCACCACATCGGCATAACCCACCACGGAACGGACTTTGTTGGTCTGCAACTGGCCCACGAAGTGCCAGGCCAGATCGAGGTCCGCGCAGGCGGCGGCCTTCGGGGCGGCGTCCTGGTCACGGTTCTCGGCGACGTCGCGCACCCCGAGCCCGTGGAGGATCCTGACGTCGCTCGCGGGGTAGGTCTTGGTGACCACGATGAGCGTCACCTCCTCGCGCGCGCGCCCGGCGGCCGCGCAGGCGGCGGCGATGCGCGCCTCCACCCGGGCCAGGTTCTCGGCCAGTTCCGAGGTGCGGTCCGTCATCGGTTCTTTCCTGCCGGGGATCCGGGGGTCTCCCCCGGGGCGGACACGGTGTCCAGCCAGACATATCCCGCGAGTCGCCCCGTGGTGCGGTCGCGGCGGTACGAGTAGTGGTCGCCTGATTCCCGGGTGCAGACCGCGTCGGCCTGCAGGTCCTCGACGCCGAGCCGTTCGAGCTGGGCGTGGACTCCGGCGGTGACGTCGACGGCCGGGGTTCCCCAGCTCGTCTCGGCCCAGGCGGCGGGTTCGATCTCGGCGACCTCGGCCCGCATGGCCTCCGGCACCTCGTAGCAGCGCCCGCAGACGGCGGGGCCGGTGCGGGCGACGATGCGGGCGGGGACGGCGCCGAGCCGGATCATGGCCTCGACCGCGGCCGGGACGACTCCCGCGACCATTCCGGGACGTCCGGCGTGGGCGGCGGCCACGACCCCGGCGACCGGGTCGGCGAGGAGGACCGGCACGCAGTCCGCGGTGAGGACGGCGAGACCGAGGCCGGGCCGGGTGGTGACGAGGGCGTCGACCGAGGGGACCGGGGCGGCGCCCCACGGCCCGTCGACCTCCGCGACGTCGGCGCCGTGGACCTGGTTCATCCAGACGACCCGCGCCGGGTCGAGCCCGAGGGCCCCGGCGGCGCGCGCCCGGTTGGTACGCACCGCCTCGGGGTCGTCCCCCACCGCTCCGCCGAGGTTGAGCTCCTCGTACGGAACGGCGCTCACCCCGCCCCACCGGTCGGTGAAGGCGAAGTGCGCGCCGTTCGCGTCGAAGCGATGTCCTATCACTTCAGGAAGTCCGGGACGTCCAGCTCCTCGGCCTGGCTGTCCGCGTACGGACGGGCCGGGGGGACGACCGGCTGAGCGGGCGTCAGCGGGACCTCGTTGACCGCCGGGGCGGGCTCGACGGGGGCGGCGACGGGCTCCTCGCGGGGGGCCACGGTGCCGAGTCCGCCGAGCGGGCGGGAGGACTCGACGTGGCGGGGGGCCGGGGCCGGCTCCTCGCGCTTGGCCGAGACCGAGCCGATGATGTTGTCCCGGCGGGCCGGCGGCTGGCCGCCGTCGAAGCCGGCCGCGATGACGGTGACGCGGACCTCGTCGCCCAGGGCGTCGTCGATGACGGCGCCGAAGATGATGTTGGCCTCGGGGTGGGCCGCCTCGCTGACCAGCTGCGCGGCCTCGTTGATCTCGAAGAGACCGAGGTCGCTGCCGCCGGAGATGGAGAGCAGCACGCCGCGGGCGCCGTCGATGGACGCCTCCAGGAGCGGCGAGGAGATCGCCATCTCCGCGGCGGCCACCGCGCGGTCGTCGCCGCGAGCGGAGCCGATGCCCATGAGCGCCGAGCCGGCCTCGGACATGACCGACTTGACGTCGGCGAAGTCGAGGTTGATCAGACCCGGGGTGGTGATGAGGTCGGTGATGCCCTGGACGCCGCTCAGCAGCACCTGGTCGGCCGACTTGAACGCGTCGAGCACGGAGACCTGGCGGTCCGAGATCGAGAGCAGTCGGTCGTTCGGGATGACGATGAGGGTGTCGACCTCTTCGCGGAGCTCGGCGATGCCGTCCTCCGCCTGGTTGGCGCGACGGCGTCCCTCGAAGGTGAACGGCCGGGTGACCACACCGATCGTCAGGGCGCCGAGCGAGCGCGCGATGTTGGCGACGACGGGTGCGCCGCCGGTGCCGGTGCCGCCGCCTTCGCCGGCGGTGACGAAGACCATGTCGGCCCCCTTGAGGACCTCCTCGATCTCCTCACGGTGGTCCTCTGCCGCCTTGCGACCGACGGCCGGGTTGGCCCCGGCGCCCAGGCCACGGGTGAGTTCACGACCGACGTCGAGCTTGACGTCGGCGTCGCTCATCAACAGCGCTTGCGCGTCGGTGTTGATCGCGATGAACTCGACGCCCTTGAGGCCGACCTCGATCATTCGGTTGATGGCATTGACACCACCGCCGCCGACACCGATGACCTTGATGACTGCGAGGTAGTTCTGCGGTGCTGCCACGTCGAAGGCCTCTCGCCTCGAGTTACGTGTCGTCGCCGCGCGTTGCTCGCGCCGCTCCGACGGATGCCGATTGGGACGGTCCGAAACGCCGACCCGAACCCTAACGTTGAAGTTTAGGGTTACCAGTGTCTCTGTTCGCTGGACTCTTCCGAACAGGACACTAAGTCGACAAGTGGCGCACGTTCAACGAACACGCCGAACCTCCCGTTTTTCTTTTCACCCTATGTGATCACCCGTAGCGCTGGCCAACCAGGGTGCTGGCCAGCGGTGATGCCCGTCAACTCCCGGACGAGGCAGGCGCCGTGGGGGCACTTACGTCGAAGTGCCCCGCTTTGGGCGTCGCCTTCATGAGAGCGTTCAGGACCCGGGCTTTCACGGGGCCGTGCTCGGCACTGCCCCAGAAGACGGTGCGCCCCTTGGTCAGCTCCAGAGTGACGGAGTCGTACGAGGTGACGCGCACGACACGAGTGTCCCGGGCGATTTCGGCCGGGAGTTCACCCCGGACGCGGACCGCCTCCCGGAGGAGACGGTCGGCGCCGAAGCGGCGCAGGCTCGGCGAGGCGGCTGCGTCGAGGACCAGGCGGGGCACCCCGCGCGGGGCGGTGTCGACCGTGGCGAACCGCAGCCCGGTCGCGTCCACTTCGATGAACTTTCCGCCCTTTTCGACGAGCAGGACGGGCTGCCGTTCCGTCACTTTCAGCCCGATTCCGTGCGGCCAGGACCGGACGACGTCGATCGACTCGATCCGGGGATAGGCGCCCCGGAGCCGGGCCTCGATCGCCTCGGTGTCGACGGAGACGAGCGGGGCCCCCAGCGGTACGGCGGCGGTCGCCTCGATCTCGCCGGCGGTCAGGACCCGGACGCCGGAAGTCTTCACACGTTCCACACGGAACCAGGTCGACCCGTAGAGCGCCCAGACGCCGCCGGCCGCGAGTGCGAGCAGTCCGAGCGCGACGAGGAGCAGCCGGGGTGCCGGCACCCGGAACCGACGGTTCCGGTCACCGGCACCGGAGGACCGGCCCGACGACCCCTTCGACTTGCTGGTGCCGCTCTTCTCCGCGGTCGTCGGTCCGGCTGCCACCTGGCGCTCCTGCCTCTCGCCGCCGCGCTACGCCTGTCGGCGGGCGGCGATCGCCTCGTACACCATGCCGACGAGCAGGTCGTCGGCGTCCCGGCGGCCGAACTCGGCCGCGGCCCGGGACATCTCGTACAACCGGTGCGGATCGGCCAGTACGGGCAGGACGTTGGCCTGCACCCACTGCGGCGTCAGCTCCGCGTCGTCGACGAGGAGTCCGCCGCCGGCCTTGACCACCGGCTGGGCGTTGAGCCGCTGTTCGCCGTTGCCGATGGGCAGCGGCACGTACGCGGCGGGCAGCCCGACGGCGGAGAGCTCGGCGACGGTCATGGCGCCCGCGCGGCAGAGCATCATGTCGGCCGCGGCGTACGCCAGATCCATCCGGTCCACGTACGGTACCGGTACGTACGGCGGCATACCGGGCATGTTGTCGACGCGCGGCATCTCGTTCTTCGGGCCGACCGCGTGCAGGATCTGGATGCCGGAGCGCTGGAGCACCGGGGCGATCTGCTGGACGACCTCGTTGAGCCGCCGGGCGCCCTGCGAGCCGCCGGAGACCAGCAGCGTCGGCAGGTTGGGGTCGAGGCCGAAGGCGGCGCGCGCCTCGGGCCGCACCCGCGCCCGGTCGAGGGTCGCGATCGTGTACCGCAACGGGATGCCGATGTAGCGCGCGTTGCGGAGCTTGCTGTCCGGGGTGGCCACGGCGACCCCGGCCGCGTACCGCGAACCGATCTTGTTGGCCAGGCCGGGCCGGGCGTTGGCCTCGTGGACCACGATCGGCACCCCGAGGCGCTTGGCCGCGAGGTAGCCGGGCAGGGCCACGTAGCCGCCGAAGCCGACCACGCAGTCCGCCTTGGTGCGCTCCAGGACCTGCTCGGCGGCCTTGATCGTGCCGCGCAGCCGCCCGGGGACGGTGATCAGCTCGGGGGTGGGCTTGCGGGGCAGCGGCACGGCCGGGATGAGCGCCAACTCGTAACCCCGCTCGGGTACGAGCCGGGTCTCCAGACCCTTCTCCGTGCCCAGCGCCGTGATCCCCACGCTGGGGTCCTGCCTGCGCAGGGCGTCCGCGAGGGCGAGCGCCGGCTCGATGTGGCCGGCGGTCCCCCCGCCGGCGAGTACGACATGCACCGAAATTCACCGCTCTCCGGACGGGCGCTTCTTGACGCGCCGTCGCATCGACTTCCATCTCACCCCGGCCCGCTTGCCCCAACCGGGGCGGCGCATGGCCAGGGCCGCTTTCGCGGCGGGTTCCTGTCGCGCGAAGGCGATGAGGAGCCCGACGGCGAACATGGTCGGCAGCAGGGCCGACCCTCCGTAGGAGAACAGCGGGAGGGGGACACCGGCGATCGGCAGCAGACCGAGCACCGCACCGATGTTGATCACGGCCTGCGCCGTGATCCAGGTGGTCACACCTCCCGCGGCGAACCTCACGAAGGGGTCCTCCGTGCCTCCGGCCACGCGGATACCCGCATAGCCTAGAGCCGCGAACAGGGCGAGTACCGACAGCGTCCCCGCGAGACCCAGTTCCTCACCGGTGACCGCGAAGATGAAGTCGGTGTGCGCCTCGGGGAGTTGCCCCCATTTCTCCACACTGGCGCCCAGTCCGGATCCGAACCATCCTCCGGACGCCAGGGCATAGATTCCGTGTGCCGCCTGCAGGCAGGGGGCACCCTCGCCGCCGGGGTCGGTCGCTCCGATGCAGTCGAAGCGCTTCATCCGGTTCGAGCTGGTCTTGATCAGGAGCACGCCGATCGCGCCGGCCACCGTGAGCACCCCGACGAAGAGCCGGGTGGGCGCTCCGGCCGTCCACAGCAGGCCGAAGAGGATCGCCGCGAGGATGATCGAGGTGCCCATGTCACCGCCGAGCATGATCAGACCGAGCAGCATGAAGGCGCCCGGGACCAGCGGCACCAGCATGTGCTTCCACTGGGTCAGCAGCCGCATGTCGTGCTTGCGGGCGAGCAGGTCGGCCCCCCACAGGATCAGCGCCAGCTTGCCGAACTCGCTGGGCTGGAGCTGGAAGGGGCCGCCGAGGGAGATCCAGTTCTGGTTGCCGTTGACCGCGTGCCCTATCCCGGGGATCTGCACCAGGATCATCAGGAACACCGCGCCGACCAGGATCGGGTAGGCGAGGGCCCGGTGGAGCTTCACCGGCATCCGCGAGGCGGCCAGCAGCAGCCCGGTGCCGAGGAGCGCGGCGAAGAACTGCTTCCGGAAGAAGTACGACGGCACCAGGTCGTAGGTGAGGGCCGTGATCATGGAGGCGGAGTAGACCATCACGAGGCCGAGCGTGGTGATGAGCATCCCCGCGCCGATGATCACGTAGTAGGCCGTGAGGGGGCGGTCCCATGCCTTCTGGGCCCGCTCGTAGAGCCCTCGGACGCCTCCGCCCCGGGGTCGCCGCGGGGATGCGGGGGCCCGCCCCCCGCCGCGTGCGGCGGAGGGCCGGCGTGCCCCGGCGATCTTGCTCGGCATGGTCGCTGCCCCCTCCAGTCGTGCCCGGTCCGGCCGGACCCTCCCGCTGGTCAGGTCAGGCGTCCCCGGTGGCGGCGAGGGCGCGGACCGCGTCCGCGAATGCCTCGCCCCGCTTGTTGTAGTTGGTGAACATGTCCATCGAGGCGCAGGCCGGGGCGAGGAGGACCGTGTCCCCCGGGCGGGCGAGCCGGGCCGCCTCGCGGACCGCCTCGGACATCGCCCCAGTGTCGGTCCGGTCGAGGTCCACCACCGGGACTTCCGGGGCGTGTCGCGCCAGGGCTTCGCGGATCAGCGCGCGGTCGGCGCCCATCAGGACGGCGCCGCGCAGGCGCTTCGCCGACGCGGCGACGAGGTCGTCGAACTCCGCGCCCTTGGCGAGGCCGCCGGCGATCCAGACGATCGGCTCGTAGGCGGCCAACGAGGCTTCCGCGGCGTGGGTGTTGGTGGCCTTGGAGTCGTCGATGTACGTGACCCCCTGGACCTCCTCGACCAGTTCGATGCGGTGCGGGTCGGGCCTGAAGGCCCGCAGTCCGTCCCGTACGGCCTTGGCGTCGACGCCGAAGGCGCGGGCCAGGGCGGCCGCGGCGAGCGCGTTGGCGATGTTGTGCGGGGCCGGCGGCTGGACGTCGGCGACCTCGGCGAGCTCCTGGGCGTTCTTCTGCCGGTTCTCGACGAAGGCGCGGTCGACGAGGATGCCCTCGACGACGCCGAGCTGGGACGGGCCGGGGGTGCCGAGGGTGAAGCCGATCGCCCGGCAGCCCTCCTCGACGTCGGCCTCGCGGACCAGGTCCTCGGTCACCCGGTCGGCGACGTTGTAGACGCAGGCGATCCGGTTGCCCTCGTAGATGCGGCCCTTGTCGGCGGCGTACGCCTCCATGGAGCCGTGCCAGTCGAGGTGGTCGGGCGCCAGGTTGAGCACGGCGGCCGAGTGGACGCGGAGGGAGGGCGCCCAGTGGAGCTGGTAACTGGAGAGCTCGACGGCGAGGACGTCGTACTCCTCCTCGCCGAGGACGGCGTCGAGGAGCGAGACGCCGATGTTGCCGACGGCGGCGGTCCTCAGACCGGCCGCCTCCAGGATGGAGGCGAGCATCCGCACGGTCGTGGTCTTGCCGTTGGTGCCGGTGACCGCGAGCCAGGGCGCGGCCCCGGGGCCGCGCAGCCGCCAGGCCAGCTCGACGTCGCCCCAGATCTCCACGCCCGCCTCGGCGGCGGCCGTGAAGAGCGGCTTGTCGGGCCGCCAGCCGGGGGTGGTGACGATCAGCTCGGTGCCGGTCGGCAGGGTGGCCCCGTCGCCGAGGCGGACGGTGATGCCCTCCGCCTCCAGCTCGGCCGCCTGGGCCCGGGAGCGCTCGTCGTCGCCGTCGTTGACGACGGTCACGAGCGCGCCGCGGGCGGCCAGGACGCGGGCCGCCGGGATGCCGGACACCCCGAGCCCCGCGACGGTGACCTTCTTGCCGTTCCAGTCGAGCTGTTCCGTCACTTTTCCGCTGCCCATCCCGCGTAGAAGAGGCCCAGGCCCACGATCACGCACATGCCCTGGATGATCCAGAACCGGACGACGACCAGGACCTCCGACCACCCCTTGAGTTCGAAGTGGTGCTGGAGGGGGGCCATCCGGAAGACGCGCTTGCCCGTCATCTTGAACGAACCGACCTGGATGACCACGGACATCGTGATCAGCACGAACAGGCCGCCGAGCAGGGCGAGCAGGAGCTCCGTACGGGAGCAGATGGCGAGACCGGCGAGCGCGCCGCCGAGGGCCAGCGAACCGGTGTCGCCCATGAAGATCTTGGCCGGTGAGGTGTTCCACCACAGGAAGCCGAAGCAGGAGCCCATCAGCGCGGAGGCCACGACCGCGAGGTCGAGCGGGTCGCGCACCTCGAAACAGGCGTTGGGGTTGGTGAGGGTCATGGCGTTCGCACAGGACTCCTGGAACTGCCAGAGCCCGATGAAGGTGTACGCGCCGAAGACCATCACCGACGCACCGGTGGCCAGGCCGTCCAGACCGTCCGTCAGGTTCACGCCGTTGGACATGGCGAGAATCATGAAGAGCGCCCAGACCACGAAGAGCACCGGGCCGATGGCCCAGCCGAAGTCCGTGATGAAGGAGAGCTTCGTGGAGGCCGGGGTCAGCCCGCGCAGGTCGGCGAACTGCAGCGACAGCACGGCGAAGGCGATGCCGACGATGAGCTGGCCGGCCATCTTCGCCTTGGCCCGCAGGCCCAGCGACCGCTGCTTGACGATCTTGATGTAGTCGTCGAGGAAGCCGACCAGGCCCATGCCGGCCATCAGGAACAGCACCAGGGCGCCCGAGTACGTCGGGTCCTCGCCGGTGATGACCTTGGCCAGGGCGTACGCGATGAGCGTCGCCAGGATGAAGGAGATGCCGCCCATGGTGGGCGTGCCCTTCTTCCCGGCGTGGCCGCGCGGGCCGTCGTCCCGGATGAACTGCCCGTACCCCTTGCGGGCAAGGAGCTTGATGAGCAGCGGCGTGCCGATCAGGGTCAGGAAGAGCCCGATGGCCCCCGCGAAGAGGATCTGCCTCATCGGCCGGTGACCTCGCCCTCGGTGTCGAGCAGTGCCAGGGCGACCTGTTCGAGACCGACCGACCTGGAAGCCTTCACAAGGACGACATCCCCCGGGCGCAGCTCACTGCGCAACAGGTCGACAGCCGCCTGCGCGTCGGACACGTGCACCGACTCCTCACCCCACGAACCCTCGTTATATGCGCCCAGTTGCAGCCAGGACGCTTCCCTGTCCCCGACCGCCACGAGCTTGCTGACGTTGAGTCGGACGGCGAGCCGTCCGACCGCGTCGTGCTCGACGAGCGATGCGTCACCGAGCTCGGCCATCTTGCCGAGCACCGCCCACGTGCGACCCCCTCGGGCCTGTGCGGCCCGGCCCATGGCCGCGAGCGCGCGCAGGGCGGCTCGCATGGACTCGGGGTTCGCGTTGTAGGCGTCGTTGACGACCGTCACGCCGTCCGGACGCTCGGTGACCTCCATGCGCCAGCGCGACAGGGTTCCCGCTTCGGAGAGCGCGGTGGCGATCTCTTCGACGGGCATGCCCAGCTCGTGCGCGACGGCGGCCGCTGCGAGCGCGTTCGACACGTGGTGCTCACCGTACAGGCGCAAGGTCACGTCGCTGCACCCGGTGGGTGTGTGAAGACGGAAAGAAGGCTGTCCGCCTTCTGTGAGGTGGACGTTCTCGGCACGTACGGCCGCTTCGTCCGCTTCGCCGAAGAGGACGACGCGGGCCTTGGTGCGGCTCGCCATCGCGCGGACGAGGGGGTCGTCGGCGTTGAGGACGGCGATGCCGCCCTCCTCGGCGGTCGGCAGGGACTCGACGAGCTCGCCCTTGGCCACGGCGATCTGCTCCCGGCCGCCGAACTCGCCGATGTGGGCGGTGCCGACGTTGAGGACGAGGCCGATGCGGGGCGGGGTGAGGCCGGTGAGGTAGCGGATGTGCCCGATGCCGCGGGCGCCCATCTCCAGGACCAGGTGCCGGGTCTCGTCGCTCGCGCGGAGCGCCGTGAGCGGCAGGCCGATCTCGTTGTTGAGCGAGCCGGGCGTCCACACGGTGGGCGCGTGCCGGTCGAGGACCTGGGCGATCAGGTCCTTGGTGGAGGTCTTGCCGGCGGACCCGGTGAGGGCGACGACGTCGGTGCCGAGCCGTTCCACGACCTCGCGGGCGAGGGCCCCGAGCGCGGCCTGGACGTCGTCGACGACGATGGCGGGGACGCCGACGGGCCGGGCGGCCAGCACGGCCGCCGCACCCGCCTCGACGGCGCGCGCGGCGTAGTCGTGGCCGTCGACGCGTTCACCGGCGAAGGCCACGAAGAGGCTGCCGTCCCGCACTTCGCGGGAGTCGATGACGACGGGCCCGGTGATCCGGGCGGCCGGATCCGGTATGTCGTGCGCCTGCCCGCCGACGATTTCGGCGACCTCGGCGAGGGAGAGGGCGATCACTGCTTCATCCCTGACTGTTCTGGTGGCTGTCTGTTCCGCCCGGCACGGGTGCCTGGGCGTCCTGCCGGGCGGCGATCGCCGCGCGCAGCACCTGGCGGTCGTCGAAGGGGCGTACCACTCCGGCGATCTCCTGGCCCTGTTCGTGTCCCTTGCCCGCGACGAGGACGGTGTCGCCGGGTCGTGCGCGGGCGACGGCCGCCGCGACCGCGGCGGCGCGGTCGGCGAGGACGAGCACCTCGCCGCGCTCCTCCGCGGGGACCTCGGCGGCGCCCGCGAGCATGGCGGCGAGGATCTTGAGCGGGTCCTCGGAGCGGGGGTTGTCGGAGGTCAGGACGGCCGTGTCGGCGAGCCGGGCCGCGGCGGCGCCCATCGGGCCCCGCTTCGTGGTGTCCCGGTCGCCGCCGCAGCCGATGACCACGTGGAGGCTGCCCTCGGTGACCTCGCGCAGGGAGCGCAGGACGGACTCGACGGCGTCCGTCTTGTGCGCGTAGTCGACGACCGCGAGGTACGGCTGGCCCGCGTCGACGCGCTCCAGCCGGCCGGGCACGCCCGGGACGGCGGCGACGCCGTCGGCGGCGGCCCGGGGGTCGAGGCCCGCGGTGGCGAGGGTGGCGATCGCGGCGAGGGTGTTGGCGACGTTGAAGGGGCCGGGCAGCGGGGCGGTGGCGGGGATCCGCACGCCCTCCGGGCCGACCGCGGTGAACGTCGAGTCGTGGGAGCCGAGGACGAGGTCCTCGGCGCGCCAGTCGGCGTCGGCGCGGCCCTCGGCGGAGAAGGTGACGACCGGGACGGTGGCCTCCTTGGTCAGCCGGCGGCCGTACTCGTCGTCGAGGTTGACCACGCCCAGGCGGCTGCGCTCGGGCGTGAAGAGCCCGGCCTTGGCCTGGAAGTAGTCCTCCATGTCGGAGTGGAACTCCATGTGCTCGGGACTCAGGTTGTTGAAGACGGCGACGTCGAAGACGCAGCCGTCGACCCGGCCGAGCACGAGGGCGTGGCTGGAGACCTCCATGGCGACGGCCTCGACGCCCCGCTCGCGCATGACGGCGAAGAGCGCCTGGAGGTCGGTGGCCTCGGGGGTGGTCCGCTCGGACTTGATGCGCTCGTCGCCGATGCGCATCTCGACGGTGCCGACGAGGCCGGTCCTCCGTCCCGAGCCGCGCAGTCCGCCTTCGACGAGGTACGCGGTGGTGGTCTTGCCGGAGGTGCCGGTGATGCCGATCTGCAGCAGGCCGGCACCGGGCCGGCCGTAGATCTCGGCGGCGAGTTCGCCCATCCGGCCGCGCGGGTTCTCGACGACCAGGACCGGCAGGCCGGTCGCGGCGGCGCGCTCCGCGCCCGCCGGGTCGGTGAGGATCGCGGCGGCGCCGAGGCCGGCGGCCTGGGCGACGAAGTCGGCGCCGTGCGTACGGGCGCCGGGCAGGGCCGCGTAGACGTCGCCGGGACGCACCGCCCGCGAGTCGTGGGTGATGCCCGAGATCTCGGCGTCACCGGGGGTGTCGACCCCCAGGTGTGCGGCCAGGTCGCCCAGGGGTGTCGGGCGGGCCTGCTCCGGCCGGGGCGGGGTGGTTCGGTACTGATCAGCGTGTGGCACGGCGGTGAGCGTACCGGGCGCACCCTCTGGGGGGCCAAAAGACCCCGGGGCGTCGTCGGAGTTCGATTTCCGGTTCCCGGAATGGGGGGTGATCGTTGTCACTGGTGCTCCCGGAGGGTCACGGGGTGCCGTCGGCGAAGACCGGCAGTCGGGCGGGTGCGCTGCCCGTAGGGGCGACGTGGAGGGTCTTGAGGGCGAACTCCATGACCTTCTTGTAGATGGGTCCGCAGATCTGGCCGCCGAAGTAGTTCCCCTTGGTGGGGTTCTGGATGGCGCAGTAGACGGTGATCCGCGGGTCGTCGGCCGGGGCGAAGCCGGCGAAGGAGGCGGTGTACCCCTTGTAGCGGCCGAGTTCGGGGTCGACGCGGTTGGCGGTGCCGGTCTTGCCGGCGACGCGGTAGCCGGGGATGGCCGCCTTGGCTCCGGTGCCCTCCCGGTCGTCGACGACGGATTCCAGCATCGTGGCGAGGGTCCGGGCCGTCTCCTCGCTGACGACCCGGGACTCCGCGGGCCGGGGAGCCGGGGCGAAGCGCCCGTCGGGCCCCTTGGTGCCGCGGACGAGGGTGGGTTCGATGCGTACGCCCTTGTTGGCGATGGTCGAGTAGACCGAGGCGGCCTGCATGGCGTTGATCGACAGGCCCTGGCCGAAGGGGATCGTGTACTGCTGCGAGGTGGACCAGTCCTCGGGCTTGGCGAGGATGCCGGCGGTCTCGCCCGGGTAGTCCAGGCCGGTGGGGCTGCCGATGCCGAACTTGCGCAGGTAGGAGTGGAGGATCCGGTTGGACTCGGGCTGGGTGGCGCCGAGCTGGCCGGTGGCGAGGATGGTGCCGATGTTGCTGGACTTGGCGAGGACGCCGTTGAGCGTCAGGTACCAGGTCTTGTGGTCGATGTCGTCCTTGAAGAGGCGGTCGCCGCGGTGGAGCCGGTTGGGGACGGTGACGTGGGTGTCGGGGGTCGCCTTGCCCTCCTCCAGGACGGCGGCCATGGACATGACCTTGCTGGTGGAGCCGGGCTCGTAGGCGTCCTGGAGGGCGGCGTTGCCCATGGCGGCCGCGTTGGCGGCGGAGAGGTCGTTGGGGTCGAAGCCGGGGGCGTTGGCCATGGCGAGGACCTCGCCGGTCCTGGTGTCCTGGACGATCACGTAGCCGCGGTCGGCCTTCGACTTCTTCACCTGGTCGGTGATGGCCTGCTGGGCCGCCCACTGGATGTCCCGGTCGATGGTGAGCTCGATGTCGGAGCCGGGGACGGCGGGGGTGCCCTGGGAGCCGGCGGTCGGTACCTGGCGGCCGCCGGACTGGGTGAAGCGGATCGTGCCGTCCCGGCCGGCCAGCTCGGGGTCGAGCATGGACTCGACGCCGCCGGCGCCGCGGCCCTCGGCGTTGACGTAGCCCAGTATCCCGGCGGCGAGCTCGCCGTTGGGGTACACGCGCTTGGTGCTGGGCTCGCTGAGGACGCCGCCGAGGAGGTTGACGCCGTTGCCGCCGGCGGAGCGCTGCGCCTTCTGCCCGTAGGCCCGCTTGAGGTCCTTGATCTGGTTCCAGACCTGCGGGGTCTGCTTGCGGGCGAGCAGGGTGTAGCGGGACTTGGGGGTGCGGAGCTTCTTGGCCAGCTCCGCGGGCTCCTTGCCCAGCAGGGGGGCGAGAAGCGCGGCGGCCTGCTCGGGGGCGTCGGGGAGCCTGGACTCCGCGGGCGTGAACAGCTTGGGGTCGGCGGTGATGTCGTACGCGTCGACGCTCGCGGCCAGCGCGATGCCGTTGCGGTCGGTGATCTCGCCCCGCTCGGCGGAGAGCGTGTACTCCTGGAAGCGGTACTTGTCGGCCTTGGCCGCGTACGCGGAGGCGTCTACCGCCTGGACCTGGAGGAGCCGCACCACGAAGGCAAGCATGACCAGGGTCAGGCCGAGGGCGACCAGGCGCAGTCGGGGCCGGGGGCTGCCGAGCCGGATGGTGCGGGGCCGGCGGGCCGGCGGCCGGGGCGGGGTGCGTTTCGCTGCCGGCCTCGGGGCGGGCCGGGAGGGGCGTGCCGTGGCTCCGGCCCGGGCCCCGGCTCCGGCGCGGGCTCCGGCACTCGCGCCGGCTCTGGCCCCGGCTCCGGCGGAGGCGGGCCGGGGGCGGGCGGGCCGTGCGGGTCCGGGGACGCGGCGGCGCGGGGGCTCCTTGGGGGGCACTGCTCGGTCACCTGCCCGGGGTCGGTGGGGTGGGGTCAGTCGCCGTGGACGCGGGCGCGCTCCGGGTCGGGCCGGCGCCGGAGGGGGTCGTGGTCGCCGGCTCCGGCGGGTTCTGCGCCCGGGTGCCGGTGGGGCCCTGAGCGGCGGTGGCCGAGGCGGTCGGGCCTGGCTCGGAGGTGCGGGGCCCGGGGGTGCCGGTCGGCTTCGGGGTCGGCTTGGGGGCGACGGCGACCGAGGGCTCGCCGAGGACCTTGCCGTCGGGACCGAGGAAGGCGGGGCTGCCGCCGGGGACCATGCCGAGTTCCCTGGCCCGCCGCTCCAGCGCGTCGGGCGCCGCGTAGTCGTCGACGTCCCGCTGGAGCGCCTGCTCCTCGTCGGTCAGCTCGGTGGTCCGGTTCTTGAGCTCGTTCAGCTGGAAGGAGCCCTGGTTGAGGGCCGAGTTCAGCAGCAGCAGGGAGATCAGGCCGCCGCCGAGGAGCACGACGACGAGCAGCACGAAGGGGGTCCGGGCGGCCGAGCTCGGCCCCGACGGCATGAGCCGTCCGAGCCGCGCGGCCCGCCCTTTGAGCGGCCCCTTCGCCGTGCTCACAGCACGTCCTCCCGGATGCGTTCGGCGCCCCGGAGCCGGGCGGGGGCGGCGCGCCGGTTCTCGGCGACCTCCTCCTCGGTGGGCAGCTCGGCGCCCCGGGTGAGCAGCTTCAGGCGGGGCTGGTACTTCTCCGGGACGACCGGCAGGCCGGGCGGCGCGGTGGTGGCCGCGCCGGCCGCGAAGACCTGCTTGACGATGCGGTCCTCCAGCGACTGGTAGGAGAGGACGGCGACGCGTCCGCCGACGGCGAGGGCCTTCACGGCCGCGGGGATCGCCTTCTCGACGCTGTCGAGCTCGTGGTTGACCTCGATGCGCAGGGCCTGGAAGGTGCGCTTGGCCGGGTTGCCGCCGGTGCGCTTGGCCGCCTGGGGCAGGGCGTCGCGGATCAGCTCGACGAGCCGGGCGCTGTGGGAGAACGGCTCCTTCTCGCGCTCGCGCACCACCGCGGAGACGATCCGCTTGGCCTGCTTCTCCTCGCCGTAGGCGCGGAGGATGCGGACCAGCTCGCCGGCCGGGTAGGTGTTGAGGACCTCGGCCGCGCTGATGCCGGTCGTCTGGTCCATGCGCATGTCGAGCGGGGCGTCCTGCGCGTAGGCGAAGCCGCGGTCGGCCTCGTCCAGCTGCATGGAGGAGACGCCCAGGTCGAAGAGGACGCCGTCCACCGCGGGGATGCCGAGCCGGTCGAGGACCTCGGGCAGCTCGTCGTAGACCGCGTGGACGAGGGTGGCCCGCTCGCCGTACGGGGCGAGCCGCTCGCCGGAGAGGCGCAGCGCCTCCTTGTCCCGGTCGAGGGCGACGAGCCGCACCTCGGGGAACCGCTTGAGCAGGGCCTCGCTGTGGCCGCCGAGGCCCAGGGTGCAGTCGACGACGACCGCGCCGGGGCGCTCCAGGGCGGGGGCCAACATGTCCAGGCACCGCTGGAGCATCACCGGGACGTGTCGGTCGTTGCTCAATGCGCCCTCTCAGAGCCGGCGCGGAGGCACGTACCGCGGGACGAGGCCGAGCCGGAGTACCGCCGCACACACGGGGAGAAACCGCGGAATCCGCTCGATGTCTCCGTTAACTTCGCGTCACTTTAGTCCACCGGACGCGCCGGTCAATCAACCGACTGGCGCGTCGCACGGCGCCGGCGGGCCTGGCGGACATTCCGGACGGCTCACTCGTTCGGGGTGTCCCCACCCCCACCTGTGGGGTAGCTCACAGGGCGGCTCATTGACGCTCTTTGTCCCGTCTCACAGCAGGCCCGGGCGCCGTGTGACCGTTAACGTCGGAATCATGTCGACCTCCGCGCACCCCCCTGCCGACGCCCTGGTCCCCGACGTCACGGTCGCCGACGCCACGGTCACCGACCGTCTCGTCGAGGCCAACGAGCGCTACGCCGCGGACTTCCGCGACCCCGGGATGGACGCCCGCCCCGTGCAGCGCGTCGCCGTCGTCGCCTGCATGGACGCCCGCCTCGACCTCCACGCGGCCCTCGGCCTCCACCTCGGCGACTGCCACACCATCCGCAATGCGGGCGGCGTGGTCACCGACGACGTGATCCGCTCCCTCACCATCAGCCAGCGGGCCCTGGGCACCCGCAGCGTGATGCTGGTGCACCACACGAACTGTGGCCTGGAATCGCTCACCGAGGACTTCCGGCACGAGCTGGAGGACGAGGTGGGCCAGCGTCCGGCCTGGGCCGTCGAGGCGTTCCGCGACGTCGACCAGGACGTACGGCAGTCGATGCAGCGGGTGCGGACCTCTCCCTTCCTGCTGCACTCCGACGACGTGCGGGGCTTCGTCTTCGACGTGACGACCGGCCTGCTGCGCGAGATCGACCCGGCTTAAACGTCGAAATCCCGGCATTTCCCCCGCACTTGTCCGCCCGCAAGTGACACGACCCGGCCACGCCAACAACAATGCTCGGGTGACACCCCCCGGCAGATCCCCTCGGGGGCAGGTGTCCGTGTTCCGGAAGGCCGAGGAGGGCCGGGTGACGACCTATGACGATCGAGCGAGCCTCACTGATCTGACCACCACCGCGGAGCGGGTCCGCAGGTCGGTGGAGAGCGTGATCGAGGGCAAGCCCGAGGTCGTACGGCTTTCGCTGACCGTGCTGCTCGCCGAGGGACACCTCCTGATCGAGGATGTCCCCGGCGTCGGCAAGACCATGCTGGCCAAGACGCTGGCCCGCTCCATCGACTGCTCGGTGCGCCGGATCCAGTTCACCCCCGACCTGCTCCCCTCGGACGTCACCGGCGTGTCGATCTTCGACCAGCAGCGCCGGGAGTTCGAGTTCAAGCCGGGCGCGATCTTCGCCCAGATCGTGATCGGCGACGAGATCAACCGCGCCTCGCCGAAGACCCAGTCCGCGCTCCTGGAGTCCATGGAGGAGCGCCAGGTCACCGTGGACGGCCAGACCTACGAGCTGCCCAGCCCGTTCATGGTCGTCGCCACCCAGAACCCGGTCGAGATGGAGGGCACCTACCCGCTGCCCGAGGCCCAGCGCGACCGCTTCATGGCCCGGGTCTCCATCGGCTACCCGAGCGCCGAGGCCGAGCTGCAGATGCTCGACGTCCACGGCTCGGCCTCCCCGCTGGACGACCTCCAGCCCGTCGCCCACGCCCACGACGTGATGAAGCTGATCGAGGCCGTCCGCGCCGTCCACGTGGCCGACGCCGTGCGCCGGTACGCGGTCGACGTCGTCGCCGCCACCCGCACCCACCCCGACCTGCGGCTCGGCGCCTCCCCGCGGGCCACGCTCCACCTGCTGCGGGCGGCCAAGGCGTCCGCCGCGCTGAGCGGCCGCGAGTACGTCCTGCCCGACGACCTCCAGGCCCTCGCCGCCCCCGTCCTCGCCCACCGGCTGCTGCCGACGGCGCAGGCACAGCTGAACCGGCGCACCGCCGAGCAGGTCGTCCAGGACATCCTGCAGCGCACCCCCGTCCCGGCGTCGGCACCGCCCGCCGGACCGCTCTACGGCCAGCAGCAGCCCGGCGCCCGGCGGCTGTGATGGGGGCCGCTCCCGGGCCGGACGGACAGTGGGGCGAGGACGACCGGGGCGGTCTGCGGGCCGCCTTCGGCGGTCTCACCACCCGCGGCCGGTCCTTCCTCGCCGCCGGCGTGGCCGCCGCGATCTGCGCGTACGTCCTCGGCCAGGCCGACCTGCTGCGCGTCGGACTGCTGCTCGCCGCCCTCCCGCTGATCTGCGTCCTCGCGCTGCACCGCACCCGCTACCGGGTCGCGGCCTCGCGCCGGCTCACCCCCCAGCGGGTGGCCGCGGGCGCCGAGGCCCGGGTGCAGCTGCGGATGGAGAACGTCTCCAAGCTCCCCACCGGGCTGCTGATGCTCCAGGACCACGTGCCGTACATGCTCGGCCCCCGCCCCCGCTTCGTCCTCGACCGGGTCGAGGCCGGCGGGCGGCGCGAGGTGTCCTACCGGGTCCGGTCCGACCTGCGCGGCCGTTTCCCGCTCGGCCCCCTCCAGCTGCGGCTCAACGACCCCTTCGGGATGTGCGAGCTGACCCGCTCCTTCAGCGCGTACGACACCCTGACCGTCATCCCCCGCACCGTGCCCCTGCCCCCGGTGAAGCTCACCGGCGAGGCCGCCGGATACGGCGACGGCCACCAGCGCTCCCTCGCCCTCACCGGCGACGACGACGTCATCCCGCGCACCTACCGGCACGGCGACGACCTGCGCCGGGTGCACTGGCGCTCCACCGCCCGCTACGGCGAGCTGATGGTCCGCCGGGAGGAGCAGCCGCAGCGGGCCCGCTGCACCGTCCTCCTCGACACCCGCAGGGTCGCCTACCAGGGCTCGGGCCCCGACTCCGCCTTCGAATGGGCGGTCTCCGGAGCCGCCTCCACCCTGGTGCACATGCTGGAGCGCGGCTACGCGGTCCGGCTGCTCACCGACACCGGCAGCGTGGTGCCCGGCGAGGGCTCCGAGGGCTTCGCCGGCTCGACCCAGGACGCGGCCGACTCGGCCGGCCTCCTCATGGACACCCTCGCGGTCGTCGACCACTCCGAGGGCGGCGGCTTCTCCCGCGCCTCCGACGTGCTGCGCGGCGGCAACGAAGGGCTGCTCATCGCCTTCGTCGGCGACCTCGACGAGGAGCAGACGGCCCTCGCCGCCCGGATGCGCGGACGCGGCGGCGGCGCCGTCGCCTTCGTCCTGGACTCCGGCACCTGGCTCACCGGCGGCGCCGTCGCCGGTCCCGTCGAGGACCGGGTACGCCGGCTCCGGGAGGCGGGCTGGACGGCCCTGGCCGTACCGGCCGGCGCCCGGCTCGCCGACCTGTGGCAGCAGGCTGCCGGAACCCGCGCGGAATCCGCCGCCGACACCTACGGAGGCTGGTCATGAGCGGCCGCGCACGGCTGACACTCGCCGCCTGGGGCGCCACCCTGATGGCCTCCGGAGCCCTGCTCCCCCTGGTGAAGCCGGCGACCTGGATCTTCACCGCAGCCTTCGTCCTCGCCCTGGTCAGCGGCGTCGGCACCCTGGCCCGACGGGTCCCGCTGGCCCGCCCGCTGACCTTCCTCGCCCAGACCGCCGTCGCGCTGCTCGCGCTGACCGTGATCTTCGCGCGCGAGCAGGCGGTCCTCTGGCTGATCCCCGGCCCGCAGGCCCTCACCCACGCCACCGAACTCTTCCGGGCCGGCGCCGACGACGTCAGCCGGTACGCCGTCCCCGCGCCGGACACCGAGGGCATCCGGCTCATGCTGGTCGGCGGCGTCGTCGCGATCGGCCTCCTCGTCGACACCCTCGCCGTCACCTTCCGGCGGGCGGCCCCGGCCGGTCTGCCGCTGCTCGCCCTGTACTCGGTCGCGGCCGGGCTCTCCGGCGGCGGCGCGGGCTGGCTGTGGTTCCTCCTCGCCGCCACCGGCTACCTGCTGCTGCTCCTCTCCGAGAGCCGCGACCGGCTCGCCGCCTGGGGGCGCGTCTTCGGCGGCGCCCAGCGGTCCGGCCGGCCCGGCTCCTCCGTGGCGGCCGGCGGCACGGCCGTCTCCGCCCCCGCCCGCACCGGACGCCGCATCGGCGTGATGGCCATGGGCATCGCGATGGTGGTGCCGCTCGCCCTGCCCGGCCTCGGCGGCGGGCTGTTCGGCGGCGGCGACGGGGAAGGCGGCGCGGGCGGCGGCAAGGGCGGCACGATCTCCGCCGTGAACCCGCTGGTCTCCCTCCAGGACAACCTGCGCCAGCCGGAGGACCGCGAGGTCCTGCGCTACCGCACCAACTCCCGCGACACCGGCGACCTCTACCTGCGGCTCGTCTCCCTCGACCAGTTCGACGGCACCTCCTGGAAGTCCTCGGTCCGCCCGATCGAGGACGTGCCCAAGCAGCTGCCGTGGCCGCAGGGACTGTCCCAGAGCGTCAAGATCACCGAGGTGACCAGCAACTTCGTCGCCTCCCAGGGATACGTGCAGAAGTGGCTGCCGATGCCCTACCCGGCCGGCCGGGTCGACATCAGCGGACGCTGGCGGTACGAGCCCGCCGGACGGATGATCGTCGGCGACGACAAGCAGTCCACCCAGGGCGCCCGCTACCAGGTCACCAGCCTGGACGTGCAGCCCACCGCGGACCAGCTGGCCGGTGCCGGGGCCGTCCCCGAGAAGCTCCGCAGCGAGTACACCAAGGTCCCCTCGTCGCTCCCCGAGGACGTGCGCGCCACCGCCCTGAAGGTGACCAAGGGCGCCCGCAACGACTACGAGCGCGCCGTGAAGCTCCAGGACTGGTTCGCCCGCGACGGCGGCTTCCGCTACGACGTCGACGTGGAGTCCGGCACCGGCGTCCAGGCCATCTCCCGCTTCCTCAAGGACAAGCAGGGCTTCTGCGTCCACTTCTCCTTCTCCATGGCGGCGATGGCCCGCTCCCTCGGTGTCCCCGCCCGCGTCGCCGTCGGCTTCACGCCCGGCACCACCCAGACCGACGGCTCGCTCTCCGTCGGCATCCGCGACGCCCACGCCTGGCCCGAGCTGTACTTCGAAGGGGTCGGCTGGACCCGCTTCGAACCCACGCCCTCGCGCGGCAGCACCCCCTCCTACACCCGGGAGAACACCCCGTCGGGCACCGCCACCGGGCCCGCACAGCCCGAGCAGAGCGCCTCGGCGCAGCCGTCCGCCGCGCCCAGCGCCTCGGAGAGCTGCACCCCCCAGATGCGGCGGCTCGGCGACTGCGGCCCCGACGCCGCCGTCGGCGACCTCGCGTCGGACGGTTCCGGACCCGACCCGCTGACCGTGGGCCTCGTCTCCCTGGCGGTGCTCGCCGCGCTCGTCGTACCGCTGCTCCCGCTGCTCTGGCGCACCCGGGTACGCGCCCGCCGGCTCGGCTCCGACGGCGGCCGCGGCCCCTCCGAGACGGCCGCGCGGACGCTCGCCGTCTGGCAGGAGATCACCGACACCGCCTGGGACTACGGCGTCGAACCCGACGAGTCCCGGACGCCCCGGAAGACGGCGGCCCGCATCGTCCTCCTGGGCGAGCTGCACGGCGAGTCCGCGGACGCGGTGCACCGGGTCGCGCGGGCGGTCGAAGAGGTCCTCTACGCACCCCGGCCCACCCCGGCCGCGGGTCTCGCCGACGAGGCCGGCCGGGTCCGTGCCGGATTCCACGCGGGCGCCGACCGCGCCACGCGGCTCCGCGCCCTCCTCGCGCCCCGCTCCGCGCTCCGCGTCCGCTGGGCCGTCTCCGCGTGGTCGTCCACCCTCGCCGCCCGCTGGGCCCACCACCGCCACACCCTCACCACCCGCCTCCGCCCGCGCAACACCCCCTGACGAACCGGGCCACCGCCCGCGTCCGGGCAGTGGGCCCGGGCCCACCAGTGCGGGCTCGCGCCCGGCCCGGGCGCGCCCCCCCGTGTGGGCAATCGTCCCGCTGGGGCGGGACGGGTGGGCACACGGGGACGGCGCGCCTGGCCGCGCCTCGCCCCCTTGTGCCTGGACCCGCGCCAGCGGGTGCGCCGCGCATGGGGTGCGGGCCCCGGGCGCGGAAGCCTAGGCCCGGCAGGGGCGCCGTTCCGTTGTGCCCACCCGTTCCGCCCCAGCGGAACGATTGCCCACAACGGGGCGGCACCGCCCGGGCGCGGGGGTGGGCATCGCCCCAGCGGAACGATTGCCCACAACGGGGGGGGAGCCGCCCCGGCGGAACAGTTGCCCGCAAGGCGGGTGGCAAGGCCGCGGGCTCATGGGGCGGCAGGCGCCGCGGGGCGGGAACGCGCGCGAGCCCCGCAGGGTGTGCGGGGCTCGGGGGCTAGGGGGGCGGGGCTGCCGCTCGGGGGGCCGTCAGTGGCCGCCGCCCTGCTGTTCGTCGCGGCGGCGCTGCCACCGGTCTTCGATGCGGTTCATCATGGAGCGTCGCTGCCGGGCCTGACGGCCTGCGGCAGCCGTCCCGCCCCGGGCCTGCTGCTCACCCGGCTTGGGCGCTTTGCGCCATCCAGTGACGGCCAGGACCGCGCAGCCCAGCATGACGAGGAATCCCACCACGCTGATCCAGATCTGCTGTGCGACCATTCCGGCCATGAGGAGCGCGATACCCACCAGGAAGCCGGCGACTGCTTGGTAGACCCGTCGTCGGGTGTACGTACGCAGTCCGCTTCCCTCGAGCGCTGTCGCGAACTTGGGATCTTCGGCGTACAGCGCTCGCTCCATCTGCTCGAGCATTCGCTGCTCGTGCTCCGAGAGCGGCACGGAGTCCTCCTAGTCGTCGGTCGCGGGGGCGACCGGTTTGCGGCCCTTTCAGGATAGGCAGGGAATCGCCCCCGTGAAACCCGCCCACAATGCCGAATAGCCAATCCGGGCCGCCATGCGGATCGGTTGCTGAGGCGTTGATTCCCCAGCCCCTCGTCCGTCATGCCGGATGGTGTCCCCCGATCATACGGGGCGGAACCGCTCACCGGGCGGGCTGTGGCGTACTCCATGGGGTGCCACGGCCCGCACCGCCGAACGGGTGGCCGTCCTGTTCAGGCCCGCTTCTCGCCCAGGAGGTGCAGCTGGGTGGCGATGGCCTGGAACGAGGGCAGCTCGGCCGCGGCGGCCTCCAGCTTGAGGAGGGCCTCCGCGGCGCCGGGCTCGGTGTCGACGAGGGCGCCGGGGACGAGGTCGGCGAAGACCCGGACCCCGTGCACGGCACCGACCCGGAGTCCGGCCTCGTCGGCCAGCTCGGCGAGCTGCTCGGCGCTGAAGCGGCGGGGGACCGGGTCGCCGGCGCCCCAGCGGCCCGCCGGGTCGGAGAGGGCGTGCCGGGCCTCGGTGAAGTGACCGGCGAGGGCGCGGGCGAGGACGGCGCCGCCGAGTCCGGCGGCGAGGAGGCTGAGGCTGCCGGCTGGGCGGAGCGCGGCGACCGCGTTCCGCACGCCTTCGGCCGGGTCGTCGACGTACTCCAGGACGCCGTGGCAGAGCACGGCGTCGAAGCCTTCGCGGGCGACCACGTCGAAGAGGCCCCGGATGTCGCCCTGGACGCCGGTGACGAGGTCGGCGACCCCGGCTTCGGCGGCCCGGCGCTCCAGCGCGAAGAGCGCGTTGGGGCTGGGGTCGACGACGGTGACGCGGTGGCCGAGGCGGGCCACCGGCACCGCGAAGTTGCCGGAGCCGCCGCCCGTGTCGAGGACGTCGAGGCTGTCCTTCCCGGTGGCCTCGATCCGGCGGTCGAGGGCGTCTTTGAGGACGTCCCAGACGACGGCGGTACGCAGGGAGGCGCGCGACGGACGCGACGACGCCTCTCGACCGAAGACAGGGGAAGGGTCCGGCACGGCTGTTGACTCCTCGGTGACGGGTACGGACGCTCCCCACCCTATGGCCTCGGTCCCGCCTTTCGGATCATCCTCCGGACTCACCGCTCACGGGCCGGCGGGGCTGGACCGGCTGGAGGACGAGGAGCCGCTCGACCAGGCGCAGGAAGAGCGCGGCGTCCCTCAGCAGGTCGTCGGCCTCGCGCCGGGTGGCGGCGCCGGCGATGCCGGCCTCCGCGCGGGCCCGGCGCGGGGCTCCGGCGGCGAAGAGGGCGCTCCACTCGGTCAGCTCGGGGGCCAGTTCGGCGAGGAGCTCCCAGGCGCTCCGTATCCGCTGCCGTCGGCGGGGGCCGGTCTCGGGTCTGGCGCGGGCGGCGAGGACGGCGGCCGCGGCACGGAGGGCGGCCAGGTGTGCGGCGGCGTACCGCTCGTGGGGGCGGTCGAGGGAGGCGGCCTCGACGAGGCCGGCCCGGGCCTTGGCGAGGAGGTCGAGGGCGGCGGGAGGGGCGGCGGAGCGGCGCGGGACGGGGTGGATGTCGGACGCGGGTCCGGACTGTGCGGGGGCGGGACGGCCTGCGGGGTGGCGCCGGGGCGCGGCGGATGAGGAAGGGCTGGCCATGACGAACCTCCTGTCGTCGCGTGACGGCTCCGTGGCCGTCTGTGTTCATCGTGCCCGCCCCCACTGACAATCACGCTGACCTGGGGTTTTGCCTGAAGCCCAACTCGGGGGTAACTTTTGAACTGACTGGTCAGTTTAAAAATGGGGAATGGGGGTGAGTCCGTGGGCACGGAAGCCGAGGAGCAGCCGCACGGCGCCGCCGTCGTCGCGGACGGCTTCGGACTGAAGGGTCCGCGCGGCTGGGTGTTCCGGGAGGTGTCCTTCCGGGCGGAGCCGGGGGCGCTGGTGGCGATCGAGGGGCCGTCCGGTTCGGGCCGCACCTGTCTGCTGCTCGCCCTCACCGGTCGGATGAAGTCCCACGAGGGCGGTGCCGAGGTGGGCGGTCTCCCGCTGCCCCGGAAGATGGCCGGTGTGCGCCGGATCAGCGGGCTCGGACAGGTCCCCGGCGTCAGCGAGCTCGATCCCGCCTTCACGGTCGCCGAGCACCTGCGCGAGCGGGCCCTGCTCCAGCGCCGGTACGACGGCTCCGTGCGGGCCCTCCTGCGGCGGCCCGCCGAGCGGGCGGCGACGTCCCGGGCCCGGATCGAGGAGGCCGTCGCGGCCGCGGGGCTGGACCTCGACGCCCTGCCGAAGGGCGAGCGGACCTCCGTGCGGGACCTGGAACGGCTGGAGGCCCTGCGACTCTCGATCGCGCTGGCGCTGATCGGCCGCCCCCGGCTGCTGGCCGTCGACGACACCGACCTGAAGCTCTCGGACGCCGACCGGGCCGAGGCGTGGGCACTGCTGCGCTCCGTGGCCGCGTCCGGGACGACCGTCCTCGCCGTGTGCAGCGAGGCACCCGCCGACGCCCTCCGCCTCACCACGCGCGCGGGCGGGACGCAGCCCGCCGAGACTCACGACGCCACGCAAGCCGGCAAGGCCCCCGAGGCCGGGACGACCACCGACGCGGACGCCGAATCGGACAGCGACCCGGACGCCGAAGCCGAGCCGGACACCACCACCACCGCATCCACGACCGAGGAGGGGGCGGCCGATGCGCTCGCCGAAACTGGCCGCGCTTGAGCTGAGGCGCTTCGGCAGGGGAAAGCTGCCGCGCGCCGCGCTCGTCGCGATCCTGCTGCTGCCGCTGCTCTACGGCGCCCTGTACCTGTACTCGTTCTGGGACCCGTACAGCAGGCTCGACAAGATCCCCGTCGCCCTGGTGAACGAGGACCGGGGGGCCACCGCCGGCGGCAAGCCGATCCACGCGGGTGACGACCTGACCGAGGGGCTGCTGAAGAGCAACACGTTCGCGTGGCACCGGGTGAGCGACGCCGAGGCACGCGAGGGCGTGGAGAACGGGACGTACTACCTGTCCCTGACCATGCCCGCCGACTTCAGCTCGCGGATCGCCTCCAGCTCCGGGGACTCCCCCGAGACCGGGGCGCTGCGGGTCCGGACCAACGACGCCAACAACTACATCGTCGGGCAGATCTCCCGGACGGTCTTCTCCGAGGTCCGCACCGCCGCCTCGACCAAGTCCTCCCGGACGTTCCTCGACAAGATCTTCATCTCGTTCTCCGACATCCACGACGCCACGGCGAAGGCCGCGAAGGGCGCCGACGACCTCAAGCAGGGCGCGGACAAGGCCAAGAAGGGCTCGAAGGAGCTGTCCGACGGTCTGAAGACGGCCAAGAACGGCAGCGGGGACCTGGCGGCCGGCCTGAAGAAGCTCGACAAGGGCGCCAAGGACCTGGAGAGCGGTTCGCGGAAGGTCGCGAACGGCACGCAGACCCTCGCCGACAAGGTGAACGGCACCGCCGACAAGGTCCGCCCCTACCTGGCGAACAACGGCAAGTCGATCCGCGACACCGCCCGTCTGGTCTCCGACTCCGCCACGGCGGTCCGGCACGACCTGGACGACCTGGTCCGGCGCGCGCCGCTGGTCCGCTCCGCCGCCCACAAGGCCGACGACGGCCTCGCCAAGCTCCACCGCGAGGCGTGCGTGGTCGCCCCGGCCCCCGACGCCAAGGTCTGCGAGGTGCTCAAGGAGGCGTCGGTCACCGCCGACGACGTGGCCACGATCGCCGACGACGTGCACGAGCTGACCAAGGGCCAGACCGCCGACCTGAAGACGCTGGACGCGCGCCTGGCCAAGCTCACCCGGCAGGCCGACGAGCTGGCGGCCCGCGCCCCGCACCTCGACGAGGACGTCGAGGGCGCGATCAGGAAGATCAACGAGCTCAACGCGGGCGCGAAGAAGGTCGCCGCGGGCGCGGACCGGCTGCACACCGGCATCACCGAGGCCAAGGCCGGCTCCGTGAGCCTGGACAGCGGCGTCGGCAGGCTCAAGAAGGGCGCGGGCGCGCTCGACGGCGGCCTGTTCAAGCTGGCGGACGGCTCGGGCCGGCTGGCCGGCGGTCTGCACGACGGCGTGGAGCAGATCCCGGACTACGACAAGCAGGACCGCGACCGGCGTACGGAGGTCATGGCCGACCCGGTGCAACTGGCCTCGCAGTCGCTGCACAAGGCGCCGAACTACGGCACCGGCTTCGCCCCGTACTTCATCCCGCTCTCCCTCTGGGTCGGCGCGATGGTGGCCTACATGATCATCCAGCCGCTGAACCGGCGGGCGCTCGCCGCCGGTGGCTCCGCCTGGCGGATCGCGCTGGCGGGCTGGCTGCCGGTGGCGGTGATCGGCGTCCTCCAGGTCGCGGCCCTGATGTCGGTCCTGCACTGGGGCCTCGGCCTCCAGATGGCCAGGGCCGCCGGAACGGTCGGTTTCCTCGCCCTGGTGACCTGCTGCTTCGCGGCGATCATCCAGTGGCTCAACGCCCGCTTCGGCGCGGCCGGCCGGATCCTGGTCCTCGCGGTCCTCATGCTCCAGCTGACCTCGGCGGGCGGCACCTACCCCGTCCAGACCAGCCCGGGCTTCTTCAACGCCGTCCACCCGTTCCTGCCGATGAGCTACGTGGTCGAGGCGCTGCGCCGGCTGATCACCGGCGGCGGGATCGGCCCCGTGTGGCAGGCGTGCGCGGTCCTGACCGCGTTCACCGTGGGCGCGCTGGCCCTGACCGCCGTCTCGGCCCGCAAGCGCCAGGTCTGGACGCTCGACCGGCTCCACCCCGAACTGACCCTGTGAGACGGGGCCGGTGACACCCGCGACACCTGTGAGAATCGACCCCATGGACAGCAGCAGCACCCGACGCCAGGCCACGCGCGCGAAGCTCTACGAGGCAGCGGTCACGCTCATCGCGGAGCAGGGCTTCTCGGCGACCACGGTGGACGAGATCGCCGAGCGGGCGGGCGTGGCCAAGGGCACGGTCTACTACAACTTCAAGAGCAAGACCGAGCTCTTCGAGGAGCTGCTGCGCCACGGGGTGTCGCTGCTCACCGCCTCCCTGCGCACGGCGGCCGAGGAGACCGCCGAGCGCGGCGGCAGCCGGGTCGACGCGCTCGACGCGATGATCCGGGCGGGCCTGGTCTTCATCGACCGCTACCCGGCCTTCACCCAGCTGTACGTGGCGGAGCTGTGGCGCACCAACCGGGCCTGGAACTCGACCCTCCTGGTGGTCCGCCAGGAGGCCGTCGCGGTGGTCGAGGGGGTGCTGCGGGAGGGTGTCGCGGCGGGTGAGCTGAGCGAGGAGATCGACGTGCAGCTGACGGCGGCGGCGCTGGTCGGCATGGTGCTGGTGGCCGCGCTGGACTGGCAGGCGTTCCAGAGCGAGCGGTCGCTCGACGACGTGCACGCGGCGCTCTCCCGGCTGCTGCACGGCCGCGTCGGGGGCCGCTGACGGCCTCGGGCACGCGCGCGGGGCGAAGGACGGCGTACGGCGGAAAGACCGGTGCGGCGAGGCTCGATCCCCCCGAGCCTCGCCGCACCGGCTTTCCTCACTCCCCCGTGACGTCAGGTGCACGACCCCGTTCCGCAGCCCCGTGCCGGCGGTGCCGGAGTCGCGCCCCTTCCGTGGACTCCACTCTTCCGTCCGGCGGGCCCCGGTCCCATCCGTGCCGCTACTCATCTCGCCCTCTAGGTACGCGTACTCAGTCCTGGTTACGATCGCGGGCGTGTCGGTACTCCCCCTGGTGTTCACCAGCGGCTGGGCGAGCGGGATCAACGCGTACGCGGTGGTCCTGCTGTTCGGCGTCTTCGGCGCGGCCGGGCTGACCGACGAGGTCCCCGAGTCGCTGCAGCGCACCGATGTCCTCGTCGTCGCCGGCGTGCTGTTCCTGTGCGAGGCGGTGGCGGACAAGATCCCGTACGTCGACTCGATATGGGACTCCGTCCACACCGTGATCCGGCCGATCGCGGGGGCCGTCGTCGGCGCCCTGCTGGCCGGGCAGAACGGTTCGCTGCCCGAGCTGGCGGCCGGTGCGGTGGGCGGCTCGACGGCCCTGCTGAGCCACTTCGTCAAGGCGGGGACGAGGATGGCGGTCAACACCTCGCCGGAGCCGTTCTCCAACGTCGCGCTGAGTCTGGCGGAGGACCTGGCGGTGGCGGGGATCGTCACCTTCGCGCTCTTCCATCCGGTGACGGCCGCCGTCATCGCGGGCGTGCTGCTGGTGCTCGGGCTGGC
The DNA here is from genome assembly GCF_040689545.1 of Streptomyces sp. NPDC051180. Lineage (NCBI taxonomy): Bacteria > Bacillati > Actinomycetota > Actinomycetes > Kitasatosporales > Streptomycetaceae > Streptomyces > Streptomyces sp. NPDC051180. Next base: position 365,028 of record NZ_JBFBBC010000002.1, read on the forward strand.
GATACTCGTCTTCCTGGCCCAGCGCATCCGCCGCTTCCTGCGCCGCAGGTCCCAGCGCCGCGAGGAGAAGCGGCTCGCCGAGGCGGGGGCCCGCACCCGGGTCCGTCCGCCGCCGGACGACGACGGGTCGGCGCACTTCTGACGTCCCGCGACCCGGACGCCGACCGGGCCCCGGGCGGTGTCCGACCGGCCGGATAGGCTCCCCGACATGGCACGGATTGTGGTGATCGGCGCGGGACTCGGCGCCATGGCGACGGCGGCCCGGCTGGCCGTGGCGGGCCACCGGGTGACGGTGTACGAGCGGGGGGCGACGTACGGCGGCGCGGTCGGCCGCTTCGCACGCGACGGGTTCGCCTTCGACACCGGGCCGGGGCTGCTGCACCTGCCCGCGGTCTACCGGGACCTGTTCGTGAAGACGGGCAAGGAGCCGCTGGAGGAGTGCGTCACGCTGACGCAGGTCGATCCGGCGAGCCGTCACGTCTTCGCCGACGGCACCCGCGTCGACCTGCCGAACGCCTCCCGGGCCGGCACGGTCTCCGCCCTGGACGCGGCGCTCGGCGCCGGCGCGGGCGAGCGGTGGGGCGACTTCCTGGTGCGGGCCCGTGACGCCTGGGACCGGACCCGGCGCCCGCTCCTGGAGGAGCCTCAGCCGGACGACCCGTCCCCGCTGGGCCGCGAGCCGTACCCGGCGCTCAGGGCGGGCCTGCTGCGCCGCCCGACGACGACGCTCGCCCAGGTCGGCGCGCGGGAGCTGCGCGACCCCCGGCTCGCCGCCCTGCTGGACGCGTACGCGTGGTCGTACGGCTTCGACCCGGCCACCGCCCCGGCCTCGGCCGTGGTCCTGCCGTACATGGAGCAGACGTTCGGCAGCTGGTACGTGGGCGGGGGGCTGCGGGCGCTGGCGGACGCGGTGTACGAGCGGTGCCGGCGGCGGCGGGTGGAGTTCGTCTTCGACGCGCCGGTCGAGGACGTGCGGGAGAAGGACGGCCGGGCGGTCGGCGTCCGGCTGGCCGACGGCACGATCGTCGAGGCCGACCACGTCGTCTCCGGCGCCCCCGTGCCCTCGCTCTACCGCGACCACGTCGTGGCATGGGAGCGGGAGGACGACCGGCCGCACCACCAGGCGACGGGGACGAGCCGGGTGACGGTCTGTCTGGCCCTGCGCGGCCCCCGTGAGGCGGGGGCGGTGCACCGGACCGTCGTGCACGCACAGGGCGGGCGCCCGACCGTGACCGTGCTGCGGCCGGACGACCCGGCGCTGCGGCCGGACGCCGACCACGAGTCGGTGACGGTGACGGCGACCGTGCGCACCTTTGGGGAGGAGGGCGGGGAGTCGTTCGCCGAGCGGATGACCGAGGCCGCCGGGCAGGCCGTGCCGGGCCTGGCGGAGCGGCTGCTGTGGCGGCACGTGCGCACTCCGGAGGACGTGCTGCGGGACACCGGGTCCGCCGAGGTGCCGGGGCCCGCGCTGGCCGGCGCCGGGGGCCTGCTGCTGCCGGCCGCCAACCGCTCTCCGCTGCCGGGGCTCTGGTTCGCCGGCGGCTGGTCCCATCCGGGCGGCGGGCTCGCCCACGCGGGCATGTCCGGCGCCCTGGTGGCGGGCCTGATCGTGGAGGGCGACGGCTTCCGCGGCTCCCGGTGAGGGGGGGACACGCGGCCGCGGGCCCCGGTCGGGGCCCGCGGGGCGGTCAGTACCGGTACTGCTGCTGGTCGTCCGGGTGCGGCTCGTAGCCGTAGGGGCCCGGGGCCTGCGGCTGCTGGTGGGGGTCCGGCTCGGTGTCCCGCTGCTGCGGCACCCAGACCCCGCCGGGCGGGGTGTCGTAGGTGTACGAGGGGGCGTAGGGGTCGGTGTAGTACGGGGCGTACTGCTGGCCGTCGGTGCCCGGGCCGATGTACGGGTCGGAGTAGGGGGCGTACTGCTGCTGTCCCGCGGCGGCGCCGTAGTCGTAGGCCGGCTGCTGCTCGTAGCCGGGCACGCCGTACGCGGACGGGTCGTAGCCGGTCTGGTCGTAACCGGACGCGTAGGAGTCGTATCCCGCCGGGTGGCCCGCGCCGGCGGCCTGGCCCGCGTCGTAGACCCCGTACTGGCCCGTGTCCTCGGGGAGCGGCTCGGGCTCGTAGACCGCGGCGGTGCCGATGTCGGTGGGCCGGGACGCGCCCGTGTCGTCCCCGTCGGTGAAGCCGGTGGCGTCGTCGCCGTAGGACAGCTCGGTGACCTCCAGGGTGGGTCCGGCCTGGACCGGCGCCCCGGACCTGCGGCGGCGGCTGGCCCCCGGGTTCCCGCCGATCGCCCAGCCGGTGGAGAAGCCGCGGCGGAAGGAGAGCGTCACATAGGTCTGGCCGACGGCGAAGGCGACGGCTCCGGCGACGATGACCGCGACCGAGGGCAGCAGGACGCCGAGGACCACGCCGAGGAAGCCGCAGAAGGCGAGCACGCGCCAGCGCAGCCGCGCCTTGTACTGGAGGAGGACCTCCCCCAGCAGCCAGAGCGCGACCACGCCGAACGCGATGTAGAGGACCGTCCACCCCATGCCCCGCCGCCCCTCTCCACGGTCACCGCCGCGGGTCGGGGCGGGTACGACCGGTCACGACTGCTGGTGCAGTCCGAGATTCTCGTAGATCTCGAGCGTCGCGGTGGAGTTGTTCAGCGTGATGAAGTGCAGTCCGGGGACACCCTCGGAGAGCAGACGCGCGCAGAACTCCGTCGCGAACTCGATACCGATGGAGCGTACAGCGGCGGGATCGTCCTTGACGGCGAGGATGCGGTCTTTCACATCCGCGGGGAAGGCGGCGTTGCTCAGCTGGGGCAGCCGGTCGAGGGTCCGCACGTTCACGACGGGCATGACCTCGGGGATGATCGGGGTCTCGCAGCCCGCCTTCACGACGCTGTCCCGCAGGCGCAGGTAGTTCTCCGGGTCGAAGAACATCTGGGTGATGGCGTAGTCGGCGCCCGCGCGGCACTTGTCCACGAAGTGCCGGATGTCCGCGTCCCAGTCGGTGGAGCGGGGGTGCATCTCGGGGAAGGCCGCGACGCCGACGCAGAAGTCGCCCGACTCCTTGATCAGCCGGACCAGGTCGGCGGCGTACTTCACGCCCTCCGGGTGCTCGACCCACTCCCCCAGCGGGTCGCCCGGCGGGTCGCCGCGGACGGCGAGCATGTTCCGGATGCCGGCGTCGGCGTACTGGCCGAGGATGTTGCGCAGTTCGGCCACGGAGTGGTCGACGGCCGTGAGGTGCGCGACGGGGGTGAGCGTGGTGTCGGAGGCGATCTTCTGGGTGGCCTTGACGGTGCCGCCGCGGGTGGTGCCGCCGGCGCCGTAGGTCACGGAGACGAAGCTCGGGCCCACCGCCTCGACCCTGCGCATGGCGTTCCAGAGGACCTGCTCACCCTTCTCGGTCCGGGGCGCGTAGAACTCGAAGGAGTAGGACGTGCCGCCGGAGGCGAGGATCTCGCGCACCGTGCGCGCGCGGTCCGATCGGACGGAAGCGGTACCTAGGGCCATACCGGCAGGTTAGACGTGGTGCGGTGGGCCGCGTATACGGCGTCCGAGTGGTGGACACCTTTTCGGACACCCGGGCAGGCGGGTCAGCCCTCCGCGCGCTCGCGGACCCGCTTGGCCAGGGCGGCGGTCGCGGCGGCCGGGTCGTCGGCCTCGGTGATCGCCCGGACGACGACGATACGGCGGGCACCGGCGTCCAGGACCTCTTCGAGGTTGGTCTCGTCGATGCCGCCGATGGCGAACCAGGGGCGGTCCTGGCGCAGGCCGGCGGCGTACCGCACGAGGTCGAGCCCCGGCGCGTACCGCCCGGGCTTGGTGGGGGTGGGCCAGCAGGGGCCGGTGCAGAAGTAGTCGACGCCGGGTTCGGAGGCGGCCGCGGCCACCTCGCTCTCGGCGTGGCAGGAACGGCCGATAAGGACCCCGTCGCCGAGGATCGCGCGGGCGGCGGGCACGGGCAGGTCGCCCTGGCCGAGGTGGAGCACGTCGGAGCCGATGGCGTGGGCGACGTCGGCCCGGTCGTTCACGGCGAGGAGCCGGCCGTGGCGGCGGGCGGCCTCGGCGAGGACGGCGAGGTGCTCCAGCTCCTCGCCGGCCTCCATGCCCTTGTCGCGGAGCTGGACGACGTCCACGCCGGAGGAGAGGACGGCGTCGAGGAACTCCGGCAGGTCGCCCTCGCGCTTCCGGGCGTCGGTGCACAGGTAGAGCCGGGCGTCGGCGAGCCGCTCACGAGGCGTGGGCATGGGTGGGTTCCCCCCGTTCGTGCGCCGGCGCCGCGGCGCCCGGCCCGCGAGGGGGCCGGGCGCCGCGACACCCGCGGGTGGTGTCTTCGGTGCGTCCGTACGCACCTCGGTGTGTGTGCGTCAGAGAGCGAGCGCCTGGGCGCGGCGCTTCACCTCCGTGCCGCGATTCTCGTTGAGCGCCTGCGCGGGCGTGCCCGGCAGGCTCTCGTCAGGAGTGAAGAGCCACTCCAGCATCTCCTCGTCGGTGAAGCCGTCGTCCCGCAGGACGGTCAGGAGTCCGACGAGGCCCTTGACGATCTTGTCGCCCTGGATGAAGGCGGCGGGAATCTGCAGGGCGTTGTTCTCACCGCGGCGCACGGCGATCAGCTGGCCTTCCTTGATCAGCTGTCGCACGCGCGTCACCTCGACATCGAGCATCTCCGCGATGTCGGGCACGTAGAGCCAGGCGGGGACGAGCGCATCGATCTTTACGTCAATCTCGGTCACGGGACAAGCCTGCCATCCCGGACCGACACCCGATAGCCGGGCCCTACCGGACTGCCGCCTTCAGGGGGACGGACGGGTCCGCGGCGCGGGCCGGGTCGACCGGCGTGGCGGCCTCGATGAGCCTGCGGCCCTGGGCCAGGTCGCGGGGTCGGCCGACGGCGAGCAGGGCCACCGGGGCGCCGTCGCGCAGCCAGAGCACGGACCACGCCTCGTCCGCCGGGTCGCCGCGCCAGAGCAGTTCGTCGGCTCCGGCGTGGTGTCCCGCGTACTGGACGAAGCGGCCGAACTGCTCGGACCAGAAGTAGGGCACGGGGTCGTACGGCCCGGGGTCGGCCCCGGCGATCGTCGTGGCGACCGTGCGGGGGCCCTGGAGCGCGTTGTCCCAGTGGTGGACGAGGAGCCGTTCGCCGTAGCGGGCGGAGGGGAAGGAGGCGCAGTCGCCGACGGCGTACACGTCGGGCAGGGAGGTGCGCAGCCGGTCGTCTGCGGTGACGGCGCCGCTCGGGTCCAGGGCGATGCCGGAGCCGGCGAGCCAGCCGGTGGCGGGGCGGGCGCCGATGCCGACGACGACGGCGTCGGCGGGCAGGGAGCGGCCGTCGGCGAGGACGACCCGGCCGGGTTCGACGGCGTCCACGCGCGCGTGGGTGAGGAGTTCGGCGCCGTGGGCGGCGTACCACCCGGCCATGGGGGCGGCGACCTCGTCGGGCAGGGCGCCGGTGAGGGGGAGTCCGGCCGCCTCGACGACGGTGACGGCGCAGCCGGCCTCGCGCGCGGCGGTGGCGAACTCGGCGCCGATCCATCCGGCGCCGACGACCACGACGGTGTGCCGCCGCTCCAGGACGGGCCCGAGGCGCACGGCGTCGTCGAGGGTCCGCAGCAGGTGGACGCCGGGGACGCCCTCGGTGCCGGGCAGGGTGACGGGGTGGGCGCCGGTGGCGACGACCAGGGTGTCGTATCCGACGGGTCCCGCCTCGGTGTCGACCTCGTGGTCGGCGGCGCGCAGGCCGGTGACGTCGAGGCCGAGGCGGAGTTCGATGCCGAGTTCCTCGAAGTCGACGTCGAAGGCCGAGCCCTCGGCCTTGCCGAGGAGGATCGCCTTGGACAGCGGGGGCCGGTCGTAGGGCTGGTGGGGTTCGGCCCCGATGAGGGTCACGGGGCCGGTGAAGCCCTGTTCCCGCAGGGCGACGGCGGTCTGGACACCCGCCATTCCCGCCCCCACGATCACGACGCGCTGCTGGGCCTGCTCTTGCTCGCTCACCCGACCACCTTACGTATCTGACGGACCATCAGGAAGGAGGGGTCTGTGACCCCTTCCACGGCGGAAGCTAGTCTGGCGGGCGTAAAGCACTCGCGGGAGCCCGGACGACCGGGCTGAGAGGGAGGCTGGAGCGGCCTCCGACCGTACGAACCTGATCCGGGTCATGCCGGCGAAGGGAGGGGCTGGACGCCCATGCGTTCTTCCGATGTCCTCGTGGTCGGGGGCGGCATCATCGGCCTGGTCACGGCCTGGCGGGCCGCGCAGCGCGGACTGCGCACCGCCGTCGTCGACCAGGACCCGGGCGGCGGGGCCGCGCGGGTCGCCGCCGGGATGCTCGCCGCCGTCACCGAACTCCACTACGGCGAGGAGACCCTGCTCGGGCTCAACCTCGCCTCCGCCGAGCGCTATCCCGCGTTCGTCGCCGAACTCGCCGAGGCCACCGGCCACGACGTCGGCCACCGCGCCTGCGGCACCCTCGCCGTCGCCCTGGACGCCGACGACCGGGCCCATCTGCGCGAACTGCACGCCCTCCAGACCCGCTGCGGCCTCACCTCCGAGTGGCTCAGCGGGCGCGACTGCCGCCGTCTCGAACCGATGCTCGCCCCCGGGGTGCGCGGCGGACTGCGGGTGGACGGCGACCACCAGGTCGACCCGCGCCGGCTCGCCGCCGCGCTGCTCGTCGCCTGCGAACGGGCCGGGGTGGTCTTCCACCGCACCCTCGCCGAACGGCTGACGGTGGTACGGGACCGGGCCCGCGGCGCCGTGCTCGGCGGCGGCGAGGAAGTGACGGCCGACCAGGTCGTCCTCGCCGCGGGCAGCCTCAGCGGGCGGCTGGCGGGCGTGCCGCCCGAGGCGGTGCCGCCCGTGCGCCCGGTGAAGGGCCAGGTGCTGCGGCTGCGGGTGCCGCCCGCGTACGCCCCCTTCCTCTCCCGGACCGTCCGGGCCGTCGTCCGCGGCAGCCACGTCTACCTGGTGCCCCGCGAGAACGGCGAGCTGGTCGTCGGCGCCACCAGCGAGGAGCTGGGCTGGGACACGACGGTGACGGCGGGCGGGGTGTACGAGCTGCTGCGCGACGCGCACGAGCTGGTCCCCGGCATCACCGAGCTGCCGCTCACCGAGACCCGGGCCGGCCTGCGCCCCGCGTCGCCGGACAACGCGCCCCTGCTCGGCCCCACCGTCCTGCCCGGCCTCCACCTGGCCACCGGCCACTACCGCAACGGGGTCCTCCTCACCCCCGTCACCGGCGACGTCATGGCCGAGGTCCTCACCACGGGCGTCCTCCCCGACCAGGCCCGCCCCTTCACCCCCCGCCGTTTCTCCTCCGTACGTCTGGAGCAGCCCGCATGAGCGTGCCCGTCACCGTGTCCGTCAACGGAGAACCCCGCGAGCTCTCCGGTCCCGTCTCCCTCGACGTCCTCGTCGCGAGTCTGAGCACCGCGCCCACCGGGGTCGCGGCGGCCGTCAACGAGACGGTCGTCCCCCGCGGCGAGTGGGCGGCGACGCTGCTCGGCGACGGCGACCGGGTGGAGGTCCTGACCGCGGTGCAGGGGGGCTGAGTGCGATGTCCGACGACGTGTTCCTGCTCGGCGGCGCCGAGTTCTCCTCCCGCCTGATCATGGGCACCGGCGGCGCCCCCAGCCTCGACGTCCTCGAACGCTCCCTGGTCGCCAGCGGCACCGAGCTCACGACCGTCGCGATGCGGCGCCTCGACCCGACCGTCCAGGGCTCGGTCCTCTCCGTCCTCGACCGGCTCGGCATCCGGGTCCTGCCCAACACGGCCGGCTGCTTCACCGCCGGAGAGGCCGTCCTGACCGCCCGGCTCGCCCGGGAGGCGCTCGGCACCGACTGGATCAAGCTGGAGGTCGTCGCCGACGAGCGGACCCTGCTGCCGGACGGGGAGGAGCTGCTGAACGCGGCGGAGACCCTGGTCGACGACGGCTTCACGGTCCTGCCGTACACCAACGACGACCCCGTCCTCGCCCGGAAGCTGGAGGACGTGGGGTGCGCGGCGATCATGCCGCTCGGCTCCCCGATCGGCTCCGGCCTCGGCATCCGCAACCCGCACAACTTCCGGCTGATCACCGAGCGGGCGGGGGTGCCGGTCATCCTCGACGCGGGCGCGGGCACCGCGTCGGACGCGGCGCTCGCCATGGAGCTGGGCTGCGCGGCGGTGATGCTGGCGTCGGCGGTGACCCGGGCGCAGGAGCCGGTCCTCATGGCCTCGGCGATGCGGCACGCGGTCGAGGCGGGCCGGCTGGCGCACCGGGCCGGCCGCATCCCCCGCCGCCACTTCGCGGAGGCGTCCTCCCCCGCGGAGGGCCGCGCCCACCTGGACCCGGAGCGTCCCGCGTTCTGAGCCGCGGCGGCTGCGGCGCTCGTCACAGCTGCGCTGCAGTACCGGCCCGTGGGCACGGGGGCCGTGTCCACGGCTCGTAGACTCGACGCCGTGGACACGACCCTTCAGGACCCCCTCGTCGGGCGGCTGCTCGACGGCCGCTACCGCGTCGACGCGCGCATCGCCGTCGGCGGGATGGCCACGGTCTACCGGGCCGTCGACACCCGCCTCGACCGGGTGCTCGCGCTCAAGGTGATGCATCCGGCCCTCGCGGCCGACGCCGTCTTCGTCGAGCGCTTCATCCGCGAGGCCAAGTCCGTCGCCCGGCTCGCCCACCCCAACGTCGTGGGCGTCTTCGACCAGGGCGCCGAGGGCGCCTACGTCTACCTGGCCATGGAGTACGTCGCCGGCTGCACGCTCCGCGACGTCCTGCGCGAGCGCGGCGCCCTCTCGCCCCGTGCCGCGCTCGACATCCTGGAGCCGGTGCTCGCCGCGCTCGGCGCCGCGCACCGGGCCGGGTTCGTGCACCGGGACATGAAGCCGGAGAACGTCCTGATAGGGGACGACGGCCGGGTCAAGGTCGCCGACTTCGGTCTCGTGCGGGCCGTGGGCTCGGCGACCGCCACCACCGGTTCGGTCCTCGGCACCGTCTCGTACCTGGCCCCTGAGCAGATCGAGCACGGCACCGCCGACACCCGCGCCGACGTGTACGCCTGCGGTGTGGTGCTGTACGAGATGCTGACCGGCGCCAAGCCGCACTCCGGCGACACCCCCGCACAGGTGCTCTACCAGCACCTCAACACCGACGTGCCCGCCCCCTCGGCCGCCGTGCCGGGCCTCGCCCTGGAGCTGGACGAGCTGGTCGCGGCCGCCACCGCCCGCACCCCCGACGTCCGCCCGCACGACGCCGTGGCCCTGCTCGCCCTGCTCCGGGAGGCCCGCGCCGCGCTCGGCGAGGACCAGCTCGACGCCGAGCCCCCGCAGTCCCGCTCCGCGGACCGGGACACCGCGGAGGACCGGACCAGCGTGATCGCCCGGCCGGTGCCCGCCGAGGGCGACGTCCGGCAGGTGCAGCACACGAACCGGCTGCCGGTCCCCGAGCCCCCCGCCACCCGCCGGCGACCGCCGCGCGGTCCCCTGCTCGCCGTGGTCGCCGTGCTGCTCGCGCTCGGCCTGGGCGGCGGGGTCTGGTACATCAACTCCGGCCAGTTCACGCGTGTCCCGGCCGTCCTCGGGCAGACCGAGGCCGCCGCGACCAAGCGGCTCGCCGAGGCCGGCCTGGACGTCGGCTCGACCGGGCGGGCGTTCAGCGACGCCTACGAGCGCGGCACCGTCATGGCCGTCGACCCGGCGCCCGGCGAGCGCGTCCGGGGCGCCGGCCCGGTCACCCTGACGCTCTCCCGCGGTCCCAGGATCGTGAAGGTGCCCAACGTCAGGAACAAGCCGCTCGCCGAGGCCAAGCGCCTTCTGGAGCGGGAGGGCCTGGTGCCCGGGGTGGTCACCACCGAGTTCAGCGACTCCGTGGCACAGGGCGCCGTGATCGGCTCGGACCCGGAGCCCGGCACCGACCGCTCCCCGGACTCCGCCGTCGCCCTGGTCGTCAGCAAGGGTTCCCCGGTCGACGTGCCCGACGTCACCGGCGAGACCGTCGCCGACGCCACGGCCGCGCTGGAGGAGGCGGGGCTCACCGTGCGGGTCGCCCCGGAGCGGGTCCACTCCCCCGAGGACGCGGGCGCCGTCGCGGCGCAGTCCCTCGCCGAGGGCAGCCGCGCCGCCGAGGGCGACACCATCACCCTCACCGTCTCCAAGGGCCCGAAGCTCGTCCCGGTCCCCGACGTCACGGGCGAGACCACCGCGGACGCGCGCGCGGCCCTGGAGGACGCGGGCTTCGAGGTGAAGGTCGAGAAGTCCTTCCCCTATCTCGGCGACACGGTGGCGGGCCAGTCCGTGAAGGGCGGCGCGACCGCCCCCGAGGGCTCCACCGTCACGATCACGATCAAGGGACTGTAGGAACACCTGATGCGCAACCCCGTCGGCGGCCATGTCCCCGTGGCCGGTGGCCTCGCCACGACCGGCCTCGGCTACGCCCGTGAACTCGGCGCCGAGGCCGTCCAGGTCTTCGTCGCCAACCCGCGCGGCTGGGCCACCCCGGTCGGCAATCCGGCCCAGGACGAGAAGTTCCGGGCCGGCTGCGAGGCGGAGTCGCTGTCGGTCTGGGTCCACGCCCCGTATCTGATCAACTTCGGCTCCCACACCGAGGCCACCGTCGAGAAGTCGGTGGAGTCGATGCGGCACTCCCTGCGGCGGGGCCGGGAGATCGGCGCCAAGGGCGTGGTCGTGCACACCGGCTCGGCCACCGGCGGCCGCCCGCGCGCGGAGGCGCTGGCCCAGGTGCGGGAGCGGATGCTGCCGCTGCTCGACGAGCTGACGCACGAGGACGACCCGTACCTCCTGCTGGAGTCGACGGCGGGCCAGGGCTTCTCGCTCTGCTCGCGCGCGGAGGACTTCGGGCCGTACTTCGACGCCCTCGACCGGCACCCCAAGCTCGGGATCTGCCTCGACACGTGCCACATCTTCGCCGCGGGGCACGACCTCGCGGAGCCGGGCGGGGCCGTGCGGACCCTGGACGAGCTGGTGGCGACCGTCGGGGAGGGGCGGCTCAAGCTCATCCACGCCAACGACTCCAAGGACGTCGTCGGCGCCCACAAGGACCGGCACGCGAACATCGGCGCCGGGCACATCGGCGAGGACGCCTTCCGCGCGCTGCTGCGGCACCCCGAGACCGACGGCGTGCCGCTGGTGATCGAGACTCCGGGCGGCAGGGAGGGTCACGTCGCCGACGTCGAGCTCCTGAAGAAGCTGCGGGGCTGATCCGGGCTCCCCCTACCCGTTGAGGAATACCCCAGGGGGGTATACGGTTGTTGTCATCGGCAGGAACCGCTACCCGACCTTGGGGGCAGCCATGCAGCACGAAGCGGGCCACCACACCGGCCACCAGGCACACACCGGCCACGAAGCGCACACGGGCCACCACGGGCACACCGGAGCCCCCCAGGGCCACGGCGAGGGCGGGGTCTCCTGGGCCATGGCCGCCAAGGCCACGCTGCACTGCCTCACCGGCTGTGCCATCGGCGAGGTCCTGGGCATGATCATCGGCACCGCGCTCGGGTGGAGCAACCTGCAGACGATGATCCTGGCGATCGTCCTGGCCTTCTTCTTCGGCTACGCGCTCACCCTGCGCGGCATCCTCGCCGCCGGCGTCGACTTCCGGACGGCCTTCAAGGTCGCCCTCGCCGCCGACACCCTCTCCATCGCGGTGATGGAGGTCATCGACAACGGCGTGATCGCCCTCTGGCCGGGCGCCATGGACGCGCACCTGTCCGAGCCGCTCTTCTGGATCGTGCTCGCCATCGCGCTCGCCGCGGCCTTCGTGATCACCACACCGGTCAACAAGTGGATGATCGGCCGCGGCAAGGGCCACGCGGTGGTGCACCGGTACCACCACTGAGCGGACGCACCCCGAGGCGGTCCGGAGCGGTCACAGCTCCGGGCCGTCTCCCGGTTCCTCCTGGTACGAGTAGCGCTGCTCCGTCCACGGGTCGCCGAGGTTGTGGTAGCCCCGCTCCTCCCAGAAGCCCCGGCGGTCGGCCGCCATGTACTCCACGCCCCGGACCCACTTGGGCCCCTTCCAGGCGTACAGGTGCGGGACGACGAGGCGCAGCGGGAAGCCGTGCTCGGCGGTGAGCAGCTCGCCGTCCTTGTGGGTGGCGAAGATGGTGCCGTCGGCGGCGAAGTCGGAGAGCCGCATGTTGGCGCTGTAGCCGTACTCGGCCCAGACCATCACATGGGTCACCGAGGGGGCGGGCGGGGCGAGCTCCAGGACCGTGCGGGCGGCGACCCCGCCCCATTCGGACCCCAGCATGCTGAACTTCGTGACGCAGTGGAGATCGGCCACGACCGTGGAGAACGGGAGAGCGGAGAACGCCTCGTGGTTCCAGCAGCGCTTGTCGCCGTCGGCCGTCGCCCCGAAGACGCGGAACTCCCAGCGGTCCGGCTTGAACTTCGGGACGGGTCCGTAATGGGTCACCGGCCAGCCGCGCTGGAGCCGCTGGCCCGGCGGAAGGTCCGGCGAACGATCCGGCTGCCCCGCTTCCCGGTGTACTCCGCTCTCCGGCTGAACCATGTCATCCATGGTGACAGACGGCGAGGGGTGGTCATGACCAGCCGACCTTCACCGCGATCCGATTCGGGCAACTGCCACTAAGCCTGCACTTACTGGACGCCCCCCATTCGGGGTGCGAGGATGCGGCCATCCTGCCCAGTGACGGCGTATACACACAGCGTGGAAGTGGAAGGAGCCTCTGCGATGCAGGGCGACCCCGAGGTCCTCGAGTTCCTCAACGAGCAGCTGACCGGCGAGCTGACGGCCATCAACCAGTACTGGCTGCACTACCGCATCCAGGACAACAAGGGCTGGACGAAGCTCGCCAAGTACACCCGCGAAGAGTCCATCGACGAGATGAAGCACGCGGACAAGCTGACCGAGCGCATCCTGATGCTCGACGGCCTGCCCAACTACCAGCGGCTCTTCCACGTGCGGGTCGGCCAGACGATCACCGAGATGTTCCAGGCGGACCGGCAGGTCGAGGTGGAGGCCATCGACCGGCTGCGGCGCGGGATCGAGGTCATGCGCGCCAAGGGGGACGTCACGTCCGCCAACCTCTTCGAGGAGATCCTCGCCGACGAGGAGCACCACATCGACTACCTGGACACCCAGCTGGAGCTGATCGAGTCCCTGGGCGAGGCGCTCTACATCTCGACGCTGATCGAGCAGCCCAGCTAGCCCCGAGGGCCCGCTACGCCGCTTCCCCGAGCTCCGCGACGGTCTCACTCTCGGAGACCAGGGCCGGCATGCCCTGGTCCAGGAGTTCGCGTCGCGGGCAGTTGCCGCGCCCGAGAATGGCCTGAATGCGACGGACGCAGGAACCGCAGTCCGTGCCGGCCTTGCAGGCGGAGGCGATCTGGCGGGGCGTGCAGGCGCCCGCGTCCGCGTGCTCCTTGACCTGCTTCTCCGTGACACCGAAGCATGAGCAGACGTACACGCGGTTCACCTCCCGCCGAGATCGATAAGGCTAACCTAACCTTACCCGGCGGGTGGGAGCCTCAAAAGCCCCGGCCACGACGTTGGGGCGCGGATCACATGGATCCGCGCCCCATCGTCGTAGGTACCTACTTACTGATCGCGGTACATCTCCGCCACCAGGAAGGCCAGGTCGAGCGACTGGCTCCGGTTGAGGCGCGGGTCGCAGGCCGTCTCGTAGCGCTGGTGCAGGTCGTCGACGAAGATCTCGTCGCCGCCGCCCACGCACTCGGTGACGTCGTCACCGGTGAGCTCGACGTGGATGCCGCCCGGGTGGGTGCCGAGCGCCTTGTGGACCTCGAAGAAGCCCTTGACCTCGTCCAGCACGTCGTCGAAGCGGCGCGTCTTGTGGCCGGAGGCGGCCTCGAAGGTGTTGCCGTGCATCGGGTCGGTGACCCAGGCCACGACCGCACCCGACGCGGTGACCTTCTCGACCAGCTCGGGGAGCTTGTCGCGGACCTTGTCGGCGCCCATGCGGACGATGAAGGTCAGCCGGCCCGGCTCGCGGTCCGGGTCGAGGCGGTCGATGTACGTCAGCGCCTCGTCCACCGAGGTGGTCGGGCCCAGCTTGATGCCGATCGGGTTCGCGATCCGCGAGGCGAACTCGATGTGCGCGTGGTCGAGCTGGCGGGTGCGCTCACCGATCCAGACCATGTGGCCGGAGGTGTCGTACAGCTTGCCGGTGCGCGAGTCCGTGCGGGTCAGGGCACCCTCGTAGTCGAGCAGCAGCGCCTCGTGGGAGGCGTAGAACTCGACGGCCTTGAACTCGGCCGGGTCGGTGCCGCACGCCTTCATGAAGTTCAGCGCGTTGTCGATCTCACGGGCGAGCGCCTCGTAGCGCTGGCCCGAGGGGGACGACTTCACGAAGTCCTGGTTCCAGGCGTGCACCTGGCGCAGGTCGGCGTAGCCACCGGTGGTGAAGGCGCGCACCAGGTTGAGCGTGGAGGCGGACGCGTTGTACATCCGCTTCAGGCGCTCGGGGTCCGGGATGCGGGCCTTCTCGTTGAAGTCGAAGCCGTTGACCGAGTCGCCGCGGTAGGTCGGCAGGGTCACGCCGTCACGGGTCTCGGTGCCCTTGGAGCGGGGCTTCGAGTACTGCCCGGCGATGCGGCCGACCTTCACCACGGGCACGGAGGCCGCATAGGTGAGGACGGCACTCATCTGGAGCAGCGTCTTGAGCTTGGCCCTGATGTGGTCGGCGGACACGGCGTCGAATGCCTCGGCGCAGTCGCCGCCCTGGAGCAGGAACGCCTCGCCACGGGCGACGGCTCCCATCCGGGCACGCAGCTGGTCGCACTCGCCGGCGAAGACGAGCGGAGGATACGACTCGAGGTCCGCGATCACATCGCGCAGAGCCTCGGCATCGGGGTACTCGGGCTGCTGCGCCGCGGGCAGGTCTCGCCAGGTCGCCTTGGCGACGGCGTGGGAATCAGCGTTCACGGTCACGTGCACCACAGTACGGGGTTCTTCGTCCGGTCCTGTCCCCCTGCCCAGTGACTGAGACACGCGCCCGAAATGTCACCCGGTGACATTCACCCGTTCGAGTGGTGTTACCCTCTGGCCCGTTTCACAAAAACACACTCAAAACCACAGGGGTGGGCGTGACCCAGAGGCACCGCAGGGACCGCAGGAAGAAACGTCTCCTGTACGGAGCGGCGGCCGCCGCCGTCGCCACCGCCACGATCGGCACCCTCGCGGTCGCCTCGCCGGGTCTTCTCGGATCGGGCGACGGCACGTCCGGGGGCGACCCTTCCCTCCAGGCGCAGTTCGCAAACGCGGCGCGCGAGTTCGACGTACCGCAGAGCGTGCTGATGGCGGTGTCGTACCAGCAGACCCGGTGGGAGTCGCACGACGGCGACCCCAGCACCACCGGCGCGTACAACGTCATGGGCCTGACGAAGGTCGACCCGGGCGACGTGGCCCAGCAGGTCACCGAAGAGCAGATCGAGCACTTCAACGGCAGCGGCCGCCCCGAGATCGAGAAGAACTTCGACCCCGCGAAGGTCCGGAGCATCCTGGAGAAGGCGGTCGTCGACACCGACGACCCCCGCCTCCACACCCTGGACAAGGCCGCCGAGCTGATCGACAGCTCGACCGACGCGGTCCAGAACGACACCACCGCCTCGATCCGGGCGGGTGCGGCGCTGCTCGCCGAGTACCAGAAGCAGGCGGGCGCCGAGCTGTCCGAGGAGCCGGGCGACTGGTACCCGGCCGTGGCCCGCTACAGCCAGTCTCCCGAGAAGAAGGGCGCCGACCTCTTCGCGAAGCGCGTCTTCGAGTCGATCAAGACCGGCGAGCGCGAGCTCACCCTGGACGGCGAGCAGGTCGCGCTGCCGGCCGACCCGTCGGTCGACCCGGTCAAGCCGGCGAACGTGCCGCTCGCCGCCACCTTCGCGAGCACGACGGAGACCACGCTCCCCGAGTGCCCCGCCGTCCTGAGCTGCAACGTCAAGCTGAGCGTCCCCTCGTCCACGGGCAAGAAGAACTACACCGCGGGCGACCGCCCCAACCAGGGCGTGGACATCCGGCAGATCGTCATCCACGACACCGAGGGCGGCTACGACGGCTCGCTCAAGGTGCTCACCGACCCGAACGGTGCGGGCAGCGCCCACTACCTGATCCGGGCCCAGGACGGTCTGGTCACCCAGATGCTCGAGAACAAGAACCTGGCGTGGCACGCGGGCAACTGGACCCACAACATGCACGCCATCGGCGTGGAGCACGAGGGCTACGCCATCAAGGAGGGCAGCTGGTACACCGAGTCCCAGTACCGCTCCTCCGCGGAGCTGGTGAAGTTCCTGGCGAACAAGTACGGCGTGCCGATCGACCGTGAGCACATCATCGGCCACGACGAGGTGGCGCTCCAGACGGACGGCAACGTCGCCAATCTCCACTGGGACGCCGGCCCGTACTGGGACTGGAACTACTACATGTCGCTCCTGGGCGCCCCGCAGGGCGACAAGGGCGCCGGCGGCCTCCTCCAGGCCGGCCAGGTCGTGCGCGTCGTGCCGCCCTTCACCACGGCGAACCAGCCGAAGCTGACGACCGGTGGCACCGCCGTCTCGGCGCGTCCGTCCAACTTCGGCTACCTGTACACGTCGCCTTCGTCGAGCGCGACGACGCTGAAGGACCCCTACTTCACCTCGGGCACGACCGAGGGCTCGAACTACGGGAACAAGGTCCGGGCCGGCGGTCTCTACGTCGTCGCCGGGGCGCTCAACGACTGGACGGCGATCTGGTACGCGGGCGAGAAGGCGTGGTTCTACAACCCGGGCGGCCAGTACACGGTGCCGGTGACCAACGCCACGACGGTGAAGCTGAGGTCGGACCTGGCCTCGACCAAGGTCTTCGGCCGCTCCTTCCCCGAGACCGCCGCCTACACGGCAGCCGGTCTCGAGGCGCCGGGCGACGAGAACGCCCCGCTGTCGAAGTTCGACTTCGCCGCCGGCCAGTCGTACGTGAAGGCCGGTCCCGCGGTGAAGGGGGACGACTGGTTCGGCAGCGCCCAGAAGAACGTCGTCGGCTCCACGCTGTTCGTGCCGATCCGCTTCCACCACAAGATCACCTGGGTGAAGCAGAGCGACATCGTGGAGGCGCCCGCGGCCGCGCCCGTCACGACGACCAACCGCTACAACCTCCTCGCCCGGGACACCGCCGGTGTGCTGTGGCAGTACCAGGGCACGGGGAGCGCGACGGCGCCGTTCCTGACGCGGTACCGGATCGGCGCGGGGTGGAACACGTACAACGCGGTGACGCCGATGACGGCGCTGCGGGCGGACGGCACGGGTGACCTGCTGGCGCGGGACACGACCGGTGTGACCTGGTACTTCCCGGGCAGCGGCAACCCGTCGATGCCGTGGAAGCCGCGCATCATGGTGAGCGGCGGCTGGCAGATCTACGACCGGATCTCGGGCGTCCGCGACATCACGGGCGACGGCAAGGCGGACCTGCTGGCGCGCGAGAAGTCGGGCGTGATGTGGCTCTTCAAGGGCACGGGCACGCCGTCGACGCCGTTCGCGCCGCGGGTGAAGATCAGCGCCGGCTGGAACATCTACAACGAGGTGATCGGCACCGGCGACCTGACCGGTGACGGCAAGCCCGACGTGATGGCCCGGGAGACCTCCGGCGCCATGTGGATCTTCAAGGGCACCGGCACCGCCTCGCTCTTCTCGCCGCGGGCGAAGATCAGCAACGGCTGGCAGGTGCACAACGCCATCGTCGGTCCGAGCGATCTGACCCGCGACGGCCGGGTGGACCTGACCACCCGTGACACCGCCGGTGTGCTGTGGACGTTCCCGGGCACGGGGACGAGCTCGCTCTTCACCCCCCGGGTGAAGGTCGGCGGCGGCTGGCAGATCTACAACATGATCTTCTGATCGGATGCCTCTCGGGGGCCCGGCTCGCACCGTCCACGGTGCGGACCGGGCCCCTTTCCGCGCCCGGCTGGGTTACAGTGCTCGCATGTTCGCGCCTCAGATCCAGAACTGGTGGTGGACCGCTCATCCGGCGGCCCACTGATCGCGCGTACACCGAACGCACACAGGCCGCCCCGAGGGGCGGCCTTCCTCGTATCCGGGGCCGTTCCTCTCCGCACTCCACCGGAAGGAACGACGCACCCCATGGACCTCTCCCGTCTCCTCGACGACTCCTGCCCTCCCTTCGCCCTGCTGCGCCGGCGCACCCCGGGCCGTGACCACGACACCGTCGAGGTGCTGATCGGCC
This sequence comes from Streptomyces sp. NPDC051180, assembly GCF_040689545.1. Classification (NCBI taxonomy): domain Bacteria; kingdom Bacillati; phylum Actinomycetota; class Actinomycetes; order Kitasatosporales; family Streptomycetaceae; genus Streptomyces; species Streptomyces sp. NPDC051180. The sequence goes on from NZ_JBFBBC010000002.1 coordinate 383,209, forward strand.
CGGTCCACGAGGCCGAGCGGCTCGCGGAGCTGCCGGTGGGCCCGCTGCCGACGCTCGCGCTCGTGCCCTTCCGGCAGATCAGGGAGCGCGGCTTCGACGTGCGCGACGACGGCACCCCGCTCTCCGTGCTCGTCGCCGAGGAGACCTGCGAGCTGCCGCTCGCCGAGGCCCTCGAAGCGCTGCCCGCGCACGACGTGACGGTCGAGGGCGGCCGGTTCGACGTCTCCGACGAGGAGTACGCCGGGACCGTGCGCCGGGTCATCGACGAGGAGATCGGCTCGGGCGAGGGCGCCAACTTCGTCATCCGGCGGACGTACACCGGGGAGATCCCCGGCTTCGGACGGGCGGACGCGCTGGCCCTGTTCCGGCGGCTGCTGGCGGGCGAGCGGGGAGCGTACTGGACCTTCGTCGTGCACACCGGCGACCGGACGCTCGTGGGCGCGAGCCCCGAGGTGCACGTGCGGATGTCGGGCGGGACGGTCGTCATGAACCCGATCAGCGGCACGTACCGCTACCCGGCCGGCGCCGCCCCGACCACCGAGGGGCTCCTCGCCTTCCTCGCCGACCGCAAGGAGACCGAGGAGCTCTCCATGGTGGTCGACGAGGAGCTGAAGATGATGTGCACGGTCGGCGACCGGGGCGGGGTGGTGATCGGCCCGCGCCTCAAGGAGATGGCCCACCTCGCGCACACCGAGTACGAGCTGCGGGGCCGCTCCTCGCTGGACGTGCGGGAGGTGCTGCGGGAGACGATGTTCGCGGCGACCGTGACCGGTTCGCCGGTGCAGAACGCCTGCCGGGTGATCGAGCGTCACGAGACCGGCGGGCGGGGCTACTACGCGGGCGCGCTCGCCCTGCTCGGCACGGACGAGAGCGGCGCCCAGACGCTGGACTCGCCCATCCTCATCCGTACCGCCGACATCGACGCGTCGGGCGGGCTCCGGGTGCCGGTGGGCGCGACGCTGGTGCGGCACTCGGACCCGGCCGGCGAGGTCGCGGAGACCCACGCCAAGGCGGCCGGCGTCCTCACCGCGCTCGGGGTCAGGGAGGGCCGGCCCGTCGACGCCTCCGCCCCGGTGCCGCCCCGGCTCGCCGACGACCCGCGGGTCCGGGCCGCGCTGGACGCGCGCCGCGCGGACCTCGCGCCGTTCTGGCTGAAGATGCAGGTCCGGTCGGCGGAGCTGTCCGGGCACGCGCTGGTGATCGACGCCGAGGACACCTTCACGGCGATGCTGGCGCACGTGCTGCGCTCCTCGGGCCTCGGGGTGTCGGTGCTCCGCTACGACGAGCCGGGGCTGCGGGAGCTGGCCCTCGCCCACGAGGGGCCCGTCGTCCTCGGGCCCGGGCCCGGGAACCCCTCGGACGCCGCCGACCCGAAGATGCGCTTCCTGCGGGGCCTGACGGCCGAGCTGGTGCGGGACCACCGGCACGGACTGCTCGGGGTCTGCCTCGGGCACGAGCTGATCGCCGCCGAACTGGGGCTGGAGATCGTCCGCAAGCGGACCCCCTTCCAGGGGGCCCAGCTGCGGATCGACCTCTTCGGGCAGGAGCGGACGGTCGGCTTCTACAACAGCTTCACCGCCCGCTGCGACGACCGCGCCGCGACGGAACTCGCCCTCCACCGCATCGAGGTGAGCCGGGACGCGGAGACCGGCGAGGTGCACGCCCTGCGCGGGCCGGGCTTCGCGGGCGTCCAGTTCCACCCCGAGTCGGTGCTGACGCTGGACGGCGCCGCGCTGACCGCCTCGCTGCTCGCCGGGGTGCTGGTCTAGCGGACGGCCCTGGGGACCAGGACGTTCTCGCTGCGCCGCCCGGCGGTGTAGTCGAGGACGTTCTGGACGGTGGTGGCGATGATCTGGCCGACGGCGTCCGTGGTGTAGTACGCCTGGTGCGAGGTGACCACGACGTTCGGGAAGGTGACGAGCCGGGCGAGGGTGTCGTCCTCGACGACCTCCAGGGACCGGTCGAGAAAGAAGAGCCCGGCCTCCGCCTCGTAGACGTCCAGGCCGACGCCGGTGAAGCGGCCGGCCCGCAGTTCTCCGACCAGGGCCTCGGTGTCGACGAGTCCGCCGCGGCTGGAGTTCACCAGGATCGCGTCGTCCTTCATCGCCCTCAGGGCGGTGGCGTCGATGAGGTGGTGGGTCGACGGGAGCAGCGGCACGTGGAGGCTGATGAGGTCGGCCTCGGCGAAGAGGCGCTCCTTCTCGACGTACGTCATGCCGAGCGCGGTGCAGACCGGGTTCTCGGCGACGTCCCAGCCGAGCAGTTCCATGCCGAAGCCGTGGGCGATCCGGGTGAACGCCTCGCCGATCTTGCCGGTGCCGAGGACGCCGACGGTACGGCCCCGCAGGTCGCGCCCCATCAGCCCGTCGAGGCGGAAGTCGAAGTCGCGGGTGCGGTTGGAGGCGCGGACGATCCGCCGGTTGACGGCCATCGCGAGGGTCCAGGCGAACTCCGCGACGGAGTACGGCGAGTAGGACGAGACCCGGGCGACGGTGAGGCCGAGGCGTTCGGCCACCTCCAGGTCGATGTTGTTGAAGCCCGTGGAGCGCTGGGCGATCATCTGGGTTCCGCCGGCCGCGAGGGTCTGCAGGACGCGGTGGTCGAGGCTGGCGTTGACGCTGGTGGAGATCACCTCGTAGCCGGCGGCGATGGGGGCGGTGTCCTCGGTGAGGAAGACGTCCAGGCAGCGCACGTCGTGGTGCCCCTCGAACGCCTTCTCCATGAGGGGCTTCTCGTCCGCCTGCACGCCGAACGCCAGGATTTCCACGGGGTTCCCCTCGCCGTCTGATTGGGCCGCATATGCGTCGATAGCGCGAATATACGGCCCGTCGTCCGGCCCGGCCGCCTCACACGTCGTCGAGACCGCGCTCGATCGCGTACCGCACGAGCTCGACCCGGTTGTGCAGCTGGAGCTTGCCGAGGGTGTTCTGGACGTGGTTCTGGACCGTGCGGTGCGAGATCACCAGACGCTCGGCGATCTGCTTGTAGCTCAGCCCCTTGGCGACGAGCCGCAGGACCTCCGTCTCGCGTTCGGTGAGCTGCGGCGCCTTCGGCTCGTCGGCGCCGGCCGCCGGGGCGGGCTCGGAGGCGAGCCGGCGGTACTCGCCGAGGACCAGGCCGGCCAGCCCGGGGGTGAAGACGGGGTCGCCGACGGCGGTCCGCCGCACGGCGTCGGTCAGCTCCTCCGTACTGGCCGACTTGAGGAGGTAGCCGGTCGCGCCGGACTTCACCGCCTCCAGGACGTCGGCGTGCTCACCGCTCGCGGAGAGGACGAGGACCCGCAGCGCCGGCCGGGCGCCGACCAGCTCCTTGCAGACCTGCACGCCGGGCTTGACCGGCAGGTTCAGGTCCAGGACGAGGACGTCCGGCCCCGCCGCCGTGGCCCGGCGCACCGCCTGCTCGCCGTCGCCCGCCGTGGCGACCACGTCGAACCCCGCCTCGGTCAGGTCGCGGGCCACCGCGTCCCGCCACATCGGGTGGTCGTCGACGACCATCACCTTGATCCGGCGCTCGGCCTGCTGCTCGCTCACTTCTCCCCTGCCTTCCCCCGTGGGACCTTCAACTCGACTTCCGTGCCCTGGCCCGGGACCGAGATCAGCTCGGCCGTGCCGCCCAGATCCCGCAGTCTCCCCCGGATGGAGAGGGCGACGCCCATCCGGCCCTCGCCCTCGGCCTGCGTGAGACGGCCCTCGGGGATGCCGGGCCCGTCGTCCCGGACGGTGACGATCACCTCGTCCGTCCAGTCCTCGACCAGGATCCACGCGCGGGCGTCCTCGCCCGCGTGCACCCGCACATTGTCCAGGGCTGCGCCGACGGCCGCCGCCAGCTCCCGGGCCGCGGGGGCCGCCAGCAGCACCGGCGCGCCGGGCTCGGAGAGGGTGACGCGGGCCCCGGCGCGCGGGGCGAGCAGCAGGCGCAGGTCGACGGGGGTGTCGTCGTCGGGCTCCTCGTCGACCTCGACGACCCGGACCACCGCCCCCTCGGACTCGGCCTCGGAGACGAGGCTGGGGCGGGCGAGGCCGCCGGCGACGAGGGTGCGCAGCGCCACCTCCTGCTCCCCCGCCATCCGGCCCAGTTCGGCGGCCTCGCCGCCGAGGGCCGTGCCGCGCCGCTGCACCATGGCGAGGACCTGGAGGACGCTGTCGTGGATGTCGCGGGCGAGCCGCTCCCTCTCCCGGGTCGCGGCCTCGATCTCCAGGGCGCGGGCGAGGGTGCGCTCGGAGGCGCGGGCCACCTCGACGACGTAGCCGATGGCGATGGAGGCCACCCAGACGAGGAGCACGTTGTGGAGGGTGTCCCGGCTGGGGTGGCCTCGCTCGACGATGTTGGCGACGGCCACGAGGGAGGAGGCGAAGCCGGCCCACCGCCAGCCGCCCTTGATCGCGTACGCAAGGACGGATCCGGCGGTCCATATCGAGGGCAGGGTGGGGCCGTCGACCGACTGGGCCTGGGCGTCGGCGAGGGGGGTGAGCAGGATGCCGACGACGGCGACGGTGAGGTCGGCGCCGAGGAAGCGCTTGGTGCAGCTGGCCGCGCCGGCCACCCTGGGCAGGGTGGCGAGGGTCCAGACGCACATCACCGCCAGGTAGCCGACGGCGATCCACGGCCGTTCGTACGCCTCCCGGGAGGAGACGAACAACAGGACCGCGTACACCATGGTCAGGACGCGGTAGCCGGTCAGCGCCCGCCACAGCGGCTGCTCGACCGACATGCGCACGACACGCTCGCGCTTGGCCATCTCCCCCACCCCCGAACGCGTCCCTCGCGGGACCGCGCCGCTACGCTCCGGACTCTTCCCGGGCCGCGATCTCGGCCTTGACGGCCTCCTTGGCCGCCTTCTCCGCGTCCGCGATCTGCCGCTTGGCGGCGGTCGCGTAGATGTCGACGTACTCCTGGCCCGACAGCTTCATGATCTCGTACATGACCTCGTCGGTCACCGAGCGGAGGATGAAGCGGTCCCCCTCCATGCCCTGGTAGCGGGTGAAGTCCAGCGGCTTGCCGATGCGGATCCCCGGGCGCATGAGCTTGGGGACGAGCTTGCCGGGCGGCTGGATCTTCTCGGTGTCGATCATGGCGACCGGGATCACCGGCGCGCCGGTCGCCAGGGCGACCCGGGCCAGACCGCCGGGCTTGCCGCGGTAGAGGCGGCCGTCGGGCGACCGGGTGCCCTCGGGGTAGATCCCGAAGAGGCCGCCGCCCTCGATGACCTCGATGCCGGCCTTGATGGCCGCCTCGCCGGCGCCGCGGGCGCCCGAACGGTCCACCGGGAGCTGGCCGACGCCCTTGAAGAAGGCCGCGGTGAGCTTGCCCTTCACGCCGGGCGTCGTGAAGTACTCCGCCTTGGCGATGAAGGTGACCTTGCGGTCCAGGACGGCGGGGAGGAAGAAGGAGTCGGAGAACGACAGGTGGTTGCTCGCCAGGATCGCCGGGCCTTCGGCGGGAATGTTCTCCAGTCCCTCCACCCACGGCCGGAAGGCAAGCTTCAGAGACCCTCCGAGGGAGAACTTCATTGCGCCGTAGATCAACTCGCCATGCCTTCCGTGTGCCGTCGCCCAGACTTTATCCCGTACCGACGTACGCCCCCCGCTACGGCCCTGGTCGGTGTCGGTGCGGTCGCGTACCGTGAAGGTCCTTCACCGTTTTCCGTCGCTCCGGCCCACCCGAGGACGCCGGAGTCGCAACCGAACAGGAGACCCCGGTGCCGGTCCTTCCCGGAGCCGAGCCGTACCGCCATGACGGCGGAGAGGTCGGCGTCCTTCTCTGTCACGGATTCACCGGTTCCCCGCAGTCGATGCGTCCGTGGGCCGAGTATCTGGCCGAGCGCGGCCTGACCGTGGCGGTGCCGCTGCTGCCCGGCCACGGCACCCGCTGGGAGGACATGCAGCTCACCACCTGGCACGACTGGTACGCCGAGGTGGACCGGGCGCTGCGCGAGCTCCTGGAGCGGTGCTCGACCGTCTTCGTCTTCGGCCTGTCGATGGGCGGCGCGCTGACCCTGCGGCTCGCCGCGCGGTACGGGGACGCGGTGCGCGGCATCGTCCTGGTCAACCCGGGCAACAAGGTGCACGGCCTGGCGGCGCACGCCCTGCCGGTCGTCCGGCACCTGGTCCCCTCGACCAAGGGCATCGCGAGCGACATCGCCAAGGAGGGCGTGGCGGAGGTCGGCTACGACCGGGTGCCGCTGCACGCGGCCCACTCCCTGCGCGAGTTCTTCAGGACCGTCGACGGGGAGCTTCCGCAGGTCACGCAGCCGGTGGTACTGCTGCACAGCCCCCAGGACCACGTCGTCCCGCCCGTCGACTCGGCCCGGATCCTCTCCCGCATCTCCTCCACCGACGTGCGGGAGATCCTGCTGGAACAGAGCTACCACGTGGCGACGTTGGACCATGACGCGGAGCGCATCTTCGACGAGAGCCTGGCCTTCGTCGAGCGCCTCGCGCCGGGGCTGGTCGACGGAAAGGGGAGCAGGAGCGGTGGCTGAGCAGCAGGACGGCGGCGAGCGGGAGCCGCAGCCCATCGACGAGGAGGCGGCCTGGGCCGCGATCGTCGCCGGGTACGGCAAGGAGCCCGTGGACCCGCCGGGGGCCCAGCCGTTCCGGCCGATCGAGAACCTGGAGCTGCCGGAGCCCGAGGACGAGGCCGACGGCGGGGACGACGGGCCGGAGGGTTCCGCCGGGGAGACCCGGCCCGGGAAGCCGGGGCCGACGCTCGGCGAGGCCACGCCCTGGAAGCCGAGGCCGGCGGCCCGGGAGCCGCGGGCGGAGGACTCCGACGGGGCCGACGACGCCGGTGACTCCGACCCGGACGGGGAGCCGGAGGCCGGTCCCGAGCGGCCCGCGCTGGGCAGCTCGATCGTCTTCGCGCCGGGGGTGCGGCCCGCCGGTCCCCGGGACTACTCCCCCACCGAGCCCGACGACGGCCCGGGCGGCGCGGACGAGGGGCACTTCGTGCCGCCGGAGCCGCCGCCGCTGCCCGAGGCGGACGTGACGACCAGGTTCGCCTGGCTCGCCGTGGTCGGCGGCCCGGTCCTCATGCTGGTGGCCGTCCTGCTCCAGTGGGACATGACCTGGTGGCTGACGACGCTCTGCATCGGCGGCTTCCTGGGCGGCTTCGCCACCCTGGTGGGGCGGATGAAGCACGACGACGACGATGACGACGGCTTCGACGACCCGGGCCGCGGCGCGGTCGTCTAGCGGTCCTGGCTCCCGGCGCCCCTCCTCCTGTCGGGAGGCGGCGCCTCCCGGGGCCGTCACCGTCCCTCCGGCGCCGGACCCCGACCAGGGGTCCGGCGCTGGTGCGCTCCCCCGCCGTGAGCGGCCGCGGTGTCCGCCGGAACGGGGCGCGGGGACGGCACTCAGCCGGGCGCGGGGACGCGGACGGCCGCCAGCACCGGGAGGTGGTCGGTGGCGGCCCGCAGGTCCGCGGGGTCGGGCGTCGGAGGGACGCCGCAGCCGAGGAAGGCGACGCCCGGGGTCGCGAGGATCGCGTCGATCCGTCCCGTCGGTGCGGCGGCCGGAAAGGTGTGCTCGCCGCCCCAGGGGGCGGCCTCCCAGCCGTCCCGGAGCCGCCCGGTGAGCCGGGTGAAGGCGGGGCCGCCGGGGCGTTCGTTGAGGTCGCCGGCGACGAGGACGTACGGGGTGCCCAGGGCGGCGACCCGGTCCAGGACCATCCCGGCCTGCGCGTACCGCTCGTCGGCGCGCAGTCCCAGGTGGCAGCTGATCAGCCCGACGCGGACGCCCGCGAAGCGGACGACCGCGGTCGCCAGGCCGCGGCGGTGGAGCCCGGGGGTGAGCGGCAGGAGCACGTCCTCGGTGCGTTCGACGGCGGCGCGCAGGGAGCAGAGCAGCAGGGGCCCGGCCGCGGGGGCGCCGCCGCCGAGGAGGACGAGCTCGCTCCGGGCCGCGAGCCGGGCGGCGTGCTTGCGCCAGCGGAAGAAGCGCGGGGCCTCCTGGACGAGGACGACGTCCGGCGCGCAGGCGCGGATGACCCGGGCCAGGGCCTCCTCGTCGTCGCGCATCGAGCGGACGTTGTAGCTCATGACCCGGAGGACGACCGAGCCGTCGTCCTCGGTGCGGGAGTCGGGCAGCTCGCTGATCGCCATGCGGGGCAACATACGCCGACCGCCCGCCGGGTCCGGGAGGACGCGGCGGGCGGTCGGCGTGTGCTTCGTGCGGCGGTCAGCCCTGGCGTGCCAGGTCCGCGGCTCCGACGAGGCCGGCCTTGTTGCCGAGCTGGGCGGCGAGGACCTGGGCGTGCGGACGCCACTGTCCGCCGATCAGCCAGCGCCGGAAGGACTTGCGGATCGGGTCGAGGACGAGGTCTCCCTCGTCCGAGACGCCGCCGCCGACGATGAAGGCCGAGGGGTCGAAGAGCGAGGCGAGGTCGGCGAGACCGGCGCCCGCCCAGCGGGCCAGCTCGCGGAAGGAGTCGACGGCGACCGCGTCGCCGGCGCGGGCGGCCTGGCTGACGTGCTTGCCCTCGATGCCTTCCGGGGTGCCGTCGCCGAGTCCGAGCAGGATCTCCGCCCGCTCCGGGGTGGCGTTGGCGCGCTGCCGCGCGTAGCGGACGAGCGCGCGGCCGGAGGCGTACTGCTCCCAGCAGCCCTGGCTGCCGCAGCCGCACAGCAGGCCGTCCGGGACGACCCGGATGTGGCCGAACTCGGCGGCGACGCCGAAGCGACCGCGGCGCAGCTTGTTGCCGATGATGATGCCGCCGCCGAGGCCGGTGCCGAGGGTGATGCAGATGACGTCCTCGTGGCCCTGGCCGGCGCCGAACCGGTACTCGCCCCAGGCCGCCGCGTTGGCGTCGTTCTCCACGACGACGGGGAGGCCGACGCGCTGCTCGACCTTGTCCTTGAGCGGCTCGTGCCGCCAGTCGATGTTCGGCGCGAAGAGGACGGTGGCGCGCTTGTCGTCGACGTAGCCCGCGGCGCCGATGCCGACGGCCTCGATCGAGTGGCCCTTGCCGGCCTCGGAGACGGCCGCGCTGATCGCGTCGACGATTCCCTCGGGGGTCGGCGGGGTGGGCACCTTGTGGGTGTCGAGGATCTTGCCCTCTTCGTCGACCACGCCGGCCGCGATCTTCGTGCCGCCGATGTCGACGCCGATGGTGAGTCCCATGTGTCCCTCAGTTTTCGGTCGAGCCCCGCTAAGGCCCACCGTACCCGAGGGGGAGGTGCCTACTGATCAGTCAAGGTCGATGTGCTGGCCGGATCCAGGCCCTTCGTCGTCCTTCCGGGGCTCGTCGGCGTCCCGGCGCGGGTCGTCCTCGGCGACCGGTCCGCCCCGGGTCCAGCGGCTCTCGTGGCCCTCGACGGCGGAGCGGTAGGCGGCGAGCAGTTCGCTGCCGGCGGCGGCGAGGTGGTCGAAGACCTGCGGGTTGCGCTCGATGACGGGCTCGACGGCGGCCTTCGCCTGGTTGACGAGGTGCTGCACGGTCTGCGCGGCCTGGCCGGCGAGGAGGGGGTTCCCGAGTCCGCCGGAGACCTTGTCGGCGACGGCCTCGAAGAGCTTGCGGAACTCCTCGGCGGGAGAGCCCGGCTCGGTCCCGCGCTGCGCCCGGCGGCGGGCCTTCTCCGCCTCCAGGTCCTCGGCGCACGCCTTGGCCCAGGCGTCCGAATCGCTCATGGCGCACTCCTCACTGGCTGGTACTTCGACGGTACACGGACTCAGGGGGTGCGGGGCCAGAGTCCGGGGTCGGGGGTGAAGCGCACGCGGAGGTCGCCGTCGACGAGTCCGGCGCCGGTCACGGTGCAGCGGCGCAGGGCCCCGGGCAGGGGGACGTTGCGGCGGAACGGGCCGACGGCGAGGAGCAGTTCGTCGCCGCGGCGGACGAGGGACAGCTCTTCCTTGACGGCGCCGGGCAGGGCGATGTGCCAGACGAGGACGCCGTCCTCCTCCCGCCGGTCCTCGATGGGCCAGTGCGGCGCGGGGACGGGGTCGGTCCCGGGTCGGACGGGCGCGAGGAGGGCCAGGTCCTCGGTGCCGCGCGGGTCGCGGCCGAGGTGCGGCAGCTCGTACAGGACGCCGTCGGCCGCGGCGCGGAGTCCGGTCAGGTGCCGGTGCTGCTCGGCGGTGAGCCCGGCGAGCCAGGGGTCCTGCGAGTCGGCGGGGAGCAGCCGGTTGGCGACGACGGCGTCGAGGGTCAGGCGCTGGAGGGCGAGGCCGAGCCGGGCGGTGCGCAGGGCCCGGTCGGCGGCGGGGCCGGGTTCGAGGACGAGGCGGACGGTGGTGCCGGGGCTTTCGACGACGTCCTGGACGGCGGCGAGCTCGGCCTCCCAGCGGGCGGTCGTCTCGTACAGCCACTGGGCGGGCATGGGGACGCCGGCGAGTTGGGCCAGCATGGGGCGCAGGGCCCGGGCGGCCTGTCGTTCGGGCGGCAGGAGGCGGCGCAGGTAGCGGCGGAGCTGCTCGGGCAGGGCGAGGACGGCGAGCGCCTCGGTGAGCGGCGGCAGGTCGACGACGGCGAGGTCGTGGTCGCCGGCGGCGGTGTCGCGGAGGGCGCGCAGCAGGGCGAAGGTGCGGCTGCCGGGGAGCTCGGTCAGCTCGGCGTCCTCGAACGGCGCGGCGCCGAGCAGGTCGAAGGCGGCCGAGGAGCGGGCCTGGAGGGCGAGGAACTCGCGGCGGAAGTCGGCGGCGGCGTCGGGGCGCAGCACGCGCAGGCCGTCGGCGGCCGGGAGCGGGCCGGCGTCCTCGGTGACGAGCAGGACCCGGCGGCCGGCCCGCGCCTCGGCGAGGGCGGTCGCGGCGGCGACGGTGGTGCGTCCGGCGCCGCCGGGGCCGGTGACAAGGATGATCCGCATGGCCAGGACGTTACCTCCGCCCCGGTCGGGGTCACGCGCCGGATTCGACGCGCTTCTTCAGGCCGGCCAGGGCGCGGTCGATGATGACCTTCTCGGCCTTGCGCTTGATCATGCCGAGCATGGGGATCTTGACGTCGACGGTCAGTTGGTAGGTGACCTGGGTGCGGTCGCCGTCGAGCGGGGCGAGCCGGTAGGAGCCGTCGAGGGAGCGGAGCATCTGGGACTTGACCAGGGTCCAGCTGACCTCGTCGGCGCCGGTCCAGGTGTAGGCGAGGGTGTGGTCGTCCTTGATGGCGCCGGCGTCGAGGAGGAGGCGGACCTTCTCCGCGCGGCCGGAGGCGTCGGTCTCCAGGACCTCGGCCTCCTTCACCTCGCCCGTCCACTCGGGGTAGCGGGCGAAGTCGGCGATCACGCCCATGACGTCGGCCGGCGCCGCCTCGATGGTGATGCTCGAGCTGGTGTGTTCGGCCATCGCGGTGGCTCCTCCACGGTGCGTTCCGGCGGAAGTAGAAGGGCACGGACGTGCCGATGGCAGGCTATCGCGCCGCGGCTGCGCGCCCGTCACCACTCCAGGGCGAAGGGCTTGCCGGTCGAGGCGAAGTGGCCGACGTTCACGCACTCGGTCGAGCCGATCCGCATCCGGCGGACCAGCGGCTGGTGGACGTGGCCGAAGAGCGCGTAGCGGGGCCGGACGCGGTGGATCGCGTCGAGGAGGGCCCGGCTGCCGCGCTCGAAGCGGCGGGCGACCGTGTCGTAGGTCAGTTCCGGGACGTCCGGCGGGATGTGGGAGCAGAGGACGTCGACCTCGCCGAGTGCCTCGACCTTCGCCGCGTACTCCTCGTCGGAGATCTCGTACGGGGTGCGCATGGGGGTGCGCAGGCCGCCGCCGACGAAGCCGACGGTGAGGCCGCCGAGCTCGATCCGGGCGCCGTCGAGGACGGTCGTGCCCGGTCCGGCGAACTCCGACCAGAGCCGGGGGATGTCGACGTTGCCGAAGGTGGCGTAGGTGGGGGTGGGGAAGGCGGCGAAGAGTTCGGCGTACTGGCGGCGCACGGCGGCCTCGATGGCGGTGTCGCGGTCGACGTCGAGCCCGGCCCAGAGGCGTCGCCCCAGGTCACGGGCCTCGTCGAAGCGGCGGGCGGTGCGCAGCTCGACCAGCCGGTCGGCGTTCTCGGTGCCGAAGAGGTCGGGGAAGATCCCGCGGCTGTGGTCGGCGTAGTCGAGGAAGAGGACCAGGTCTCCCAGGCATATCAGGGCGTCGGCGCCCTCTCCGGCCCGGGCGAGGTCGCCGGAGTTGCCGTGCACGTCACTGACCACATGGACTCGCATGAGCCCACCTTAGGGGGTGTCACCTGCGGTTACTTGGGAGTCGGGAAACCGGTGGATTACTGTGCGGAGAGCACCGTCATATATGTGTGACGCACGGAACATCTGGCCGGGACCCCCTATCGGGAACCGTGTACTGGTGGGTAACGTCCGGGCAGTCCAGTCGTGCTCACCCCCACTGAGCACCTGCCCGATCATGGACTTCACCGGTGCATCACACAGAGCCGTGGCGCCGGCGCCCGATGAGGAGCAGCAGTCTTGCGCGAGTTCAGCCTTCCGGCCCTGTACGAGGTCCCCGCGGACGGCAACCTGACGGATCTCATCCGCCGCAACGCCTCCCAGCACCCAGACGTCGCCGTCATGGGGCGCAAGGTCGACGGTGCCTGGACCGACGTGACCGCCACGCAGTTCCTCGCGGAGGTCCGCGGGGCCGCCAAGGGCCTGATCGCCGCGGGCGTCGAGCCGGGCGACCGGGTCGCGCTGCTGTCCCGGACGCGGTACGAGTGGGTCCTCCTCGACTTCGCGATCTGGAGCGCCGGCGGCGTGACCGTGCCGGTGTACGAGACCAGCTCGCCGGAGCAGATCCAGTGGATCCTCGGCGACTCGGGCGCGACGCTCGCGCTGGTCGAGAGCGCGGCGCACCAGGCGTCGGTGGAGTCCGTGCGGGCGAACCTGCCGGGCCTCAAGGGCGTCCGCCAGATCGAGGACGACGCGGTCGCGCGGCTCACGGCCGAGGGCGCGGACGTCTCGGACGAGCTGCTCGACCAGCGGATGTCGGCGGCGAACGCGGACGACCCGGCGACGATCGTCTACACCTCGGGCACGACCGGCCGCCCCAAGGGCTGCGTCCTGACCCACCGGGCGTTCTTCGCCGAGTGCGGCAACGTGGTGGAGCGGCTGAAGCCCCTCTTCCGCACCGGCGAGTGTTCGGTGCTGCTCTTCCTCCCGGCCGCGCACGTCTTCGGGCGGCTGGTCGAGGTCGCGTCCGTGATGGCGCCGATCCGGCTGGGCTGCGTCCCGGACATCAAGAACCTCACCGACGAGCTGGCCTCGTTCCGGCCGACGCTGATCCTGGGCGTGCCGCGGGTCTTCGAGAAGGTCTACAACTCCGCGCGGGCCAAGGCCCAGGCCGACGGCAAGGGCAAGATCTTCGACAAGGCCGCCCACACCGCGATCGCGTACAGCCGGGCGATCGGCACCCCGCAGGGTCCCTCCCTCGGTCTCAAGCTCAAGCACAAGCTCTTCGACAAGCTGGTCTTCAGCAAGCTGCGGGCGGTGCTCGGCGGGCGCGGCGAGTACGCGATCTCGGGCGGGGCACCGCTGGGCGAGCGCCTCGGCCACTTCTTCCGGGGCATCGGCTTCACGGTCCTGGAGGGGTACGGCCTGACGGAGTCGTGCGCGGCGACCGCCTTCAACCCGTGGGACCGGCAGAAGATCGGCACGGTCGGCCAGCCGCTGCCCGGCTCGGTGGTGCGGATCGCCGACGACGGCGAGGTGCTGCTCCACGGCGAGCACATCTTCTCGCGGTACTGGAACAACGAGGCGGCGACGGCCGAGGCGCTGGCGGACGGCTGGTTCCACACCGGCGACATCGGCACCCTCGACGAGGACGGCTACCTCGCGATCACCGGCCGCAAGAAGGAGATCCTGGTGACGGCGGGCGGCAAGAACGTCGCCCCGGCGGTCATCGAGGACCGGATCCGGGCGCACGCGCTGGTCGCGGAGTGCATGGTGGTCGGCGACGGGCGTCCCTTCGTGGGCGCGCTGGTCACCATCGACGAGGAGTTCCTGGGCCGCTGGGCCTCCGAGCACGGCAAGCCGGCGGGTTCGACGGCGGCCTCCCTCCGTGACGACGCGGAGCTCGTGGCCGAGGTGCAGCGGGCGATCGACGACGGCAACGCGGCGGTCTCCAAGGCCGAGTCGGTGCGCAAGTTCCGCATCCTCCCCGCCCAGTTCACCGAGGAGGCGGGCCACATCACCCCGTCCCTGAAGCTGAAGCGGAACGTCGTGGCGAAGGACTTCGCGGACGAGATCGAGGCGATCTACCAGCACTGAGCCGGTGACGGCACGACGAAGGGGCCCCGGGCGATCGCACCGCCCGGGGCCCCTTTCGTCGTGCCGTCGCCCGGAGTCCCCGTCAGAGCAGCTCGCGCAGCCGCTCGGCCAGGAGGTCCCAGCGCCACTTCTCCTCGACCCAGGCGCGGCCCCGCTCGCCCATGCGGGCACGGAGCTCGGGGTCGAGCAGGAGGGTGGTGACGCGGTCGGCGGTGTCCTCGGCGGACTCCCCGCGGACGACCCAGCCGGTCTCGCCGTCGAGGACGGCGTCGGGGGCGCCGCCGGAGTCGCCGGCCACGACCGGGAGGCCGGTCGCGGACGCCTCCAGGTAGACGATGCCGAGGCCCTCGACGTCGAGGCCGCCCCGGCGGGTGCGGCAGGGCATGGCGAAGACGTCGCCGGCCCCGTAGTGCGCGGGCAGCTCCGACCACGGGACGGCGCCGGTGAAGCGCACGGATCCGGCCACGCCGGTCTCCTCGGCGAGACGGCGCAGGTCCTTCTCGTACGGGCCGCCGCCGACGATCAGCAGGACCGCGTCCGGCACCCGGCGCAGGATCCGCGGCATCGCCCTGATCAGGGTGTCCTGCCCCTTGCGCGGGACGAGCCGGGAGACGCAGACGACGACGGGCCGGTCGCTGAGCCCGAGGCGGGCGCGGACCTCGGCGCCGCCGGAGTCGGGGTGGAAGGTCTTCTCGTCCACGCCGGGCGGGAGCTGGACCATCCGGTCCGCGGCGGCGGGCGTGAGGGCGGCCGCGATCCGGGAGCGGGTGTACTCGCCGAGGTAGGTGATCGTGTCCGTGCCCTCGCCGATGCGGCGCAGCAGCTGCCGGGAGGCGGGGAGCTGGGCCCAGCCGGCCTCGTGCCCGTGGGTGGTGGCGACGAGCCGCCGGGCGCCCGCCCTGCGCAGCGCGGGGGCCATCAGACCGAGCGGCGCGGCCGCGCCGAACCACACGGACTCGCAGCCGTGCTCGCGCAGCAGCGCGGTGGCACGGGCGGTGACCCGAGGAGTGGGCAGCAGCATGGTGGTGCGATCCCGGACGACCGTGAAAGGCTGCTCGGCGTCGAACGCGGCCGTCGCCTCGACGCCCTCGCGGCTGCGCTTCCACGTGGAGGCGTAGACGACGATCCGATCGGGATCCAGGCGGAGCGCCATGTTGTGCAGGAAGGCCTGGATTCCGCCGGGACGCGGCGGGAAGTCGTTGGTTACGATCAGGGTCTTGTGCATCGTGGCCGACAGTACGCGATCGCCACCACCGCCCGGCAACACCACTCCCCCGCTCCCGCGGGCCCGACAGGACAAGGACGAGACAGTGACGACGGGTGCGGTGGGAAAGTGGTCACGCGCGAGCCTGCGGCTTCCGCTGAGTCTCTGGGGTCTGACCCGCGTCCTCCTGCTGCTGTGCGTCTTCAAGGTCGTGGTGATCCCCGGCCCGGACATCACCTTCGACGTCTCGAACATCTACCAGGGCTGGTACGAGGTCCTGCGGACGGGCACCTACCCGCTGGACGACGTCACCTGGCAGTACCCGCCGGCGGCGGCGCTCGCGATCCTCGCCCCCGCGCTGCTGCCGTTCCTCGGCTACGCGTCCGCGTTCTTCGTCCTCGCCTTCCTCTGTGACGCGCTGGTCTTCGGGCTCCTGGTGTACACGGGCCGCCGCGCGGGCCGGTCGGCGCACGGCGCCTGGCTCTGGCTCGCGGGCGTCCCGCTGCTCGGCCCGACCGCGTACGCCCGGTACGACGTGATGGTGACCGCCGTCGCAGTGGCCGCGCTGCTGGCGGCCGGCCGGAGCCCGCGCGTCCTGGGCGCCCTCGCCGGGTTCGGCGCGGTCCTGAAGGTGTGGCCCGTGCTGGTGCTGGCGGGCACTCCGAGGGGGCGTGCGACCTTCCGCTCCTGGACGACGGCGGCGGGCGCGGCGGCCGCGGTGCTGCTGCTGTGCGTGCTGTGGATGCCGGGGGCGCTGGCCTTCCTGGGCTTCCAGCGCGACCGGGGCACGGAGGTCGAGTCGCTGGGCTCCATGGTCTTCCACGTCGTCCGGCACTTCGGCTGGGAGGGCGAGGCGCGGATGAACTACGGCTCGATCGAGTTCCTCGGGCCGTACGTGTCGACGGTCTCCACGGCCGCGATGGTGCTCACGATCGCGGCGTTCGGCTGGCTGCTCGTGTGGCGGCTGAAGGCGCGCCTGTTCACCTCGTCGACGGCGGCGGACGCCGCGTTCGTGGCGGTGCTGCTGTTCACGGCGACGAGCCGGGTGCTGTCCCCGCAGTACATGCTGTGGCTGGTGGGTCTGGCGGCGGTCTGCATGGCGTTCCGGGCGAGCCGGATGCGGCGGCCCGCGCACCTGGTCATCTGGGCGACGGCGGTGACGCAGTTCGAGTTCCCGGTGTGGTTCTCGCACGTGACGCGGAGCGATCCGCTGGGTGTGGCGGTGCTGTTCACCCGGAACGGTCTGCTCATAGCCGCCGCGGTGATCGCCTGCCGCATCCTGTGGCGCCAGACGGTGACCGAGCCTCGGCTCGCGGAGCTCGCGGCGGAGGCCGCGACCGCTCAGCCGGAGCGCGAGAAGGCCCTGTCGGGTTCCTTCTGAAAAGTGACGACGGTCCGGCGGTGGAGCAGGCCGAGCGCCGCGCACTGGGCGGCCATGGCGAGCGCCATGGCCAGGCAGATCCCGCCGAGGCCCTGTCCTGAGAAGGCGTACGCCAGCGGGAGCTGGACCAGCACGCCGGCGATGGTGATCCGGGCGAGCCGCGGGCTCGCCCCGGTGCCCTCGAAGACCCCCGCGACCGCGATGTAGCCGGCCATGAGCAGCAGGTAGGGGCCGAGGCAGCGCAGGAAGAGCGCACCGGCCGCCGCCACGTCGGGCTCGGCTCCGAAGGCGCGCATGACGGGGCCGGCCGCGACGAGCAGCAGGGCGGCGGCGCCCGCGCCGATGACACAGCCGAGGAGCAGGGCCTGGCGGGCGACGGCCCGCCGTTCGTCCCGTCCCGCGCCGAGGAGGTGGGCGCTGTGGATGGCCGCGGCCTGCCGGACGGCGTAGAAGGCCATGGTGGCGACGTACATGGCCTTGGTGGCGATGCCGTAGGCGGCGATCTCGGTGACGCCGATCCGGGCGACCACGGAGACGAGCGCGAGGGCGCCGGCCATCCGGACCGTGAAGTCGACGGCCATCGGGAGTCCGGTGGCGGCGGTCCGGCGCAGGGCGGCGGCCGTGGGCAGGGCGGCGCGGGCCGCCCGCGCGGCCTTCAGCAGCGGGTCGCGGCGCAGGGCGAGCAGGCCGGCGGCGAGGGCGACGGAGCGTCCGACGACGGTAGCGAGGGCGGCGCCCCGCACTCCGTGGGCGTGGATGAGCAGCGGGTCGAGGACGAGGATCAGTCCGTTGGCGAGGAAGGCGAGCCGCATGGGGGTGCGGGTGTCGCCCGCGCCCTTGAGGACGCCGTCCAGGACGTGGGTGGCGAAGAAGACGGCCGTGCCGGGGAGCGCGATCGCGAAGTAGGCGGTGGCGAGGGCGTGGGCCGGGTGGTCCGGGCCGCCGAGCAGGAGGGCGGCGAGCGGATCGCGCAGCAGGTACCCGCCGACGGCGACGGGCGGCACGAGCAGCGCGCAGAGGGCGGCCCCGCCGCGGACGGCGGCGCGGACGGCTCCGGGGTCGTCGGCCCCGCGGGCCCGGGCGACGAGGACGGTGGTGCCGGAGCCGGCCATGAGGACGATGCCGAGGAGCAGGTTCTCGACGTTGGTGGCGACGGCGACGGCGGCGACGGCGTCCCCGCCGAGCGGGGCGACCCAGACCATGTTGACGACTCCGGCGGCGACACCGGCGAGCAGTTCGAGATAGACCGGGCGGGCGAGCCGGACGAGCGTCCGGCGGTGTGAGGACATGCGACGGTTCCCCCTCTTTTCGAGATACCTCGATTAGAGGCATCTCGAAAAGAGGTAGCATGACGACCGCTCCCCCGACAAGCGCGAAGGAGACCCGACCGGTGCTGGAACTGTCGATCCTGGGCTTCCTGTACGAGAAGCCGCTGCACGGGTACGAGCTGAAGGAGCGCATCCACGGACTCAGCGGGCACGTCCGTCCGGTCAGCGACGGAGCCCTCTACCCGGCCATCACCCGGCTGGTGCGCAACGGCCTGGTCGACAGCCGTACGGAGCCGGGCGCGAGCGCGGCCCCGCGCCGCACGCTCTCGCTCACCCCGGACGGACGCCGGGAGCTGCTGGCGCGGCTGCGCACCCCCAAGGACGCCGAGATCAGCGACGGCCAGCGGTTCTTCACCCTGCTCGCCTTCCTCGGCCACCTCCCCGACCCGGCCGACCAGGCCGCGGTGCTCCGCCGCCGCCAGGAGTTCCTCTCCGCCCCCGCCAGCTTCTTCTACGAGGGCGGCAGCCCCGTCACCGTCGAACGGGAGCCCGACCTCTTCCGGCAGGGCATGCTGCGGATCGCCCGCGCGACGGGCACGGCCGAGAAAGCCTGGCTGACGGAGGCCCTGCGGGAGCTCGACGCGGCGCCGAGCGCCCCGAACGGGGACGGGACGGCCTAGCCGAGCCGCTGCCCCACGTAGGCGCGCCAGTCGGCGGTGAACTGCTCGGGGGTGGTGCCCAGGACGTCGTGGAGCGCCTTCTCCAGCGCGCCCTCCCGGGCCGGGTGGGCGCCCACCGCCCGGTAGAACCCGGTCAGCGCCGGCGCGCCCCAGCGGTCCGCGATCATCTCGCAGGCGAGCCAGCCGCCCTCGTAGGCCCGGGCCAGCGCGTCCGCGTCGCCGCCGAAGCCGAAGTCGGCGTCCTCGGGGAGCCCGGCCGGCAGGTCGCCCGCGCGGACGGCGCGGGCGAGCTCGGGCGCGGCCTGGGCGGCGGTGCGGCCCGAGCCCCGGTAGGCGACCCAGTCGGCGAAGCCCTCCGAGAGCCAGACCGGGGTGGCCGCCGTGGTCCGGATCCGGGTGGCGACATGGGTGGTCTCGTGGGTGAGGACCATCTGCCGGCCGAACGCCCCGAGGACGGCGTACGCGTCCGGGTTCACGATCACCCGGTCGGCGGGGGCCTGCGGGCCGCCGCCCGCCTGCCCGGTGGTGACGGCGGCGATGCCCCGGTAGGAGGCGGCCGGGCCGCCGAGGAGGCGGCCCATCGCCTCGACCGAGGCGGGGACGAGGACCACGATCCGGCCCGCCCAGCTCCCGTTCCACGCCCGGCCGACCGCCGGCACCGCCCGGTCCGCCGCGGCCGCGATCTCCCGCAGCCGCTCCTCGCTCTGCCCGACCCCGAGGACGAGGCTGCGCCGGCCGGTCACCGACTCCACCGCGCCCTGCTGCCACAGCTGCTGCGGGGCCCCCTCGGCGGCGCGGTCGCCGGTGACGTACCAGCGGCCGTCCCGCTCGGCGAGGTCCAGGACCCGCGCGGTGGTGGAGGGCCCGGAGTCGTAGCCCTTGATCCGGTACCCGAGCTCGGCCTCGACGGTGGCCCGGCCCTCGCCGGCCGGGTCGACGTCGGTGACCCGGTAGTCCACCCCGCCCAGCGGGACCTTCGCGAGCCGGTCGAACTCGGTGCGGGCGGCCGGCGCGAGCGCGGGGTCCAGGGCCGCCAGATAGCCGGCCTCGTCCCGGTCGAGCAGGGCCTTGGCGTGGCCGTCCAGGAGGTTCTGGACCTCCTTGGACGACGGGCCGGCCGGGCCCGGCGGTCCGGCGGACGTGCAGCCGGTGAGGGCCGACAGGGCGGCCAGCAGGCACACGGCCGCGCCGCGCGCCACTCCACCGCTCCGACCTGCCACGCCCTCGATCGTACGGGCGCGGTGGCCGGACCGCGTCAGACCCGGGTGACCGTCACGTGCGACATCATGTTCACCGGGTCGTAGCGGACCCGGGCGCCCGGATAGGGGGCGTGGATGACCTGCCCGTTGCCGGCGTAGATCGCGACGTGGCTGGCGTCGCCCCGGTAGGTGACGAGGTCCCCGGGCTGCGCCTGCGACAGCGGCACCCGGCGGCCCGCGTTCCGCTGCGCCGAGGAGGTGCGCGGCAGGCTGATGCCGGCCTGCCGGTACGACCAGACCATCAGGCCCGAGCAGTCGAAGGCGGACGGCCCGGTCGCCCCCCACACGTACGGCTTGCCGATCGCACTGCGGGCGGCGATCACCGCGGCGGAGGCCCGTGAGGAGGCCGGGCCGAGGTCGGCGAGGGGCGGCAGCTCCTCGGCGGGGCCGCCGTCGCGTCCGCCACCGCGGGACGCGCGGTCGAAGTCGGCGCGCTCCTCGGCGGTGAGCGAGGCGAGCACCCGGCGGGCCTCGGCGAGCTTGCGCTCGACCGTGCGCTTGTGGCGGGCGACCTCGGCCCGGCTGCGCTCCAGCTCGACGAGGGCGGTCCTGGCCTCGGACCGCTTCTGGTCCAGCCGGCGCTGCTCCCGCCGCAGTTCGCCGAGCGCGGCGCCCTGCCGGACGGTGGCCCGGTCGAGCGCGGAGGCGCGGTCGAGGTAGCTGTCGGGGTCGGAGGAGAGCAGCAGCGCGAGGGCGGGGTCCATGCCGCCGGAGCGGTACTGGGCCCCGGCGACCGAGCCGAGCGCGCCCCGCATGCGGTTGATGCGCTCCTGGCCGCGGGCGAGGCCGTCTCGGGCCTCGGCGACCGTCCGGCGCAGCGCGTCGGCCTTCTCGTCCGCGCTGTTGTACCCCTCGGTGGCCTTCTCGGCCTCCTCGAAGAGGCGGTCGACGGTGGCGCGGGTGGCCGCGGTACCGGCGCCGGGGTCGGCGCTCGCGGGGACGGCCCCGAGGGACGCCGCCGCGGTCGCCGCGGCGGCGGCGGTGAGGACGGTGACCCTGGCGGGTCGGCGGTGGGACGCCACGGATCGCGCTCCGTTCGGCTCGACGCAGACTGGCGCGGCAGACAGTAGCCGCTGATCACTCCGCGTCCAACGAAGGCACCGGGCACACAAAGTGACGCCCCGCCGGAGAACACAGGTCACCGGCGGGGCGTCAGGTCAGCGCGCGTCGTGGCGAACCACCCGTTCGGGCGGCATGCCGCAGCGGGTCGCGGGGGGGCGTCAGCCCGCCACGCGGACTCCGAACTGGAAGCTGCCCAGGGTGTTCATCGACTCGTAGCGGACGTAGGCGCCCGAGTAGGGGGCGTGCAGGACGGTGTTGTTGCCCGCGTACAGGCCGACGTGCTGCAGGCCGTTGAAGAAGACCAGGTCGCCCGGCTTGAGCTGGCTGCGGCCGATCTTCGTGCCGTCGTTCTGCTGGGTGTACGTGGTGCGGGTGAGGTCGATGCCCGCCTTGCCGTAGGCCCACTGGGTCAGACCGGAGCAGTCGAACGAGCCGGGGCCCTCGTGGCCGGAGGCGTACGGCATGCCGACACGGGTGTCGGCGGCGGCGAGCGCCGCGGCGCCGAAGCCGTTCGCGGGGACCTCGTTGCCCAGGTCGACGCGCTCGCCGGCGTCGCGGCTGGCCCGCTGCTCCTTCTCCTGGATCTCGGCCTTCTCGGCCGCGGTCAGGGTGTTGAGGAGCTTCTGGGCCTCCGCCAGCTTGCCCAGGTACTTCTTCTTCTTGGCGGCGAGCGTCTTGCGGACGTCCTCGAGGTCGGCCAGCTTCGTGGTGGCCTCGGTCCGCTGCTGCGCGAGGGTGCGCTGCTTGGCCTGGATCGAGGTGAGCACGTCGGCCTGCTGGGCGCTCAGCTGGTCGATCGCGGACGCCTTGTCGAGGTAGGTGTCCGGGTCGGCGGAGAGGAAGAGCTGGAGCGCCGGGTCGATGCCGCCGGAGCGGTACTGGGCGCTGGCGACCGAACCGATCTGGTCGCGCAGGGCGTTGAGCTCCTGCTGACCGCGGGCCACCTTGTCCTGGAGGTTGCCGATCTCCGTCTGCAGCTTGCCGCGGCGCTCGTCGGCGAGGTTGTACTGCTCCGTGGCCTCTTCGGCCTCGTGGTGCAGCTTGTCGACCTTCGACTTGACCTCGTCGATCTTGGGCTGGGCGGGGGCCGCCTGCGCGCCGGACTGGGCGGTGAACGCCACGGCGGCGGCCGCGGTCACGGTGAGCACGGTCACACGGGCGCGGCTCGGCTGCTTGGGTCGACGGTGGGACGCCACGAAGGCGATCTCCTTCTTCCTCAGAGCCGCCCAACCGGTAAGGGGCAGGCGGTTCCTCCGCCGCCACCCCGGATGGGTGATCAACCGCGCGAAGGTTCGATGCCTGACCCTAGTGACCAACTTGTGATCAGTTCAAATCCCACCGGCAAAAATATCGCTCGCACGGCACTTTGTTCACACGCAGCACACGGGCAGTGATGGCCACTTGACCGTCCGCCCACCACAATTCGGTCATACGGCCCATGAGTTGCGATGCGCTACGAGAGGCGCGAAAGCCGCTTCAGCAACAAGACGGACGCGACCGGACGCGCACCCGCCTTGGCCACCCCGTCGGCCACCTCGCGGTCGGTCGAGACCACCACGACGGGACGCCCCGGCGGCTCGGCCCGCACCAGCTGGCGGATCAACTCGTCGGCGGTGACACCGGGCTTGGAGAACAGCACCCGCACCCCGCGCGGCGGCGCGAGCAGCACCGGCGCCGCCAGCTCCGCCCCGTCGAAGACGCAGGTGACCTCGGCGCCCGACCGGGCCGCCAGGGCCGAGAGGCCGCCCAGCAGCCGCAGCCGCTGCTTCTCCAGCGGCATCGTCGGATAGCCGGTCTTGGTGACGTTGTAGCCGTCCACGACCAGATGGGCCTGGGGCAGCGCGAGCAACTGGTCGAGGAGCGCCGGGTCGGTCTCCGACAGCGCCCGCGCCGCGATGTCCTTCGGCGACATCCGCCCCGGCTCCACCGCGTCGACGGTGTCCGCCGGGTGCACGGAGACGGGGGGCAGCGCCAGTTCGCGGCGCAGGCCCTGGGCGGCGTCGAGCACCGTGTCCAGGAGCAGCCGCAGCCGCATGTCCTCCACCGAGCGCCCCTCGCGGGCGGTCCTGCGGCTCGCCTCCAGGGCCGCCTCGACCTCGCCGAGCCGGGCCTTGAGCCGCCGGGTCTCGCTCTCGGCCGCCGACAACTGGGCGGCCCCCTCGGCCCGTACGGCGTCGATCTCGCCCTGGACGCGCCGCAGCGCGGCCTCGCCGCGCTTCACGTCGCTCTGGGCGCTGCGCAGCTTGCGGTGAAGCGATTCCGCTTCCTTGCGGGCCGCCTCCAGATCGTGCCGGAGCTGCTCGGTCTCGCCGCGGGAGCGGTCCCGGGCGCCGGCGAGCTCCTCGCGGAGCCGCTCCAGCTCCCGCCGCCCGGCCTCGTCGGCGCGCTCGGCGTCGGCCCGCTGGGCCTCCTCGCCCGCGGCGGCCACGAGCTTGACCCAGCCGGGCGGGCGCAGCACGTAGGCGGCCGCCGCCACGTCGACCGGGTCGGCGGCGGCGGGCGGGGTGCCGGTCTCCACGGCCCCCGCGAGCTCGGGCTCGGCCTGCTTGAACCGCTCGCCGATGCGCTGCCGGAACAGCGGGTCGCTCTCCAGGGCCGCCGCCATGGCGTTGCCGGCGAACTTGGCCCGCCGGCTCGCGGTGAAGCGCGCGTACTGGCGCAGGGGCGCGGGGAGCTCCGCGACGGTCAGTCCGCCGAAGGCGTCCGCGACCAGCGCGACGACCCTCCGCCGGACGCCTTCCGGCAGTGGGTGGTCGAGCGTCTCGGCAGCGTCACCTGCCGCGCCGGCCGGCTCTCCACCGTGCGCGGGCTGCTCCACGATCCGTCACCCCTATGTCGTCCGCGCCGTCCCTCAGGAGGCGGCGCCCGGCCTGTCCACCAGTTCGATCTGGTCCACCGCGTTGCACCAGCGGCAGCGGACCGACTCGATGGTCTCACTGACCACCTGCCGTTCCTCGACCGTCGGGTCGCCCGCGAGGTCCAGATGGACGTACTCGACGACCTTCGAGGAGCGCGTCACGTCGAAGCGGGTCAGGTTGCCGCAGAGGGTGCAGCGCCAGCGGGTCTCGGCGGTCGGCAGGGGAACCGTCGTCATCGAGCCGTCCTTCTTCCTGTTGCGTGGTACCAGGTGCGGGAGCCGCGGTGCGCCGTCGAACTGCGGTCGTCGTGCCCGTAACACTACGGCCTCCCCGGTACCCGGGGGCACGGCGAGGCACTCTGTCCACTTCGACCCCGGTACGCCATGATCTGTCCATGATCGACTGGCGAGGAGCGGGTCGCGGCGCCTGGCGGGGCGCGCGCAGGGGACCCACGGTGACGTACGGACTGATCGCCGCCTGCGTCCTCCTCTTCGTGGTCAGCCCCGTCTCCGGGCTCAACCCGGCCCACGGCACCGGGGATCAGCTCCTGGCGGCGCAGGGGGCGTACTTCCGCCGCTGGGGCGTCGTCCCCGCCGAGCTGACCGTCGGCGAGCCGCACGCCCTGCTCACCCCGCTGACCGCCCTCTTCGTCCACGGCAGCTGGCTCCATCTGCTGGGCAACATGCTGTTCCTCTACGTCTTCGGCGCCATGGCCGAGGAGCGCATGGGCCCGGCCGGATTCGCCCTCTTCTACCTGAGCACGGGCTATCTGGCGCTGCTCGGGTACGCGGTGGCGCACGCGGACAGCGAGCAGACCCTGGTGGGGGCGTCCGGGGCGATCTCCGGGGTGCTCGGGGCCTTCCTCTTCCTCTTCCCGCGCGCCCGGGTCACCAGTCTCTTCCCCTTCCTCCTCTTCCTGCCGCTGCGCTTCCCCGCCTGGATCGTGCTGATCTTCTGGTTCGTCCTCCAGTGGCTGGCCGCGCGCGCGGCGGGGCCGGGTCCGGGCGTCGCCTACCTCGCCCACGTCGTGGGCTTCTCGGCCGGCTTCCTGTACGCCTGGGGGTGCTACCGGGGTGGGGATAGAGTGAAGGCTCCAGCCGCGGCGACCGAGGGAGAAAGCCAGCCGTGATCACCGCGATCGTGCTCATCAAGACCAGCGTGGACCGGATCCCCGAGATCGCCGAGTCGATCGCCGCGCTCGACAGCGTCAGCGAGGTCTTCTCGGTGACCGGCACCTACGACCTCATCGCCATGGTCCGGGTCCCCCGCCACGACGACCTGGCGGACGTCATCCCCGGCCGCATCAGCAAGATCCCGGGCGTCGAGGCCACGGACACCCACGTGGCGTTCCGCACGTACTCCCAGCACGATCTGGAGGCGGCCTTCGCCATCGGCCTGGAGTCCTGAGACCCCAGGACCGCGAGACACAGGAAGGGGGCCTCCCGCCGGGGAGGCCCCCTTCACCCGTACGAGTGACCGATCAGCCGCGGTCGGGGACGCAGCGGCCGTCCTCGGTGCGGTACTTCCACTGAGCGCCGTCCCGGACGAGCTCCTTCACCGCGCGGACGAACCGCTCGACGTGCTCGTCCGGCGTGCCGGCGCCGAAGCTCACCCGGATGGCGTTGAGCGAGCGCTCGCCGGGCGCGGCCTCCGGGGCGCCGCACTCCCCCGGGTCCTGCGGGTCGCTGCCGAGCAGCGTGCGGACGAGCGGGTGGGCGCAGAACAGACCGTCGCGGACGCCGATGCCGTACTCGGCGGAGAGCGCGGCCGCGAAGTGGGAGCTGTTCCAGCCGTCCACGACGAAGGAGATGACGCCGACCCGGGGCGCGTCGTCGCCGAACAGCGACAGCACCCGCACCTCGGGTACCTCGGCGAGGCCCGCGCGGACGGTGTCGACGAGGTGCTGCTCGCGGGCGACGAGTCCCTCGAAGCCGGCCTCGGTGAGGGCCTTGCAGGCGGAGGCGATGGAGTAGACGCCGATGACGTTCGGGGAGCCGGCCTCGTGCCGGGCCGCCGTGGTGTGCCACTCGACGTCCACCCCGCCGTCGGCGCGGCGCGCCACCTTGCGGGAGGCGCCGCCGCCCGCGAGGTAGGGCTCGGCTTCCTGGAGCCAGTCGGAGCGGCCGGCGAGGACGCCGGAGCCGAAGGGCGCGTACAGCTTGTGGCCGGAGAAGGCGACCCAGTCCACGTCCAACTCCCTCACGGAGACGGGGTGGTGGGGCGCGAGCTGGGCGGCGTCGAGCACGATCCGGGCGCCGTGGGCGTGCGCGGCGGCGGCGAGCTCCTTCACCGGCCACAGCTCGCCGGTGACGTTGGAGGCTCCGGTGACGCAGACCAGCGCGGGGCCGTGGGGGTCCCGGTCGGCGAGGGCGCGCTCCAGGGTGGCGACGGCCTGCGCGGGGGTGCGCGGCGCGTTGAGGTAGGTGACGCGGGCGTCCCGCCAGGGCAGCAGCGAGGCGTGGTGTTCGGTCTCGAAGACGAAGACCTCGCAGCCGGCGGGCACGACCTGGGCGAGCAGGTTGAGCGAGTCGGTGGTGGAGCGGGTGAAGACGACCTGGTCGCCGGGGCGGCAGTCGAGGAACTCGGCGACGGTGACGCGGCTGTTCTCGAAGAGGTCGGTGGAGAGCTGGGAGAGGTAGCCGGCGCCGCGGTGGACGCTGCCGTAGTAGGGGGCGTACGCGGCGACGTCGTCCCAGACCCGCTGGAGGGCCGGCGCGCTGGCCGCGTAGTCGAGCGCCGCGTAGGTCACCTCGCCGCCGGTGACGAGCGGGACGGTGACGTCCCGGCCGAGCACGGGCAGCGGGGCGGCGCAGCAGGGGTCGGCGGACTCGTCGGCGACGGTGGCGGTGGCGGCGTTCGGGCGTGCGGACATGGCGGTATCTCCCGGCGGGCGGTGCGGATGGCTTCGGTGATCCCGTACGCGGCCGGACACGGCGGGGTACGGGTGATGCCTCGGAGGCGACGGGGGACGTCCGCGGGTGTGCGGGTACGCCGAAGTGACCCTGTTCCGAGGGTGAAGAAGGGGCGGATTCGCCCTATCGCATTCGCTTGCTCACGGAAAAAGCTCCTCGAGAGACCAGGACCCCTGGTGTTCGAGGGGTCCGCGCTTGCCGTAGACCTCGCTGCCTACGGCCTGGTCATCACCCGGGGCACCCCGCCACGGACGGAGGGTTGCCGGACAGCAAGCCGGGGCCAAAACGCTGTCACTCGTGACCTGTAGAGCATCCTGCCACATGATCGACGAAGCGCAAGACCCCGGTCCGGATGGTGGACCGGGGTCGTGCTCGGGATCGGGTGGAGGTCAGGCGTTGCTGGCGGCGATCCAGCCTTCCAGGGACCGCAGGGCCGCGCCGGAGTCGAGGGACTCGGCCGCTCTCGCGATGCCCGCGGCCAGCTGCTCCGCGAGGGTGCCCGTGCCGGGCTCCAGGGCGGTGAGCGCCGCCGCCGCGTTGAGCAGCACCGCGTCCCGTACCGGACCGGTCTCCCCGGCGAGCAGCCGCCGGGCGACGTCGGCGTTGTACGAGGCGTCCGCGCCGCGCAGCGCCTCCAGGGGGACGAGTGCGATGCCGACGTCGCGGGGGTCGAAGCGCTCCTCGGTCACCCGGCCGTCCCTGACCACCCACACCCGGGAGGTGGCGGTGGTCGTCAGTTCGTCCAGCCCGTCGTCGCCGCGGAAGACCAGGGCGGAGTTGCCCCGCTCGGCGAGGACTCCGGCCACGATCGGCGCCATGCGCGGGTCGGCGACGCCGACCGCCTGGGCCTTCACCTTGGCCGGGTTGGTGAGCGGGCCCAGGACGTTGAACGTCGTCCGGATGCCGAGCTGGCCGCGGGCCGCGGCCACGTGCCGCAGCGAGGGGTGGAACTTCACCGCGAAGCAGATGGTGATGCCGGCTTCCTCGGCGACCTCGGCGACCCGTCGCGGCGTCAGGTTGAGGTTGATGCCGAGCTTCTCCAGGACGTCGGAGGAGCCGGAGGCGGAGGAGGCGGCGCGGTTGCCGTGCTTGACGACCTTCGTGCCCGTGCCGGCGACCACGATCGACGCCATCGTGGAGATGTTCACCGTCTTGGCGCCGTCGCCGCCGGTGCCGACGATGTCGACGGCGGGGCCCGGCACGTCGATCACGTTGGCGTGCGCGTACATGGTCCGCACGAGGCCGGCGATCTCCTGCACGGTCTCGCCCTTGGCCCGCAGGGCCACCATGAAGCCGGCGATCTGGGCGTCGGTCGCCTCGCCGCTCATGATCAGGTCCATCGCCCAGGCCGTGTCGTCGGCGGAGAGGTCCTTGCCGTCCAGCAGACCGTTCAGCAGGACGGGCCAGGAGCGGCCCGCCGACGTAGGTCCTCCAGCGGGGGTCGCAGCGCTCATGGCAGCTCCTGGTGATCGTGACGGATACGCACCCACCCTATCGACCCCGGGGGACGGCAAAGAGCCCCGTCCATCGAATGGACGGGGCTCTCGCCGTGGCGACTCTCAGGAAGTCAGGAGTTCAGGGTGATCAGTGGTGGCCGTGGCCGCTCTGGATCTCCTTGTACTCCTCGACCGTGGGCTTGGCGATCTGGCTGTCGCCGCCGTAGTAGCCCTTGTTCAGCTTGACCCGGAGCTTCTCCAGTGCGCCGACCTTGCGCTCCACACCGTTCTCGTCGACGGCCGGCGGAAGCTCCGCGGCGTCGTACTGCTCGTGAGCGGTGAGGCGGTGCAGCTCGCCCTGGCTGAGCGGCTCGTGGACCTCGACGAACTCACCGTGCGGCAGGCGCTTGATGATGCCGGACTCGCGTCCGTGCAGCACCTTGTCCTTGTCGCGGCGCTGGAGGCCGAGGCAGATCCGCTTGGTGGCGATGAACGCGATGACCGGGCCCAGGAAGAAGAAGATCCGGACGAACCAGGTGATCGAGTTCAGCGAGAGGTGGAAGTGGGTCGCCCAGAGGTCGTTTCCACCACCGATGAGCATGACCATGTACGCGGTGATCCAGGCGACACCGAAGGCGGTGCGCGTCGGAGCGTTGCGCGGGCGCTGCGCGATGTGGTGCTCGCGCTTGTCGCCGGTGATCCAGGACTCGATGAACGGGTAGATCCCCATCGCGACCAGGACGGCCGGGAAGAGCACCAGCGGGATCATCACGCCCAGGACGAGCGTGTGGCCCCAGAGGTTGATCTCCCAGCCCGGCATGACACGGATCAGACCCTCGGCGAAGCCCATGTACCAGTCGGGCTGGGCACCGGTGGACACCTGGTCCGGGCGGTACGGGCCGATGGCCCAGATCGGGTTGATCGAGGCGATCGCCGCGATGATCGCGATGACGCCGAAGACCAGGAAGAAGAAGCCTCCGGCCTTGGCCATGTAGACCGGCAGCAGCGGCATGCCCACGACGTTCTTGTTCGTGCGGCCGGGGCCGGCGAACTGCGTGTGCTTGTGGAAGAACACCAGGATGAGGTGGGCCACCACGAGGCCGAGCATGATGCCGGGCAGCAGGAGCACGTGGGCCGAGTAGAACCGGGCCACGAAGTCGCCGCCGGGGAACTCGCCGCCGAACAGGAACATCGACAGGTACGTGCCGATGACCGGCACGGACAGGATCGCGCCCTGCATGAAGCGGACACCGGTGCCGGAGAGCAGGTCGTCCGGGAGCGAGTAACCGGTGAAGCCGGTGAACATGCCCAGGAAGAACAGCAGGAAGCCGAACAGCCAGTTGATCTCACGCGGCTTGCGGAAGGCGCCCGTGAAGAAGACGCGCATCATGTGCACGAACATGCCGGCGAGGAAGATCAGCGCCGCCCAGTGGTGGATCTGCCGGATGAGCAGACCACCGCGGACCTCGAACGAGATGTGCATCGTCGAGTTGAACGCCTCGGACATCAGCTGTCCCTGGAGCGGGACGTACGGTCCGACGTACTCCACCTCGTTCATCGACGGGTGGAAGAACAGCGTCAGGTAGACGCCCGTCAGGATGATGATGAGGAAGCTGTAGAGGCAGATCTCGCCCAGCATGAAGGACCAGTGGTCCGGGAAGATCTTCCGCATGTTGGCCTTGGCCAGCGTGTAGATCCCCAGGCGGCCGTCGGCCCAGTCGGCGACCCGCTCACCGGCGGGGGCTTTCTTCGTATCGGTCACGGTGCTCATCCGCGCTCCCAGAAGGCAGGACCGACGGGCTCGTCGAAGTCGCCGAGCGCCTCCAGGAAGCCCTTGGCGTTCACGCCGATCCGCAGCTGCGGAAGGGCGTGGCCGGCCGGGCCGAAGATGACGCGGGCGCCGTCGGAGAGGTCGAAGGTGGACTGGTGGCACGGGCAGAGCACGTGGTGCGTCTGCTGCTCGTACAGGGAGATCGGGCAGCCCACGTGGGTGCAGATCTTCGAGAAGGCGACGATGCCCTCGTGCGACCACTCCAGCTCGCGCTTGTCCTTGATGTCCTCCGGCTGGATCCGGACGATCATCAGGGCGGCCTTGGCGATCTGGGTCTGGAACTCGTGGTCGTGCTCCGAGAGGCCCTCGGGCATCGCGAACGTGAGCGAACCGACGGCGACGTCCTCGGGACGCAGCGGCTCGTTCGTGTTCATGTTGATGAGCTGCAGCCCCTTGGCCCACATGGTGGACCGGAGCTTCTTCTCGGGCAGCGGGCCCATGTCACGCAGCAGCACGAGGCCGGAGAGCGGGACGAGCGACAGCGCGCCGAACATCGTGTTGCGGATGAGCTTGCGGCGGCCCATGCCCGACTCGGCGGCACCGGCCGCGAAGTCCGACATGACCTTCGCCTTGGTCTCGGCGTCGGCCTCGATCGGGTGACGCTCGTCCGCGATCTCGACGTCGGACATCAGGGTACGGGCCCAGTGGACCGCGCCCGCGCCGATGAAGAAGAGCGCGAGACCCAGCGACCAGCCCAGGGCGAAGTTGAGCGCGGACACCCGGCCGAACGGCCAGATGTACACGATCTTGTCGACCGGGAAGATCACGTACGACGCGATGAAGCCGACGGTGGCCAGCATCGACAGCGTGAACATGAAGGCGACCGCGCGCTCGGACCGACGGGCGGCCCGCTCGTCGATGTCCTGGATGCGCGGCTTGTGGGGCGGAAGGCCCGGGTCGGCGAACGGGTCGCCGGCGACCTTCACCGCGCCGTGCGCGGTGTCCTGCCCTGCCGGCAGGTTCTCTTCTGGAATCTCTTGGCTACTCATGACTTCTTGGCCTTAGCGGTGTGGGCCGCGACCCAGATGGCAACTGCGATCAGCGCACCCAGACCGAAGACCCAGGCGAACAGACCCTCGCTGACGGGGCCGAGGCCACCGAGCTTGAGACCGCCCGGGTTGTCGGCCTTGTCGCTGTTGACGGCCTGGACGTACGCGATGATGTCCTTCTTCTCCTTCTCCGGCATGGTCGTGTCCGGGAAGGAGGGCATGTTCTGCGGGCCGGTCTGCATGGCCTCGTAGAGGTGCTTCGGGCTCACGCCTTCGAGGTTCGGGGCGTACTTGCCGTAGGTCAGCGCGCCACCCTCACCGGTGAAGTTGTGGCACTGGGCACAGTTGGTGCGGAACAGCTCGCCACCCTTGGCGATGTCCGCACCCTCGGGGCTGTACTGGCCCTCGGTCGGCGTGATCGGGCCGGCACCGAGAGAGGCGACGTACGCCGCGAGCTGATCGATCTCAGCCTGCGAGTAGATGACCTTCTTCTTCGGGACCTGGGCGCCCGGCTGCTGGGCCGGCATGCGACCCGTGCCGACCTGGAAGTCGACCGCGGCCGAGCCGACGCCGACGAGGGACGGGCCGTCAGAGGTGCCCTGACCGCCGGTTCCGTGGCAGCTGGCGCAGCCGACGGAGTAGAGCTTCTTGCCCTCCTCGATGGCGAGGGACTGGGCGGTTTCATCGGCCTTCGCCGTGCCCGCGGGCGCGAACGCGGCGTACAGCCCCCCCGTGGCCGCCAGCGCGAGAAGTAGGACGACGACCGCCGCCAGCGGATGGCGTCGTCGTGCGGAGAGCTTTTTCACGGATTACCCCGGTGTCAGGATCTTCTGCGTCGATGCTTGCTGGATGTCTCGGTCCGCCGTGTCGGCGGGACCGATTACTTGATCATGTAGATCGTGGCGAAGAGGCCGATCCAGACGACATCGACGAAGTGCCAGTAGTAGGACACGACGATGGCGGCGGTTGCCTGCTCGTGAGTGAACCTCTTGGCGGCGTACGTCCGGCCGAGGACCAGCAGGAAGGCGATGAGACCGCCCGTCACGTGCAGGCCGTGGAAGCCGGTGGTCAGGTAGAACACGGAGCCGTACGGGTCCGACGAGAGCGAGAGGCCCTCGTGCTTCACCAGCTCGGTGTACTCGAAGACCTGGCCGCCGATGAAGATCGAACCCATCACGAACGTGATGATGAACCACGTCCGGAGCTTCTTCACGTCGCCCCGCTCGGCGGCGAACACGCCGAGCTGACAGGTGAGGGAGGAGAGCACCAGGATCGTGGTGTTGGTCGCCGAGAACGGGAAGTTCAAGGCCGAAGCCTGTTCCGCCCAGAACTCGGCACCCGTCACCGATCGCAGGGTGAAGTACATCGCGAAGAGGGCCGCGAAGAACATCAGCTCGGAACTCAACCAGATGATGGTTCCGACGCTGGTGAGGTTCGGTCGATTGACCGACGGGTGCGCGTGCCCTGTTTCTACTGTCGTTACTGTCGCCACGACCGACATTATGTCGGTCGCTTATCCCGCCCTCACTCCGGGGGGTGCCGTTCGGAGTGTCCGGGGGCCGTGTCCAGCCCGAACGGCCCAGTGGAAGCGCCCCGGAGCACCCTTCGAACAGGTGTTGAACGGGTGTTGACGGGGTGTGGACCGGAGTAGCATCCGGCGCATCGATCGACGACCATCCCACGGACTTCCACGCGGAGGAACGATGCAGTCGAGTGCCACGGTCCTGCTCTACAGCGACGACGCGAACACCCGGGCGCAGGTACGCCTCGCGGCCGGGCGCAGGCCGGCGGCCGACGTTCCCCCGGTCGAGTTCGTGGAGTGCGCGACGCTGCCCGCCGTGCTCAAGCGCCTGGACGAGGGCGGCATCGACGTGTGCGTGCTCGACGGCGAGGCGGTGCCCGCCGGAGGCATGGGCGTCTGCCGCCAGATCAAGGACGAGGTCTTCCGGTGCCCGCCCGTGCTGCTGCTCATCGGGCGCCCGCAGGACGCCTGGCTGGCCACCTGGAGCCGCGCGGACGCCGCGATCACCCTTCCGGTGGAACCGGTGGAGTTCGCGGCGTCCCTGGCCTCGCTGCTGCGCGCCCGCCTGTCGATCGACGTGTGAGCTGATCAGATCGACGGCCTGAGGCGGGCCTTCTCGGTGGGGGCGACCGGGCTTCCGGCCGCTTCCACCAGCGCGCTGCCCTCGCGCCACTTGTCCCAGGACAGGTTCCAGTCGCCGAAGCCGTTGCCGAAGGTGTCCATCGTGTCGCCGATGCTGTTGACGACGCGGACGACGTCGCCGGCGCGGACGGTCTCGTAGAACCAGGCCGCGTTGCCGGTCGACATGCCGACACAGCCGTGGCTGACGTTCGCCACGCCCTGCGAGCCCACCGACCAGGGCGCGGCGTGGACGTACTCGCCGCTCCAGGTCACCCGGGTGGCGTAGTAGACGGGCAGGTCGTACGACTCGGAACTGCCCTCGGCTATGCCGATGCTGGTCCCCCGCATGCGGACGTAGTACTCCTTGCCGAGGATGACTTTGACCCCGTTTCGGGTGGAGAAGCCCGGTTTGCCGGTGGTCACCGGAATGGTATTGATCACTTCTCCGTTGCGCTTCACGGTCATGTAGTGGGACCCGGCGTCGGCGACGGCCTCGATCCGGTCGCCGATGGTGAGCTTCAGGGGCTTGGAGGCGCCGCCGTAGAGCTTGTCGCCGACCTTGAGGCCGTCCAGGTTGCCGGTGACCGTGACGAGCGCTCCGGCCGGCCAGTACTCCTTCGGACGGAAGTGCAGCTTCTTGTCGTCGACCCAGTACCAGGAGCCCTCGACGGCGGGGGTGGAGCGGACCTTGAGGGCCCGTTCGACGACGGAGCGGGCCTGCCGGTCCTTGACGGGGAGGCTGAGCTCCGCCGTGATGGGCTGTCCGACGCCGTAGGTGCCCGCCTCCGGCCCGAAGGTGGCGGTGAGCGCACGTTTGGCCGGAGCCGTCTCGAACGTGAACTCACGGGCTCCTGGAGCGCCGTCCTCGTCCTCGGTGGCCACCCGGACGGTGTAGCGGACGCCGGCCGCCAGGGCGGCCGTGGAGCGCCAGCGTCTGCCGTCCGCGGTGAGCTCGCCCGCGAGGTGGTGCCCGGCGGCGTCCGTGGCGGTGACGTCGGTGATCCGTCCGTCGTCGCCCTTGGCGGTGATCTCCAGCGGCTTCTCCGGGTCCACCCGGCCGCCGTCGGCGGGGGTGCTGACCGCGAGCTGGTCCGCCGCGTCGTACGCCTTCGCGGACAGCGGATGACCGTCGGAGCCCGCACACGACGTGGCGGCTGCGGTGACGGTGACGGCCAGAAGAGTGCAGCTCAGAACAGTCCGAATGCGCGGCGTGTCGTTCATGACTTCACGCTAAGGACACTCCTCGCGGACAGCGCGCCGAGTGCGGCAAAAGAGGGGCCCGGACACTTCGGTGACGAAGTGTCCGGGCCCCTCTGCGTGCTCCGGTGCGGAGCGGGGTACCGCTACTGGTTCTGGTTCTCGCCGCGGTAGAACTCGAAGACCCAGCCGAAGAGGCCGACCAGGATCAGCGGGGCGGAGAAGTACAGGATCCACCAGCCCATCGCGATGGCGAGGAAGGCGAGCGCGCCGCCGACCGCCAGCGAGAGCGGCTGCCAGCTGTGGGGGGCGAAGAAGCCCACCTCGCCGGCCTCGTCCGCGACGTCGGCCTCCTTGTCGTCCTGCGCCATCGCGTCGACACGCTTGGCCGTGAAGGCCAGGTAGTAGCCGATCATGATGGACAGGCCGAAGGCCAGGAAGAGCGCCGTCGTACCGACCGGCTCCTTGGACCAGACGCCATAGAGGATCGCCATGCCAAGGATGAAGACGCTCAGCCAGATGAACATCTTGCCCTGGATCTTCACTTGCCGGCCTCCTTGGCGCCCGTGAGGGCCTCGACCTCGTGGCCCTTGTTCTCGAGCTGGTCGAGAGCGGCGATCTCAGGGTGGTGCAGGTCGAACGCCGGGGACTCGGAACGGATCCGCGGCAGGGTGAGGAAGTTGTGCCGCGGCGGCGGGCAGGACGTCGCCCACTCGAGCGAGCGGCCGTAGCCCCACGGGTCGTCGACCTCGATCTTCTTGCCGTACTTGGCGGTCTTCCAGACGTTGTAGAGGAACGGCAGGATCGACAGACCGAGCAGGAAGGAGGAGATCGTCGAGATCGTGTTCAGCGCGGTGAAGCCGTCGGCGTCGAGGTAGTCCGCGTAACGACGCGGCATGCCCTCGGCACCGAGCCAGTGCTGCACGAGGAAGGTGCCGTGGAAGCCGATGAACAGCGTCCAGAACGTCATCTTGCCGAGCCGCTCGTCCAGCATCTTGCCCGTGAACTTCGGCCACCAGAAGTGGAACCCGGCGAACATCGCGAAGACCACGGTGCCGAAGACGACGTAGTGGAAGTGCGCGACGACGAAGTACGAGTCGGAGACGTGGAAGTCCATCGGCGGCGAGGCCAGGATGACACCGGTCAGACCACCGAAGGTGAAGGTGATCAGGAAGCCGATCGTCCAGAGCATCGGTGTCTCGAAGGACAACGAGCCCTTCCACATCGTTCCGATCCAGTTGAAGAACTTCACACCGGTCGGTACGGCGATGAGGAACGTCATGAAGGAGAAGAACGGCAGAAGCACGCCGCCTGTGACGTACATGTGGTGCGCCCACACCGTCACGGACAGACCGGCGATCGCGATGGTCGCGGCCACCAGACCGATGTAGCCGAACATCGGCTTGCGGCTGAAGACCGGGATGACCTCGGAGACGATGCCGAAGAATGGCAGCGCGATGATGTACACCTCTGGGTGTCCGAAGAACCAGAAGAGGTGTTGCCACAGCAGGGCGCCACCGTTGGCGGCGTCGAACACATGGGCACCGAACTTGCGGTCCGCCTCCAGGGCGAACAGCGCGGCCGCCAGGACCGGGAACGCGAGCAGGACCAGGACACCGGTCAGCAGCACGTTCCAGGTGAAGATCGGCATACGGAACATCGTCATGCCCGGAGCGCGCATGCAGATGATCGTGGTGATGAAGTTGACCGAACCGAGGATCGTGCCGAAGCCGGAGAAGGCCAGACCCATGATCCACATGTCGGCGCCGACACCCGGCGAGCGGACGGCGTCCGACAGCGGGGAGTAGGCGAACCAGCCGAAGTCGGCCGCACCCTGCGGGGTGAGGAAGCCGGCCACCGCGATGATCGAGCCGAACAGGTAGAGCCAGTAGGCGAACATGTTCAGCCGCGGGAACGCCACGTCGGGCGCGCCGATCTGCAGCGGCATGATCCAGTTCGCGAAACCGGCGAACAGCGGCGTCGCGAACATCAGCAGCATGATCGTGCCGTGCATCGTGAACGCCTGGTTGAACTGCTCGTTCGACATGATCTGCGTACCCGGACGGGCCAGCTCGGCGCGCATGAAGAGCGCCATGAGTCCGCCGATGCAGAAGAAGACGAACGACGTGACCAGGTACATCGTCCCGATCGTCTTGTGGTCCGTGGTGGTCAGCCACTTGATCACGACGTTACCGGGCTGCTTGCGCCGTACGGGCAGCTCGTTCTCGTACGAGTCCTCAGCTGCGGCGGCACCCTGGGTTTCGTTGGGGATGCTCACAGTTGGTTCTTCTCCGCATTCCTGGCCGGGTCCGTCTGCTCGATGCCAGACGGGATGTAGCCGGTCTGCCCCTTCTCGGCCAGCTCCTTCAGGTGCTGCTGGTAGCGCTCCGGGGAGACCACCTTGACGTTGAAGAGCATCCGGGAGTGGTCGACACCGCACAGCTCGGCGCACTTGCCGAGGAAGGTGCCTTCCTGCGTCGGGATCACCTCGAAGGAGTTGGTGTGACCCGGGATGACGTCCTGCTTCATGAGGAAGGGGACCACCCAGAAGGAGTGGATGACGTCACGGGAGGTCAGGACGAACCGGACCTTCTCGCCCTTCGGCAGCCACAGGGTCGGACCCGGGTTGCCGGTCTGCGGGTTACGGTCGCCGGGGATGCCGGCGTCGTAGACGCCACCCGCGTTCTCCGGGAAGTCCGCGAGGAACTTGTCCGGAATCGACGCGAGGTTCTTGTCCGTCTTGGCGTCACCCGTCACACCGGGCACGTTCTCGACGTAGTTGAAGCCCCAGCTCCACTGGTAGCCGACCACGTTGACCGTGTGAGCCGGCTTCGGGGTGAGCTCGAGGAGCTTCGACTCGTCACGCGCGGTGAAGTAGAAGAGCACCGAGACGATGATGAGCGGGGTGACCGTGTACAGCGCCTCGATGGGCATGTTGTAACGGGTCTGCGGAGGTACCTCGACCTTGGTCCGGCTGCGCCGGTGGAAGATGACGGCCCAGAGGATCAGGCCCCACACCAGGATTCCGGTGATGAGCGCGGCGGCCCAGGAGCCCTGCCACAGGGAGAGGATCCGAGGAGCCTCTTCCGTGACGGGGGTGGGCATGCCAAGGCGGGGGAAGTCTTCCCAGTTGTACGAGCAGCCCGTGGCTGTCGCCAGGATCAGGCCCGCAGTCAGCACCTGCGGCAGCTTCCGCCGCATCGGGCGCCGCGACGAGCGGTCGGAGCCGTTGGGACTCACGTAGCGCCTTCCCGAGAGTCTCGGCCCGCAGTGGTCGGCCACGGCCGTCCGTCTCGCTGGTCGGTCGCCGCCCCGGCCGCGGGCAGGGGTTTGGATGTTTATGCGGACCAAACCCTACTGGACGCTATTTGGGGTCGCGCGGGGAGGGTGCCCAACGCGCCGTCCGAGTCCCCGAAGGGGTGGACTCCGGCGTTCCGCAGGGGGGGCGGACGCGTCCGTTCGGCCGTCTGCCGGTGCGTCCCACCCCCCTCCTGACGCACCCTCATCCGCCTCGGGCCCCGGACTCCCGGAGGGGTGGCCGGAGGCTGTTCGGGGGCGGTGGACGGCGGCCGGGGAGAGGTGAGGAGAGAGGGGCGGGGGGGGAGTCGGTGGCCGGGGGGATCCGGCCGGGCGGCGGAGCGGCGGCCCGAGCCAGGTCGGTCGGGTCGGGTCGGGTGGCGAGCGGGACACGGGGCAGGTCGGGCGGTGGACGGGCCCGCGGCAAGGCGGGCGGCGGGTGGGGCCCGGGCCGGTGGAAGGGGACGGAGACGCCCGGGCGCGGGTGGGGCGGGGAGGAGGGCGGGGGCAGGGCCTACCGTGGGCGGATGCCGTACTTCGACGCCGCGTCCGCCGCTCCTCTGCACCCCGTCGCCCGCCAGGCGCTGCTGGCCTCCCTCGACGAGGGGTGGGCGGACCCGGCCCGGCTCTACCGGGAGGGGCGGCGGGCCCGGCTGCTGCTCGACGCGGCCCGGGAGGCCGCGGCGGACGCCGTGGGCTGCCGTCCGGACGAGCTCGTATTCACTCCTTCGGGGACACGCGCGGTTCACGCGGGGGTCTCAGGCGCGCTCGCCGGGCGTCGGCGTGTCGGGGACCGGCTCGTGGTGTCCGCGGTCGAACACTCCTCCGTCCTGCACGCCGGCGAGGTCCACGCGGCCGCCGGCGGCACGGTCGCGGAGGTGCCCGTGGACCGGTCGGGAGCGGTGGACCCGGCCGTCTTCGCCGCCGCCCTCGCCCCCGGCACCGCCCTGGCCTGCCTCCAGTCGGCCAACCACGAGGTGGGAACCGCGCAGCCGGTGGCCGAGGTGGCCGAGGCGTGCCGGGCCGCGGGCGTCCCCCTGCTCGTGGACGCGGCCCAGTCCCTCGGCTGGGGGCCCGTGGAAGGCGGCTGGTCCCTCCTCGCCGCGAGCGCGCACAAGTGGGGCGGGCCCGCCGGGGTCGGGCTGCTCGCCGTGCGCAAGGGAGTCCGGTTCGCGCCCCAAGGACCCACCGACGAACGGGAGTCGGGCCGGGCGCCGGGCTTCGAGAACCTCCCCGCCGTCGTCGCGGCCGCCGCCTCGCTCCGGGCCGTCCGCGCCGAGGCCGAGGCCGAGGGCGCCCGCCTGCGCGGTCTCGTCGACCGCATCCGGACGCGGGTGCCCGAGCTCGTCCCGGACGTCGAGGTGGTGGGCGACCCGGTGCGCCGGCTCCCCCACCTCGTCACCTTCTCCTGCCTCTACGTCGACGGCGAGACGCTGCTCCACGAACTCGACCGCGAAGGTTTCTCCGTTTCGTCCGGCTCCTCGTGCACCAGCTCCACCCTGACGCCCAGCCACGTGCTGCGCGCGATGGGCGTCCTGAGCGAGGGGAACGTCCGGGTCTCCCTCCCCGTCGGCACACCCGCCGAGGACGTCGACCGCTTCCTCGACGTCCTGCCCCGCGTCGTCGCCGCCGTCCGCGACCGCCTCGGCGCCCCCGCCGCGCCCTCCCCGGCCGCCGCCCCCGCCGCCGGCCCCCTCGTCGTCGACGCGCTCGGCCGCCGCTGCCCCATCCCCGTCATCGAGCTCGCCAAGATCTTTCCCACCGTCCCCCTCGGCGCCACCGTCACCGTCCTCTCCGACGACGAGGCCGCACGGCTCGACATCCCCGCGTGGTGCGAGATGCGGGGCCAGGAGTACGTGGGCGAGCGCGTCTCTCCGGGGGGCGGGGTCGCGTACGTCGTACGGCGCGTGGCCTGAGGGGGGGGCGGGGCGTTCGGCCTGCGGCTGGGGTGGGCGGGACCGCGCTCGCGCCTCGCCCTGTGCGCCCGCGCCCTTGGTGCGGGGATGGGGATGGCGGCGGCAGGTCGGGCCGGGGCTCTCCCCCGTGTGGGCAATCGTCCCGCTGGGGCGGGACGGGTGGGCACACGGGACGGCGCCCTTGGCGGGCGCCTCCGCCACCTGTGCCCCGGCCCGCACACATAGTGCCACGCGCATCCGGTGCGGGTCCAGGCGCGGAAGCCTAGGCCCGGCACGGGGCGCCGTCCGTTGTGCCCACCCGTTCCGCCCCAGCGGAACGATTGCCCACAACGGGGGGGACCCCGGTGTCCGGGGCCCCGTGGGGGGTATCTTACGGGAGGTGGGGGTGGATTTCGGCGGCGGCGGGGTGGCCGTATGCCTTGGTGAAGCGGTCGAGGAAGTTGGCGCGGGCGAGCGCGTACTCCTGCGTGCCGAGCGTCTCGATGACGAGCGTGGCGAGCATGCAGCCGACCTGGGCCGCGCGCTCCAGACCGACGCCCCAGGAGAGGCCGGTGAGGAAGCCGGCGCGGAAGGCGTCGCCGACGCCGGTGGGGTCGACCTTGGCGTTCTCCTCGGCGCAGCCGACCTCGATGGGGGTCTCGCCGACGCGCTCGATGAGGACGCCGCGCGAGCCGAGGGTGGTGATGCGGTGGCCGACGCGGGAGAGGATCTCGGCGTCGGTCCAGCCGGTCTTGGACTCGATGAGCCCCTTCTCGTACTCGTTGGAGAAGAGGTAGGTGGCGCCGTCCAGGAGGGTGCGGATCTCCTCGCCGTCCATGCGGGCGATCTGCTGGGAGAAGTCGGCGGCGAAGGGGATGGACCGGGTGCGGCACTCCTCGGTGTGGCGGAGCATCGCCTCGGGGTCGTCGGCGCCGATGAGGACCAGGTCGAGGCCGCCCACGCGGTCGGCGACGGCCTTGAGCTCGATCAGCCGGGCCTCGCTCATCGCACCGGTGTAGAAGGAGCCGATCTGGTTGTGGTCCTTGTCGGTGGTGCAGACGAAGCGCGCGGTGTGCAGGACCTCGGAGATGCGGACCGAGGTGGTGTCGACGCCGTGCCGGTCGAGCCAGGCGCGGTACTCGTCGAAGTCGAAGCCGGCGGCGCCGACCAGGAGGGGGCGGCTGCCGAGCTGGCCCATGCCGAAGCAGATGTTGGCGGCGACGCCTCCCCGGCGCACGTCCAGGTTGTCCACGAGGAAGGACAGGGACACCGTGTGGAGCTGGTCGGCCACGAGCTGGTCGGCGAACCGGCCGGGGAAGGTCATGAGGTGGTCGGTGGCGATGGAGCCGGTGACTGCGATACGCACGGCGGGGCGCTCCTGCGGGAAGGCGGTAATGACAGTTCACGCTACCCGCTGGGGCGGCGCCTGCCGAACAGTGGAAACTACCCCAGAGTAGGTCTTTTCTCCGGAGTGGTGCGGTGCATACGGTGCGCCCATGACCACGTACCCCGCTCCTCGCGAGCGACACGAGTCCGAGCTGAGCCTCGCGCAGCTGTGCGGAGACGGCGCCCGGATGGCCCCGCACTGGGTCGCTCCGGTCTCCCCCGTACCCGCGCCGGTCTCTCCCGCGTTGATCCACGGGGTGGTCGTGCCGGCCGCTTCGGCACGGCTGATCGCCGCCACCGCGGAGTACGGCGGCTGACGGACGGAACCGTCCGCGCGCCCGCTCCGTCCCACCCCTGTCCGATCGAGACGAGGGAGCGTTGCGGTGAGCGGTACGGAGAACGTACGGAGGCGACGGAACGTCCTCGCCGCCTCGGTGGCGGCGGGAGTGCTGATCGCCGGTGGCGGCGGGGTCTACCTCGCGGTGGCCGCGACGGCGGACGGCGTGGCGTCGCCGGACGCCGTGGCCGGCCGGTCCGGCGAGGCGGGCGCCCCGCCACCGCCGCTGCGGCTGGACGGCGAGAGCGGCGGTACGGGTGGCGGTGCCGGGATCGCACCCGGTGAGCCGGACCCGCACGGCGGCCCGAACGGGACCGTCTACACAGCCAAGGGCCCCCTCCCCCAAGGGCCCTCCTCGGCCGCGGTCCACCGGCCCGAGGGCCTGGTCACCTCGGCGGAGGTGACCAGGCTGGCCGAAGCGCTGGGCATCTCCGGCCGCCCCTCCCTGGAGGGGCAGGTGTGGACGATCCGGCCCGAGAAGGACGCTTCGGGGCCGCGGCTGGACGTGGCGCGCAAGGCACCGGGGAACTGGACCTACTCCTGGTACGACGGCGGCCCGGTCGGCGACTCCTGCCTGAAGGGCAAGGCGTGTCCGCCGCCCGGGGAGGCGAAGCCGTCGCGCGGCGGCACACCCCTGAGCGAGGCGGCGGCGAAGGCGGCGGCCGCCCCGGTCCTGAAGGCGCTCGGCCAGGACGACGCGAAGCTGACCGCCACCCAGGTGATGAACGGTTCCGTGCGGGTGGTCAACGCCGACCCGGTGGTCGGCGGGCTGCCGACGTACGGCTGGTCGACGGGGCTGCACATCGGCCCGGACGGGGTGCCGGTCGCGGGCAGCGGCATGCTCAAGGAGCCGGCCGAGGGGGCCACGTATCCGGTGGTGGGGGCGGCGAAGGCGCTCGCCCTGCTGAACGAGGACTCGAAGGGCACCGGTCCGATCGGTATCGGCGGCTGCGCGACCGATCCACCGGCCTCGGTCGACGGCAGCGGCAGGGTCGAGCCGCCGGTCGACGGGGGCGGGAAGCCCGACCCGGCCGTGCCGTGTCAGACGATCGTGGAGCGGGCGGCGCCGACGCAGGTCCCCGTGACGGGGGCGGTCTTCGGCCTGTCGGCCCGTGACGTGGCGGGCGAGCGGGTGCTCGTGCCGGCGTGGCTGTTCACGGCGGACCCGGTGGACGGGGCGCCGTACACGGTGGCGGAGGTCGCGGTGGCGCCGGAGCGGCTGGCGCCGCCGGAGCGGCCGTCGCCGCCGGACGAGGGCACGTCGCCGGCCCGCCAGGTGGAGTCGTACCGGACCGGGGACGACGGCCGGAAGCTGACGGTCACGTTCTGGGGCGGGGTGTGCAGCACGTACACGGTGACGGCGAAGGAGACCCCGGAGCGGGTGACGGTCCGGATCACGGAGGCGCCGACCGATCCCGACCGGGTCTGCGTCGCCATGGCGGTGGAGGTCACGAAGACGGTGTCGCTGGACTCCCCGCTGGACGCGCGGCCGGTGGTCGACGCGGCGAGCGGACAGCCGGTGCCGCGGCGCTGACGTCCCCCGCGCACGCGTGAGGGCGGCGGCCCGGGAGGTGATCCCGGGCCGCCGCCCTCATGCGCGTGCGGTCCTAGCTGAACGAGTCGCCGCAGGCGCAGGAGCCCGTGGCGTTCGGGTTGTCGATCGTGAAGCCCTGCTTCTCGATGGTGTCGACGAAGTCGATCGAGGCACCGCCGAGGTACGGGGCGCTCATGCGGTCGGTGACGACCTTGACGCCGTCGAAGTCCTTCACGACATCGCCGTCGAGCGAACGCTCGTCGAAGAACAGCTGGTAACGCAGGCCGGAGCAGCCGCCGGGCTGAACGGCGACGCGCAGGGCCAGGTCCTCGCGGCCTTCCTGGTCGAGGAGGGCCTTGACCTTGGCCGCGGCGGCGTCGGACAGGAGGATGCCGTCGCTGACAGTGGTCTTCTCGTCCGATACGGACATCTGCTTCTCTCCCGGTGTGTACGGAGACTGCTTGCCGACGGTTGCAACCGGCGGTGTCCCGGATTCATTCCGGGGCGAGCGTGGTCTTTCTCCTTTCATGCTCGCACACCATGTCCACGAGTGCGGACGGCGAATTCGTCACATCGACACTATGGACATCGTCAACGTGACGTGAAGCGGTTATGATAGATAGCGTCATTTAGACGAAAAGGTTTCCCCCGAAGACCCGAATGAAAGGGTGCGTGACGTGACCACCGCCCAGCCCCTGGATGTGCAGCCGACGCCGCTCGCCCTGCTCCTGCTCGGCCGCGAGGCCGACCCGAAGAGCGAGCGCGGCGTGGAGTGTCCCGGCGATCTGCCGTCCCCCTCCGACCCGGACCTGGTGGAACGCGCCCGCGCGGCCAAGGAGAAGCTCGGGGACAAGGTCTTCGTGCTCGGCCACCACTACCAGCGCGACGAGGTCATCCAGTTCGCCGACGTCACCGGCGACTCCTTCAAGCTCGCCCGCGACGCGGCCGCCAAGCCGGAGGCCGAGTACATCGTCTTCTGCGGTGTGCACTTCATGGCGGAGTCGGCCGACATCCTCACCGGCGACGACCAGAAGGTCGTCCTGCCCGACCTGGCCGCCGGCTGCTCCATGGCCGACATGGCCACCGCCGAGCAGGTCGCCGAGTGCTGGGACGTGCTGACCGAGGCCGGCGTGGCCGACCAGGTCGTGCCCGTCTCGTACATGAACTCCTCGGCCGACATCAAGGCGTTCACCGGCAAGCACGGGGGCACGATCTGCACCTCGTCCAACGCCGAGCGCGCCCTGGACTGGGCCTTCGAGCAGGGCGAGAAGGTGCTGTTCCTGCCGGACCAGCACCTCGGCCGCAACACCGCGGTCCGCGACATGGGCATGTCCCTGGACGACTGCGTGCTCTACAACCCGCACAAGCCGAACGGCGGGCTGACCGTCGAGGAGCTGCGCGCCGCCAAGATGATCCTGTGGCGCGGGCACTGCTCGGTGCACGGCCGGTTCTCGCTGGACTCGGTGAACGACGTCCGTGAGCGCATCCCGGGCGTGAACGTGCTGGTCCACCCCGAGTGCCGCCACGAGGTCGTCGCGGCCGCGGACTACGTGGGCTCGACCGAGTACATCATCAACACCCTGGAGGCCGCCCCGGCCGGTTCCAAGTGGGCGATCGGCACGGAGCTGAACCTCGT
Source organism: Streptomyces sp. NPDC051180 (assembly GCF_040689545.1). Taxonomy (NCBI): domain Bacteria; kingdom Bacillati; phylum Actinomycetota; class Actinomycetes; order Kitasatosporales; family Streptomycetaceae; genus Streptomyces; species Streptomyces sp. NPDC051180. The sequence continues at coordinate 427,696 of NZ_JBFBBC010000002.1, forward strand.
CCGACGGCTGGCGAACCGGTTCGCCGACCAGGACAAGGAGATCGTCTTCCTCGACAAGACGGTCTGCTTCTGCTCGACGATGAACCGCATCGACCTGCCGCACCTGGTCTGGACGCTGGAGTCGCTGGCCGAGGGCAACCTCGTCAACCAGATCCGGGTCGACGAGGAGACGGAGAGCTTCGCCAAGCTCGCGCTGGAGCGGATGCTGGCGCTGCCGTAACGGTTCTCCCCCGAACGACGCCGAAGGGCGCCCCGCACGGAGCGGGGCGCCCTTCGGCGTACGGACGGCGGGCCGGGCCGTCTCCTGCTGATCCCGCCCGGCCCGCGGGGGACGGCCTAGACGTCCAGGGCGTCCAGCAGGGACGTGTCCGTGTCGGTGTTCGCGTCGGTCGGCTGCTCGGGGATCTCCGCGCCGTCCCTCTTCGCCGCCTTCTTCCTCGCGCGGCGCTCCTTGCGGAGCTCCACCATCGCGTAGAGCGTCGGGACGAGCAGCAGGGTCAGCAGCGTCGAGGTGACCAGACCGCCGATCACCACCACGGCCAGCGGCTGGGCGATGAAGCCGCCCTCGCCGGTGATGCCGAGGGCCATCGGCAGCAGGGCGAAGATGGTCGCCAGGGCGGTCATCAGGATCGGGCGCAGCCGGTGCCGGCCGCCCTCGATCACCGCTTCGACGACCCCGAGCCCCTGTGCCCGGTACTGGTTGATCAGGTCGATCAGGACGATCGCGTTGGTGACGACGATGCCGATGAGCATCAGCATGCCGATCATCGCCGGGACGCCCATCGCCGTGCCCGTGAGCACCAGCAGGCCGAGGGCGCCGGTCGCGGCGAACGGGATCGAGACCAGCAGGATCAGCGGCTGGACCAGCGACCGGAAGGTCGCCACCAGCAGCATGAAGACGATCGCGACGGCCGCGAGCATCGCCAGGAACAGGTTGAGGAATGCCTCGCTCTGGTCCTCGGAGACGCCGCCGATGGTGGCGGTGGCGCCCTCGGGCAGGTCCAGCGCGGCGATCTCCGACTGGAGCGAGGCGCTCACGGCACCGGTGTTGTCGCCGACCGGCTTGGCCGTGATCGTGGCGGCGCGCGCGCCGTCGATCCGGGTCATGGAGACCGGGCCGGGGACCAGCTCGACGGTGGCGATGTCGCCCAGCCTGACCGGGCCCAGCGGCAGCGCCTTCAGCTCGGCCAGCGTGGTGGCCGGCCTGGCCGAGGTGATGAGGACGTCCCGCTCGCTGTCGTCGAGGATCGCCTTGGCGGCCGGGGTGCCGCGCACGGCCTGGGCGACGACCATGCCGAGCGAGCCGGAGTCGAAGCCGGCGTCGGCCGCCCGCTCGTTGGCCCGGACGGAGATGCGCGGGACGGACTGGGAGAGGTCGCTCTGGACGTCGGTGACGTCCTTCATGCCGGCGATCGCCGCGCGGACCTGCTCGGACGCCTTCTTGAGGACCTGCGCGTCGGCGGCCTTGACGACCACGCTCAGGTCCTGGCTGCCGAAGCCGTCGCCGGCGGCGATGGTGGTGTCGCCGATGCCGTCGAGGGCGCCGAGCGCCTTCTCGATGGCGTCGCGGGTCCTCTCGTAGGTGTCGGCGTTCTCCAGGCTGACCTTGTACGACGCCTGGTTGGAGCCGGTGCCGCCGCCGAAGGCCGCCATGAAGCCGGAGGAGCCGACGGTGACCTGGTAGTCCTTGACGCCCTCGGTCTCCGCGAGGACCTTCTCGATCTTCTTCGCGGCCTCGTCGGAGGCGCTCAGGCTCGTGCCGGGCGCCAGCTCCTGCTGGATGCTCAGCACCTCCTGCTCGCCCTGGTCGAAGAAGTTCGTCTTCAGGAGCGGGGCCATGCCGAAGGTGACGACCAGGACGACGAACGCGATGGCCAGGCTGGTGAGGCGGCGGCGGGTCGCGAAGCGCAGGACCGGCACGTACATCCGCTGGAGCCGGCTCTTCTCCTCCTTCTCCTCGGCCAGCCTGCGGGCCTCCGCCAGGTCGTCGGGCGTGCCCTTGGGGGCGCGCAGGAACCAGTACGACAGCACCGGGACGACGGTCAGGGAGACGAGGAGGGAGGCCAGCAGGGCCGCCGTGACCGTCAGCGAGAAGGAGCCGAACAGCTCGCCGATCATGCCGCCGGTCAGGCCGATCGGCAGGAAGACGGCGACGGTGGTGAGGGTGGAGGAGGTGACGGCTCCCGCCACCTCGCGGACCGCGGTGATGATCGCGCTCTGGCGCTCCTCGCCGTAGCCCAGGTGCCGCTTGATGTTCTCCAGGACCACGATCGAGTCGTCGACGACCCGGCCGATGGCGATGGTGAGCGCGCCGAGCGTCAGCATGTTCAGCGAGAGGTCGCGGGTCCAGAGCACGATCAGGGCCAGGACGACCGAGAGCGGGATGGAGACGGCGGTCACCAGGGTCGAGCGGATCGACGCGAGGAAGACGAGGATCACCAGGACGGCCATGACCAGGCCGAGCGCGCCCTCCGTGGTGAGGCCGGAGACGGCCTTGGCGACGGCCGGGCCCTGGTCGGAGACGACGGTCAGCTCGGCGCCCGCGCCGAGGTCGCGGCGCAGCTCGGGCAGCTTCTCCTCGACGGCGTCGGAGATCGCGACGGCGCTGCCGTCCTTGTCCATGGTGGCCATGACGGCCAGGCTGGCCTTGCCGTTGGTGCGGGTGAGGGAGACGCGGGGCGACTCCTCCTGCCGGACGGTGGCGACGTCGCCCAGGCGGACCGCCCTGCCCTTGCCGGGAACGGCCGCGGGGATGCGCAGGTCCTCGATCTGGCGCAGCGAGGTGTAGCCGCCGCCGACCTGGATCGTGCGGCTCTTGCCCGCCTCGGAGAAGGAGCCGGCCGGGACGGTGGCACCGCCGGAGCGGAGGACCTCGGCGAGCTTCATGGAGCTGAGGCCGGCCGCGGCGAGCTTGCGCTCGTCGGGGACGACGGAGACCTGGAGGTCCTGGACGCCGCTGACGGAGACCTGGCCGACGCCCTCGATGCCTTCGAGGGCGGGGACGACGGTCCGTTCCAGCTGGTCGGCCAGGGCCTGCGGGTCCTTGTCGGACGCGGCGGCCAGGACGACGGTCGGGATGTCGTCGGTGGAACCGGCGATCACCTGCGGGTCCACGGAGTCGGGCAGCTGCGCGCGGGCGCGGTTCACGGCCTGCTGGACGTCGGCCACGAGCTGCTTGGTCGACTCGTCGCCGTAGTCGAAGGAGGCCATGACGACGGCCATGCCCTCGGAGGCGGTGGAGGTGACCGACTTCAGGCCGTCGACGGCCTTGAGGTTGCTCTCCAGCGGCTCGACGACCTGCTTCTCGACCACATCGGGAGAGGCGCCCTGGTAGGGGGCGAGGACCGAGACCACGGGCAGCTCGATCGAGGGGAACAACTGCTGCTTCAGCTGCGGGATCGCGATCGCCCCGAACACGATCGCGACGATGGACATCAGCCCGATCAGGGCCCTTTGCGCGAGGCTGAATCTCGACAGCCAGGACATGGGGTCTCTCTTCTGTGGCGTACTCGTCGTCAGGCGGGAGCAGCCGAGACCCCGGCCCGGATCCGCCGGATCGGCCGGAGGCGCCCCCCGCCTATACGATCTGCCATCCGCGGCCGGAAGTCCTCGGCCCCCGGGTCCACATCCTTACGCGGCGCATACCGCGTCTGGAGTACGCCGGAGCGTCCGCTCACTCCACCCTCGGACGTACCAGTCCCGATTCGTAGGCCGTGACCACCAGCTGGGCCCGGTCGCGGGCGCCCAGCTTCGCCATGGCCCGGTTGACGTGGGTCTTCACGGTGAGGGGGCTGACGTCGAGCCGCTCGGCGATCTCGTCGTTCGACAGGCCGCCCGCGACGAGGACCAGGACCTCGCGCTCGCGGGCGGTCAGGGCGGCGAGGCGCTCGGAGCGGGCCCGGCCGCCCTCGCCGCCGGGATCCGCGCCGACGCCCGCGCCCTGCGCGAGGAAGCTGGCGATCAGCCCCTTGGTGGCGGCCGGGGAGAGGAGGGCCTCGCCGGCGTGCGCGATCCGGATCGCGCCGAGCAGCTCCTCCGGCTCCGCGCCCTTGCCGAGGAAGCCCGAGGCGCCGGCGCGCAGCGACTGCACGACGTACTCGTCGACCTCGAAGGTGGTCAGCATGACGATCCGCACGTCGGCGAGCGCGGGATCGGCGGTGATCATGCGGGTGGCGGCGAGTCCGTCCGTACCCGGCATGCGGATGTCCATCAGGACGACGTCGGCGCGCTCGGAGCGGGCGAGGGCGACGGCCTGGGCGCCGTCGGCCGCCTCGCCGACGACCTCCATGTCCGGCTCGGAGTTCACCAGGACCTTGAAGGCGCTGCGCAGCAGGGCCTGGTCGTCGGCGAGCAGTACCCGGATCGTCATGTGTCCTCCCCCGTGCGGGACGTCACCGGCAGTATCGCCTGCACGCGGAAGCCGCCGCCGTACCGGGGTGCGGCGGTCAGGGTGCCGCCGAGCGCGCCGACCCGCTCGCGCATGCCGAGCAGGCCGTGGCCGCCGGACGCGTCGGGGGTGCCGGACGGCGGGGCGCCGTTGTCGAGGACGGTGATCTCGACGGTCCGGCCGACCCGGACGACGCTCACCTCGGCCTCGGCGTCGGGGCCCGCGTGCTTGCGGACGTTGGTCAGGGCCTCCTGGACGATGCGGTACGCGGCCAGGTCGACGGTGGCGGGCAGCGGCTTCTCGCCGTCGGCGCGGGCGAGGGCGACCGGGAGGCCCGCCTTGCGGAAGCTGTCGAGCAGCCCGTCGAGGACGGCGAGGCCCGGGGCGGGCTCGGTGGGCGCCTCGGGGTCGCCGGACTGGCGCAGCAGGCCGACGGTGGCGCGCAGCTCGTCGAGGGCGGAGCGGCTCGCCTCGCGGACGTAGGAGAGGGCCTCCTTGGCCTGGTCGGGGCGCTTGTCCATGACGTGGGCGGCGACGCCCGCCTGCACGTTCACCAGGGCGATGTGGTGAGCGACGACGTCGTGGAGGTCGCGGGCGATCCGCAGCCGCTCCTCGGCGACCCGGCGGCCCGCCTCCTCCTCGCGGGTGCGTTCGGCGCGCTCGGCCCTCTCCCGTATCGCGTCGACGAAGGCCCGGCGGCTGCGGACGGCGTCCCCGGCCGCGGCGGCCATGCCGGTCCAGGCGAAGACGCCCAGGTTGTCCTGGGCGTACCAGTGCGTCGGGCCGAAGGCCATGGCGGCGGCGGTGAGCACGGCCATGGTGACGAGGCCGACCCGCCAGGTGGTGGGGCGGTCGGTGCGGGCGGCGACCGTGAAGAGCGCGACGACGGCGCTCATGGCGATCGGTGCCGGCCGGTTGTCGCTGACCAGTTCGAAGAGGCTGATCGTGACCGTGAAGCAGAGCACGGCGAACGGGTTGCGGCGGCGCAGCACCAGCGAGGCCGCCCCGAAGACCATGATCAGGACGCTCCACAGGTCCGGCGAGTGGTCGCCGAAGGTCGGTCCGTCCGGACTTCCGTGGGGGTCGGTGAACGATCCGGCGATCATGGAGACGAGCACGCCGAGGGCGAGCACGGCGTCGAAGGCCAGGGGGTGCGCGCGGAACCCGTCACGGACGCGGACGTACGGGGTCCCGGTGGCGGAGCCGGTGGGGGTCACGGGGCACCACGGTACGGGGCGCGCGGCGACGGGGGTACGGGGCCCGGAGGCACGCGCCCGCGGGCGCCGGACCGGCGGCCGCCGGGGACGCGGCGGCCCCGTCACCTCGGAGGGTGGCGGGGCCGGCGGGGCGGAGGGCGGGGCGCGAAGGGGTCAGCCCGGGATGAGGCCGTCGTCGGAGAGCATCTCCCGGACCTCCTCCAGGCTCGCGTCCGGAGCCGGGAGGATCAGCTCCGAGGGTTCGAGGGCGTCGTCCGGGAGTGGCTCGCCGAGCCGCCGCACGGCGTCGAGCAGGGCTCCCAGCGTGCGCCGGAAACCCTCCGTGTCCCCCGACTCCATCTCGGTCAGCAGCTCGTCGTCGAGCTTGTTCAGCTCGGCGAGTCGACTGTCGGCCAGCTTCCACTGGCCCTCCCCCATGATCCGTACGATCATGACGCGTCCTGTCTGTCGCCGTCGGCGGTCGCTACTTCTCGAAGCGCGGGTGGGACTGCTGGGTGCGGTCCTGCGGAGCGGCGGCGCCGCCGCCCTCGATGGCCTGCTGCTGCGCCGACGGGCCGCCGGCCAGCTCGGCCTTCATGCGCTGGAGCTCCAGCTCGACGTCCGTGCCGCCGGAGAGGCGGTCGAGCTCGGCCTGGATGTCGTCCTTGGCGAGCCCGGACTGGTCGTCCAGGGCGCCCGAGGCGAGCAGCTCGTCGATCGCGCCGGCGCGCGCCTGGAGCTGTGCGGTCTTGTCCTCGGCCCGCTGGATCGCCAGGCCGACGTCGCTCATCTCCTCCGAGATGCCGGAGAAGGACTCGGCGATCCGGGTCTGTGCCTGGGCCGCCGTGTACGTCGCCTTGATCGTCTCCTTCTTGGTGCGGAAGGCGTCGACCTTGGCCTGGAGGCGCTGGGCGGCGAGGGTGAGCTTCTCCTCCTCGCCCTGCAGCGTCTGGTGCTGCACCTCAAGGTCGCTGACCTGCTGCTGGAGCGCGGCGCGGCGGGACAGTGCCTCGCGCGCCAGGTCCTCGCGGCCGAGGGCGAGGGCCTTGCGGCCCTGGTCCTCCAGCTTGGCGGACTGGCCCTGCAGCTGGTTCAGCTGGAGTTCGAGCCGCTTGCGGGAGGTGGCGACGTCGGCGACGCCGCGCCGCACCTTCTGCAGCAGCTCCAGCTGCTTCTGGTAGGAGTAATCGAGCGTCTCGCGCGGATCCTCGGCCCGGTCAAGGGCCTTGTTCGCCTTCGCGCGGAAGATCATCCCCATACGCTTCATGACACCGCTCATGGGCTTCGCGCGCCCCCTTCTGACGGACTTCGGCTCCAGCTCTCCAACAGGATCCACAGTACGGGCCCTGTCTCCATTACCGCACTGTTCGGAGCGGGATGCGCTCCTCCCCAAGGACGACTGCGCCCGGTGTTCCTCAGGCCCAGGGTGGAGACGGATCTCGGGGGAGACCCTCTTCGTCCTCCGTACGTACCCCCCAGGACGCAGTCCGTTAGCGGATCGTTCCCGCCCGAGCTGGGGTCCATGCCCACCACCCCGTACCCTTGGGTTTTGTGTTCCGTAGCCGTTCGAAGGACGAGAAGGCCCCCACCGACAAGGTGACGGCGGACCTCTCCACCAAGCAGCCCCGCGACCCCGAGGCCCCCAAGGGCCGCCCGACCCCGAAGCGGAGTGACGCGCAGACCCAGCGCCGACGCGCCGCGTCGGTGCCGACCGACCGCAAGGAGGCCGCCAAGCGCCAGCGCGAGGCACGCCGCTCCGACCTGGCCCGTCAGCGCGAGGCGCTGGCCAGTGGCGACGAGCGTTACCTGCCGGCCCGCGACAAGGGTCCGGTCCGCCGCTTCGTGCGCGACTTCGTCGACTCCCGGTTCGCGATCGCCGAGTTCTTCCTGCCGATGGCCGTGGTGATCCTCGTGCTGTCGCTCTTCGGCAACGCCAACCGCGGTCTCCAGAACATCTCCCTGCTGCTCTGGCTCGGTGTGATCGTCCTGATCGTCATCGACTCGGTCGGCATCTGGATCCGGCTGCGCAAGCAGCTGAACGAGCGCTTCCCGAACGAGCCGAAGCGCGGCGCGATCGCCTACGGCCTCATGCGGACGCTTCAGATGCGCCGCCTGCGACTTCCGAAGCCGCAGGTCAAGCGCGGAGAGCGGCCCTGAGCGCCGACAGCTCGGAGCACGGCGGAACCACCCTCGGCGAGGGTGGTTCCGCCGTGGTGACCTGGCAGGCGGGCGGCCCGGTGCTGCCCGCCGTCGCCCAGCCCACCGGGCTCGGCGGCCTGCGCGACACCATCCGCCAGGAGATCGTCGCCCGCCAGCTCGACGAGCAGATATCCGGCCGCTACCCGGTGGGTCAACGGCTGAGGATCCTCGACGCGGGCATGGGGCAGGGCGCACAGGCGCTGCGCCTCGCCCGGGCCGGGCACACCGTGACCGGTCTGGAGGCCGACCCCGAGCTCCTCAAGGCGGCCCGCGAGTCGCTGGCGACGGAACCCGCGGGCATCCGCGAGCGGGTCCGGATGATCGAGGGCGACGGGCGCGAGACCGGCGTCCACTTCCTGCCCGGCAGTTTCGACGTGGTCCTCTGCCACGGCGTCCTCATGTACGCGGACGAGCCGGACGCGCTGCTCGCGGGGCTGGCCCGGATGCTGGCTCCCGGCGGTCTGCTCTCCCTGGTGGTCCGCAACGCCGAGGCCCTCGCCATGCGCCCGGGCCTCGCGGGTGACTGGTCGGGGGCCCTCGCGGGCTTCGACAGCGATGTCATGACCGACGACAACGGCGTGAAGACGCGGGCAGACCGGCTCGACGCGCTGACGGCGACGCTCGCGGGGATCGCGGCGCCGCTGCACGCCTGGTACGGCGTGCGGGTCTTCACCGACGGCCTCCCCGCCGGGGCGGGCCTGCCGGCCGCCGAGGAGCTGGAGCGGCTGCTCGCCGCCGAGGACCGGGCCGGGCGCACCGAACCGTACCGACGCATCGCGGCGCTGCTGCACCTCTGCGGGGTGCGGCGGGGCTAGGGGGTGTCTTGTCGAAGCCCGGTCCGAGCACTTCGGACGGGGCTTCTTCTCGTCGTGCGGACGGGGATTCCTCCCGTCGTGCGGACCGGGCTTCTTCCCGTCGTGTCCGCGGACGGCGCCCGCACCACGGTCCGCGACAGGGGGCGCGGGCTTCCCCGGCCCCCCGCCGGCCTCCGGGCGCTCGGGCCCGTCCGTTCCGGGTCGTGCCCGAAGCGGAGGGACTTCTAGCCTTCCGCGTCCAGGGGCATGGGGCCGTAGATCTTGGTGCCGTCCTCGGAGAGGGTCACCTGGTCGGCGCCGCCGCCGAGGAGGTCACGCCAGTGCTCGCCGATCCAGCTCTCGGCGTCGCCCTGGGTGGTGAACTCCTCGGGGGTCACCACCGGCTCGACCTGTGTGCCGTCGGACTTCTCGAACCGCCACGTCCATGCCATGTCCGCCTCCTGGAGCTCACCGGATGATCGGTTTCCTGCCCGCAGCGTAGCCGGGCGCGCACGCCTCGCGGCGGCGCGGGAGGATCTGAGGGTGGAACTGACTCTGCTCGGCACCGGAGCCCCGCTCGGGCTCCCCCGCCCCGAATGCCCCTGCGCGGTGTGCGCGCTCTCCCGCGGTACCCGTGCGCGGGCCGCGACCGCGCTGCTGGTGGACGGGGCTCTGCTGCTCGACCTGACCCCGGGGGCCGCGCTGGCGGCGGCCCGCTCGGGGCACTCGCTCGTGGGCGTGCGACAGGTCCTGCTCTCGCATCCGCACGACGGGCCGGCGGTGGAGGTGCCCGCGGGGCTGCCGACGGCGGGCCGGGTGCCGGACGGACGGGAGTTGACGCTGATCAGCGGACACACCGTGCGGGCGGTGTCGATGGACTCGCCCGGCACCGGGTACGAGGTGACGTCGGCGGACGGCGAGCGGCTGCTGTACCTGCCGCCCGGCGGCGCTCCGGCGGGCCTCCCGGAGGACCACCGGGTGCCGTACGACATGGTGATCGGCGATGTGACGGGGCGCCCGGACGCGCTGGCCCGGCTCCGGGCGACCGGGGCGGTCGGGCCGGCCACCGAGGTGATCGCGGCCCACCTGGACCACGACGTCCCGACCGGGGCCGAGCTGGACCGGCGGCTCGCGGCGGCCGGGGCGCGGGCGGTGCCGGACGGGACGACGCTGTACGTGGGCGACTACCACGAGGTGCCGGACGTGCCGCGGCGGACGCTGGTGACCGGCGGGGCCCGGTCGGGCAAGTCGGTCGAGGCCGAGCGGCGCCTGGAGACCTTTCCCGAGGTGCTGTACGTGGCGACCGGCGGGACACGCGAGGGCGACGCGGAGTGGGCCCAGCGGGTCGGGCTGCACCGGGAGCGGCGGCCCGGTTCCTGGCGTACCGCCGAGACCTGCGACCTCGTCCCGCTGCTGGCCGGGGAGGGGCCCGCGCTGCTGGTCGACTGCCTGTCGCTGTGGCTGACGGACGCCATGGACCGGGTGGACGCCTGGGACGACGAGCGGTGGGCGTCGGGCGGGCAGACGTCGCTGCGGGAGAGGACGGCGGAGCTGGTGGCGGCGGTGCGGGCGACGCGCCGCACGGTCGTCGCGGTGACGAACGAGGTGGGGTCGGGGGTGGTGCCGGGCACCGCGTCGGGGCGTCGCTTCCGGGACGAACTGGGGCGGCTGAACGCGGCCTTCGCCGACGAGTGCGAGCAGGTCGTCCTGGTGGTCGCCGGTCAGCCCCTGGTGCTGCGCGGGTAGGGTGCGATCACCGATGGCCACCGGCCTGGCCCCAGCTGATTGCCCCGAGGCGGACACCCGTGAACCTGGACGACTTCTCCGATCTGATCGAGCGCCCCGACGGCGGGATCCGGCGTGACGCCGAGGAGCGCCGGGAGCGGCTGAGCGTGCCGCCCGGCGCGCTGGGACGCCTGGACGAGCTGGGCGAGTGGCTGGCGGCGGCGCAGGCGACGGTCAAGGTGCGGGCGATCGAGCAGCCGCGGGTGGTGCTCTTCGCGGGCGACCACGGGGTGGCCTCGCTCGACGTCTCCGGGCGCGCCGCGGGGACCGCGCACGAGCTGGTGCGGGCGGTCCTGGACGGGGCGAGCCCACTGGCCGTGCTCGCCCGCTCGATGGACGTGCCGGTGCGGGTCGTGGACGCCGGTCTGGACTGCGAGCCGGAGCTGCTGCCCGCCGAGGTGGTGCGCCACCGGGTTCGGCGCGGCAGCGGCCGGATCGACGTGGAGAACGCGCTGACGGCGGAGGAGACCGAGGCGGCGGTCCGGCTCGGCATCGCGATCGCCGACGAGGAGGCGGACTCGGGCACCGACCTGGTGGTGCTCGGCGACCTGAGCGTCGGCGGGACGACGGCGGCCTCGACGCTGATCGCGGCCCTGTGCGGGACGGACGCCTCGGTGGTGACGGGCCGCGGCGGCGCGGGGATCGACGACCTGGCGTGGATGCGCAAGTGCGCGGCGATCCGCGACGCGCTGCGGCGGGCCCGGCCGGTCCTGGGCGACCAGCTGGAGCTGCTGGCCGCGGTCGGCGGGGCGGACCTGGCGGCGATGACCGGTTTCCTGCTCCAGGCGTCGGTGCGGCGGATGCCGGTGATCCTGGACGGTGTGGTGGGCGCGGCCTGCGCGCTGGTGGCGCAGCGGGCGGCGTTCCGGGCGCCGGACTGGTGGCTGGCGGGGCAGGTCAGCGGTGAGCCCGCGCAGACGAAGGCGCTGGACCGGATGGCACTCAACCCCCTGCTCGACCACGGCGTCCATGTGGGTGAGGGAACCGGTGCCCTGCTCGCACTTCCCCTCGTCCGGGCCGCGGCCGCGTTCGCCGCGGAGCTGCCCGAGCGTCCGGATCCGGCCGGGTCGGGCGCGGCGGACGAGGAGCACTGAGGAAGACGGACCGACCTGCTCCGGGGCGGCCGCGCGCCACGCACGCGTGGCCGCCCCGGCGTCTCGGCAGGGGAAGCGGTGCCCCATATGATCGCTTTTCATGGGAGAGGTCCGTTTGTCCACCGAAGCAGCGCCCCGGGGCAGCACCGTCCGCTCGCGGCGCAGCGCCGCGTTCGCCGTCTGGTACCTGCGCGTCGTCACGTTCATCAATTTCCTGAGCGCCGTCTGGGTCTCCTTCGGGCAGGACCTTCGACGGCACAACGAGGACGACTACTTCACTCCGTACATGCTCACCGCGGGCTTCGCCTCGGGGGTCTTCACCCTCTTCCTGGCGATCACCATGCGGCGGCGCAAGCGGGCGGCGTGGATCCTCAACATGGTCCTCGGCGGGCTGTTCCTGCTGCTCTTCGCACTGGTGATGATCTTCCCGGAGATCCGCGGGCACGCGCAGAACTGGGTCTCGCTCGCGCTGACCGCAGCCTTCGTGGTGGCGCTGCTGCTGGGCCGCAAGGAGTTCTACGCGAAGGGCGACCGCTCCAACCCGCTGCTCGCCGCGGCCGTGGCGGTCGGGGGTCTGCTCGTCACCTCGCTGCTCGCCGCCGTCCTGGTCACCGTCACCAACACGGCCACCGCCCACTCCACCTTCCTGGAGCGCTGGCGGTACGGCGTGATGCGGCTGATCACCCTGGCCGCCGACGACTCGCGCCTGCCGAACATCTCCACCCCGGGCTGGGTCGACGTCACCATCAACGTCCTGTCCACGCTGCTCCTGTTCGCCGTGCTGTTCGCGGCCTTCCGCTCCCGGCGGGCCACCGACCCGCTGACCGAGGAGGACGAGGAGCGCCTTCGGGCCCTGCTGGACAAGCAGGGGGACCGCGACTCGCTGGGCTACTTCGCGCTGCGCCGCGAGAAGAGCGTCGTGTGGTCGCCGAGCGAGAAGGCCGCCGTCACCTACCGGGTGGTGGGCGGGGTCTCCCTCGCCTCCGGCGACCCGATCGGCGACCCCGAGGCATGGCCCGGGGCCATCGAGCCCTGGCTCGCCGAGGCCCGCGCGCACGGCTGGATCCCGGCGGTGATGGGGGCGAGCGAGGAGGCCGGCACCGTCTACGCCCGGCACGGCATGGACGCCCTGGAGCTGGGCGACGAGGCGATCGTGGAGACCGACGAGTTCACCCTGGACGGCCGGGCGATGCGCACCGTCCGGCAGGCGTACAACCGGGTCAAGCGGGCCGGGTACGAGGTCCGGATCCGGCGCCACGAGGACATCCCGGCCGACGAGATGGCCGAACTGCTGCGCAAGGCCGACGACTGGCGGGACGGGGCCACCGAGCGGGGCTTCTCGATGGCGCTCGGCCGGCTCGGCGATCCGTGCGACGGCCGCTGCGTGATGCTGGAGTGCACCGACGACCAGGGCGAGCTGCGGGCGGTGCTGTCCTTCGTCCCCTGGGGCCCGAAGGGGCTCTCGCTCGACCTGATGCGCCGTGACCGGGAGTCGGAGAACGGCCTGATGGAGTTCATGGTCATCGAACTCCTCCAGCGCGCCAAGGAGATCGGGATCACTCAGGTCTCGCTGAACTTCGCCATGTTCCGCTCCGTCTTCGAACGTGGCTCGAAGCTCGGGGCGGGACCCGTGCTGCGCATGTGGCGTTCCCTGCTCAGCTTCTTCTCCCGCTGGTGGCAGATCGAGTCGCTGTACCGCGCCAACGCCAAGTACCGACCGATCTGGGAGCCCCGATACATGCTCTTCGAGAAGAGTGCGGACCTGCTGCGCATCGGCCTCGCGGCCGGGCGGGCCGAGGGCTTCCTGGAGGCCCCCGGCCTGCCCAGGTGGATGCACCGCAGACATCTGGCGAGCGGTCGTTGAACGAGCGCCTGAAGGACTTCGCCCGCCGCGAGTGGGGGCCGCTGTCCACCACCCTGCGGACCCGGCTGGCGACCGCGCGGTGGCGGGCGGTGCCGATGACGCTGGCGGCCGTCTGCCTCACCGCCGTGTTCCAGGTCGTCCAGAACCAGGACTGGGGGTACCGGCCGGTCCAGGACATCGGATTCGTGCGCGCCGAGGACCCGGTGTGGCTCGCGCTGCTGCGGACCCCGCTCTCGCTCTTCGTCCCCGCGCTCGACCTGCCCGTCTGGGGCGCCCTCGCCCAGGTGCTGCTGGTCTTCGGGATCGCCGAGATCTGCATCGGCCGGTGGCGGACGCTCGGCGTCGCCTACCTGGCGACGCTGGCCGGCACGCTCTACGCGCGCGTGGGCATCGCGATCGGACCGGACAGCCCGTTCGGGCTGCCCGCCTCCGACGCGCGGGTGGTGGACACCGGCCCCTCGGCGGCCGTGGTGGGCCTCGCCGTCTACGTCTGCTGGCGGTACGGGGCCCGGTGGACGGGCGCGGCCGTCGTGGTGGCGATGGTGGTCGAGGTGATCGTCAAGCCGAACCTGGCGGGCAAGGAGCACCTCGCGGCGATCGCCGCCGTCCTCGTCCTGATCGCGGTCCAGGCGCGGCGCGAGCGGGTCAGGAGGGCGGCGCGCCCCGTCCCGGCACCCGCTCCTGGAAGCCGCCGATGACGTCCTGGAACCGGCGCCGGACCTTGGTCCAGCGCTTGTCGTGGCGGTACGCGCGGAGCGCGGAGCGGGCCCTGGCCTTGTGGCGGCGCGCGTAGAGGTGCCGCGACCACCAGGAGCCGGGGCGGGCCAGCCGGACGGCGCCGACGATCGCCACGAACGGGATCAGGGTCCCGATCACCGCCAGCCGGACCTTCCCCTTCACCAGGGTGACCAGGACCAGGCCGAAGTTGAGCACGAGCGTCAGGATGAAGCTGGCCCGGTCCTGGCGCTCGTCCGCCGTCATGTCGTTGACGCCCAGCGGTGAGAAGCCGCTGAGCGCGAGTCCGACGAGCGCGGCGGTGAGGACGACCACCTCGACGCTCTGACGGCCCTCGTCCGTCCAGTAGACGTCGTCCAGGTGCAGGATGAGCGCGAACTCGTCCAGGACGAGTCCGGCGCCGACCCCGAAGACGACCGCGAAGACGGCCGCTCCCAGACCGTGCCGGTCGCTGGCCACCGCGCCGAATCCGCCGATGACCGTGAGGACGACGCCGGGCACGACGTGATGGATGTGGAGCCCTCCGGAGGAGACGTTCCGGAAGGGCCCCTTCCCCGCCCGGATGAGCCGGGTGACGGTGCGGGTGACCAGGAATGTCAGGACGAAGGAGGTCAGAGCGAGCAGCATCGGGACCTTGCCCGGCTCGACGAAGTTGCGGGAGAACCAGTGACCCATGCCACCCCGTTCCGATTTGCGCGATATGCGCAATCTACCGTTCGAGGGCGGCGATTACCCTGCCCGGATGGACGGCCTGCGTTTCGCCTTCGGCACCCTCACGGTGTTCCCCGCCCGCATCACCCGCTGGGACCGGGACGCGGCGCGCGCCGGCATGCTCTGCGCCCCGGTGGCCGGACTGGTCGTCGGCGTCTCCGCGGCCGCGTTCGGCGGAACGTTCCTGCTGCTCGGTTCCGGCCCGCTGCTCGCCGCCGTCGCCACCACCGCCGTCCCCGCCGTGCTCACCCGCGGCCTTCACCTCGACGGCCTCGCCGACACCGCGGACGGGCTCGGCAGTGCCAAGCCGGCCGAGGACGCGCTGCGCATCATGAAGCAGTCGGACATCGGGCCGTTCGGCGTCATCTCCATCGTCCTCGTCCTGCTCGCCCAGGTCGCCGCGCTCCACCGGCTGTACGAGGAGAGCTGGGCGCACGGCACGGTCGGCGCCGCGCTCGCCGCCACCGTCGCCCGCCTCGCCCTCACCCACGCCTCCCGCATCGGCGTCCCCGCGGCCCGCCCCGAGGGCCTCGGGGCGATCGTCGCCGAGACCGTCCCGGTCCGCTCCGCGACCCTCACCACCGCCGCCGTCCTGGTCGCCGCCGCCGGGGCCGGACTCCTCTCCTCCCCCCTCGACGCGGTCCGCAACGTGCTCGCGGCCGGCGCCGCCCTCGGCGCGGCGGCCCTGCTGCTGCGCCGCTGCGTACGCAGGTTCGGCGGCGTGACGGGCGACGTGTTCGGCGCGGTCGAGGAGACGGCGGCGACGGTGGCCCTGGCCGCGCTGACCCTGGGGTGACCGATCCGTGACCGGGGGGAGGGCAACCTTCCGCTCCCCCGCCCGGTCTTGGCACCGTGATCAGACATCTCGTCCGTACCTCCGCCGTGCTCGCGGCCGCGGTCCTGTCGCTCGCCGCGTGCGGCGGCGGTGACACCGCGAGCAAGGGCACCGCGCCCCACCCGGTCTTCTCCGAGCCACTGGCCCGGCAGGTCAACCTCGCCCTGCGGCACAGCCAGGAGACCGGCGGCGCCGACTTCCGGCAGACCGTCACCTTCGGCGCGGGCAAGGACACGGCCGTCCAGGACGTCACCGGGCGGCTGGACTTCGCGGGCTCGCGGGGCGAGGCGGCGCACCGCTGGAGCCTCACCCCCGGATTCCCCGAGGCGGCCCGGGAGACCCTCCTGGGCACCCTGCCCGGCCGTGCCACCGGCGACGCCGCCGGCCGCTACACCGTGGACACCCACGTCATCCACTACCGCGCCGAGTCCGCCGGCTACTGGCTCCGGTACGAGGGCGACATCAAGCCGCTGTGGGGCATCGACTCGATCAGCCATCTGCGGGGCACCGAGGGCGCGATCGGCGGCACGCTCCTGGAGGTGCTGAGCGGCGTACGGCCCGCCGCCGGGCGGCCGACGGCCGACGGCGGCCGGTCCTACCGGGCCGACATCGCGCTCGGCACGGCCCTGGACCTCTTCCCGTACGACCTGCGCACGGAGTTCGTCCCCCGCCCCCTGTACGCGACGGCGTCGAGCCCGCCGGTACCGGTCACGGTGGACGTCGACCGCGAGGGCCGGATCGTCCGCGCCCGGGCCGACCTCTCCTCGCTGCTCTCCCACGAGGAGGAGAGCCTGCTCGCCGGGGTGACCAC
This sequence comes from Streptomyces sp. NPDC051180, assembly GCF_040689545.1. NCBI lineage: Bacteria > Bacillati > Actinomycetota > Actinomycetes > Kitasatosporales > Streptomycetaceae > Streptomyces > Streptomyces sp. NPDC051180. Next base: position 444,107 of record NZ_JBFBBC010000002.1, read on the forward strand.
GCTCCGCGCCGACCTGACCCTCGGCCGCTTCGGCGCGCCGAAGCCGGCGGTCCCGGCCGCCCCCGACGGCCGGGTCCTGGACGCCGCCGACACCGTCCGCCTCAGCTACGACCTCGCGGCCGGGGAGTGCATGGACTTCAACACCGGCATGCGGCACAGCCGCCTGGTGATCCGTGTGTCCTGCGCCGGCCCCCACGACGGGAAGGTGCTCGGACAGCACCCGCTCCGCGGTGCCTACCCCGGCGCCGAGGAGGCCATGGACCGGGCCGAGCGGGCGTGCGGGCGGTCCACGGGCGGCTCCCACTGGTACACCTGGTCGACCCGGGACGAGTGGTCGGACCGGGGTTCGGGCCGCGCCACCTGCTACACGGTCACCGCCCGACGCTCGACCGCCTGACCCGTTCGCCCGGCCGGGAGGGGACGGTCAGCACGCCTGGCGCCACACCCCCAGCTCGTAGCGCTTGCGCATCGAGCTGAGGCCCAGTTTCCGGGCCTGGGCGCAGAACCGGGAGGGCGCCAGCTCGTACTCGACGTGGAAGACCGCCTTGCCCGCCGCGACGAAGGGGGCGAGGCGGCCGCACTCGTCGTACTCGGCGCACTGCTCGTTGACCGCGAAGTCGAAGTCGGCGAGGAGCCCGGGGATCTGGTCCAGGTCGTTCTTGAGGCCGACGGCGAGGCCGCGGTCGTGGGCGAGGCGGGCGATCAGCCGGTTGTAGCGGAGCTGGTCGGCGGCGGTCAGGGGGAAGCCCGTGGTGTTGCGGTAGCCGTCCATGTTGTCGGGCTCGACGGCGTCGAAGCCCTTGTCGCGGCACATGTCGAGGCGGGCCGCCATGAGGGGTTCGAGGAGGTCGGTGCGGCGGATGTCGAGCCAGCGCTCGCCCTCCCAGCCGTTGCCCTTGCCGAGGAGCGACCGGGGGAACGTCGCCGCGTCCGGCCGGAAGTCCTCCCAGGCGCCGGTGGAGAGGTAGCAGATGACCTTCCGCCCGCGCGCGTGCAGGTCCTTCACGGTGGCCGCGGGGTGGTCGAAGCCGTCGATGTCGTACACGGGCACGTCGACGGACGGATCGAGGCGGCCGCTGAGCTGCCACTGCCAGGCGAGGCCGGGCTTCGGCCGCCAGCGGTCGTCCGCGGTCTTGGCGTCGTCCTGGCCGGGGGCCGACGTGCAGGCGGTGGCGAGCAGCAGCAGCCCCGCGAGCAGGGGAAGGAGGCGCCGCTTCGGGCGGGCGGGTCTCATCGGGCGGGCTCCAGGAGATGCGGAAGGGTGCCCCAGGGGTGCGCACCCGCGCCGGGGACGGCGCAGTGCACCGGGGTGGCCGGGCTGACCCCGGGCGGGGCCGCGTAGACGAGGTGGCAGTAGTGGGCGGCGACCGGCAGGTCGAGCGTCCGGTACGTGTCCCAGGGGCCCTCGAAGGTGACGAGGAGGTCGGCCTGGGCCTCGTAGCCGGGGTCCGGGTGGGCGCCGTGGTTGAAGACGAGGGTGGCGGCACCGGCGGCCCGTGCCGCCACCGCGATCCGCCGGTAGTGGGCGAGGGAGTCGGGAGCGGTCGTCACCTGGTCGAGGAAGGCCCCGTCGGCGCCGTACCAGTCGCGGTGCCGGAGCAGCTCGGTGACGACCTCGATGTGCGGGCGGCGGGCGTAGGCGGTGTCGACGTAGCCGAGGACCCGCACCCCGGCGGCCCGCAGCTGCCCGGCGGCGTCGATGAACGCCGGGTCGGGCGCCTGGCCGGCGCCGCTCGCCGGGTTGAGGACCACCCCGTAGAGGGAGGGGGCCGCGGCGACGAGCGCGGCCCACTCCTCGGGGCGTTCGGCGGGGTGCTCGTAGTACGGCACCAGCAGGGAGCGAGTCGTCACGGTCTCCCCCTAGACGCGGTGGACGGTCGGTCGTACCAGCAGAACACAGCTGAGGACGGTCAGCAGCGCCGCCGCTCCCCCGGCCGCCACCGGTCCGGCCGCCGGCACCGCCGTCTGGGCCGCCGCCGCGAGCAGGCAGACGGTCGCCGCGCTGACCACCGAGCCGAACGCCTGGAGCAGCAGCCCCAGCCAGAGGACGGTGCCGATCAGGAGCAGGCCCGTCAGGTGCGGGAGCGCCGGCCAGGGCGCGCCGGGCCACACCAGGGCGGCCGCGAGGGTGAGGCCGAGGAGGACGGTGAGGTACCCGCCGAGGCAGAGGACGAGGGTCCCGGTGACCGCCCGGCGGAACGCGCGGGCGGTGGTGAGGGTCCGCAGCCGGGTCAGGCTCTCGTCCCGGAAGCGGTGCAGCAGCCACTCGGCCGGCCCCATGGACAGGGTGAGCGCCATCACCGCCCCCACCCCGCCGACCAGGCTGTCGCCGACGCCGGCCCGGAGGACGAGCAGCCCGCTGCCGAGGCCGAACAGGCCGTACGGGAGGGAGACCGCGCGCGGTGGCCCGCCGCGGCCGGCGGCGCCGCGGGCCGTGCCCGGCCCGAGCACGAGCGCGGCGCAGCCGACGGACGCGGCGAGCGAGGCGAGGAGGAGGCCGGCCCGGAGCGGGTCGGGGAGGTCCCAGCGGAACGCGGGGAGCGCACCGGCGAGCGGCGACAGGGCGGCGATCAGGGCCCGTTCGCGGCCGAGGACCAGCAGGACGGTCGCGGCGGCGAGGTAGAGCGACTGGCCGGCGGCGAACACGGCGGCCGCGGCCTCGCCGGGCCCGGCGGCGGCGTACGCGACGGCCGTCCCGGCCAGTGCGCCGGCGGGGGCGCCGACGAGCAGGGCGCGGGCGGCGGCGGGCCGGTCCCCGAGCCCGAGCCAGGTGTACGCGCGGTGCGACAGCGCCTGGTTCCACACCCAGCCGGTGACCGCGCCGGCGAGGAGCGGGACCGTCCCCGGGGGGAGCCCGGCCCGGCCGTGCCCCCCGGCGAGGAGCGGCGCGGCCAGGACGTACGCCAGGCCCGGCAGCGCGAAGACGAGACCGCGCAGCAGACAGCCGGCGAGCCCGCTGAGCCAGACGCCGCCGGACCGTGCCTCCGGTTCGGGGTGGCGCCGCTCCACGCGCGCGTAGAGGTCCTCGGCGAGGGTGAAGGAGTCGGCCCGGCCGTAGGTGAGCCGGATGTGGTCGTCGGTCATCCCGTCGGACTCGAGGATCGCGGCGATCTCGTCGGGGTGCACGGCCGCGGCGACGAACCCGTCCAGCCGTTCGGCGAGTTCGTCCATCGGGTCGTCCGCGAGGGCGACGGCGGCGGGGGCCGGGGGTGTGGCGCGGGCCGCCGGCCGCTCGCGGCGGGGCCGCGGGATCGCGGGAAGGGTGGCGGGGCCGGTGGCCGGAGGCTTCAGCCAGAGGGAGCCGCTCATACCGGGGTGCCTCCGGGGACGAGGGTCGGGGAGGTGCGACGGGGGGACGGGATGCTGAGGCGGAGCGGGACGGGGGCGACGGCGGGGACCGGGCGCGCCGGACGGGCGCCGCCCAGTTCGAGGTAGATCTGGCGGAAGCCGTCCACGGAGCGGTTGAGGGTGAACCGGTCGACGACCCGCTGCCGTGCCCGGCGGCCGAGTTCGGCGCGCCGGGCCCCGTCCCGCAGGAGGGCGGTGACGGCGGCGGCCATGACGGCCGGTTCGCGGGGCGGGACGACGATGCCGGTCTCGCCGACGGCCTCGCGGACGCCGCCGACGTCCGTGGAGACGGTGGCGCGGCCGCAGGACATGGCCTCGATGAGGGAGAAGGGGAACCCCTCGCTGATGGAGGAGAGCATGACGACGCTGCCGGCCGCGTAGGCGGCGGGGACGTCGGAGACCCGTCCCTCGAAGGACACCCCGTCGGCGACGCCCAGTTCGGCGGCGAGCTTCTCCAGGCGGGTGCGGTAGTCCTCGTTGCCGGCCGGGACGGGGCCGAACAACCGCAGCCGCAGCTCGGGGAGTTCGGCGCGGCAGATCGCGTACGCCCGGACCAGGGTCTCCAGGTCCTTGATGGGGTCGACGCGGCCGCACCAGCTGAGGGTGGGCGTCTCGGGTTCGGGCCCGGCCTCGGGGAAGAGGGCCGGGTCGACGCCGTTGTAGACGGTGCGGATGCGTTCGACGGGGGCGCCGCCGCGCTCCTCCCAGCGCCGGTTGTACTGGTTGCAGGGGGTGATGAGGTCGGCCTTGCGGTACCCGAGGGTGTTGAGTTCGCGGTAGAAGCCGAGCATCAGGGCCTTGACGGGCCAGCGTTGGGCCTCGGTGCGGTAGCCGAGGTAGCGCTCGCGGAGGTAGATGCCGTGTTCGGTGAGCAGGAAGGGCACCCCTTCGAAGTGCTGCGCGGCGAGTGCGGGCAGGGTGGCGAGACCGCTGGAGACGGCGTGGGCCACGCTGCCGTCGGCTATCCGGGCGGCGAGCGGCCGCAGGGCGTGTTCCAGGAGGTCGGTGGCGGTGAGGGCGTCGTGGACGGTGGGCCCGGCCGCGACCGTCGGCAGGTGCGGCATGGTCCAGATCCACATGAGGGAGCGCAGGGCCGGTTCGGAGCGCAGGGCGGCGGTCAGCCGCCCCTGCCGGGCGAGGGCGGCCAGCGCATACAGGCTCGCGCCGAAGTCGCGGCCCGCCTCGGGGTCGAGGAGGGCGAGCAGGAGTCCTTCGTACGCGTCGAGGAAGGCCCGGCGTTCGCGCCCTCGCAGGGGCCGGCGCGCGCGGACGGGCGCCGGCCCCTGCGGAAGTCCCCAGAGGGGGTACGCGGTGTGCCGGGTGACGTTGGACGGCAGCTCCCAGGTGACGGGTTCGCGGCCGCTGCCGGTGAGGGCGAGGATCTCGAAGTCGACCTCGGGCATGCCGCGGACGAGCTGGTCGCACCAGGTGCTGACGCCTCCGTGGACATGCGGATAGGTGCCTTCGGTGAGCATGGTGACGTGGCGGCCACGGCTCGACATGTGCGTTCCCCCCGGAACGTGCTGGTCAGGCGCTCGGGAGCGTGAGGGTGACGGTGGTCTGGAGCGGTTCGGGCGCGGTCCAGGCGGAGCGGGTGCCGGCGTAGGGCGAGCCGAAGGCGGCGGTGCCGAGGACGAGGCGCTTGCGGGTGCCCTCGGGGGCGGTGAGGGGCACGGCGACGCCGGAGGGGGCCTTGACGGTGACCGCGGTGCCGATCCGGTAGGCGGTGACCTTGCCGGCGGCGAGGGCCTGGTCCCAGGCGGCGCGGCGGGTCAGCTCGGCGCCGGCGTCCCGCTGGGCGGGGTTGACCAGGGGCGCGGAGGGGGCGAACAGGGCGCGGTAGTCGGCCAGTACGCGGTCGAGGACGGGGTAGAGGAGCCGTTCCTCGGCGAGGTTGGACTGGTGCACGTAGTGCGGGCGGGGGTCGTTGGCCATCACGTGGGAGAGGGCGGTGCGCGCCTCCTGCGGGACGATCCGCGCGGCGTAGCCGGTGGCGGTGTCGAGGGGGGCGGGCAGGCAGGTGGAGGCCGGGTCGGACTCGCAGATGCCGCTGCCGCCGTCGGCGCGGGAGGTGTAGATCCAGTTGTACTCGTCGGTCATCTCGGCGGCGGTGCCCACGTTGTAGTACACGTTCATGGGGTGGCGGGGCACGGTCTTCGCGGCGCCGGAGCCGGTGCCGACGGCCCGCTGCTGCGGCTCGCGGGAGTTGTCGCTGCCGGTCCACTTCACCCCGTTGTCGGCGAGGGCGCCGGCCAGGTGGGGGTTGTCGACGGGCTGCTGGGGCAGGGTCCTGAGCCCGGAGTGCTCGCCGGTGACGAGTTCGCTCCGGTCGACGGGGATGCCCTTGGCCACGGCCCAGTTGTGGTTGTCGCGGATCTGGGCGGAGAGCTCGGAGCGGCCGACCCACAGGGTGTTCCCCGCGGTGTCCTGGGCGCACCGCCAGGGGACGACGGTGTTGTCCTGGACGCAGCCGAGGAAGGGGTGCGTGTAGGTGTGGTTGATCCAGCGGTACTGGGCGCGGTCGGCGACCAGCCGGTCGGTGAGCGGGTCGGTGCCGCCGTGCTCGGTCTTCCACTGCTCGCCCTGGCCGCCGTTGTAGACCATGTCGAGGGTGAAGCCGGACGCCTTCTGCCAGGCGGCGGCGTACTGCGCGTCGGCGACCGTCATGCGGATCGGGTCGGCGCCCTCGCCGTCGTCGCCGACGCAGTCGAAGTCGCCGGGGGTGCAGTTGCGGGCGGTGTCCCAGCGGGCGTCGGGGGCGAAGACGTCGTCGACGTGGACGGAGAGGTAGTTGCGGCTCTGGCCGAGGTGGACGCCCTGGGTGAGCCAGTCGACGATGCCGCGGGCCAGTGCCCGGAACTGCCGCTGGTAGCGGTTGTAGGCGAAGGTGACGACGAGTTCGCGGCGCCCGTCGGCGGCGTACTCGCCGACAAGGCTGGCCCGGCCGCCGCCGTCGACGGGCATGTCGAGGTAGCTGGTGTAGCCGGCCCTGGGGCGGCCCGCGTAGCCGTAGCTCTCGGCGACGGAGGCGTCGTTGTCCTCGAAGGCGAGCGCCCCGGCCAGGTAGCGGAAGGGGCCGGCCCGTCCGGCGGCGGTGACCCCGGCGGTGGCTCCGTCGAGGACGCCGGCGTAGCCGCCCGCGTCCGTGTAGTCGAGGCCGACGCCGGGATGGGACCAGGTGGAGGCGTCGACCTGCGGGATGCCGAAGGTCTTCTCGTAACTCAGGAGGGCGGTGTGCTCGGCGGAGTCGGGGCCGAAGGCGCTCTCGTGGGGCAGGACGACGCCCTGGTACTTGGCGCGGGGGCGGCCGTCGACGGTGTCGCTGAGGAAGGCCGCGTCGAGGACCGGCCGGTTCGGGTCGTCGAGGTCGATCCTGCGGAACGGGACGCCGGAACCCTTCAGCTCGTCGGCGATCGCCTCGACGGCGCTCCCGCCGTCGTCGACGACGAGGACGGTGAGGTCGATCCGGGGCACCGGGGCGGTCGCCGCCTGCGCCGACGGCATGACGGTCGCGAGGAGCGCGGCGGCCGCCAGGACCGCGAGCCGGGCGGTGCGGGGCGCGGTTTCGGGCGTACGGATTCGGTCGGAGTCCAAGGCTGGTGTCCCCCCTCGACGGGCGCCGGCCGGACAGGCGGGACCCGTGGAGATGTCGCAGATGAGGCGAAGGACGGTGTGTCGTCCTTGCGCGATTGAGGCGAGTGTGGCGGGGACGTGGAGGCCGAAACGGTAAACATGAAAGAGACACCACGGATGAGTGAACCAACGCCGCCGTGAGCGAACCGGGCGAGCGAGCGTAGGCTCGTTCTCGGCGCTCTCCGGGCCGAAATACGATGCGGCGGGCACGGTCGGCCCATCCCTCGACCGCCACAGAACTCAATGGAAGCGAGATTTCACCACCGTGACTGCTCTCACTCTCAGCACTGCCGGCGCGGCGACGCTGCGCGCCGACGTCCTCGTCGTCGGCGTCGCGAAGTCCGGCAAGGCGCTCGTCGTCGCCCCGGGCGCCGAGGCCGTCGACACGGCCTTCGACGGCCGGCTCGCCGCCGTCCTGGAGACCCTGGGCGCCTCGGGTGCCGAGGGTGAGGCGACGAAGCTGCCCGCCCCCGCCGGTCTCAAGGCCCCCGTCGTCCTGGCCGTCGGTCTGGGCGCGGCCCCCGAGGACGGCGAGTCCTTCGGCGCGGAGACCCTGCGCCGCGCCGCCGGCACCGCCGCCCGCGTCCTGACCGGCTCGAAGAAGGCCGCGTTCGCGCTGCCGATCGCCTCGCCCGAGGACGCCTCCGCCATCGCCGAGGGCGCCCTGCTCGGCGCGTACGCCTACACCGCGTACCAGGAGACCGGCAAGGACGCGAAGAAGCCCCTCGCCGAGGTGGCCCTGCTCGGCGCCAAGCCCCGCGACAAGGCGTTCAAGGCCGCCGCGGAGCGCGCCCAGGCCGTGGCCGAGGAGATCAACCGCGCCCGCGATCTGATCAACATGCCGCCGAACGACCTGACCCCGGCCGCCTTCGCCGCCGCCGCCCAGGCCGCCGGCAAGGAGCACGGCCTCAAGGTCCAGGTCCTCGACGAGAAGGCGCTCGCCAAGGGCGGCTACGGCGGCATCCTCGGCGTCGGCGTCGGTTCCGTGAACCCGCCGCGGCTGGTCCGGATCGCCTACACCCACCCGAAGGCGGAGAAGACCCTCGCCCTGGTCGGCAAGGGCATCACCTACGACTCGGGCGGCATCTCCCTGAAGCCGGCCGGCCACAACGAGACGATGAAGTGCGACATGAGCGGCGCCGCCGCCGTGTTCTCCACCGTCGTCGCCGCGGCCCGCCTCGGCCTCGAGGTCAACGTCACCGGCTGGCTCGCCCTCGCGGAGAACATGCCGTCGGGCTCCGCCACCCGCCCGGGTGACGTCCTGCGCATGTACAGCGGCAAGACCGTCGAGGTCCTGAACACCGACGCCGAGGGCCGGCTCGTCCTCGCCGACGCGCTGACCCGCGCCTCCGAGGAGCACCCGGACGCGATCGTCGACGTGGCGACCCTGACCGGAGCGATGGTCCTGGCGCTCGGCGACCGCACCTTCGGCATCATGGCCAACGACGACGACTACCGGACCGCGATCCACGAGATCGCCGAGGAGGTCGGCGAGCAGTCCTGGCCGATGCCGCTCCCCGCGGACCTGCGCAAGACCATGGACTCCCCCACCGCCGACATGGCCAACATGGGCGTCCGGATGGGCGGCGGCCTGGTCGCCGGTCTCTTCCTCCAGGAGTTCGTGGGCGAGGGCATCGCCTGGGCCCACCTGGACATCGCGGGCCCCGCCTTCCACGAGGGCGCCCCGTACGGCTACACCCCCAAGGGCGGCACCGGCTCCTCGGTGCGCACCCTGGTGCGGCTGGCCGAGCGCACGGCGGCCGGCGAGCTCTGACCGCCCCGCGAGGGGGACGGCCCCGGGCTTACCGCCCGGGGCCGTCCCCCTGCCCGGGCCGGTGGTCCCCACGACGGAATCCGTGGCTTCACACGCCGCGGCGATCCCTCCGTAAGGACGATCGGCCGTCTCAGAGCACGGCCCCGCGTCCCGTCAGCCGTCAACAAGTGCGAAGATGGGTTCTCGGCAGGACAGGGCCCCCACCACAGGGCCGAAATAAAGCGGCCGAACACCAGCCGCCGCCCGGTCATCGAAGACCGGCGACGAGCGCACATGCATGGAGGACGTGACGTGGCGAACGACGCCAGCACCGTTTTCGACCTAGTGATCCTCGGCGGCGGTAGCGGCGGTTACGCCGCGGCGCTGCGCGGAGCGCAGCTGGGCCTGGACGTCGCACTGATCGAGAAGAACAAGCTCGGCGGCACCTGCCTGCACAACGGCTGCATCCCGACGAAGGCCCTGCTCCACGCCGGCGAGGTCGCCGACCAGGCGCGCGAGGCGGAGCAGTTCGGTGTCAGGGCCTCCTTCGAGGGCATCGACATCAAGGGTGTCCACAAGTACAAGGACGACGTGATCTCGGGCCTGTACAAGGGTCTGCAGGGTCTCGTCGCCTCCCGCAAGGTGACCTACATCGAGGGCACCGGCCACCTGTCCTCCCCGACCTCCGTCGACGTCGACGGCCGTCGCGTCGAGGGCCGTCACGTCCTCCTCGCCACCGGCTCCGTGCCGAAGTCGCTCCCCGGCCTGGAGATCGACGGCAACCGGATCATCACCTCGGACCACGCGCTGACCCTGGACCGGGTCCCGGAGTCCGCGATCATCCTGGGCGGCGGCGTCATCGGCGTCGAGTTCGCCTCCGCGTGGAAGTCCTTCGGCACCGACGTCACGGTCATCGAGGGCATGAAGCACCTCGTCCCCGTCGAGGACGAGAACAGCTCGAAGCTTCTTGAGCGCGCTTTCCGCAAGCGCGGCATCAAGTTCAACCTCGGCACCTTCTTCCAGTCCGCCGAGTACACCGACAGCGGCGTCAAGGTCACCCTGGCCGACGGCAAGACCTTCGAGGCCGAGGTGCTCCTGGTCGCCATCGGCCGCGGCCCGGTCTCCGCCGGTCTGGGCTACGAGGAGCAGGGCGTCGCGATGGACCGCGGCTACGTCCTGGTCGACGAGTACATGCGCACCAACGTGCCGACGATCTCGGCCGTGGGCGACCTCGTCCCGACGCTCCAGCTCGCGCACGTCGGCTTCGCCGAGGGCATCCTCGTCGCGGAGCGCCTGGCCGGCCTGAAGGCCGTCCCGATCGACTACGACGGCGTGCCCCGGGTGACGTACTGCCACCCCGAGGTCGCCTCCGTCGGCATCACCGAGGCCAAGGCCAAGGAGATCTACGGCGCGGACAAGGTCGTCGCCCTGAAGTACAACCTCGCGGGCAACGGCAAGAGCAAGATCCTCAAGACCGCGGGCGAGATCAAGCTCGTCCAGGTCAAGGACGGTGCCGTGGTCGGCGTCCACATGGTCGGTGACCGCATGGGCGAGCAGGTCGGCGAAGCACAGCTGATCTACAACTGGGAGGCGCTGCCGGCCGAGGTCGCGCAGCTCATCCACGCCCACCCGACGCAGAACGAGGCGCTCGGCGAGGCCCACCTGGCCCTGGCCGGCAAGCCTCTGCACTCCCACGACTGACGCTCACGTCATCACAGGGCGCGACGACCACTTTCCGCAATTCGTTAGGAGCAACTGAAACCATGTCGGTTTCCGTAACCCTGCCGGCGCTCGGCGAGAGCGTCACCGAGGGCACCGTCACCCGCTGGCTCAAGGCCGAGGGTGAGCGTGTCGAGGCCGACGAGCCGCTGCTCGAGGTCTCGACCGACAAGGTCGACACCGAGATCCCCGCCCCCGCCTCGGGCATCCTGGCCTCCATCAAGGTCGCCGAGGACGAGACGGTCGAGGTCGGCGCCGAGCTGGCCATCATCGACGACGGCTCGGGCGCCCCCGCCGCGGCTCCGGCCCCCGCCGCCGAGGCCGCTCCGGCCCCGGCCGCCGAGCCCGCTCCGGCCCCCGTGGCCGAGGCCCCGGCCGCCCCGGCGCCGGTCGCCGAGGCCCCCGCCGAGGCTCCGGCTGCCGGTGGCGCCTCCGGTACGGACGTCGTGCTGCCCGCGCTGGGCGAGTCCGTCACCGAGGGCACCGTCACCCGCTGGCTGAAGTCGGTCGGCGAGACCGTCGAGGCCGACGAGCCGCTGCTCGAGGTCTCCACGGACAAGGTCGACACCGAGATCCCGGCCCCGGTCTCCGGCGTCCTCCTGGAGATCGTCGTCGCCGAGGACGAGTCCGCCGAGGTCGGCGCGAAGCTGGCCGTCATCGGTGCCGCGGGTGCCGCTCCGGCCCCCGCCGCGGCTCCGGCCCCGGCCGCCCCCGCCGCGGCTCCGGCCGCTCCGGCCGCTCCGGCTCCGGCCCCGGCCGCTCCGGCCCCCGCCCCGGCCCCGGTGGCGCCCGCCGCTCCCGTGGCCGCTCCGGCCCCGGTCGCCCCCGCCGCCCCGTCGATCGCTCCGGCCGTCGTGACGCCGGTTCCGGCCGCCCCCGCCGCGGCTCCGGCCGAGGACGGCGCGTACGTGACCCCGCTGGTCCGCAAGCTCGCCACCGAGAACGGTGTCGACCTGGCGGCCGTCAAGGGCTCGGGCGTCGGCGGTCGCATCCGCAAGCAGGACGTCCTCGCGGCCGCCGAGGCCAAGAAGGCCGCTCCGGCCCCCGTCGCCGCCGCCGCTCCGGCCGCCGCCGCGAAGGCCCCGGCCCTGGAGGTCTCCCCGCTGCGCGGTCAGACCGTCAAGATGACCCGCATGCGCAAGGTCATCGGCGACAACATGATGAAGGCGCTGCACGGCCAGGCCCAGCTGACCTCGGTCGTCGAGGTCGACATCACCAAGCTGATGAAGCTGCGCGCCCGTGCCAAGGACGCCTTCGCCGCCCGTGAGGGCGTCAAGCTCTCCCCGATGCCGTTCTTCGTGAAGGCGGCGGCCCAGGCGCTGAAGGCGTTCCCGGTCATCAACGCCCGGATCAACGAGGACGAGGGCACGATCACCTACTTCGACACCGAGAACATCGGTATCGCGGTGGACTCCGAGAAGGGTCTGATGACCCCGGTCATCAAGGGTGCGGGCGACCTCAACATCGCCGGCATCTCGAAGAAGACCGCGGAGCTGGCCGGCGCCGTGCGCGCCAGCAAGATCACGCCGGACGACCTGGCCGGTGCGACCTTCACCATCTCCAACACCGGTTCGCGCGGCGCGCTGTTCGACACGATCATCGTGCCCCCGAACCAGGTCGCCATCCTGGGCATCGGCGCCACCGTGCGCCGTCCGGTCGTCATCGACCACCCGGACCTGGGTGAGACGATCGCGATCCGCGACATGACGTACGTCGCGCTCTCCTACGACCACCGTCTGGTGGACGGCGCGGACGCCGCCCGTTACCTGACGGCCGTCAAGGCGATCCTGGAGGCCGGCGAGTTCGAGGTCGACCTCGGCCTCTGAGGCTTCGGCCTCCGAGGCTTCGGCCGACGAGGCGACACGGGGCCCGCACGGGCCCCGTGGAGGCCGTGTGAGGGCCGTCCGCCGGCCTGCAACGTAACGAGCCTCACCTGCGGCGCCCCCGTCCGGAAGTGTTTCCGGACGGGGGCGCCGCCGTATTGTCTAAGGGTCAACACTCCCCGAGGAGCCTTCATGACCGTCCCCGTCGTCCACTCGCTGCGCGAACAGATCCGCGAGCACATCGTGGAGGGGATCGTCAGCGGCCGCTGGAAGCCGGGCGAGCGGATCGTGGAGCGCCGGATCGCCACCGAGCTGGAGGTCAGCCAGACCCCGGTCCGCGAGGCGCTGCGCGAGCTGGAGTCGCTGCGGCTGATCGAGTCGGCGCCCAACAAGGGCGTACGGGTCCGCAATCTCACCGCCGCGGACCTGGAGGAGAGTTACCCGGTGCGGGCCGGTCTGGAGCAGATCGCGGCCGAACTGGCGGCGGGCCGGCTCGCGGCGGACTGCTCGGCCCTGGAGCCGCACGTCTCGGCGCTGTACGAGGCGGACGCGACGTCCGACGGGACGGCCCAGGTGCGGCACACGGTGGCCTTCCACCGGGAGCTGGTGAAGGCGGCGGGCAACGCCGTCCTGCTGCACACCTGGGAGACGCTCGGCATCGAGGTCTTCACGGCCCTGTCGATCCGCTGGCTCGGCACGGTCCAGAAGTCGTACGCCGAGGAGCACCAGGAGCTGGTGGAGGCGTTCCGCCGGGGCGACCCGAACATCGGCGCGCTGGTGAAGGCGCACGTCCTCGGCTGCGCGCCGCGCGCCTGACTTCTCCCGTCCCACACCTTTCGCGCATCGCGCCGGACGGCTGCCGTCCGGCGCTGCGCACTTGAACGGGCCCGCTTGAACGGGCCCGCTCATTCGTGCGTGCACCTCCTCAGAAAGTCGGTCCGACCTGCGAAAACGGCCCGAAACCGAGGCACCGGGTGCCCTTTTGCCTGGCACCCTGTGCCGACTTTCTCGATCTGAAGAGGTTTTCCCCTTCAACCCTTTGATCGATCATCGATCGTCGGTTTACAGTCTTCGGCGGGCCACACCCGGCCCTTCGCCCTGTCCTGCCAGACAAGGCCATCTCCACCCCACCTGTCCGGAAGGCGGCGATCATGACCGATCCCGTAGGCAAGATTCCGAGTGAGCTCGACCAGCTCCCGGACCGTGACACCGAGGAGACCGCCGAATGGGCGGCCTCCCTGGACGCCGTCACCAAGGCCGCCGGCCCTCACCGGGCCGCCTACCTGATGCGCCGCACGCTCCAGCACGCCGAGGGCGCGGGCCTGGCCCTGCCCAAGCTGCTGGAGACCGACTACGTCAACACCATCCCCACCTCCGCGGAGCCCTCCATCGGCGCCGCGGGCGGCGACGAGGAGATGGAGCGGAGGATCACCGCGTGGAACCGCTGGAACGCGGCCGCGATGGTCACCCGCGGTTCCAAGTACGGAGTCGGCGGCCACATCGCCACCTTCGCGTCGGCGGCCTGGCTCTACGAGACCGGCTTCAACCACTTCTTCCAGGGCAAGGAAGCCGACGGTTCCGGCGACCAGCTCTTCATCCAGGGCCACGCCTCCCCCGGCATCTACGCCCGCGCCTTCCTCGACGGCCGCCTCACCGAGGCGCACCTCGACAAGTTCCGCCAGGAGTCCGGCGGCGACGGCCTGCCGTCCTACCCGCACCCGCGCCGGCTGCCCTGGCTGTGGGAGTTCCCCACCGTCTCCATGGGCCTGGGCCCGCTCTCCGCGATCTACCAGGCGCGCTTCAACCGCTACCTGACGAACCGCTCCATCAAGGACGTCTCCGCGTCCCACGTGTGGGCGTTCCTCGGCGACGGCGAGATGGACGAGCCCGAGGCCACGGCGGCACTCGCACTGGCCGCCCGCGAGGGCCTGGACAACCTGACCTTCGTCGTCAACTGCAACCTGCAGCGCCTCGACGGCCCGGTCCGCGCCAACTTCAAGATCGTGCAGGAGCTGGAGGCCCAGTTCCGCGGCGCCGGCTGGAACGTCGTGAAGTCGCTGTGGGGCAACGCCTGGGACGAGCTGTTCGCGCTCGACACCACCGGCGCCCTCGTCCGCCGCCTCCGCGAGGTGCCGGACGCGCAGGTCCAGACGTACCAGACCCGCGACGCCGCCTACATCCGCCAGGACTTCTTCGGCAAGGACCCGGCGCTCGTCGCGATGGCGCAGCTGCTGAGCGACGACAAGATCCTGGAGTGCTTCCACCTCTCCCGCGGCGGCCACGAGCCCCGCAAGGTCTACGCCGCGTACAAGGCCGCCGTGGAGTTCAAGGGCGCGCCGACGGTCATCCTCGCGCAGACCGTCAAGGGCTTCACCCTCGGTGAGGGCTTCGCGTCGAAGAACGCGAACCACCAGATGAAGAAGCTCACGACCGACGAGTTCAAGAACATGCGTGACCTCCTCGAACTGCCGATCTCCGACTCGCAGTTCGTCGACGGCCAGGTGCCCTACGGCCACCCCGGAGCCGACGCCCCCGAGGTCCGCTACCTCCAGGAGCGCCGCGCGGCGCTCGGCGGTCCGGCCCCGGCCCGCCGCACCCACGCGCTGGCGCCGCTGCCGGCCCCGGCCGACAAGTCGTTCGCCGCGTTCGACAAGGGCTCCGGCTCGCAGTCGATGGCCACGACGATGGCGTTCGTCCGCCTCGTCAAGGACCTGGTCCGCGACAAGGAGACCGGCAAGCGCTGGGTCCCGATCGTCCCGGACGAGGCCCGTACCTTCGGTATGGAGTCGCTCTTCCCGTCGCTCGGCATCTACTCGCCGAAGGGCCAGACGTACGAGCCGGTCGACCGCGACCAGCTGATGTACTACAAGGAGGCCAAGAACGGCCAGATCCTCAACGAGGGGATCACCGAGGCCGGTTCGATGGCCGACTTCATCGCCGCGTCCACCGCGTACTCCACGCACGGTGAGGCGATGATCCCGTTCTACATCTTCTACTCGATGTTCGGCTGGCAGCGGACCGCCGACCAGATGTGGCAGCTCGGCGACCAGCTCGGCCGCGGCTTCCTCGTCGGCGCCACCGCCGGACGCACCACCCTGACCGGTGAGGGCCTCCAGCACGCCGACGGCCACTCGCCGGTGATCGCGGCCACCAACCCGGCGGCGCTCACCTACGACCCGGCGTTCGCCTACGAGGTCGCGGCCATCGTCAAGGAGGGTCTGCGCCGGATGTACGGCGAGGCCGCCGAGGGCGAGGACCAGAACGTCTTCTACTACCTCACGGTCTACAACGAGCCGATGCCGCAGCCGGCCAAGCCCGCCGGGATCGACGAGGGCATCGTCAAGGGTCTCTACCGCTTCAACACGGCCGAGTCCGCCGGTCTCGACGTGCCGGCGAACGCCTCGCGCATCCAGCTGCTCTCCTCCGGTACGGCCATCCACTGGGCCCTGGAGGCGCAGAAGCTGCTCGCCGCCGAGTGGGGCGTGGCCGCCGACGTGTGGTCCGCGACCTCCTGGACGGAGCTGCGCCGCGACGCACTGGAGGCCGACGCGGCCCTCCTGCGCGGCGAGGAGCAGGTGCCGTACATCCGCACGGCCCTGGAGGGCGTCGACTCGCCGGTCCTCGCCGTCTCCGACTACATGCGCCAGGTCCCCGACCAGATCGCGCAGTGGGTCGAGCAGGACTGGTCCTCGCTGGGCGCCGACGGCTTCGGCCTCTCGGACACCCGTGACGCGGCACGCCGCCACTTCGGCGTCGACCCCCAGTCGATCGTCGTCGCCGCCCTCGCGCAGCTGGCCCGCCGCGGCGCGGTCCGCGCGACGGCCGTGAAGGAGGCGCGCGAGCGCTACGGCCTGTAGGCCGGTGGGCCGCCGAGGCCCCGGTGTCGGTGCGGGCACGCATGATGGGTTCATGCGTGCCGCCCGGCTGATCAAGATGGTCCTTCTGCTCCAGTCCCGTCCGTCGATGACGGCGGCCGAACTGGCCGCGGAGCTGGAGGTGTCGGAACGGACCGTCACCCGCGATGCCCTCGCCCTCTCGGAGGCGGGGGTTCCGGTCTATGCGGAGCGGGGCAGGTCCGGCGGGTACCGGCTCGTCGGCGGCTACCGCACGCGCCTGACCGGTCTGGCGCGCGGCGAGGCCGAGGCGCTGTTCCTCTCCGGGCTGCCGGGCGCGCTGCGGGACATGGGGCTGGAGGACGCGGCCTCGGCGGCCCGTCTGAAGGTCTCGGCCGCGCTCCTTCCCTCGCTGCGCGACGCCCCCGAGTCGGCGGCGCGGCGCTTCCTGCTCGACGCCCCCGGCTGGTACCAGGAGCCGGAGACGCCGGAGTTCCTGCCGCCGGTCGCCGAGGCCGTCTGGGACGACCGGAGGGTCGCCGCCCGCTACCGCCGGGGCGACCGTGAGGTGGAGCGCGACCTCGCCCCGTACGGCCTCGTCCTGAAGGCGGGCGTCTGGTACCTGTGCGCGCGCTCGGGCACGGCCTTCCGCACCTACCGGATGGACCGCTTCACCGCCGTCGCCCTCGCCGACGAGCGCTTCGTCCGGGACGAGTCCTTCGACCTCGCCGCCTTCTGGGCCGAGCGCTCCGCCGAGTTCGCCCGCTCGATCCTGCGCGCCCAGGTCGTCGTCCGGCTCACCGAGGCGGGCGCCCGCCGCCTTCCGCACGTCACGGACCGCGCCGCCGCCGAGGAGGCCCTGGCCGCGGCCGCCTGCGACCCCGAGGGCCGGGTCACCGCGACCCTCCCGGTCGAGAGCGAGGACGTCGCCCTCTCGCAGCTCCTCACCCTCGGCGCGGACGCCGAGATCCTCTCCCCCGCCTCCCTCCGCACCCGGTTCGCCGACGCCGCCCGCGACCTGGCGGCGCTGTACGCCTGACCGAGGGTGCCCCGGACCTCTCCGGTGCCGAGGACCACCGGTCCGGTCGGAGCCCTCCCCGGCTCCGGACTCCGACCGGCCCCGGGGCTACCGGTAGTCGGCCGGGTCGGGCTTGCCGGTCTCGCCCGCGACGATGAACCCCCAGGCGTCGGGGCGGGAGCCGTCGGCGTCGGTGAAGTCGTACGCGCGTGCGAGCTGTCCGCTGGAGAGCGAGGCGCCGTTCCACCGGTGCCGGTCGGGGTCGGCGGCGAGGGCGGCGACGGCCCGGCCGACGTAGACCGGGGACTCGGAGACGGCGAAGTCGGGAGTGGCGGCGAGGGCGTCGCGCCAGTTCTCCTCGGTGACGCCGAAGGCGGCGAGCATCTGTTCGGACCGCAGCCAGCCGGGGGTGAGGGCGACCGCCGTGCCGCCGTACTCCGCCAGCTCCTTGCCGAGGCCGAAGGCCATCCGGAGGGGGGCGTTCTTGGCGAGGTCGTAGAAGAGGTTCTCGCGGAAGCGGGTGCCGTTGTACGCGGTGGTGCCGTCGGTGACCTCGACCACGAGGCCGCCCGGGTGGCGGATGAGCAGCGGCAGCGCGGTGTGCGAGGTGATGGCGTGCGTCCGTACGCCGAGTTCGAGCATCCGCAGCCCGCCGGTGAGGTCGTTCTCCCAGGTCTTGCGGCCGAAGGCCAGCAGGTGCTCGCCGCCCCACACGTCGTTGACGAGGACGTCGAGCCGGCCGCGCTCGCGGTCGACGCGCTCGACGAGGGCGCGGACCTGGTCCGGTTCCAGGTGGTCGGTGGGGACGGCGACGCCCTCGCCGCCGGCGGCCGTCACCAGTTCGGCGGTCTCCTCGATGGTCTCCGTGGCCCGGCCGACCTCGCTGATCCGGTCACGGGTGGTGCGCCCGGTGACGTACACGGTGGCTCCGGCGGCCCCGAGCTGGACGGCGATGGCCCGTCCGGCGCCCCGGGTGGCCCCGGCGACCAGGCAGATCCGTCCCCGCAGCGGTGTGGTCTCAGTCGTCATGACGCTCAGGCTGCCAGGAATGCCGGACACCTTCTGTCCGGATTCAATTCGGTCTTTCCGGGTGCGTCGGCCTCGCCGGGGCAGGATGCTGGTCCCGTGATGGACGAGACCGAGTTCTGGGAGATCATCGACGCCACCCGCGGGGAAGCCGAGGGCGACCCCGAGGAGCAGGCCGATCTGCTCGTGGAACGTCTGACGAAGCTGGACCCCGACTCCGTGCTCGACTACGCGCGCCATTTCGAGGCCCGCTTCAACCGCGCGTACCTGTGGGAGCTGTGGGGCGCGGCCGCCGTGCTCTTCGACGGGGCGGGCGACGAGGTCTTCGACTCGTTCCGGTGCTGGCTGATCGGCCAGGGCCGGGAGGTGTTCGAGGGGGCCGTGCACGATCCGGACGCGCTGGCGGAGCTCCTCGACGACTTCGACGTGGAGATCGACGGGGACGGCGAGGAGATCGGCTTCGCCGCGGACGAGGCGTACGAGGCGCTGACCGGCGCCGAGACGCCGGACCTCGGCATCCCGATGCCGGGCGGGGAGCCGCTGGGCGCCCCCTTCGACCTGGCGGACGACGACGTCCTCGCGGCCCGCTTCCCCCGGCTGTGGGAGCGCTTCGGGTCGACGTAGGGGCCATGCCCTCCGGGACGCGCGCGGACCCCGGGGCGGGTGCCCAGGGGTCCGCGCGCGTCCCGGGCGCAGGTGCCGCCGGGGCCGCGGAGCTCCGTCAGAAGTGGGTGCCGCCGTCGATGCGGACCTCGGTGCCCGTGATGAACTTCCCGTCCTCGCTCGCGAGCATGGCGACGACGCCGGCGACGGTCTCGGGGCCGGCGAAGCCCTGGCCGAGGGCGGGGGCCAGCTTCATGAAGAGGGAGAGGTCGGCGTCCTCGGGGAGGCCGGGGCCGACGCTCCGGCGGCTGGCGCCGGAGCCGTCGGTCATGCCGGAGGAGATGGAGCCGGGCTGCACGGCGGTGAAGCGGATGCCCCGGCCGGCGTACTCGGCGGCGAGCGCGTGGGTCATGGACTGGATGCCGCCCTTGCTGGCCGCGTAGGCCGACATGTAGGGGTGGGCGAACATCGCGGAGGTCGAGGAGAAGTTCACGACCGCGGAGCCGTCGCCCTCCAGGAGGGCGGGTATCGCCTCGCGGATCACGAGGAACGTGCCGGTGAGGTTGATCCGGATGACCTGCTCGAAGAAGTCCAGGCTCGTGTCGTGGGTGTGCGAGGAGCGCAGGATGCCGGCCGCGTTGACCAGCACGTCCAGGCCGCCGAGGGCCTCGACGGCGGCGGCGACCCCGGCCCGTACGGAGCCCTCGTCGGCGACGTCGAGGACGACGGTGGTGAGCCGGTCGGCGGCGTCGCCGGCCTTGGCGACCGTGTCCTTGAGGCCGTCCTCGCTGATGTCGGCGGCGACGACCCGGCCGCCCTCGGCGAGCACGCGCAGGACGGTGGCCTGGCCGATGCCGGAGCCGCCGCCGGTGATCAGGGCGCGGCGTCCTTCGTAACGGGTCAGGTGGTTCATGGCGGCAACCTCTCGAAGTCAAGCTTTCCGTGGAACGCTGCCACCGTACGCCCGGATGGCACGTTTTGCCATATGTGCATGTCGTGCATACCCGGCACCCGCGGGCGTAGGCTTCCTACGGTGAGCACCAAGCCCCCCTCCCCTTCGCTGACGGAGCGCCGCAAGGCCGCCACCCAGCTGGACATCGCCCGCGCCGCCGCCGAGCTCTTCACCGCACACGGACCCGACGGCACCACGGCCGAGGACATCGCCCAGCGGGCCGGGGTCGCCCTGCGCACCTTCTACCGGTACTTCCGCTCCAAGCAGGACGCCGTGGCCCCGCTCCTCGCGGGGGGCGCCGACCGCTGGCGGGAACAGCTCGCGGCGGCCGGCCCGGAGACCGGGACCGGCCTCGCCCGGGTCCTCGAACGCTCCGTCGCCGCCTCCCTGACCCCCGCGGACGAGGCCACCGCCGAGGGACTGCGCTGGACCCGCGGGCTGCTGCGCGCCGCC
Organism: Streptomyces sp. NPDC051180; assembly: GCF_040689545.1. Lineage (NCBI taxonomy): Bacteria > Bacillati > Actinomycetota > Actinomycetes > Kitasatosporales > Streptomycetaceae > Streptomyces > Streptomyces sp. NPDC051180. The sequence goes on from NZ_JBFBBC010000002.1 coordinate 464,268, forward strand.
GCCGAGGACCCCGCCCTCCGCGCCGTCTGGTACCGGGTCAACCAGGAGTCGGAGGAGCGGCTCCGCGAGGTCGTCGCCGGACTCGCCGGGCCCGAGGCCGACCCCCTGGAGGTCCGGCTCGCCGCCGCTGCGGCCACGGACGCCATCCGGGTCGCCCTGGAGAGCTGGGCCGAGACGGACGCCCCCGCACACGGCGAGGGCGCACCGGCCGACCTCGCCGTCCGCTGCCTGCGCGAACTGACGGGCGGCCTGCGGCTGCTGCGCGACTCAGCCGAGTAGCGGACGCCCCATCAGGACGTCGTCCACGGCCGCCCCGTCCAGCACGAACTCCCCCGGCAGGACTCCCTCCACGACGAAGCCCTCCGCGGCGTAGAGCGCGCGGGCCGGCGCGTTGTGGCCGAGCACCCGCAGCGTGATCCGGGTGGCGCCGTCCTGCCGCGCCCGGTCCATCGCGGCCCGCAGCAGCGTCCTCGCGACGCCCCGCCCCCGTGCGGACTCGGCCACGACCAGGCCCTGGATCTGGCGGACATGGGCGTTGGCGGCCAGCGGCGTCGCCGGCACCACCCGCACGTATCCGACGAGCACGCCCCCGCGCACCGCGACGAGGTAGTCCTCCGGCCGGTGACGCTCGTCGAAGAAGGGCGGGTACGGCTCCTCCGGCGCGGGCAGCACCGCGTGCAGGGTCGACCAGGCGGCCCGGTCCAGGGCGCCCAGCGCGTCCGCGTCGTCGGGCCCGGCGGTACGTGTCTGCGTCTGCGGCACGATCATGCCCGCCACTGTGCCACCCGGGCGCCCCGGAAGGGCAGGATGGTGCCCATGCAGCGTTCCGCCACCCGCAAGCGTGTCGCCGTCACCGGCGCCTCCGGGCTCATCGGCTCCGCCCTCGTCCGCTCCCTGCGCGCCGACGGCCACGACGTCCTCCGCCTCGTCCGCCACCCGGCCAGGACCGCCGACGAGGTCGAATGGGACCCCAAGCGGCTGTACGTCGACGCCGCCGGGCTCGTCGGCGTCGACGCCGTCGTCCATCTGGCGGGCGCCGGCGTCGGCGAACGCCGCTGGACCGAGGCGTACAAGCGGGAGATCCGCGACAGCCGCGTCCTCGGCACCCGCGCCGTCGCCGAGGCCCTCGCCTCCCTCGCCCACCCCCCGGAGGCCCTCGTCTGCGGCACCGCCCTCGGCTGGTACGGCGACACCGGCGACCGCGCCGTCGACGAGAGCGCCCCCGCCGGCACCGGCTTCCTCCCCTCCGTCTGCGTCGAGTGGGAGGCCGCCGCCGCCCCCGCCGAGGCGGCCGGCATCCGCGTCACCTACGCCCGCACCGGCCTCGTCGTCGCCCGCGAAGGCGGCGCCTGGGGCCGCCTCTTCCCCGTCTTCCGCGCCGGCCTCGGCGGCCGCATGGGCGACGGACGCCAGTACTGGTCCCACATCTCCCTCCACGACGAGGTCGCCGCCCTGCGCCACCTGGTCGACACCTCCGGCCTCTCCGGCCCCGTCAACCTCACCGCCCCCGAACCCGTCACCAACCGCGAGGTCACCGCCGCCATGGGCCGCGTCCTCCACCGCCCCGCCCTCCTCGCCGTCCCCGCACCCGCCCTCCGGCTCGTCCTCGGCGACTTCGCCCAGGACGTCCTCGGCAGTCAGCGCGTCCTTCCCTCCCGACTCCTCGAATCCGGCTTCGACTTCGCCTTCCCCACCATCGACGACGCGATCCGCGCGGCGGCCCGCTGACGGGACGGCGCGGTCCTCCGCACCCCTGTGCTCCCCCGTGCCGCAGCCACCCCGGTACGCGCTGCTGGCACCGGTGGGAGCGCTGCCTAGGCTCGACCCGAACGGCGAACTCGGGCATTCCGGAGGCTCGTTGGGGGCATAGGCATCCCACCGGCCGCGCCGACCTGGGGAGGGGCACGTGCTCAGCAGCGCAGACAGCGCAAGGACCGCACAGCGTACGGACGTCGTGGAGAACGTCGACGTCGTGATCGTGGGAGCCGGGATCGCGGGGCTCGCGGCCGCCCACCGGCTGACCGGCACCGGAGTCTCCGTCGCCGTCCTGGAAGCGGAGCCGCGGATCGGGGGCCGGATGGCGACCGACTCCGTCGACGGCTTCCTCCTCGACCGGGTGGGGCCGCTGCTCACCCTGTCGCACGAGGAACTGCGGGCCCTGCCGGGCCTCGACGGCCTCGCCCTGCGGCCCTTCGGGCCCGGGGTGCTCGTGCACACCGACGGCCGGTACGCGCGCTGGGGCGCGCCGCACCCGCGGCGGGCCCCCGGCGTGCCCCGGGGCGGAGGCCACCGGAGCGTGGGGGGAGCGTTCAGCGTGGCACGCGCCCTCGCGAGCGCCCCCCGGCATCCGGCCGCCTCACTGGACCAGGCCCGGCTGAGCGCGTCCCTCGTCCGGCTCGCCGCGACGACGACCCAGCGGCTCCTCGCCCGCCCCGAGCGGACCGCCCGCGAGGCCCTCACCGCCCGGCTGCCCGCCCGGACCGTCCAGGGGGTGCTGCGCCCCCTGCTCGCGGCCCTCCTCGCCGACCCCGACCTCGGCACGTCGAGCCGTCAGGCGGACCTGGTGCTCCGCGCGTTCGCCCGCGGCCGGCTCTCCGCCCCCGAGGGCGGCTCGGCGGCGCTGCCCGAACGGCTCGCCGCGTCGCTGCCGCCGGGCACGGTCCGCACCGGCGTACGGGTCACGGAGGCGTCCGTCTCCCGGGTCACCACGGCCGAGCACGGCGTGATCGGCTGCCGCTCGATGATCCTCGCCACCGGCGCGCGGTCGGCGGCCGAGCTCCTGCCGGGTCTGCGCGTGCCGGCCTTCCACCCCGTGACCGTCCTCCACCACACGGCCCCGGCCGCCCCCACCACCGACCCCACGCTGCTCCTGGAGTCCGACCCCGGCGGGCCCGTGGCCCACACCGCCGTCATGAGCGCCGTCGACCCCGGCCGCGCCCCGGCCGGCCGGACCCTCATCACCTCGACGGTGCTGGGCGCCCCGCCCGACGACACCGAACGACGGGTCCGCAAGCACCTCGCCACGCTGTACGGCACGTCCACCGACGAGTGGGAACTGCTGGCCCTCCACCACACCCGCGACGCCGTGCCCGTCATGGCTCCCCCGCACGACGCCCGCCGCTCCGTCCGCCTCCTCGCGGGGCTCTACGTCTGCGGCGACCACCGCGCCACCAGTACCCCCTACGGCGCGCTGACCTCCGGTCACCGGGCCGCCGCGGCCGTCCTCTCCGACCTCGGCCTCACCCCGTCCCTCCCCACCCCCTCCACCGAATCCGCCGCCTGACCCTCCTCGCCCCGCCGCCCCACCGTCGCGGGCTCGGTGCCCCCGCACCGGATCTGGCCCCTGGCCGTGTGGGCAATCGTCCCGCTGGGGCGGGACGGGTGGGCACACGGGACGGCGCGCTCGGCCGCGCCTGCGCCGCCTTCGGCCTGACCCGCACCCACAGGGCGGTGCACAACGGGTGCGGGTCAGGGCGCGGAAGCCTGGGCCCGGCAAGGGGCGCCGTTCCGTTGTGCCCACCCGTTCCGCCCAGCGGAACAGTTGCCCACAACGGCGCGGCACCGGGCCCGCGCGGGAACACGGGGTGTCAGGTGAGGGTGGCTACGCGGTCTCGGTAGGTGCGGGCGGCGGCCGCGTCACGATAGGGCTCGAGGCGCCGCTCGAAGTCGCGGACGTACTCGACGGCCCGGGCGGACCGCATCTCGGACGCCTGCTGGGCGGCCTCCGCACCGAGCGCGCACGCCTGGTCGAGCTCGCCGAGGGCGAGGCGGGAGGTGGCGAGGACGACCCGGCAGAAGAGGCGGCTGCGGGCGTAGCCGGGGGCGCGGAGCTGGAGGGCGCGCTCGGCGTGCTGGGCGGCGGGCCGGTACTGCTGGAGGTCGCGGTGGCAGTGGCCGAGCTCGTCGGCGAGCTGGGCCTCGTCGAACATGCGGGCCCAGTAGGGCACGTCGTCGCCGGGGCGGGCGGCTTCGAGGGCGCGTTCGGCCCGGACGAGGGAGGCGCTGCACACCCGGGCCTCGCCGAGGACGGCGTGTCCGCGGGCCTCGATGGCGTGGAGCATGGCCTGGACGACGGGCGGCGCGGCGGGGCCGACGCCCTGCTGGGCGACCCGGGCGAGCTGGACGGCCTCGCGACCGTGGCCGAGGTAGACGGCCTGGCAGCTCATGGTGAGGAGCACGTACGAGCCGTAGGCGCGGTCGCCTGCGGCCTGGGCGAGGCGGAGGGCCTGGACGAAGTAACGCTGGGCGAGGCCGTGGGCGGCGATGTCGTAGGAGGTCCAGCCGGCGAGCCGGGTGAGGTCGGCGGCGGCGGCGAAGAGGCGGCGGCCGACGGACTCCCCGTAGGTGCCGCGCAGCATGGGCTCGGCCTCGTGCTCCAGGTAGCGGACGAGGGCCTGGCGGGCGTGGCCGCCGCCGTAGGCGTGGTCGAGGGTGCGGAAGAGTTCGCCGACGGAGCGGAGCGCGGCGATGTCGCCGGTGGACACCCGCTGGCCGGGCCCCCGGTCCGTGCCGCGCTGGCGTGGGACGGAGAAGCGGCCCTGGGCCGGGACGCGGGGGTCCTGCGGCGGTGCGGCGGTCGGCCGGTTCGCGCCGGGGGCGGGTTCGCCGCGGGCGACGCGGTCGTCGGCGCGGCCGATGAGCCAGTCGCGGCTGGGGACGACGAGGCCCGCCGGGGTGAAGGCGATCTTGCGGAGTTCGGCGTGGCTGCCGGAGTCCTTGCGCCAGAGGCCGCTGACGATGTCGACGGCCTCCTCGGGGGTGGCCGCGAACTCCAGGCCCGCGTAGACCGGGGCGCAGGCGTCGAGGCCGAGGTCCTGGGCGGAGAGCCGGCGGCCGAGGCGGCGGGTGAAGACCTCGGCGATGAGGGCGGGGGTGGTGCCGCGCGGCTGCTGGCCGCGGAGCCAGCGGGTCACGGAGGTCTTGTCGTACCGCAGGTCGAGGCCGTGTTCGAGACCGAGCTGGTCGACCCGTCTGGCGAGGCCCGCGTTGGAGAACCCGGCTTCCGCGATCAGTGCGGCGAGCTGGCGGTTCGGGATGCGCTGCGGTGGTCGTTCCGTCATCAGCTGTGCGGTCTCCTGCCTTCCGGGTCCCGGCGGCAGCCCCGTCGGACCCTCATGGAACGGCGTGAATTTAGCGGTCCGGACGGCCCGTACCGCCACCTTCGCCCCACATTCATCCGATCGTGTGAGGATTGATGGCATCGCTGACGTAGGCGCCCCCGGTCACCTGCCGGAGGTGCGCCCCGCCCGCCGCCGTACAGTGGCATGGGCGCGAATGACGCATGGTGCCGTACCGGCCCGGGATGATCCCCGGTCCCCGGTCCCGGCACTCAGGAGGAGGCATGGCCGTGAGTGAGCTGCGATTCGTCCGCCTGGGGTTCGGCGCGGACGCCGTCGAGTACCAGGTGGCCTGGGACAGGCAGCGCGAGGTGCACGCCGCGCGGTTCGCCGACGAGATCGACGACACCTGTCTGCTCCTGGAGCACCCGCCGGTCTACACTGCCGGCCGGCGCACGGCGGAGAACGAGCGCCCCCTCGACGGGACGCCGGTGGTGGACGTGGACCGCGGCGGCAAGATCACCTGGCACGGTCCGGGCCAGCTCGTCGGCTACCCGATCATGAAGCTGCCCCGCCCGGTGGATGTCGTCGCGCACGTCCGCCGTCTGGAGGACGCCCTGATCCGCACGGCCGCCGAGTTCGGCGTGGCGACGACGCGGGTCGAGGGACGCAGCGGGGTCTGGGTCCTCGGCGACCCGGTCGAGCAGCGGCCGTCGCTCGGCGGGCTGTCGCTCGACTTCGACCCGCGGCTGCACGACGAGGAGTTCGACCCGCGCCTGAACGGGCCCGAGTACGCCCCGTCCAACGCCGGCCAGCGCCGCGAGGACCGCAAGCTGGCCGCCATCGGCATCCGGGTCGCCAAGGGCGTCACCATGCACGGCTTCGCCCTGAACGTGAACCCGGACAACGCCTGGTTCGACCGGATCATCCCGTGCGGCATCCGCGACGCGGGCGTCACCTCGCTCGCCAACGAGCTGGGCCGCGACCTGTCGATCGAGGAGGTGCTCCCGGTCGTGGAGCGCCATCTGCGGGAGGTCCTGGAGCAGGCGGAGCTGAAGCCGCGCGAGATCGAGCGTCCGGTGGAACCGGCCTCGGCCTGAGGAGGGCCCTGAGGAATGCAGGGCCCTGGCCAGAGGTTGGCCAGACGTAGTAAGGCATGGGAAGCAACGGCGTACCCTGGTGTGCGCCGAAGAATCGAAGCTACAGGAGCCGATGTGTCCGCAGTCGCCCCCGACGGACGCAAGATGCTGCGCCTGGAGGTCCGGAACGCCCAGACCCCCATCGAGCGCAAGCCCGAGTGGATCAAGACCCGCGCCAAGATGGGTCCGGAGTACACGAAGATGCAGGGCCTCGTGAAGAGCGAGGGTCTGCACACGGTCTGCCAGGAGGCGGGCTGTCCCAACATCTTCGAGTGCTGGGAGGACCGCGAGGCCACCTTCCTCATCGGCGGTGACCAGTGCACCCGGCGCTGCGACTTCTGCCAGATCGACACGGGCAAGCCCGAGGCGCTGGACCGTGACGAGCCGCGCCGCGTCGGCGAGTCGGTCGTCACGATGGACCTGAACTACGCCACCATCACCGGCGTCGCGCGCGACGACCTGGAGGACGGCGGCGCCTGGCTGTACGCGGAGACCGTGCGCCAGATCCACCAGCAGACGGCGGACCGCGCCGACGGCCGCACCAAGGTCGAGCTGCTGGCCCCCGACTTCAACGCGGTGCCGGAGCTCCTGGCGGAGGTCTTCGCCTCCCGCCCCGAGGTCTTCGCGCACAACGTCGAGACGGTGCCGCGGATCTTCAAGCGGATCCGTCCCGGCTTCCGCTACGAGCGCTCCCTGGACGTCATCACCCAGGCCCGGGACTACGGTCTGGTCACGAAGTCGAACCTGATCCTCGGCATGGGCGAGACCCGCGAGGAGGTCAGCGAGGCGCTGCAGCAGCTGCACGACGCGGGCTGCGAGCTCATCACCATCACCCAGTACCTGCGCCCCTCCGTCCGGCACCACCCCGTCGAGCGCTGGGTGAAGCCGCAGGAGTTCGTGGAGCTGAAGGAGGAGGCCGACGAGATCGGCTTCTCCGGTGTGATGTCGGGCCCGCTGGTCCGCTCCTCGTACCGCGCCGGCCGCCTGTTCCAGCAGGCGATCGAGAAGCGCGGCGCCGTGGACAACGCCACGCAGGCCGTCTGAGACGGCGCGCGGTGCGCGCGGCGTCCGTGTGAATCCGCGCACAAGTAGTTACCGGTCAGTAGTGGCCGAATCCGATGCGGCCCGTACGGCCCCGCAGCTCAGCGGGGGCGTACGGGCCGCACCGGCGTTCCGGCACTCGCCCGACCGGGCTCATCAACGTTTCATCAGTGTTTGACCACCGGGTCACGCCCTGGTAACACCGATCTGTGAGCCTGGATTCACTCACCGCCACCACCCGCTCACACCCCCACCTCGTCTCACCCGCAATCGAGGGAGGACCCCGCATGCCGGCCGCATCGACGCATGTCCGCGTCACCGCGATCCCGTCCGTCACCGACGCCCTGAAGGCCGTGGAGGCGCTGCTCCTGGGCGCCGGGCAGCGCACCGCACGGCGCAACGCCTGGAACTCCGTCCTGGAGGACCGCCGCCGCGCCAAGGACCGGGTCGAGGCACACCATGTGATGGAGGCCGCGTCCGGGCGCACCTCGCGAGCCACGTAAACTTCAGGACATGGCGAGGAAGGCAAACACGGGCAGCGCTGACGCTGCGAACGCAGGGCGACTGAAGCAGATCGCCCTCACGTACCAGATGACCCGGAAGGCCGACCCGAAGGTCGGTCTGGTCGTCGCGGGCGTGGGCATCGTGGTACTCGGTGTCCTCCTCGGGATCGGCTTCCTCATCGGTCATCCGGTCTATCTGGGAATCCTGGGCTTCGTCCTGGCGCTCCTGGCGGCGGCCATCGTGTTCGGGCGGCGCGCGGAGCGCGCGGCCTTCGGGCAGATGGAAGGCCAGCCGGGCGCGGCCGCGGCGGTGCTCCAGAACGTCGGTCGGGGCTGGACCACGACCCCCGCGGTCGCGATGAACCGCAGCCAGGACGTCGTGCACCGCGCGGTCGGCCGGGCGGGCATCGTGCTGGTGGCGGAGGGCAACCCGAACCGGGTCAAGACCCTGCTCGCGGCCGAGAAGAAGCGGATGAACCGCGTCGTGGTGGACGTGCCGGTGCACGACATCATCGTCGGCGACGGCGAGGGCCAGGTGCCGCTGAAGAAGGTCCGTACGACCATGCTCAAGCTGCCCCGGGTGCTCACCGGCCCCCAGGTGACCGCCGCCAACGACCGGCTGCGGGCGATGGGCGACCTCATGAGCAACATGCCGCTGCCCAAGGGTCCGATGCCGAAGGGCATGCGGATGCCGCGCGGCGGAAAGACGCGCTGATCCCACACATCCCACGAGGAAGGCCCCGGACCGACGGTCCGGGGCCTTCCTCGTGTCCCCGTGCCGCCGGCGGCACGGGGGGCGGGTCAGATGCGGACCTGGACGGCGCCGGAGAGACGGTCGTGGAGGCCGCGGCCGTCGCGGTCCCAGATGAGGGCCGGCAGGGCGAGGCAGACCAGCACGGAGCGGACGGCGACCCGCGCCAGGCCCAGCCGGCCGCCGTTCACGGAGACGACCCGCAGCCCGAAGAGGCGCTTGCCGGGCGTCGAGCCGACCGTGCCGACCGTCAGCACGCTCAGGACCAGCAGGATGCCGAGGGCCCAGTTGCCCGTCGCCTGGTCATAGCCGTCGGTGATCAGGCCGTATGCGATCAGCATGCAGAGGGCCCAGTCCACGGCGAGCGCGCCGAGCCGCCGTCCGGGGCGGGCGATCGAACCGGGGCCCTCCTCGGGCAGCCCCAGCTGCTCGCCGCGGTAGCCGAAGTCGACGCCTGCGTCCTCGGCCGCCGCGCGGGGGCCGGAGAGCCAAGATCCGAGTGCTTGCCTGTTGTCCACCCGACCACGGTACTGTGCCCGTTTTTGATCAGTTCGGCCCGGGTACACGTACGGCGGCACCGCTCGCCCGGGGTGCGCCGCGGCACCCACCCCGGTTAACTTCGACGAAACAATTGGGTCACGCTTGAGAAATCCCGTCTGCCTATGGTCGGGTCCAGCGTGTGCCACCGCACTGGCCGCACGACCGAGCTGCAAACCCCGCCCCTCCCCGGGCCGGGAGTAGGAGGAGTTGGATGTCCGAGAAGCACGGGTTCCAGAACGCCGACGAGGTCCAGAAGTTCATCAAGGACAACGACGTCAAGATGGTCGACGTCCGCTTCTGCGACCTCCCGGGCGTGATGCAGCACTTCACGATCCCGGCGACGGCCTTCGACCCGGCGGAGGAGCTCGCCTTCGACGGCTCGTCGATCCGCGGCTTCCAGGCGATCCACGAGTCCGACATGGCGCTCCGCGCCGACCTGTCGACGGCCCGCGTGGACCCCTTCCGCCGCGACAAGACGCTGAACATCAACTTCTTCATCCACGACCCGATCACGGGCGAGCAGTACAGCCGTGACCCGCGCAACATCGCGAAGAAGGCCGAGGCGTACCTCGCCTCCACCGGCATCGCCGACACCGCGTACTTCGGCCCCGAGGCGGAGTTCTACGTCTTCGACTCGGTCCGCTTCGAGACCTCGGCGAACCAGGGCTTCTACCACATCGACTCCGAGGCCGGCGCCTGGAACACCGGCTCGGAGGAGAACAACCGCGGCTACAAGGTCCGCTACAAGGGCGGCTACTTCCCGGCCCCGCCGGTCGACCACTTCGCCGACCTGCGCTCCGAGATCTCCCTGGAGCTGGAGAACGTCGGCCTGCAGGTCGAGCGCCAGCACCACGAGGTCGGCACCGCCGGCCAGGCCGAGATCAACTACAAGTTCAACACGCTGCTCGCCGCGGCCGACGACCTGATGCTCTTCAAGTACATCGTGAAGAACGTCGCCTGGCGCAACAACAAGACCGCGACCTTCATGCCGAAGCCGATCTTCGGCGACAACGGCTCGGGCATGCACGTCCACCAGTCGCTCTGGGCCAACGGCGACCCGCTGTTCTACGACGAGACCGGCTACGCGGGCCTCTCGGACACCGCCCGCTACTACATCGGCGGCATCCTCAAGCACGCCCCGTCGCTGCTCGCCTTCACCAACCCGACGGTGAACTCGTACCACCGCCTGGTCCCCGGCTTCGAGGCCCCGGTCAACATGGTGTACTCGCAGCGCAACCGCTCCGCCGCCATGCGCATCCCGATCACGGGCTCGAACCCGAAGGCCAAGCGCGTCGAGTTCCGCGCGCCGGACCCGTCCTCGAACCCGTACCTCGCCTTCTCCGCCCTGCTCCTCGCGGGCCTCGACGGCATCAAGAACAAGATCGAGCCGGCCGAGCCGATCGACAAGGACCTGTACGAGCTCGCTCCCGAGGAGCACGCCAACGTCCAGCAGGTCCCGACCAACCTGGAGGCCGTCCTCCACGCGCTCGAGGACGACAACGAGTACCTCCAGGCCGGCGGTGTCTTCACCTCCGACCTCATCGAGACCTGGATCGACTACAAGCGCACCCACGAGATCGCCCCGATCCAGCTCCGCCCGCACCCCCACGAGTTCGAGCTCTACTTCGACCTCTAAGCCGTACCCCCCGGCCACCTCGGCCGGACACCGCACCACAGAGGGCCGCCGCCCCCGGATTCCCGGGAGCGGCGGCCCTCGCCGTCGTCGTGCGGCCGGAGACGGCCCCCGGCTCAGCGGCCGTAGCGGATGAGGGCGCGGACCATGCGGCAGGTGGTGTCGGAGGGCGGGTGGATGCCGATGGACTCGGCGGTGGTGCGTATGGTCGCGTTGGTCGCCTTCGACGGGAGGTAGACGCCCGCGTCGAGGAGGGCGATGGCGAGGCGCATGGCCTTGAGTCGGCGGTTGTGCGTCACGTACCACTCGCGGGGGCGGCCCGCGGGAAGCGGCCTCCTCTGGAGGGGCTTCCAGGGTTCGATGGACGGCGTCCGGATCGCGGCGAGAGCCATGGGCTACCTCCTGACGAACAGTGGGATGGGGGCCCTCCCCGGGACCCTCACCTTCACCCCTCATTTTAGTGGCCCCCACTGACAATCGCCCCTGGCCAGACAGGGTTTGGGGGGTGGTGGAGGGGGGCGTGGGGGGTACCGTGTGGGGTATGGAGATCTGGATCAATCCCGCCTGTTCCAAGTGCCGCGGCGCCCTCACCCTGCTCGACGCCGAGGGGGCCGACTACACGGTGCGGCGCTACCTGGAGGACGTGCCGTCGACCGACGAGATCCGCCAGGTCCTCGACCGCCTCGGCCTGGAGCCGTGGGACATCACCCGGACCCAGGAGGCCGACGCCAAGGAGCTCGGGCTGAAGGAGTGGCCCCGGGACGCGGAGCACCGCGACCGGTGGATCGAGGCGCTCGCCGGGCACCCCCGGCTCATCCAGCGGCCCATCATCACGGCGGAGGACGGCACCGCGGTCGTGGCCCGTTCCGAGGAAGCCGTGCGCGACGCGCTGTCCCGCTGAGACGGCGGGAAGGGGGAAGGGGGGCGCGGTGAGCGGGGTGGAGGACGCGGCGGCCGGCGTGCTCGGGGTCGATCTGCATCTGGAGCAGGCCGCGGTCGGAAGCCGGCGGGCGGCGTTGACCGAGGCACTGCGCGAGGCGGTCCGGAGCGGGCGGCTGGCTCCCGGAACGCGGCTGCCGCCGTACCGGTCGCTCGCGGCCGATCTCGGGGTCGCCCGCAACACGGCCGCAGACGCGTACGCCGAGCTGGTCGCCGAGGGGTGGCTGACCGCCCGCCAGGGATCGGGCACCCTCGTGGCCGACCGGGTCGCCGCGCCCGCCCCGGGGCCGGCGCGCACGGCCGCGCCGCCGCCTCCGCCGTACGACCTCGTCCAGGGCAAGCCGGATCCCGGCGCCTTCCCCCGCGGGGCCTGGCTGGCGGCGGCCCGGCGGGCCCTGACGGCGGCGCCGCACGAGGCGTTCGGCATCGGCGATCCACGCGGCCGCGTCGAACTGCGCCTGGCGCTCTCCGCCTACCTCGCCCGGGTCCGGGGGGTGCGGACCGACCCCGACCGGATCGTCGTCTGTTCCGGCGCCGCGCACGCGCTGCGGCTGCTGGCCCGGGTCGTCGGGGCGGGACCGTGGGCGGTCGAGGCGTACGGACTGCCGTTCCACCGGGGCCTCCTCGCCGAGGCCGGGGTCGGCACCCTGCCGGTCACGGTCGACGGGGACGGGGCCCGGGTCGCCGAGATCCCGTCCGGGGCGGCCGCGGTCCTGCTCACCCCCGCCCACCAGTTCCCCACCGGCGGGCCCCTGCACCCGGAGCGGCGCGCGGGCGTCCTGGAGTGGGCGCGGCGGTCCGGCGGGCTCGTGGTGGAGGACGACTACGACGGGGAGTTCCGCTACGACCGGCGGCCGGTGGGCGCCGTCCAGGGCCTCGATCCCGAGCGGACCGTCCTCGTCGGCTCCGTCAGCAAGAGCCTCTCCCCCGTCCTTCGGATCGGCTGGATGTGCCTGCCGGCCGCGCTCGTGGACGACGTCGTCGCGGCGAAGGGGGAACGGGAGCCGTACTCCTCGGCCACCGACCAGCTCACCCTCGCCGAACTCCTCGCCTCCGGCGGCTACGACCGGCACGTCCGACGCATGCGCCGGCGGCACCGGGGCCGCCGGGACCGGCTGACGGCGGCGCTGGCCGAGCGTGTGCCGGGGGTGCGGGTGACGGGCATCTCCGCGGGGCTGCACGCCGTCCTGGAACTGCCGCCCGGCACCGAGCCGGCCGCCCTCGCCGCGGCCGCCCGGCACGGGGTCGCGGTCGAGGCCCTGTCCTCCTACCGCCACCCCGACGCGCCCGGCCCCGCCCACCGGGACGGCCTGGTCGTCGGCTACGCCACCCCGCCGGAGCGCCTGTACGGGGCGGCGCTGAGCGCCTTGTGCGCCGCGCTGGCCGAGAGCGTCGGCGGGCTGCCGGGCGGGGCTACGGCCGAGGCCGCGCCGCCCGGGCCCTGGTTTCCGCCTCCGTCAGGATCTCGGTGAGGCGCAGGCCGAAGCGGGCGTCGCAGGGGTGGGGCGTGCCGGTGCGGGCCGCCGCGACGAGGGCGTCGACGGCCGCGCCGAACGCGCCCACCGCGCCGTCCCACGACGGCATCCCGGCGCGGCCGCCGGTGCCGTACAGGGTGAGGGCCGCCTCCGCCGCCTCCGGTGGGGCGCCGAGGGTGAGGGTGGCCGTGCTGCTCGCGCCCGACGCGTGCCGCAGGACCAGGTGGTGGGTGTCGCCCGGGCCGGGGGCGGCCGTGATCGCCGTGACGTCGCCGAGGACGGGCAGGTAGACCGAGAGGACGTGCGGGCCGACGTCCCAGAGGCCGCCCTTCTCGCGCCGCCAGGGGGAGGCCGCGTAGTCGCTGGCGGAGCCGGGGCCGTAGAGCGATCCCAGCCAGTGCGCCTCGCCGAGGAACCAGCCGCCCTCCGCCGCCCGCTCCTCGATCCAGCGCGCCGTCGGCTCCGCGAACCTCAGCGTGCAGAAGACGACGGAGGCGACCCCCGCGGCCTCGACCGCCTCGGCCACCGCGCGGGCGCCGTCCACCGTCGTGGCGACCGGCTTGTCCAGGAGGACGTGGCAGCCGGCCTCGGCGGCCCGCACCGCGAGGGGGGCCTGCACGTCCGGCGGGAGCGCCAGGGCGACGGCGTCGCTCGCCGCGAGGAGGGCGTCCACGTCGTCGTACGCGCGCGTGCCCGACTCGGCGGCGAGTGCGGCCGCCGCGTCGGGGCGCCTCCCCCACACGCCGCTGAACTCGACGCCGGCGTGTCCGGCGAGCGCCGGCGCGTGCGTCCGGGCGGCCCAGGGGCCGGTGCCGAGGAGACCGATACGGGGCTTCGCGCCCAGCTGCTTCGCCATGGGGCCAGTCTGCCAAGCGCCACCGACAGCCGGTCCGGGCGTCCGGCGGGCGGACCGGACGGCGCACCCGGCGCTTGACGAAATGCGCTGGCGGGGCTCCCCCACCCCGGTGTTAGCGTTCCGGGGCCGGCCGCGGGACTCCGGTGCGACTTCCGGAACCTGCCTCTGAAGCAACGTCTTCGCTGTTCGCGCCCTCATTCCCCGGCCGGCACCCAGGGGGAGGGAGAGGACCGTGTCCGAACGGGTCGCGGCAGAGGACGTGCTGCTCTTCGTGAACGCGGCCGTGACCGCCACCGGGCAGCGGGAGTTCCGCTCCTCGGCCGCGGAGCAGGGCTTCTCGCTGGCCTTCGTCCACGCGTACGTACGGATCAACTACCGGCCGGTGTACGCGGCGGCGCTCGCCCTGGACATCAACCACCACAACGCGGCGCTGATCGTCGAGTGGCTGCTGCGCACCGCGGACGAGGCCGGCGGGCCCGAGGAGAAGCGGGCCGAGGGCCGGCTGATCGCTGCACGGCTGGCGCTGCTGCCGCCGCAGCGGGTGTACCGGCTGTTCCGCGCGCTGCGGGCCGCCGGGGTCAACAACCGGCGGACACGCGCGATCGTGCGCGGGTGGCTCGCGGCGCGCCCCGATCCGGCGCTGGACGCGGTGAAGTACCGGACGGGCCTGAAGACGGCCGTGCGGCACGTCCACGCCCCACCGGCCGACCCCGAGACGGGCGACTTCCTCTTCGCGCCGGGCCGCCGGGTCCGGTACGACAGCCCGACGCTGGACGCGCACCGGAGGGCGCACTACGAGCAGTCCGCGCTGTACGAGCTGCCGTTCACGGTCGCCGAGGGGTTCGCGGCGAAGCACCGGGTGCCGCGCGCGCTCTTCCTGGAGCGGATCGCGCCCCGCATGACCCGGCTCGAACGGCTGCGGACGGAGCGGGCGGCGGGCGCGGGGGCCGATCTGTCGGTGATGCCGCTGACCCGGCTCGCGCTGTACGTCCTGGCGCTGCCGTTCGCCGAGCGGGTCGCGCGGCGGGCCGAGCTCACGCGGGCGCTGCGCGCCGCGGCGCGGCGGGCGGCGGGGCCGTACGCCGGGAGCTGGGGCCGGGTGGCGGCCGTGCTCGACGACAGCTTCTCCTCGTCCGGTTCGGCGGTGAAGCGGCGCCGTCCGCTGGCCGTGGCGCTGGGGTGCCACTTCCTCCTTGAGGCCCTCGCGGATCCGGGGGCGTTCACCGGGCTGTGGACCTCGGGCGGGGACGATCCGCTGATGGTGCGGCCGTCCGGGCCGACGCCGCTCGGGGCACGGATCCTGGACGCGCTGGAGACGGGGCCCGAGCGGCTGGTGGTCGTCTCGGACGGCTGGGACAACGCGCCGCCGGGGCTGGCGGGCGAGGTGCTGCGGGTGTGGCGGACGCGGCTCGATCCGGAGCGGCGGACGAGCGTGGTCCACCTCAACCCCGTATACGACGCCGGGGGCTTCGACGTGCGCCGGCTGGCGCCGAGCGTGCCGACGGCCGGCATCCGGGACGCGGAGGATCTCCCGGCGCTGGTGGAGCTGGCGCAGTTCGCGGAGGGGCGGACGGGCTTCGCCGAGCTGCGGGCGTACCTGGACCGCCGGGTGGAGCTGTTCCTGAAGGGGGCCGGGGCATGACCCGGATCGATCCGACCGGTCTCGACACGCGTCCGGCGCAGGTGTGGGGCGGGGTGCGACTCGTGCCGCTGGTGCGGTCGGAGCCGGTGGCCGGCCTGCGGCTGCACCGGGAGGTGTACGGGGGGTACGGCCCGGCGACGGTGGACCTGGGGGACCGGACGGTCTACACCTCGTACGTGCCGCACGGCTTCGTCGCCGACTGGACGGGCACCGGGAAGGGCGCCGAGCAGGCGGCGTACGGGACGCGGCTCGGCGTCGAGGGGGCGCCGCCGGGCGTGCCCGTGCGCCGGCTGCACCGGATGGCGAAGCGGCGCCAGGGCGAGCGGCGGCTGCGGTTCCTGCCGCTCCACCTCGCGCTGGAGGGGTATCTCGCGCTGCACTTCGGCGGGCCGTCCGTGGTCTGGGACGACTGGTCGCGGGAGGCGGTGCGACGCGGTCTTTCGCCGCGGGCGGAGGCGGCGTACGCCGGGTGGGCGGTGCCGGGGCTCGGCGAGGCGCTGCGGATCTTCGAGCTCCACCCGGGGCAGTGCGGGCTGCTGCTCTACGTGGCGGACGCGCTGGCCGCGGCCTTCGTGGTGCCGCACCCGGAGGACTACCGGCGGCTGCACCCGACGCTGGTGGAGGACCTGTACGGGGAGCTGGTGCACCAGTACGCGCACTACGGCGCGCCGGTGCCGGAGTTCACGGCGCGGATCCGGGACGGGGCCGGCGGCATCCGCAGCCTCGCGGACCTGCGGGCGGCGGCGCGGGAGCAGGAGCGGGCCTGGTCGGCGGCGCACGACGGGCTGATGGCACGGGACCTCCTGGAGACGCCGTACGCCTTCTCGCGCGTGCAGCGGATGGGGTCGTTCGCCCTGTACCGGTTCCTGCCGCCGTTCCTGCGCGGCGGGCAGGAGCAGCACATCGGGGAGCTGATCACCGACCACAAGGGGCGGACGGCGTACCTGAAGACGTTCCGGCTGTCGGAGAACCAGATCCGCAAGGGGTACCTGCTGCGGCGGCTCGACGCGCACGACTGGCACCTGGGGCGTACGGCGGAGGCGCTCGGCACCTCGTACGAGGAGGTCGTGCGCCGGATCCGGTCGGCGGGGCTCGGCGGGCTGCTCGACGCGCACGTGGTCGCACGGCGGGTGCGCGAAGATCGGGAAAGCTGAGTAACACGGGGTTCACAAACGGGCAACCGACGGGAAATCCCGTGTTGCGAAGCTGCGGTCGAACACAAACAGCGCAGTCAGCGCAGAGACCGCAGCTTCTCGCAGTGCCGCGAGCCGCAGCGGAACCCCGCAGCAGCACGCCAAAGGATGAGGCCCCGTGACCTTCAAGGCTGAGTACATCTGGATCGACGGCACCGAGCCGACCGCGAAGCTTCGCTCCAAGACGAAGATCATCGCCGGCGAGGGCCTCGCGCTCGACGAGCTGCCGATCTGGGGCTTCGACGGTTCCAGCACGAACCAGGCCAAGGGCCACGCCTCGGACCGCGTCCTCAAGCCGGTCTTCGTCTGCCCGGACCCGATCCGCGGCGGCAACGACGTCCTGGTCCTGTGCGAGGTCCTCAACACGGACATGACGCCGCACGAGTCGAACACGCGCGCCGCGCTGGCCGAGGTCGCCGCGACCTACGGCGCGCAGGAGCCGATCTTCGGCATCGAGCAGGAGTACACCTTCTTCGAGGGCACCCGCCCGCTCGGCTTCCCGGTCAACGGCTTCCCGGCCCCGCAGGGCGGTTACTACTGCGGCGTCGGCGTGGACGAGATCCACGGCCGCCCGATCGTCGAGGCGCACCTGGAGAACTGCCTGAAGGCCGGTCTCGGCATCTCCGGCATCAACGCCGAGGTCATGCCCGGCCAGTGGGAGTTCCAGGTCGGCCCGCTGTCCCCGCTGGAGGTCTCCGACCAGCTGTGGGTGGCCCGCTGGCTGCTCTACCGCACGTCCGAGGACTTCAACGTCTCCGCGACCCTCGACCCGAAGCCGGTCAAGGGCGACTGGAACGGCGCGGGCGCGCACACCAACTTCTCCACCAAGGCGATGCGCGAGGGCTACGACGCCATCATCACCGCCTGCGAGTCCCTCGGCCAGGGCTCGAAGCCGCTCGACCACGTCAAGAACTACGGCGCGGGCATCGACGAGCGCCTCACCGGCCTCCACGAGACCGCCCCGTGGGACGAGTACTCCTACGGCGTCTCGGACCGCGGCGCCTCGGTCCGCATCCCGTGGCAGGTCGAGCAGGACCGCAAGGGCTACATCGAGGACCGCCGCCCCAACGCGAACGTCGACCCCTACGTCGTGACCCGCCTCATCGTGGACACCTGCTGCGAGGCCCTCGCCAAGGCCGGCCAGGTCTGATCCGCGGATCCCGCGGCCGATCGGCGGCGGATCCGTCGACGGCCCGCCGCTGACGCGCCGTCGACCCGCGCACTGACGGAAGAGGCGCCCACCGTTCCACACGGTGGGCGCCTCTTCCGTCATGTGGGACGGATGACACGTGCTTCCGCAGTCGAAAGGCTCGTCGGGGGCATTCCCTTCTGGTTCAATAGGGATATGGCCAACACGAAGAACGACACCGCGACGGGTCGCCACGACCTCGAGCCGTTCTGGCCCTCCCGGCAGCATCACGACTTCGACCGGGTGTGTTGCCGCGCGATGAACGCGTCGGCCCTCTAAAGCCCCCGATCGGTACGGTCCGATCCGCGGCCTTCGGCCCACGCGCACGACGACTGACGCACGACGCCTGTCCGTCCTCCTCCTCGCGCGAAAGAGCTGAACTCCCATGGTGCACACCCAGACCGCCTCCGCCGCCCCCTCCCTGACCGCCGTCCGTCCGGGCCGGCACCGACTGCGGGCCGTCGATCCGAACGAGGTCGTCGACCTCTCCCACGTGGCGAGCTTCCTGCCGCCGGGCGCGACGCTGCTGCCGGCGCCGCAGCACACCCTGCCGACCCTGCCGGGCCGGCCGCCGATGGTCGGCTACCTGGTGCTCGTACCGGCCGACCAGCAGGCGCACCTGCCCGTGGCGCCCGTCCCCGCGCCGGCCGCGCCGGCGGCGGAGGAGCAGGGGCCGGTGAGCATCGACGACGTGCAGAGGGTCGCCGTCGTGGACGGGCAGGCGCTGGACCTGACGTACTTGGAGTTCGAGCTGCTGGCCCATCTGGTGGCACACCCCCACCGGGTGCACACCCGCGACCAGTTGGTCACCACGGTGTGGGGGTACGGCCACGTCGGTGACGGGCGCACGGTGGACGTGCACGTGGCCCGGCTGCGGCGCAAGCTGGGCGCCGAGCACCGCCACACGATCCAGACCGTGCGGCGGGTCGGCTACAAGTACACGCCCTGAGCCGGGCGTCCGTCAGACCGTACGGCCGGCCCTGGCCCTCACCTTCGCCACCGCGGCGAGGGTGAGGTCCACCGCGAGGAACAGCAGCAGGCTGAGACCGAGCAGCGGGACGAACCAGCCGACGACGGCCGTGGCCGCCGCGAGCGGCAGCATCAGGGTCACCGGGACCCTGCGCCACGCGCCGCGGGCCACCGGGCGGCCCGGACGGCGCAGCCACCACATGCGGTAGCCCCAGAGGATCAGCAGGATCAGGGCGAGCGCCAGGGCGGCGAGGGCCAGTTGGTTGAACAGGCCCAGGAAGACTCCGGTGTGGGCGTCGATGCCGACGCGGGTGAGTCGGGCGAGCAGCGGGTAGTCGGCGAAGGCGAGGCGGTCGAGCACGGCGCCGTCCGCCGGGTTCACGGCCACCGAGTCCAGCTGGACCGGGAACTGCGTGTCGGTCTCCTTGACCACGTAGCCCTTGCCCTCGGAGGGCAGGACGACCGAGATCCGCGGGCTGTCGATGCCGGCCTCGCGGGCCGCCGCCACCGCCGCGTCGAGGCCGATGTCGGTGCCGGGGGCGGTGCCGCCGGCGGTGTGGCCGGCGCCGTGGCCCTCGTGGCCGGTCGACGCGCCGGAGCCGCCGTCGAGCGTCGCCGAGAGCACGGGGGTCGCGCCGCCGAGACCGTCCTGGACGGTGCCGATGTTCTCGCCCGCGTACCGCGACCAGGTCAGGCCGGTCGCGGAGAGCAGGACCAGACCGGTGACCGCCCACAGCCCGACGGAGCCGTGCCAGGAGAGCGTGCGGCGGCGGGACTTCGGGCCCCGCTCGGGCAGGACCAGGGCGCGGCGGCCGGTGCGGCGGCGGCCGAGCCAGAGGAGCAGGCCGCCGAGGGCTATCACCCACAGCCAGCTGGCGGCGAGTTCGCTGTAGTTGCGGCCGAACTCGCCGAGGTGCAGATCGCGGTGGAGCTCGTCCAGCCAGGTGCGCAGCGGCAGGGCGCCCGAGCCGCCGTAGCTGGGCAGCTGTCCGCGGACCTCACCGGTGTACGGGTCGACGAAGACGGCCATCGAGGCGTCCTCGGGGACGTCCGGGTCGGCCATGAGGACGCGGGTGGTCGCGCCGGGTTCCGCGCCGGGCCAGACGGCGGTGACGGTGCCGTTCGGGTTGGCCGCGCGGGCGGCCTCCGCCTGCCGCGCGAGCGGCAGGACGTGGTCGCCGACGGGAACCTCCAGCTCGTGCGCGTAGTAGACCTTCTCCGCCTGGAAGGACAGCGCGTAGAGCAGGCCGCTGGCGGCGGCGACGAGGAGGAAGGGGGCGACGAGCACGCCCGCGTAGAAGTGGAGGCGGAGCAGGAGGGGCCGCAGGGCGCTCCAGGTGCCGGGCCGGCTCTGCGGGGTGGCGGCGGGAACGGGCGCCGGGGGCGTCGTCGCCGGGGGTGCTTCGGGGGTTTCGGGGCGTACGGGATCGTCGACGGTCATGGCGTGGCTGTCCTCGGAGTTCGGTGCAGACAGGGGAAGGGGACCCCCGGTCAGACGTGCGCTCCGAGGGCCGTGGCGCGGGGTGCGGACAGCCGGGGCGGGCCGCGCCGGGACAGGGTGTGCGCGAGGGCGACGGTGTGCGGGCGCGGGGCGTCGCGGCGCGCCCGGCGGACCGGAGGGCGGGGGGCGTCGGGGACCAGGACGCGCGCGAACCGTGCGCGCAGCGGCGTGAAGGCGTACGCGAGGGCCGCGCGGGCCACCGTGAAGAACGCGGCCTCTCCGTGTGCCAGCCAGAGCCCGCAGAGGAGCGCGGCCAGGAGGTGGACGGCGAGCATGCCGGCACCGGAACCCATGGTGACGGCGTCCAGGACGCCGGGCCCCATGGCGTCGAAGCCCATGACGTCGACGCCCGTGGTGTCCGCGCCCATGGTGGTGGCGTCCATCGCGGAGTGGCCCGTGGCAGAGGACCCCATGGAGTGATCCATGGGCATCGCCGCGCCGACCATGCCCTTCATGCCCGGCATGTCCTCCATGCCGTCGGAGCCCGGCACGGTGTGCCCGCCGTGGGCCCCGGTGGCCGAGAAGGCCAGGTGGAGCGCGCCCTGAAGGAGCAGCAGGGAACCCGCGACGGCCGGGGTACCCCTGCGGCGCCCGGCGGCGGTCCAGGCCAGGCCGGACGTCACGGCGAAGGTGACGAGCAGCGTGGACGCCGGAAGTCCGTGCGCAGACATGGACGAATGCCCCACCGCGGCCAAGGTCACGCACACCACCGCGAAAAGCGCGGCTCGGAGGGCGCGCAGGGGCGACCGGACGTCCGTCATCGCCGCCATGGTGTCATCTCGGCCGGATGGCCGAACACACCGGCCCGGACCGTACGGTTCCGGCACCGTTCCTCCCCTGGCGGAATCCTCCGGGAGCGGAACCGCTTCGCTCCGGCGGCCCCCGCCGGGCAGGCTTCGGATCATGAAGATGCTGATGCTCGGAGGTACGGAGTTCGTCGGTCGCGCGATCGTCGAGGAGGCGCTCGGCCGGGGCTGGGAGGTGACGGTCTTCCACCGGGGACGCCACACGCCCCCCGAGGGAGCGGCCTCGCTCCTGGGAGACCGCACCACCCCGGACGGGCTCGCCGCCCTGGCCACCGGGACGTGGGACGTCGTCGTGGACACCTGGTCGGCGGCGCCGTCCGCGGTGCGGGACGTGGCCCGGCTGCTCGCCGACCGCGTCGGGCGGTACGCGTACGTGTCGAGCCGTTCCGTGTACACCTGGCCCCCGGCAGCCGGACTCGCGGAGGACGGCCCGCTGGTGGAGGGATCGGCCGACGACGGGGACGTGCCGTACGCGGAGGCGAAGCGGGGCGGTGAGCTGGCCGCCACGGCCGCCTTCGGGGCGGACCGGACGCTGCACGTCCGCGCGGGCCTGATCATCGGCCCGTACGAGAACGTGGGCCGGCTGCCCTGGTGGCTGGACCGGATCGCGCGCGGCGGGCCGGTCCTGGCCCCGGGCCCGCGCGACCTGCCGCTCCAGTACGTCGACGCCCGCGACCTGGCCGTGTGGACGCTGGACGCGGTGGCGGCCGGCCTGTCGGGGCCGTACAACCTCATCTCGCCGGCCGGGCACACCACCATGGGCGGACTCCTCGACGCCTGCGTGCGGGTCACCGGGTCGGACGCCGAGCTGCGCTGGACCTCTCCGGAGGTGCTCGTCGCCGCGGGCGTGGAGCCCTGGTCGGAGCTGCCGGTGTGGGTGCCGCCGGGCGAGATGTACGACGCGCTGCACGCGGCCGACGTCTCCCGGGCGGTCGCCGCGGGGCTGCGCTGCCGGCCCGTGGAGGAGACGGTCGCCGACACCTGGGCCTGGCTGCGGTCGCTCGGCGGGGTCGCCCCGCAGCGCCCCGACCGGCCGCGGCTCGGCCTCGCGCCCGAGCGGGAGGCGGCCCTGCTGGCCGAGTTGCACGCGCCCGCGAAGTGATCCCTCCGGGCGGGAGCCGCCCGCGCCCGCGGACCGACTCCTCCCGACGGCGCCGTGCGCGTCGCCCGGAGGCGGTCCTCCGGGCCCGGGCGCGCCGCCCGAACGGACTCCTCCCGATCTCCCCCGGGCGGGGTGATCGCTTACGGTCGGCAGGAACGTGTACGAACCGGAGGAGTCGACGCCATGCCCGCCATCCCCGCCACCTCCGTCGCCAACCTCCGTGACCTCGGCGGTCTGCCGCTCGGCGGCGGGCGCTCGGTGCGGGCCGGTCTGGTGCTGCGCTCGGCCCAGCTCGACCGGCTCGACCCGCAGGAGCCGGCGGTGGCGGAGCTGGGCATCCGCACGGTCGTGGACCTGCGGACGGACCGGGAGCGCGGGGAGCGGCCGGACCGGCTGCCCGACGGTGCGCGGCTGCTCGTCGCGGACGTGCTCTCCGACCAGCTGGCGGGCAGCGGTCTGCCGCCGGCCGCCCGTCTGAAGACGCTGCTGGCCGATCCGGCGCTCGCGGAGGAGCACCTGGGCGGGGGCAGGATGCGGGCGGCGTTCGGGCGGACGTACCGGGCCTTCGTCTCGGGCGACTCCGCCCGCGCCTCGTACCGCGCGCTGCTCGGCGAGCTGGGCACGCCGGGGGCCGGACCGCTGCTCTTCCACTGCTCGGCGGGGAAGGACCGCACGGGCTGGGCGGCGACGGTCGTGCTGTCGCTGCTCGGGGCCGACGAGGAGACGGTGCGGGCCGAGTACCTGTCGGTGAACTCGGCGGTGCGGCAGGCGTTCGCGCCGATGATCGAGGGGTTCACGGCCCAGGGGGGCGACCCGCAACTGGCGCTCGACCTGATCGGGGTCCTGCCGGAGTACCTGGACGCGGCGCTCGACGAGGTGGCGGTGCGGCACGGTTCGATGGAGAAGTACGTACGGGAGGGGCTCGGCGTCCCGGACGAGGTGACGCGGCTGATCCGCGAGCGGCTGACGGTCACGGCGGCCTGAGGGTCCCCCCGGACCGGGACCGGCAGCACCCGGCGGCTGCGTGGCGGCGTCCTCGCGGCCCCGGACGCGCGCCTTCCGGGACCCGTGCCGCCCCGCGGGCCCGGGGTGACCATCGGAAGAATCGCTCGTTCTGCTGAACGTGAGCACCCAGGATCTCGTTCCCTCGCCCGTGGGCCCCGTCGACGTCGAGCAGGCCGAGGCCGCGCTCGTCGAGCGCTATCCGCGCCTCGTCCGCATCGCCTATCTCGTGCTGCCGCCGTCGCTGGGCCGCAACCGGCGGGTGCTGACCGCGCACGCGCTCGTGCAGCGCTCGCTGCCGCGCCGCCGGGTGCCGGGCCCCGCCGCCGTGCCGGAGCCGCGGCGCACCGAGGACGCGGTCGACCCCGGGTACGCGTACGTCCGGGCCGAGGTGCTGCGGCAGGCGCTCGTCGCCGGGCTCCCGCTGCGCCGGTTCGCGGTGCCGCGCCGGGCGCAGTTCCCACCGCTGCTGCCGCACGTGTGGGGGCTGCGGCTGTTCCCCCGGGTCGGCGGCGCCGACGAACTCGCCCTGGACCAGCGCCTGTCCCGGCTCTCCGGCCCCGGCCGGGCGGCCTACGTCCTGCGGGGCCTGGAGCGGCAGGGCGACCCCGAGGTGTCGCGCGTCCTCGCCGCCGTCGGTGTGGCCGACCCGGCGGGGGCCCTGGCCGAGGCGGACGCGGTGGACACGCCGGACGGGCCGGACGCGCAGGACGCGGACGGGACCGACGACCTGCCCGATGCCACGGGGCGGGGCAGGGTCAGCGGCGCCGCGCTCCTGGAGTCGGACGAGTTCGATCCGTGCGCGCTGCAGGCGCGGCCGACGGATCTGATGCGGCGGCGGCAGCACGGGCGGGCGGCGCTGGTGGCGGTGGCGGCGCTGACGGTGTGCGGGCTGCTGCTGGGACTGCCGGGGGACGGCTGGGGAAGAAACGGTGCTGCGGCGCCGTCGTACGCGCGCAATCCGGCGGCCCAGGCGGCGCTGGACCCGGCGGCCGTCAAGCGGGTGGCGCCGGCCGCGTGGCCGGCCTCGACGCGCCGGGACTTCTCGGTGTGGCCGGCGCGCGGCGGTCTGGTCGGGGACCGCGGGCTGGTGCGGCGGGCGCTGGCGGTGTGGGCGCGGCCCGGGCTCTCGGTGCGGTCGTCGGCGACGCCGGGGACGCCGGTGGGACCGCCGATGGGGCCGCCGCAGCTGCTGTTCGCGGGCGTGGTGGACGGCCTGCGGGTGGTGCTCCTCCACGACGGGCTGCGGGTGGTGCGGTACGCGGAGCCCCGGGAGGGCGCGGCCGGGGCGGCGCTGGACTTCGCGCGGACGGACGGGGCCGACGCGGTCGGTTCGGCGGCCCTGGTCGTCTCCAGGTCCTCGGGCAACGTCCGCTATCTGACGGCCCCCTGGGTGCAGGAGACGGCGGTGCGCGACCTGCTGGCGCCCGCGAAGGAGCCCTGGCCGCTGGCCAGGGACGCGTACGGGGTGACCGAGCCGATGCCGAGTCCGGCGGAGGCGAAGGGGTGCGTCCGCTGGAACACCCTCCAGGTGCGGGAGGGTTCGGGGGTGCGGCTCCTCACGGACCTCGGCGAGCTGGCGCCCGCGCGGCTGCTGTGGGGCGCGCCGGCGGCGCCGGGGGACGTGACGGGGACCGAGGCGCGGGAGGCGTGGGCGCGGACGGCGTGCGGGCTGGCGGCGGTGCGGGCGCACGGGGTGCGGTCGGTGAACGCCTGGCGGTTCGCACGGCAGCCGCTGCCGGAGGACGCGGGGCGGGGCACGTGGCTGTGCACGCGCGCGGAGACCTGGCGGGGTACGGGGAGCCGGGTCCTCGCCCAGTTCCTGGTCCCGTCGGCGAAGGTCCCGGCGGCGCTCGCGGCACGGTCCGAGGGGTCCCCCGCCTGCGGCGTGCGCGACCCCCGGGTGCTCGCCGGGGTGCTGTGGCGGGCGCCGGGCGGCGACTGGTACGTCCTGGCGGCGGGCAGCGCGGAGTTCACCTCGGTGGAGGTGTCCGGCGGGGTGAAGGGCCGGTCGGACGGCCCGGTGCTGGCGGTCCGCGCGAAGCCGGGGGCGCGGGCGGATCTGGACGGCACGCTGGCGGACGGGACCCGGCGGGGAGCGCTGCGCTGACCGGGTGGGGCGGGGGCGGGCGCGGGGCCGGAAAAAGGCGGCGCAAGGGCCTGTTGTCAGACCCCTACCCCTCAGTACATTGACGGCATGTCTAATACGCAGCCTGCACCGGTGGCGTCGGAACACGTCGAGCTCAAGGCGCGGAAGGTCTCCTTCGACTGGGAGGAGACCCCGCTCCACTGGGTTCCCGGCGACCCCTTCACCACGCACACGATCAACGTGCTGCACCTGCTGCTCCCCGCCGGCGAACGCTGGTTCGTCCACGTGTACAAGCAGGCGCTGCCGTACATCACCGACGACCGGCTGCGCGAGGACGTCATCGGCTTCATCGGCCAGGAGGCCATCCACTCCCAGGCCCACGACGACGTCCTCCCCCACCTGAGGAAGCTGGGCCTCGACCCCACGCCGTACACCGCGCAGGTCGACTGGTTCTTCGAGAAGCTCCTCGGGGACCGGACCCTGCCGCCCGGCCGGCCGCGCCGCTGGTGGCTGATGGAGCGGGTCGCGATGATCGCCGCGATCGAGCACTACACCGCCTTCCTCGGCAACTGGGTGCTCAACGCCGACGAGCTCGACCGGGTCGGCGCCGACCCGGTCATGCTCGACCTGCTGCGCTGGCACGGGGCGGAGGAGGTCGAGCACCGCTCGGTCGCCTTCGAGCTGTTCATGCACCTCGACGGCGGCTACCGGCGGCGCGCCCGCACCTGGGCGCTGGCCTTCTCCGCGCTGGTCTTCCTCTGGCAGCGGGGCGTCCGCTTCTTCATGGAGAACGACCCGGGCCTGCTCGACCCGAAGGCGTCGTTCGCGGACTTCGTCCGCCGGGGCCGGCGGGGCGTGCTGCCCTCCACCCCGGACATGCTGCGCTCGATCCCCCGCTACCTCTCCCGCTCGTACCACCCCTCTCAGGAGGGCGACACGGCGCAGGCGATGGCCTATCTGGCCTCCTCCCCCGGCGCCAACGGAGGCCGCTGATGCCCCGGTTCACCACCGTCGCCCTGGTCGCCGGGGCGGCGCTGCTGGTCCGCCGCGCCGTCCGCAGCCGGATGACCACGGCCCCGCTGTGGCCGATGCCCGCCCTCGACGTCCCCGTCTCCGGCTACGGCCGCGGCAACACGGTCCCGCGCAGGGTCCTCGTGGCCGCGCGGACCACCCCCGCCGAGGGCGTCGTCGAACTGCGCCTGGAGGGTGAGGGACTTCCCGCCTGGCAGCCCGGCGCCCACGTCGACCTGGTCCTGCCGTCGGGGCTCGTCCGGCAGTACTCGCTCTGCGGCGACCCGGCCGACACCGGGGCGTACACCGTCGCGACGCGGCTGATCGACGAGGCGCAGGGCGGCCGGGGCGGTTCGCGCGAGGTCCACGAGCAGCTGCACGCGGGCGCGGAGATCGGGATACGCGGCCCCCGCAACCGGTTCCCGCTGGTCGACGCCCCCGCGTACGTCTTCGTCGCCGGCGGCATCGGCATCACCCCGGTCCTGCCGATGGTCCGCGCCGCCGAGGCGGCGGGGGCGCAGTGGCGGCTCGTGTACGGCGGGCGCAGCCGGGAGACCATGCCGTACCTGGAGGAGCTCGGGCGGCTCGGCGGCGACCGGGTGACGGTCGTCCCCGAGGACGAGGCCGGCCACCCCGACCTCGCCTTCCTCGGCCTGCTGCCGGAGGAGACGGTCGTCTACTGCTGCGGCCCCGACGGGCTGATGGACGCGGTGGGCGCGGCGATGCCGGCGGGCCGGACGCCGCGGTACGAGCGCTTCTCCGCGGCGGCGACGACCGGCGGCACCGCCTTCGAGGTCGAACTGCGCCGCTCCGGGCGGACGGTGACGGTCGCGGCCGACCAGTCGGTCCTCGACGCGGTCCGCCGGGAGCTGCCGGACCTCACGTACTCCTGCCGGCAGGGCTTCTGCGGCACCTGCCAACAGCGGGTCCTCGAAGGAGAGGTCGAGCACCGGGACGAGCTGCTCACCGACGCCGAGCGGGACAACTCGATGCTGATCTGCGTCTCCCGCTGCGCGGGCGAGCGGCTCGTCCTGGACCTCTAGGGCCTGTCGTCACAATCCCCTCGTTGCCCGAAGGGCGGCCCTGCGGCGTCTGGTGCGTGCTCTCGGTGTGCCGGGTGGAAGTGCTCGTACGGGGCGTACTCGCGCTTTCGCCCGGTGCGGCGAGAGCGCGTGCCAGGCGTCGCGGGGCAGAGGGGAATGTGACGACAGGCCCTAGCGAGCAGGCGCTACGGCAGGATCAGCCAGTCGAAGGCGAGGGCGGAGGCGAGGCCGCCGACCAGGAGCCAGGTGGCCAGGCGGGTACGGCCGTTGCGGGAGAGTTCGATCACGACCCCGCAGAGGATCATCGCGAGGCCGTAGACGCCGACGACCAGGACGGACGTGCGGCTCGCGAGGCGGACGACCAGGACGACGGCGAGGGCGACGAGCAGGACGGAGGCGGCGGCGACGCGGAGCCGGCGCGCCTGCTTGGGGGTGAGCCCCGCCCCGGAGCCCTCGTCGTCCTCGTCGTCCTCGTCCTCCGGGTCCTCGTCGTCCTCCTCGTACGCGCCGTCTTCCTCGTCGTCGTCCTCGTCGTCGTCCTCGTCCGCGGACTCCCCGTCGTCCTCCCCGGGCCGGCCGGTGGGTTCGCCGTCCGCGGCCGGGCCGTCGAGGGCGTCGGCCGCGTCGAGTTCGCCGGTCTCGCCGGTCGCGGGAGCCTCGTCGGTCTGCGTGGCCGCGGGGGCCTTGGCCACCGGGGTGTCCTGGTCGGAAGCGCTCATGGAGCAGGAGCGTAACGGACCCCGTTAGGCTGTTCGTATGACGACCGGGGTACGCCGCAGGATGGGCGTCGAGGAGCGCAAGCAGCAGTTGATCGGGGTCGCCCTCGAACTCTTCAGCAACCGCTCTCCCGACGACGTGTCCATCGACGAGATCGCCGCGGCCGCGGGAATCTCGCGCCCGCTGGTCTACCACTACTTCCCGGGCAAGCAGAGCCTGTACGAGGCGGCGCTGCGGCGTGCGGCGGACGAGTTGGCGGCCCGGTTCGTGGAGCCGCCGCAGGGCCCGCTGGGGGCGCGGCTGCTGCGGGTGATGGGCCGCTTCTTCGACTTCGTGGACGACCACGGCCCCGGGTTCGCGGCGCTGATGCGGGGCGGACCTGCCGTGGGCTCCTCGACGACGAACGCGATGATCGACGAGGTGCGGCAGGCCGCCTACGAGCAGATCCTGGCGCATCTGGAGGTCCGGGAGCCCTCGGCCCGGCTGGAGTTGGTCGTCCGGTCGTGGGTGTCGCTCGCCGAGTCGACGGCGCTGCTCTGGCTGGACGGCCGCCGGGTCCCGCGCGCGGAGCTGGAGTTGCAGCTCGTGCACGACTTCGCGGCGCTCGCGGCGGTGAGCGCCGCCTACGACCCGGACATGGCCGAGGTGCTGGTCGGCATCCTCGCCGACGAGCCGGCCGACGGCCCCTTCGGGGAGCTGGTGGCACGGCTCGTCGGGCTGGTCCCCACCCTGCCCGGGGCGCCCTCGGTACCCGATCAGCGCTTGCGGTAGGACGCCTCCAGCTCACGGACCTCGGCGAAGAGCAGGACGCCGTCGGTGGTCTTGAGGTGGTGCGGCAGCAGGTCGAGGACGGCCTCGGCGAGCCGCGCCTTGGCCTCCTCGGTGCGGCCGGGCAGCAGGGCGATCTCGACGTGGACGCTCGCGGTCCCGGCGGCGCCGTCGCCGGTGACGGTCTCCTCGATTTCGCGGAAGCGGGTCTTGCAGGCTTCGACCTGCGTGTCGACGGTCTCCGCGACGAGCGGGTGGAGCGCGAGCGCGAAGCCGCGCCGGTCGAGGGGCGCGGAGTAGTCGACGGTGATCTGCGGCATGGGGGTCACTCCCGGTGGGACGGTTGTCTGGCCACACCTTTACGGTGTGGCCCATGGACGCACAAGTGACCTTCCGGCAGGCGGACGAACGCGATCTGGACCTCTTGGTGGAGCTGTTCGACGGGGTGGCGCGCTGGATGGTGTCCGGCGGCATCGAGCAGTGGAAGCCGGGCGCGCGCGGGGCCGGCCACTTCCGGGCCCGGATCGCCGAGGGCGAGGTGTGGCTCGCCGCGCGGGAGGGCCGGACCCTGGGCGCGTACGAGCTGTGGTGGGAGGACCGGGAGGTCTGGGGGGAGCAGCCGCCGGTGGCCGGCTACGTGCACCGGCTGATGACCGACCGGGAGGCGGCGCCCGCCGGGACGGGCCGGCTGCTGCTCGCCCACGCGGAGGGGCGGATCGCGGCCGGGGGCCGGACGCTGGCCCGGCTCGACTGCGAGGAGCGCAACCCGCGGCTGGGGACGTACTACCGGGCGGCGGGGTACGCGGCCGTCGCCCCGCCGCTGGTGAAGACGGGCGCGGACGGCCGGACGTACGCGGTGACGCGGATGGAGAAGGCCGTGGGGTGACGGGCGGGCCCCGGCACCGGGTGGATCCCGGTGCCGGGGCCCGTGGTCACTTCGCGGCCTTGAAGACCGCGACCGTGCGCGCGGGGACCGCGAAGGTGCCGGAGGCGGTCTCGTAGGAGGCGGTCTTCACCACGGCGTCCGAGCCGGCGGCCTGGACGGGGTGCAGGGCGTAGCCCCGGCCCGCCAGGTCGGCGACCTTCTGCGCGGTGCGCTGCGGGGTGGCGTTGAGGACGACGACGAGGTCGCCGAGGCGCATGGTGATCACGCCCGGGGTCTCGTCGGTGCCGGAGAGCGGGAAGCCCAGGGCCGACTGGACCTGTCCCGCGGTGCCGAGGGAGAACACCGGCTCGGTGGTGCGGATCCGCTGGAGGTCCCGGTAGGCGGCGGAGGAGCCGTCGATCTGCTCGCAGCCGACCGTGAGGGCCGGGTTCACGAGCAGCGGCTTGCCGTAGGACCACTTGGCCTTGTTGTCGGCGGCCGGGGGCAGGCCGCGGCCGAAGCCGTTGCCGTCGCGGCAGTCCCAGTGGATCGCGTTGAACCAGTCGCCGCTGTCGAAGGAGTTGCGGTCCAGGGACTTGGAGCGCAGCAGGTCGGAGCCGGCCTGGGAGAGCGCCGGGCCCTGCGAGAGGGTCGCCGTCGCCATGGCGAGGACCTGCATCCTGGCCCGGTCCGCCGGGCTGGTGCCCGCCGGCAGCTTGAAGGCGAGCGCGTCGTAGAGGGACTCGTTGTCGTGGGCGTCGACGTAGGCGAGGGCGTCGCCGGGTGCGGCGGCGTAGCCGGCCGGGGCGCCGTTGTAGTCGACCTCGGAGCCCTTGACCGTGCGCCCGGAGGTGTCGGTGAAGGTGTACGAGGCGAGGTTGCCGGTGAGGCCGACCTTGATGAGGTCCTGGTAGTGCAGGAGGCGGGCCTTCTGCTGCTCCGGGGTGCCGTTGGCGGTGGAGGTGTTGGGGTCGGTGAAGAGGCCGGAGGCGAAGCCCTGCACGCCGGGGTCCTCGTCGAAGGGGCCGCCGCCGCGGACGGCGTCGCGGGCCCGGTCGGAGAAGGTGGCGATGCCGGTGCCGGCCATGTTCCGCTGGGTGGCCTGGACGAAGCGGGCGTCGTCGGCGACCTCGCCGAAGTTCCAGCCCTCGCCGTAGAGGACGATCGCCTTGCCGTCGACGCCGTCGCGGGCGACGGTCAGCTCGTCCAGGGCCTTGCGCACGGCCAGGATGTTGGCCTTGGGGTGGTGGCCCATGAGGTCGAAGCGGAAGCCGTCGACCTTGTACTCCTTGGCCCAGGTGACGACCGAGTCCACGACGAGCTTGCCCATCATGGCGTTCTCGGTGGCGGTGTTGGCGCAGCAGGTGGAGGTGGCAACGGAGCCGTCGGCCTGGAGGCGCTGGTAGTAGCCGGGGACGATCCGGTCGAGGACCGACTTGTCGGCCTGGCCGGCGGCGACGGTGTGGTTGTAGACGACGTCCATGACGGTCCGCAGTCCGTCGCCGTTGAGGGCCTGGACCATCTGCCGGAACTCGACCGTGCGGCGGGTGCCTTCGGGGTCGGTGGCGTAGGAACCCTCGGGGACGGTGTAGTGCAGGGGGTCGTAGCCCCAGTTGTAGCCGTCCGCGGCGGCGGCCGCGGCGACGCATGCCTGCTGCTCCTCGGAGTCGGGGGCGTAGACCGACAGGTCGCAGGCGGGGGTCTTCCGGTCGGACTTCTTCTCGGGGACGGTCCCGAGGTCGAAGGCGGGCAGGAGGTGGACGTAGGAGGTGCCGGAGGCGGCGAGGGCCTTGAGGTGCTGCGAGCCCTTGCTGTCCTTGTCGGTGAAGGCGAGGTAGGTGCCCCGGTGGCCGGCCTGGGCCGTCGGGTCCGCGATGGAGAAGTCGCGGATGTGGAGTTCCTGGATCTGGGCGTCCCGCAGCGGTACGGCGGCGGGCTTCCTCAGGTTCTGCCAGCCCCGGGGGGCGAGCTTCGGGTCGGCGAGGTCGACGGCGAGGCTGCGGGCGGAGTCGGTGGTGAGGGCGGTGGAGTAGGGGTCGGTGACCCTGTTGACCACGACCTTCTGGACGGTGGGCGCCCAGACCTTCACCACGTAGCGGTACGCCTTGCCGGTCCAGGACTTCGGGCCGCTGACGGACCAGACGCCGGTGGCGTCGTCGCGCCGCATGGGCACGGTCCGGCCGTCGAGTTCGAGGGCGACCGACTGGGCGGTGGGGGCCCAGACGGAGAGGGTGGTGCGGCCGCCGCGGAAGGTCGGGCCGAGGTCCGCGCCGGTCGCCCTGGCCGCGTAGAGGTCGTCGAGGACGCCGGCGGTCTGGACGCCGGTGGCGGCGAGGAGGGCGCCGTTGGCGGCGCGCTGGGTGGCGATCAGCTGGCCGCGCAGGGAGTCGCGGACGCGGTCGGCGTCCCGCGGGTCGACGGTGAAGGCCGGGTACGCCGACAGGTGCGGGTACTTCGCCTTCTGGGCGTCGGTGAGCGCGGCGGGGGCGAGCCGGAGCCACTGGCCCTCGGTGTTCAGGGCCCCGTCGGTGACGGTGATGCCGCCGTCCTTCGCGTACACCAGCTGCTGGCTGGTGGCGTCGGTGGTCTTCACCTTCCAGACGACGGTGTCGCGGTCGATCCACTGGGCCTCGGCCTTGGCGAGGTCGAGCGCGGGGGTGCCTCCGACGGTCGGGAGGAGGTACTTCTGCTCTCCGGAGAGCGCCCAGATCTCGTGGCCGTAGGTGGCGAGGTCGAGGGACTGGTCGGTGGGCAGGTCCTTCTGGTCTCCCTTGTGGAGGATGTACGACAGGGAGGTCGCGCCCTGGGTGAGCGGCACCTCGTAGACGGCGCCGTAGGCGTCGAAGCGCGCCGGCATCAGGGGCTTGGACCAGTCGGTGGGCTGGGCGGCGCCGGTCCAGGTGTGCAGGCCCCAGCCGTCGTAGTTCCCGTCGGGGCGCTGGTAGTGGAGGACGGCCTTGGTGGTGTCCTGCGGGGTGGAGGCGGGGGCGGTGTCGGACTGGCCGTCCTGGCCCTGGGTGATCCAGACCTCGCCGGTGCGGCCGAGGACGACGCTGCGCTGCGGGCCGTCGGCGGTGCCGTTCCTCTCGACGGTGTAGGCGACGGTGGAGGCGCCCTCGGGGACCTTGACCCAGGCGAAGGCGCCGTGGGCGTCGCGGCCGGTGAAGGCGGCTTCCTGGCCGGCGGCCTTCAGGGTCCAGCCGTCGTAGTCGCCGTCCTCGCGCCGGTAGTGCACGACGGCGTGGGTGCGTTCGACGGCGACCGGCTTCTCGGGCGCCGGGGGCGCTCCGGCCGTGGTGGCGGCGGTGGCGCTCGCGGTGCGTCCGGCGCTGTCGACGACGACGGCCTTGTAGCGCAGGGCGGTGCCGGCGGGGGCGGTGACGTGCTGGGTGACCCGGTAGGGGGCGTGGTCGGCGGTGCCGAGGGTCTGCCAGGGGCCGTTGCCGACCTGGGCGGCGAAGACGACCCGGTTCAGCTGTCCGCCGGTGACGTCGGCACGGAGCTCGACGGTGCCGGTGGCTCCGGCGGCCGGGGCCTTGAGGACGAGGTCCGGGCGGGTGGCGGGGGCGGGGAGCGACCGGTCGGCCTTGAGGACGAGCGAGGAGAGGGCGGGGACGGTGACGGTGACGGTCCCGTTCTTCGCTACGACGGTGCCCTGACCCCCGTACAGGGTGCGGAAGTTCGCGGAGTCGACGGGGAGGGTGACGGTCCGGGGGGTGGTGGCGCCGTTGGCGGCGACGAGGTACTCGGTGCGGGCCGCGGCGTCGGTGCGGGAGAAGGCGTAGACGGAGCCCTCGGCGTACCGCTCCTGCTGGACGCCGTCGCGGAGGGCCGGGTTCTCGCGGGTCAGCTTCGAGAGCGCGGCGATCGACCGGTACACCGGGTGGGTGGTGTCGTAGGCGTCGCTCGCGTGGGTGCGGGCGGTGCCGATCTGGTCGTCGTCGAGGTAGTCGGCGGCCTGGGAGGCGAAGAGGGGCTGGCGGGCGTCCTTGTCGCCGCCGGCGCCGGTGTAGCCCTGCTCGTCGCCGGAGTAGACGACGGGGTTTCCGCGGGAGAGGAACATCAGCTCGTTGGCGAGCCGGGTCCGGTCGAGGAGTTCGGCGTCGGTGGCGTTCGGGTGGTCCTGCTTGAGGAAGCCTCCGAAGCGGCCCATGTCGTGGTTGCCGAGGAAGGTCACCTGCTCGTAGGCGTTGGCCTTGTCGGTGGTGTACCGGTAGTCCTCGGCGAAGACCTTGGCGAGGCGGTCGGCGCCGGCGCCCTGGGAGGCGAAGGCGCGGGCCGCGTCCTGGAAGGGGAAGTCGAGGGTGGCGTCGAGCCGGCCGCGGGTGACGTAGGGGGCGGTGACGGCGGTGTCGGCGGAGTAGACCTCGCCGAACATGAAGAAGTCCTCGCGGCCGCGCTTCCTGGCGTAGGCGTCGAGGGCCGTGGCCCACTGGGTCCAGAAGTCGAGGTCGACGTGTTTGACGGTGTCGATGCGGAAGCCGTCGATCTTGAAGTCGCGGACCCACTTCTCGTAGATCCGCTTCATGCCCTCGACGACCTCGGGGCGTTCGGTCCACAGGTCGTCCAGGCCGACGAAGTCGCCGTACTCGGCGGACTCCCCGGCCCAGGTGGAGTCGCCGCGGTTGTGGTACATCGTGGGGTCGTTGAGCCAGGCGGGGACCTTGGTGTCCGCCTTCTCGACGGGGGTGTACGGGAAGGAGTCGGCGTCGACGCGGCCGATCGCGTCGCGGTCGTCGAAGGGACGGCCGTCCTTGTCGAGGTAGGGGTAGGCGCCCTTGGGGCGGTAGCCGTACTTCTTCTCGGCGTAGTCGACGGTGTCGGCGGTGTGGTTGGTGATGACGTCGAAGAAGACCTTCATGCCCTTGGCGTGGGCGGCCGCGATGAGCTTCTCCAGGTCCTCGTTGGTCCCGAAGTGCGGGTCGACCTGGGTGAAGTCGGTGATCCAGTAGCCGTGGTAGCCGGCCGACGCGTCCTTGCCGGTGCCCTGGACGGGCCGGTTCTTGAAGATCGGCGCCATCCAGATGGCGGTGGTGCCCAGGCCCTTGATGTAGTCGAGCCGCTGGGTGAGGCCCTTGAGGTCGCCGCCCTGGTAGAAGCCCTTGTCCGTGGGGTCGAAGCCGGTCTCCGTGCGGCTGCCGACGAGGCCGCCCCGGTCGTTGGACGCGTCGCCGTTGGCGAAACGGTCCGGCAGCACGAAGTAGAACTGCTCGCGGGTGAGGTCCTGACGGGCGGGCTGCGCGGCGAGCGAGCGGTCCGACGGCGGGGCGGGGGGCCGGGGCGCGGCGGCCGCGGGGACGGCGGGCACGAGGGTCGCGCACAGGGCGGCGGCGATGGCCACCGCCGTTCTCTTGCGTGTCACGGAGTGCTCCCTGGAGGAGGGCGGGACGGGGGTACGGGTGGGAGGGCCGCCCCGGGTGGGGCGGCCCTGGCGGGGAGGAGGGGTCAGCTGCGGAAGGTGTCGTTCAGGACGACCTGGCCCGAGGCGGGCACGGTCGCGGTGCGGTTGGCACCGGACTCCCAGGTGACGTTCCCGGCCGCGTCCTTGCGGATGTACTTGTACTCGAAGGACGTTCCGGCGGGCAGGGAGACGGTCAGCTTCCACACCGGGTAGGCGGCGGGGTCGAGCTTGAGGGCGGAGGCCGGGGCCCAGTTGCCGAGCTCGGCGCGGTTGCCGGTGACGTAGATGTCCTGGCCGACGACCGTGGTGGCGTTGACGTTGAACGAGGCGCCCGCGGTGGCGGGCGGGGTCGTCGTCGGCGGCGTGGTGGGGGTGGTGCCGCCGCAGGTGGTGGCGTTCACGTGCAGGGCCAGGGCCGTGTTGGCGGCGAGGGTGGCCGTGAACTGGCCGGACGAGTTGACCGTCACGGCACTGCCGGACTGCACGTCGCAGTAGGAGCCGGCGGGCAGCGAGGTCTGGAAGGTGCGGGTGAGCGCCGAGGACTCGTGGTTGAGGGCCACGTACGCCTTGGAGCCGCGGCCGAACGCGATCGCGTTGCCGGCGTTGTCCCACCAGTTCGTGACGGCCTGTCCGCGCGCGGTGTTGCGGAAGGCGACCATGGAGGAGATCTCGCGCCAGGCGTGCTGGCACTTCCAGCCGTTGCTGTAACAGGCGTTCACCTGGCCGCCGTTGGGCGGTCCGGCATCCTTGTCGGTCCACTCGTAGCCGGAGTGGACGTCCGGGGAGCCGTAGGGCCAGGCGAGCATGAAGACGGAGGCGAGCGTGTAGGAGGCGCCGTCCTTGTAGGACAGGGTGTCGCCGCCGCGCTCGGTGTCGTGGTTGTCGACGAAGACGCCGGACTGGCCGGAGGGCATGTAGCCCCACGCCTCGCCGAAGTTCTTCAGGTAGGAGAGCTTCTCGTTCTGCAGCACGCGCTTGAGGTCGCGGGCGTAGCGGAACTCCTGGACGTCGCCGGTGCCGAGGTACTCGCTCGGGGAGACGGCCTCGCCCGCGCCGTGGATGGCCTCCTGCTTCCAGTAGACCCCGGGGTTGGTCAGCCGGGACTTGATGTTGGCGAGGTCGGCGGCCGGCATGTGCTTGGCGGCGTCGATGCGCAGTCCGTCGACGCCCAGGGAGAGCAGGTCGTTGAGGTAGCCGGCTATCTTGCCGCGGACGTAGTCCTCGCCGGTGTCGAGGTCGGGGAGCTGGACCAGTTCGCAGTTCTGGACGTTGGCGCGGTCCTGGTAGTTGGAGATCGAGGAGCGGCAGTCGTCCATGTCGGAGCCGGAGTAGAGGCCCGGGTAGTCGTACTTGGAGAACGGGGTCCCGCCCGTTCCCGTACCGGACCCGTTCGCCATGTGGTTGATGACGGAGTCGGCGACGACCTTGACGCCGGCCGCGTGGCAGGTGTCGATCATGTTCTTGAAGGCGGTGCGGTCGCCGAGACGTCCGGCGATCTTGTAGCTGACCGGCTGGTACGAGGTCCACCACTGGCCGCCCTGGAGGTGTTCCTGGGGCGGGGAGACCTGGACGTATCCGTAACCGGCGGGGCCGAGGCGCTCGGTGCACTCACGGGCCACCGAGGCGAAGTTCCATTCGAACATCACCGCGGTGACGTCCTTCTCGCCGGGCGGTGTGGCCTGCGCCGGGGCGTTTCCCGTGACGGCCACAGCGGCAGCTCCCGCCACGAGGGCGAGTGCAGCGGCCACGGTTCTTCTGGCCATGCTTCCTCCTGTACGACATCAGTGTCGCAAGAAGTTGCCGAAAACTTCAGCAACTGTTTTCAGCCGTGACCGTACGAGCGCCCCGACGCCCGGTCAACCCTCCGGACGCCCCTCCGCAACTTGTTACGAAAGGACTTGCGGAAACACCGCCGAAACCCTGGCGGGCGGCTGCGCCGTGGAGCCCCGGACCACCAGCTCCGGCTGGAAGACGAACTCCGTGCGCTGCACCGGGTTTCCCTCGATCTCCTCCAGGAGCGCGCCGACGGCGGCGGTCGCCATCGCCTGCACCGGCTGGCGCACGGTGGACAGCGGCGGGCTGGTGAAGGCGATCAGCGGGGAGTCGTCGAAGCCCACGACGGAGACGTCGTCGGGCACCTCCAGACCGCGTGCGCGGACCGCGCGGATCACACCGAGCGCCATCAGGTCGGAGGCGCAGACGATCCCCGTGCACCCCTCGCCCAGCAGGATCTCGGCGGCCGCGTGGCCGCCCTCGACACCGAAGAGCGTGGGTCTGATGAACCGTTCGGCGTCGGCCCGCTCCACGCCGAGGAGCTCGTACAGCTCGGCGGCGAAGCCCTCGGCCTTGCGGCGCGAGGGCACGTAGCGGGTGGGTCCGATGGCGAGGCCGATCCGCTCGTGGCCGAGCTCGACCAGGTGCCGGACGGCCATCCGGGCCGCGGCCCGGTCGTCGGGCGAGACGAAGTTGGCGTCGATGTGCTCGTTGTAGCCGTTGATGAGGACGAACGGCACGCCCCGGGCGGCCAGCCGGGCGTAGCGCGCCGGGTCGGCGGTCGCGTCCGCGTGCAGCCCGGAGAGGAAGACGATGCCGGCCACCCCGCGCTCCACGAGCTGCTCGACGAGTTCGTCCTCGGTGGCGCCGCCGGGCATCTGGGTGCAGAGCACCGGCGTGTAGCCGTGCCCGGCGAGGACCTGTTCGACGACCTGCGCGAAGGCCGGGAAGATCGGGTTGGTCAGCTCGGGCACGACGAGCCCGACGAGGCCCGCGCTGCGGCGTTTGAGCCGTACGGGACGCTCGTAGCCGAGCACGTCGAGCGCCGCGAGCACCTTGTGCCGGGTCGCGCCGGCCACCCCCGCCTTGCCGTTGAGGACGCGGCTGACCGTGGCCTCGCTGACCCCGGACTGGGCCGCGATGTCCGCGAGCCGCGGAGCGCCGTGTCCGGCGCCCCGCGGCAGGGGGATCGTCACACCGCCCACCAGACGGTGGTGTCGGCGGGGATCTCCGCTTCGTCGTCGACGACGCGGATCTCCTCGCTGGACAGGAGGTACCGGCCGGGCAGCGGGACGGTGATGGCCCGGCCGGTGGTGTTGGCGGTGCAGACGAAACCGTCGCGGCGGAAGGAGAGCACACCCTCGGGTGCCTCCAGCCACTCGACGGTCTCGCCCGCACCGAGTTCGGGGCGCTCGCGGCGCACGGCGAGCGCGCTGCGGTACAGCTCCAGGGTGGAGCCGGGGTCGCCGGCCTGGGCCTCGACGCTCAGCCCGCCCCAGGTGGCGGGCTGCGGCAGCCAGGAGCCGCCGTCGCCGAAGCCGTACGAGGAGCCCTCGACGGTCCACGGGATCGGCACCCGGCAGCCGTCGCGGAAGCCGTCCTGGCCGCTGGCGCGCCAGAAGGAGGGGTCCTGGCGGACCTCGTCGGGCAGGTCGGTGACGTCCGGCAGGCCGAGCTCCTCGCCCTGGTAGACGTACGCGGAGCCGGGCAGGGCCAGCATCAGCAGCGACGCGGCACGGGCCCGGCGCAGGCCGAGCTCTCGGTCGCCGGCGTCGCGGAGCTGGGTGCCGAGGCCCGCCGGGTTGGCGAAGCGGGTGGCGTGCCGGGTGACGTCGTGGTTGGACAGCACCCAGGTGGTGGGGGCGCCGACCGGGCGCATCGCGTCCAGCGAGGCGTCGATCACCGTGCGCAGCTCCGCCGCGTCCCAGTGGGTGCCCAGGTACTGGAAGTTGAACGCCTGGTGCATCTCGTCGGGGCGCACGTAGTGGGCGGTGCGGTCGACGGTGGGGGTCCACGCCTCGGCGACGAGGATCCGCTCGCCGTCGTACTCGGCGAGGACGGTGCGCCAGGTGCGGTAGATCTCGTGGACGCCGTCCTGGTCGAAGAAGGGCATGACGTCGTTGCCGAGCAGCTTCAGCTGGTCGTGGGCGCCGATGTCGGGCAGGCCGGCGGCCTTGACCAGGCCGTGGGCGACGTCCACGCGGAAGCCGTCGACGCCCATGTCGAGCCAGAAGCGCAGGATCGAGCGGAACTCGTCGCGGACGGCCGGGTGCTCCCAGTTGAAGTCGGGCTGCTCCGGGGCGAAGAGGTGGAGGTACCAGTCGCCGGGCGTGCCGTCCGGGTTCTCGGTGCGCGTCCAGGCCGGGCCGCCGAAGATGGACTCCCAGTCGTTGGGCGGCAGTTCGCCGTTCCCGCCCTTGCCGGCACGGAAGTGGTAGCGCTCGCGCAGCGGCGAACCGGGGCCCTCGCGCAGGGCGCGCTGGAACCACTCGTGCTGGTCGGAGGAGTGGTTGGGCACCAGGTCGACGATGATGCGCAGGCCCAGTTCGTGGGCCTCGCGGATCACCGCGTCGGCGTCGAGGAGCGAGCCGAACATCGGGTCGATGGCCCGGTAGTCGGCGACGTCGTAGCCGGCGTCGGCCTGCGGCGAGGCGTAGAACGGCGAGAGCCAGACGGCGTCGACGCCCAGGTCCCTGAGGTACGGCAGCCGGCTGCGGATGCCCTCCAGGTCGCCCATGCCGTCGCCGTTGCCGTCGGCGAAGCTGCGCGGGTAGACCTGGTAGATCACCGCGTCTCTCCACCAGCCCGTGTGCGTGCCGGTGGTGGGGGCGTCGGCCGGGGTGGCGAGGTGCTGGGTCATGTCTTCCCTGGGAGGTAAGGAGGTGCGTTCGGGCGGGGTGCTCAGGGCCGTCAGCCCTTGACGGCACCGGCCGACATGCCGGTGACCAGGTGCCGCTGGGCGAAGAGGAACACCAGGGCGGCGGGGACGGCGATCAGCACGGAGGCCGCGGCCATCGGGCCCCACTGCGCCCCGTACTGGTTGACGAACTTCTGCAGTCCGCCGGCGAGCGTCAGGTTCTCGTCTCCGACCATGAAGGCGGAGGCGTAGGCCACCTCGCCCCAGGCGGTGATGAAGGAGTAGAACGCGGTGACGGCGATGCCCGGCTTGGCCAGCGGCAGGATCAGCCGCCAGAAGGTGCCGAAGGGGGTGAGGCCGTCGACGTATCCGGACTCGTCGATCTCGCGCGGGATGGTGTCGAAGAAGCCCTTCATCATCCACGCGCAGAACGGGACGGCGATCGTCAGGTAGGTGACGACCAGGCCGACCGGCTGGTTGAGCAGGCCCATCGACGCCATGATGTTGTAGATCGGCACGATGAGGACGGCGACCGGGAACATCTGGGTGACGAGCAGGGTCCACATCAGTCCGCGCTTGCCGGGGAAGCGGAAGCGGCTGACGGCGTAGCCCGTGGTGGCGGAGACGAAGACGCCGATGACGGTGGTGAGTCCGGCGACGAGGAGCGAGTTCCCGAACCAGGTGAGGAACGGGGTGTCCCTCAGCAGGTTCGTGTAGTTCTCGAACGTCGTCTCCTTGAAGAAGTCCGTGGTGATCGCGTACTTCGCGGGCTTCAGCGAGGTCAGCAGCACCCACAGCACCGGGAAGACGGCGATGACGGACGCCGTGATCAGCGTGACGTGCAGCGCGACCGAGGCCAGCGGCGAGCGGCGGCCTCGGATCGGGGTGTTGGCGGGCGCGGCGTGACGGGCGGGGGTCGTGGTGGTCACCAGACTTCTCCCTGCTTGCGGAGGACTCGCCGGTAGACCGCGGCGAAGAGCATCAGGAGGACCAGGATGAGCACGCCCCAGGTCGACGACTGGGCGAAGTCGCGCGGACTGACCTCGAAGGAGAACTTGTACGCCTGGGTGACGAGGATCTGGGTCGCCTCGCCGGGCCCGCCCCGGGTGAGCAGGAAGATCACCGGGAACATGTTGAAGGTCCAGATGGTGGAGAGCAGGACCACCGTCGTCGACACCGAGCTGAGCCCGGGCATGGTGATGTGACGGAAGCGCTGCCAGGCGTTGGCGCCGTCCATCTCGGCGGCCTCGTACAGCTCGCCGGGGATGGACTGGAGCCCGCCGAGGAGGGCGACCATCATGAACGGGACGCCGAGCCAGACGTTGGTCGCGATGACCGAGACCTTGGCCCAGGTGGGGTCGTTCAGCCACGGCACGGCGTCGATGCCGCCGCCCGCGAGGATCTTGTTGAGGAGACCGTTGTCCTGGTTGTAGAGGAAGCGCCAGGCGAAGACGGAGACGAAGCCGGGTACCGCCCACGGCAGGATGAGCATCAGGCGGTAGGCGGAGCGGCCGGCGATCTTCCGGTTGAGGATGTTGGCCAGGGCGAGGCCCAGGGCGAAGGTCAGCGACACACAGGACACCGTCCACACCAGCGTCCAGCCCAGGGTGGAGAGGAACTGGCCGCCCGTCAGCGCGTCGGCGTAGTTGTCCAGGCCGACGAACTCGTAGCTGGACGGGATGTGGTTCACGCCGATGGAGCGCTCGACGTTCCGCTCGTTGGCGTCGGTCAGCGACAGGAAGATGCCGCGGACCAGCGGATAGCCGATGATCACGGCGATCACGACGGACACCGGGGCGACCATCGCCCAGGCGTACCAGTGGGTGGAGAGGGAGCGCTTCGCCCCGCCCCGGGGCTTACCAGTTCCGCGGCTCCGGCCGCGGGCGCTGTCGCCCGCGGCCTTCACCACCGACTGGCTGGGGGTGTCCACAGCCATCAGCCGGCCTGCCTTCCTTCCTCTTCCTGCTACTTCCAGTCCTTCAGGAGCTTGCGGTAGCCGTCACCGGTGGTCTTGGCACCCGCCTCGGGGGTGGTCTGGCCGGTCAGGACCTTGGTGTACTCGGTGACGAGCGGCGCGAAGAGGCTGCCGGTCTCCGGGATCCAGGGGCGCTCGACGGCCTTGTCGACGACCGGCTTGAAGAAGGTGATCATCTCGTTGGTCGCGACGTCCGGCTTGATGTAGACGGACTGACGGGTCGGGAGGAGGCTGAGCTCCTTCGCGATCGTCGCCTGGGTCTCGACCGAGGTCATGTACTCGGCGAAGGCGTAGGACGCGTCGAGGTTCTTCGAACCGGCGTAGACGGCGAGGTTGTGACCGCCCTGCGGGGCGCCCTGTCCGGCGGAACCGGCCGGGACCGGGGCGATGCCCAGGTTCGCCTTGTCCGCGAACTCCTTGCCGGCGTAGGTGTCGGAGACGGCCCACGGGCCGTTGATCATCATGGCGACCTTGCCGTCCTTGAAGGCCGTCTGCATGTTGTTCCAGCCGTCGGTCGCGTCCGTCTTGGCCGCGCCGGAGTCCACCAGGTCCTTGACCGTCTTGAACGCCTTCACGCCGGCGGGGCTGTCGACGGTGACCGTCTTCTTCTCGGCGTCGACGAGGTCGCCGCCCTCGCCGTAGAGGAAGGAGAGGAACCAGTAGGCGTCGTCGCCGCGCAGGTAGAGGCCGGTCTTGCCGGTCTTCTTCTTGATCGTGGCGGAGACGGTCTTCAGGTCGGCGATGGTCTTGGGGACCTCGACGCCGGCCTCCTTGAAGATCTTCTTGTTGTAGAAGATGCCCATGGAGTCGATGACCTGCGGGACGGCGTAGGTCTTGCCCTTGTACTGGGTGGAGGCCGACGCCTGCTTGAGGAAGTCGTCCGCGTCCTTGAGGGCGGGGGTGCCGTCGAGGGGGGCGAGGTAGCCGAGGTCCGCGAACTCGGGGGTCCAGGCGACCTCGGAGCGGATGACGTCGGGGGCGCCGGAGCCGGACTGCGCGGCGTTCTTGAACTTGTTCTGCGCCTCACCGAAGGGCACGTTGACGTACTTGACGGTGACCTTGGGGTGCTTCTTCTTGAAGTCCTCGGCGACCTTCTTGAAGACCTTGTCCTCGGAGCCGACCGTGGACGTGTCCCACCAGGTCACGGTGCCGGAGAGCTCGCCCGAGCCCTTCGCGCCGCCGTCGTTGGAACCGCCGTCACTACCGCACGCCGCCAGGGTCACGCCCAGGGCCGCGACCAGCGCGGTGGCCGCTATGCCACGCCGCATGTGAACTCCTTCGATGATCCCGGGGAGACGAGGGGCTGGAACCTTCCTCATGCGACCGCTCCCTCGCGGCGCTCCGGGTTGCCAGGAACGTAACAGGGATGAAAACGAGCCGAAAGAGCTTGCGTGGATTTTCTGCAAGGAACGGCGATCGTTACATCCGCGTGTCCCGAAGGTTGCCGACGGGCCGCTTGACAGGGTCCGTATCGGGCATCTCGCACGCGAATCGACCTCACTCGCCCCGGTCGCCCCCTCGAAAGGCACCCGCAAACCCTGCA
Organism: Streptomyces sp. NPDC051180; assembly: GCF_040689545.1. NCBI lineage: Bacteria > Bacillati > Actinomycetota > Actinomycetes > Kitasatosporales > Streptomycetaceae > Streptomyces > Streptomyces sp. NPDC051180. The sequence continues at coordinate 507,648 of NZ_JBFBBC010000002.1, forward strand.
AGACCTTGCGCAAAGGCTCGAACCTTGCGGTCGGGTCCGGGTGCGGGGAACCGGTGGGAAATACGCGCTGTGACCGGTACAGTCCTTTCCCATGACCGCGCGGCTCTCCGACATCGCAGCCCAGGCGGGGGTCAGTGAAGCCACGGTCAGCCGCGTGCTCAACGGCAAGCCCGGCGTGGCGGCGGCCACCCGCGAATCCGTCCTCGCCGCGCTCGACGTGCTCGGCTACGAGCGTCCCGTACGCCTCCGCCAGCGCAGCGCCGGCCTCGTCGGCCTGATCACCCCCGAACTGGACAACCCGATCTTCCCCGCGCTCGCGCAGGTGATCGGGCAGGCCCTGACCCGGCAGGGGTACACGCCGGTCCTCGCCACCCAGACCCCCGGCGGGTCCACCGAGGACGAGCTCACCGACATGCTGGTGGAGCGCGGCGTCGCCGGCATCATCTTCGTCTCCGGGCTGCACGCCGACACCACCGCCGACATGACGCGCTACGACCAGCTGCGCGGCAAGGGCGTCCCGTACGTCCTCCTCAACGGCTTCTCCCCCAAGGTCCAGGCGCCCTTCGTGTCGCCCGACGACCGGGCGGCGATGCGGCTCGCGGTGACGCACCTGGCGGCGCTCGGCCACACCCGGATCGGGCTGGCCGTCGGACCGAAGCGGTTCGTGCCGGTGCTGCGCAAGATAGAGGGCTTCCAGAAGGGCATGGAGGAGCGGTTCGGCCTCGGCCCGGAGGAGTCCGAGCAGCTGATCCAGCACTCCCTCTACACCCTGGAGGGCGGCCAGGCGGCCGCCGGAGCGCTCATCTCCCGCAGCTGCACGGCGATCGTCTGCGCGAGCGACATGATGGCGCTCGGCGCGATCCGGGCCGCCCGGCAGCAGGGGCTCGACGTGCCGAGGGACGTCTCCGTCGTCGGCTTCGACGACTCTCCGCTCATAGCCTTCACCGACCCGCCGCTGACCACCATCCGCCAGCCCGTGCAGGCGATGGGCCAGGCCGCGGTCCGGGCGCTGCTGGAGGAGGTCGGGGGCACCCCGGCCCCGCACTCCGAGTTCGTCTTCATGCCTGAGCTGGTCGTTCGCGGTTCGACGGCCTCAGCGCCGTCCCCCGCGCGCACTCCTTCCTGAGACGGAGGGGGTGCGCCCCGCACCCGACCGAGGGATGATCAGTCGGGGGGTGGGGATCTGGCAGACTCTCTCCCTATGGGTGAAACGACCGTGAAGAGTTTGGACGACCGGACGACCCCGTCGTCACCCATGGTGGCCGACGGCAGGCTGTCGCGCCTGCGCGCGCGCACGCCCCGGCGCCCCACGATCTGGTTCGAGATCCTGCTGATCGCGGTGAGCTACTGGACCTACTCCCTCATCCGCAACGCGGTGCCGGAGCAGAAGGCCCAGGCGCTCAGGAACGCCGACTGGATCTGGCGGGCGGAGGAGTCCCTCGGGCTCGCCTTCGAGCACGCCGTGAACCACGCCGTGAACTCGGTGACCTGGCTCATCGTCTCGATGAACTACTACTACGCGACGCTGCACTTCATCGTGACCATCGGTGTGCTGGTCTGGCTGTACCGGTGGCACCCGGGCCGCTACTCGGCGTTCCGGACCGTCCTGTTCGCCACCACCGGTGTGGCCCTGGTCGGTTACTACCTGTATCCGCTCGCGCCGCCCCGGCTCATGAACGGCCAGGACTTCGTCGACACGGTGCTCGTCCACCACACCTGGGGCTCGATGGCCTCGGGCAACCTGAAGCACGTCTCCAACCAGTACGCGGCGATGCCGTCGATGCACATCGGCTGGTCGCTCTGGTGCGGAGTGACGATCTTCCTGCTGGCCAAGGCGCCCTGGGCGAAGATCCTCGGCCTGCTCTACCCGGCGGCCACCCTCGTCGTGATCGTGTCGACGGCCAACCACTTCTGGCTGGACGCGGTCGGCGGCATGATCTGCCTGGCCTTCGGCTTCGGCGTCTCCTACTGCTGGTACGGCTCCCGGCCGCACCGGCTGCCGCGGCTGGTGGAGCCGGCCGGTCCCGTCCTGCGGGGCGGTCCGCCCCCGGCGGGGACGGACCGCGGGAGCGACGCCGAGCGGCAGGTCAGCTCCGGTAAGTGACGCGGCCGCCGGCGACGGTGAGGCGGATCGGGGCCTGGCCGGCCTCGTCCGCCGGGGCCTCGACCGGGTCCACCGTGAAGGCGGTGAGGTCGGCCCGGAAGCCGGGGGCGATCCGGCCGGCGAGCGTCTCCTCCCCCGCGGCGAGCGCCGCGTGCGTGGTCATCCCCTCCAGCGCCATCAGGCCGGTCAGTCCGTGGCGGGCCGAGGCGGCGCCGCGCGGGGCGCGGGCGGTGGCGAGGACCTGCCGGGCGTCGTAGTGGGCGATGGGCCAGTCGGAGCCGAGCGCGAGGTGCGCGCCGGCGTCCCGCAGGTCGCGGCAGCGCCAGGCGCGGGCGGCCCGCTCCTCGCCGAGGCGCCGTGACCACTCGTCGGTGTGGTCGGCGCGCGTGTACGCGGTGTGCGGGGGCTGCATCGAGGCGACGACGCCGAGCGCGGCGAAGCGGCCGAGCTGGTCGTCGGGGACGGTCTCGATGTGCTCGATCCGGTGGCGGGGGCCGCCCGTGCCGAGTCCCTCGACGGTGTCGAGGACGTGGCGGACGGCGGCGTCGCCGATGGCGTGGGTGGCGGTGCCGACGCCGGCGCGGTGGAGCCGGCCCACGGCGGCGGAGTACGTCTCGGGGTCCGGCCAGAAGGCGGCGGTGCCCTGTCCGTGGCAGTCGGCGTGCTCCAGCCAGGCGGTGCCGCCCTCGACGGTGCCGTCCATGAAGAACTTCACGCCGCCGACCCTCCACATGCGGCCGGCCCGCTCCTGGAGCCGTACCAGGGCGTCCAGCTCCTCCGCGGTCGCGCCGGGCATGCACCAGGGGGCCAGCCGGAGGCGCAGCGGCAGGTCGCCGTCCTCCTCCAGGGCGCCGAGCAGGCCGGGGACGTCGTGTCCGCCGAGGTCCATGACGTGGGCGGAGGTGAGGCCGGTGGCGGCCATGCCGGCGAGCAGTCCGAGGAGCCGGGCCCGGCGCTCGGCGTACGGCTGGGCGGGCAGGACCGGGGTCATCAGGTCCATGGCCGCGTGCTCGACGAGGTGCCCGGTGGGGCGGCCGTCGGGGCCGCAGACGATCTCGGAGTGCTGGGCGAAGGCGCGGGGGCCCTCGATGCCGGCGGCCTTGAGGGCGTTCGCGCTGGCGAGGACGGAGTGGCCGTCGTAGAGCCGCAGGTGGGCGGGGGCGCCGTCGAGGACGTCGTCGATCAGTTCGTGGTGGACGGGGCGTCCGCCGAAGGCGTTGTGGTCGAGGCCGAAGCCGAGGACCCAGCCCTCGTGGCGTTCCGCGGTGCGCAGGGCCGCCCGGAGTCCTTCGAGGTCGGCGACGCCGGACAGGTCGGTGCCGGTGAACATCTCCAGGCCCCACACGGGGTGGCTGTGGGCGTCGGTGAGGCCGGGGGTGAGGGTGGCGCCGGCCAGGTCGACGGTCTCGGTGCCGGGTCCGGCCCAGGCGCGGGCCTCGGCGTCGGTGCCGACGGCGGTGATCACTCCGCCATGGACGGCGACGGCGGTGTGGCCGGTGGGCCCGGGATCGCGGACGCGGGCGTTGACGAGGACGAGGTCGGGTGCGGACACGAGGGGTCTGCTCCTTCGGTGGCGGGTTCGGCGGCGAAGCGGGCGTAGGTCTCGGGGCGGGTGCGGCGGAGCCGGTGCGCGAGGACCAGGCCCAGGAGGAAGACGGCGGGGACGAGGGAGACGAGCACGGTGTTGACCGTGGTCGAGGCCCCGGTGAACAGGTCGACGTTGGCGGTGACCAGGCCGATCGCCCCGGCGAGCAGGACGAAGGCGACGACCGGGGCGACGACGGTGCGCAGGGCGCCCTCCCGGTGGTCGATCCGCCGGAAGAAGCAGGGCACGGCGAGCGCGGCGAGCAGCTGGAGGACCATCAGGCCGATCATGCCGGGGGTGTTCACCCAGAGCAGGAGCTGCTGGTAGGGGTCGGCGCCGGCCAGGGCGAAGGCGAGGACGACGGCGGCCCCGAGGACGGTCTGGAGGGCTCCGGCCACGTACGGGGAGCGGTGGCGGGGGTGGATCCGGCCGAGCGCCGGGGGCAGCACGCCCTCCTCGGCGAGGGAGAGGGTGTAGCGGTTGATGGCGTTGTGGAAGGCGAGGAGCGAGGCGAGGACGCTGGTGATGATGAGCAGGTGCATCAGGTCGGCGGCCCAGGCTCCGACGTAGGTGGTGATGGCGGCGAAGAAGAGGCCGCCAGGGTCGTCGGCCGCCGCCTGGACGACCTTGTCCTCGCCGAACGCCTGGATCACGGTCCAGACGACGAAGGCGTAGAAGAGGCCGAGGAAGGCGACCGCGATGTAGGTGGCGCGGGGGATGGTGCGCTCGGGGTTCCGGGCCTCGCGCCGGTATATGACGGTGGACTCGAAGCCGGTGAAGGCGGCGAAGGCGCAGGCCAGGACCGCGGCGGTGCCGCCGGTGAGGACGTGCCCGGGGGCGAGGCCGGCGAGGGAGAGGCCGTGGGCTCCGCCGTCGAGGAGGACGCCGCCGGCGAGGAGCACGAGGATGCCGGTCTCGGCGACGAGGAGGACGCCGAGGACCTTGGCGCCGAAGTCGATGGAGCGGTAGCCGCCGTACCAGACGAGCAGCAGGCCGGCGAGGGAGACGGGCAGCCAGGGGACGTCGTGGCCGAGGGAGGCGGCGGTGTCCGAGGTGGCGGAGCCGAGCAGGCCGTAGACGCCGATCTCCATGCCGTTGTAGCCGAGCATGGCGACGAGGGCGGCGGCGATCCCGATCGGGGTTCCGAGGCCGCGGGTGATGTACGCGTAGAACGCGCCGGCGCTGCGGACGTGGCGGCTCATGGTGGTGAAGCCGACGGCGAAGACGGTGAGGGTGAGGCCGGCGAGGAGGTAGCCGACGGGGGCGCCGATGCCGCCGAGCAGGATCGCGACGGGCGCGACGCCGGCCATGACGGTGAGCGGTGCGGCGGCGGAGACGACGAAGAAGGAGATGTCGGCGGTGGTGAGGGTGCCGGTTCTCAGCCCCGGGGGCTCGTCGGGGGTGGGTGTGGACATGGCGGGGGAAGCCTTTCCGCGACAGGAAACCTAAAGGCTTTCGGTTTGCGCAATGTAGCCTCGCGTTCATCGATTCGGGAAGACCTGGACAGGGAGTGACGCTTCATGGGCCGGCCGCGCAGACCCCTCCTCGACCGGGAGCGCATCGCCACGACGGCGCTCGACATCGTCGACGAGCAGGGCGAGTTCAGCGTCCCGCAGATCGCCCGCCGCCTCGGGGTGCAGACCGCCTCCGTCTACCACCACGTGGACGGCCGGGACGGGATCGTGGAGCTGCTGCGCGAGCGGGTGGCCGCCGGCATCGACGACGCCTCCCTCGACGCGGAGCCCTGGGACGCCGCCCTCACCGCCTGGGCCCGCTCCTACCGGGCCGCCTTCGCCGCGCACCCGCGCGCGATCCCGCTGCTCACCACCTCGCCGGTCCGCGCCCCGAAGGTCCTCCGCCAGTACGAGAAGGCCGTCCGCCGGCTGCTCGACACCGGGTTCGCGCTGCCGGACGTCATGCCCGTCATCATCGCCCTGGAGAACCTCGTCCTCGGCTCGGCCCTCGACCTGGCCGCCCCCGAGGCGATGTGGGAACTCCCCGACGAGACCGCCACCCCCCACCTCGCCCGGGCCCTCGGCGCGGTCCCCGAGGGCCGCGCCGACCAGGCGTTCGAGCTGGCGCTCACGGGATACCTGGCGCACGTCCGGACCCTGCTCGACGGCGCGTAGCCGACGGCGCCGCACCACCTCCCGGCGGCGGCTCCCCGCCCGGGCCGTGCACGTGCCCGGCCCGGGCGGCGGGCCTATCCTGGGGCTGTGCGGCCTCCCGGGCGCCTCGCCGATCACGCAGCGCAAGGGCACCGCACAGGACTCCGCACGGCTCCGGCCGCACCCGCAGGCACTCCTCACCCGGAGCGGGAGGCACAGGATGCGATTCCACCGGACAGGGGCGTCCGCCCTCGGCGCCGCGGTCCTCCTGGCACTCGGCGCCTCCACCGCCACCGCGGCACCGGCCGTCCCCGGCCCCGGAGTTCTCGTCGCCGGCTACGCGCCCGCCGAGACGGCGCCGGATCTGACGGAGCAGCGGTTCCTGGAGCGCAACGAGGTCCTCGAAGGCGCGGCCGCCCACGCGAACGCCCTCATCGGACTCCCCCGCGACGTACCGGTGACGGCCCAGAGCTGCGGCGAGATCAACGCCTTCTACGACCCCCGGAGTCAGGGCATCGCCTTCTGCTACGAACTCGTCGGCCACTACCGGGGGATCTTCGACGCGCAGAACACGGCCGGCACCGAGGCCCAGCGGAGCCGGGCCACCGAGGACGACCTCATCGGCATCTCCAACAGCGTCGTCTTCCACGAGTTCGCGCACGCCCTGATCGACATCTACGACCTGCCGGCCACCGGCCGCGAGGAGGACGCGGCCGACCAGCTCGCCACCCTCCTCCTCGCCGGCGACCCCGTGCACCAGGGGTACGCGGTGAGCGCCATCGAGGCATGGGGCGCCCTCGCCGCGAGCAGTTCGCAGGGCGAGCTCGGTGCGCAACTCCCCGACGAGCACTCGCTCGACGCCCAGCGGTACTACAACGCCATCTGCTGGCTGTACGGCTCCGACCCGGCCGCCTTCCAGGGCGCGGTGCGCACCGACGCCAACCCCGACGGTCCGCTCCCGCAGAGCCGGGCCGCCGGGTGCCCGGAGGAGTTCGCCAAGATCGACCGGGCCTGGAGCACCCTGCTCCAGCCCTATCTGAAGGGCTGAAGCGGTGCCCGGGGCCCGGGGCTACGCGCCGTAGAACAGCTCCTCGACGACGGCCCTGGCCCGGCGGGTGATGCGCCGGTAGTCGTCGACCATCTCGCCGACATGCCCGGGTGCATACCCCAAGTACCTTCCGACCGCCGCGAGTTCGCGCGGTTCGGAGGGGAAGGTGTCGCCGGGCCGGCCGCGCACCAGCATCACCGCGTTGCGGACACGGGTGGCGAGCACCCATGCCTCGTCCAGCGTCTGCGCCTCCTCGGTCGGGATCAGACCGGCCGCGTGCGCGGCGGCGAGGGCCTCGCGGGTGCGGGTCGTCCGCAGTCCGGGCTCCGCCCAGCCGTGCCGCATCTGGAGCAGCTGGACCGTCCACTCGACGTCGCTGAGGCCGCCGCGGCCGAGCTTGGCGTGGAGCGTCGGGTCGGCGCCGCGCGGCAGCCGCTCGGACTCCATCCGGGCCTTGAGCCGACGGATCTCGCGGACCGCGTCCTCGCCGAGGCCCTCCGCGGGATAGCGCAGCGGGTCGACGAGGTCGACGAAGCGGGCGGCGAGGTCCATGTCGCCCGCCATGGGAGCGGCGCGCAGCAGGGCCTGGCTCTCCCAGACCAGGGACCAGCGGCGGTAGTACGCCGCGTACGACTTCAGGGTGCGGACCAGGGGGCCGCTCTTGCCCTCCGGCCTGAGGTCCGCGTCGATGAGCAGCGGCGGGTCGGTGGTGGGGAGCTGGAGCAGCCGGCGCATCTCGGCGACCACCCGGTTCGCCGCCCGGGCCGCCTCCTGCTCGTCGACGCCCTCGCGCGGCTCGTGCACGAACAGGACGTCGGCGTCGGAGCCGTAGCCCAGCTCGTGGCCGCCGAAGCGGCCCATGCCGATGACCGCGAACCGGGTCGGCAGCGTCTCGCCCCACTCGGCGCGGACGGCGGCCCGCAGGGCGCCGGCGATGGTCGCCGCGTTGAGGTCGGTGACGGCCTCCCCCACCCGGTCGACCAGGGCGCCCGGGTCGGGTTCGCGGGGGCTGTCCTCGGTGCCGTACGAGCCGATGAGGTCGGCCGCGGCCGTGCGGAAGAGCTCCCTGCGGCGCACCCCGCGGGCCGCCGCGACGGCCTGTTCGGCGTCGTCCGCGCGACCCACCGCGGCCAGCACCTCCTGCTCCAGGTGGTCCCGGCCGCGCGGCTTCAGCCCCTCCGGGTCGCCGAGGAGCGCGACCGCCTCGGGGGCGCGCAGCAGCAGGTCGGGGGCGAGGCGGCCGGCGGAGAGCACCCGGGCGAGGTTCTCCGCGGCGGCGCCCTCGTCCCGGAGGAGCCGGAGGTACCAGGGCGTCTTGCCGAGGGCGTCCGAGACGCGGCGGAAGCCGAGCAGTCCGGCGTCCGGGTCGGCCGAGTCGGCGAACCAGCCGAGCAGCACCGGGAGCAGCGTCCGCTGGATGGCGGCCTTGCGGCTGACCCCGGAGGCCAGGGCCTCCAGGTGGCGCAGCGCGGCGGCGGGGTCCTGGTACCCGAGGGCTTCGAGGCGCTGGCCGGCCGCCTTCGTGCTGAGCCGGATCTCGCCGGGGGCGAGCTGGGCGAACGCGTCGAGCAGCGGCCGGTAGAAGAGCTTCTCGTGCAGCCGGCGGACGACGGCGGCGTGCCGCTTCCACTCCTTGTTCAGCTCGGCGACCGGGTCGGTGCGCAGGCCGAGGGAGCGGCCGAGGCGGCGCAGGTCGGACTCGTCCTCGGGCACCAGGTGGGTGCGGCGCAGCCGGTAGAGCTGGATGCGGTGCTCCATGGCGCGCAGGAAGCGGTACGCCTCGTCGAGCTGGGCCGCGTCGGCCCGGCCGACGTAGCCGCCGGCGGCGAGCGCGGCCAGCGCGTCGAGGGTGGTGCCGCTGTGCAGGGTGGCGTCGCTGCGGCCGTGCACCAGCTGGAGGAGCTGGACGGCGAACTCGACGTCCCGCAGACCGCCGGGGCCGAGCTTCAGCTCGCGCTCGACGTGGGCGACGGGGATGTTGTCGACGACCCGCCGGCGCATCTTCTGGACGTCGGGGACGAAGTTGTCGCGCTCGGCCGCCTGCCAGACGAGCGGTGAGACGGCGTCGATGTACTGGGCGCCCAGCTCCGGGTCGCCGGCCACCGCGCGGGCCTTCAGGAGGGCCTGGAACTCCCAGGTCTTCGCCCAGCGCTGGTAGTAGGCCAGGTGGGAGGAGAGCGTGCGGACGAGGGGACCGTTGCGGCCCTCGGGGCGGAGGTTGGCGTCGACCGGCCAGATGGTTCCCTCGACCGTGGTCTCCGAGCAGATCCGCATCAGGTGGGAGGCGAGCCGGGTCGCGGCCTGGATCGCCTTGCCCTCGTCGGCCCCGTCGACGGGCTCCCCGACGAAGATCACGTCCACGTCGGAGACGTAGTTGAGCTCGTGGCCGCCGCACTTGCCCATGGCGATCACGGCGAGCCGGCACTGGGCGGCGTCGGCGGGCGCGGCGGACCGGGCGATGGCGAGCGCGGCCCGCAGGGTCGCCGTCGCCAGGTCGGCGAGTTCGGCGGCGGCCTGGGCGACGTCGGTGGTGCCGCACACGTCACGGGCCGCTATGGCCAGCAGGCAGCGGCGGTAGGAGACGCGCAGCGACACCGCGTCGTCGGCGTCGGCGAGGCCCTGCTCGAACTCGGCGATGCCCGGGTGCAGGTCGACCGCCTCGTAGGTGACGAGGGACTCCCAGTCGCGGGGGTGCCGGGCCAGGTGGTCGGCGAGGGCTTCGGAGGCGCCGAGGACGCCGAGGAGCCGGTCGCGGAACGGCTTGGCCGAGAGCAGCGTGGTCGTGAAGGTCTGCCGCTCGGTCTCGGGCTGCGCCTCGGCCAGCCGGACCAGGCCGCGCAGGGCGAGGTCCGGGTCGGCGGTGGCCCCGAGGGAGTCGAGGAGGACGGAGTCGTCGCGCAGTGCGGAGAGCTCCGGCGCGTCGAGGAGCTCCTCGGCTCCCGAAGGGTCGGTGAACCCGTGCCGCAGCAGACGTGAGAACGTACTGCTCCTGCGTCCCGGCACCGTCATTCCGCCGCTCCCTCCGAGCAGGTCAGCCCCGAGGACCGAGCCTATCCGGCGCGGGGGCCGCGGGCGTCCCCGACCGACGGTCACCTCGCGTCGGAGTCCGGCCGGTCGGGCGCGGACGTGGCGCACGCCACGGCGTCCCACGCGTGAGATCGCGCACAAAGATCTCTTTCCGGGCGAATGAACCGTAAGTCTAGAAGGTCCGTCTTGCTGCACGCGGGAGCCTCCCGCCCTCGACGCGGGGTGTTCCCGTCGAGGCAGGCGGGACCACGCCTCGCCCAGCCCAGCCTCGCCCCGCCCCGCCCCGCCCCGCCCGTCAGTGAAAGCGCCGCCGCACATGTCTGTCCGCCCCCGCCGCCCCTCCCGCCGCAGAATCGTTTCTGCGGCCGTCGCCACCACGCTCGTCGGCGGCACCTTCGCCGGTCTCCTCTCGGTGACGACGGCGAAGCCGGAGGGACCCTCGGCGCCGCCCCCGGCCCACGAGGCCAAGGCGCCCGCCGCACCGGCGCGGACCCCGCAGCCCGCCACCTCCGTCGTCCAGATCGTCGCCCACCCCGACGACGACCTGTTCTTCATGAACCCGGACATCGCCCAGTCCCTCCACTCCGGCAGCCCCCTGGCCTCCGTCTACCTCACCGCGGGCGAGTCCGACGGCGTCAACGCCCGCCCCGTCGACGCCGCCGGCGCCGCCCCCGACAAGGCCGGCTACGCCGAAGCCCGGCAGAACGGCATACGCGCCGCCTACGCCGAGATGGCCACCGGAAGCCGCACCGCCGTCTGGGACCGGACCGCGATACCCACGGCCGGAGGCGCCACCGCCGAGCTGGACACCCTGCGCGCGCAGCCCCAGGTCAAGCTGGTCTGGCTCCAGCTCCGCGAGGCCGGCTCCATCAGCGACGACCGCCCGGAGAGCCTCAACGGCCTCTGGCACGGCCGGATCGACGCGCTCGCCTCCCAGCGCGCCGCGGGCACCCCCGTCACGGCCGACTTCACGTACACGAAGGACCAGGTCGTCGCCACCGTCGCCGGGCTCCTCCAGCGTTTCCGGCCGACCTTCGTCCGCATGCAGGACCCCACCCCCGGCACCTGGCCCGGGACCCGGGGCAAGCTCCGCGACCACCAGGACCACCTGTACGGGGCGCGGTTCGTCCAGGCCGCGCTGGCCCGGTACGCGGACACCCCCGGGCACCCCCACGTCGGCGTCCAGAACTACCTGGGCTACCCGACCAGCACCCTGCCGCACACCCTTGACCCCGAGACGGCCGGGGCGAAGCTGCGGACCCTGGAGACCTACGCCTGGACGGACGGCGTCAACGACTGCGGGACCACCGCCGGATGCGGCGACCTGAAGGTGGCCGCACGGCCCGGCGGACGGGGCTGGACCCAGACCGTCCGCTACGCCCGGTCCACCTCCACCTCCTGGGTGCAGCGCGACCCCGACGGCGGGCTCCACGCCTTCGCGGTCCTCGACGGACGCCTCGCCGCCTGGCGCAAGCCGGCCGGCGTCGGCGCCTGGCGCGGACCGGAGCTGCTGCCCGGCGACGGCCTCGACAGCGGCGTCACCTCCGTCGCCCTTCCCGACGGCCGTACGGCGGTCTTCGCCACCCGCACCACGCTCGGCGGCAGCGCCTCCGCCTACCAGCGCGAGGTCGTGACCGCCGAGCAGGGCGCCCCCGGCGGCGCCTTCGGCCCCTGGCGCTCCCTCGGCACCCCCGAGCACGACGACGCGGACGGCACCTCGGACATCAGCGCGCCCGCGGTCACCGTCGGCACCGACGGCCGGGCCACCCTGCTCCTGCGCGACAGCGACCACCGCCTCACCGCCCGCGAGCAGCGCGCCGACGGCGGCTGGGGTCCGTGGCGGACGCTCGGCGGCACCGAGGTCTACGGCGACCCGGTGGCGGCGACCGACGCCACGGGACGCGGGTACGTCTTCGCCAGCACCCCCGACACCGTGCTGACCTGGGCGCAGCAGCGGCCCGGCGGCCCCCTGACCGGACCGGTGCGGACGGGACTCCCGCCGACCACCCTGGCGCTGAGCGCGAGCCCCGCACCGGACGGCGACGGCGTTCGGCTCTGGTTCCGCAAGCCGGCCTCCGGCGACCTGCGCAGCGCCGACTTCTCCGGCGCCGGCCCGATCTCCCCGGTCACCGAGCTGCCCGGCTCCGGCGTCGCGGGCTTCGGCCCCGTCAGCGGCGGCGACGGCCTGCTCGCGGTCCGCTCCCGCACCGGCTTCCTGGCGACCGCCCCGCACGGCCGCGCCGCGGGCGCCCCTCCCGAGTGGACGCTGGAGAAGTTCCTCTTCGCCGGCGCGCCCGACGCGGGCACCGACGGGGTCGCCGCCATCGGCCTCGACGGCCGCCTCCACTGGACGCCCGCCGTCCGCTGACCCGTTCCGGGTGCGGACCGCCGTCCCGTGCGGGAGGGTGGCCCCCATGAACTGGACCCTGGAAGTCGTGCCCGTCCCCGTCACCGACCTGGACCGCGCCAAGGAGTTCTACGGCGGGAAGTGCGGCTTCACCATCGACCTGGACGACGAGGTCGCCCCCGGCGTCCGCATCGTCCAGGCCACGCCGCCGGGCTCCCGCTGCTCCGTCGCGCTGCTCGGCGGCATGCCTCCCATGCCCGGCACCAAGGAGATGGCGCCCGGCACCCTCCACGGCCTCCAGCTCTGCGTCACCGACATCGACGCCGCCCGCACCGAGCTCGTCGGCCGCGGCGTCGACGTCTCCCCCGTCATGCACGTCGGCGCCACGGGCTGGGAGGAGGGCAAGGGCGGCACCTGGAACTCCTTCATGACCTTCGAGGACCCCGACGGCAACGGCTGGGTCGTCCAGGAGGCCCCGACGGAGCTGTCCGAGCGCTGAGGGGGGCTTCTAGAACGCTCGGTAGAAGTGGCGCAGCGTCTCGGACACCGCGACACACGGCATCCCGGCGGCCTCCATCACCCGGTGCGAGGCCGCGTTGTCCAGGTCGGCGTCCCCCTTCACCCCGGCGACGCCGGCCACCCGGGCCACTTCGAGCAGCGCCCGCAGCGCCTCCGAGGCGTACCCCTTGCCCCGGGCCGCGGGCAGCAGGCCGTACCCGACCGTGACGACCCCGGTCGCGTCCGGCGGCCCGTGGAACCCGATCCCCCCGACGGTCACCCCGTCGACCCGTATCTCGTACGGCCGGAACACCCCCGGGTCACCCCGCTCGGCCACTCCCCGCAGGAACCCGGTGGCCGACCGCACGTCCCCGTCCCCCGGGTACCCCTCCGCCCACCGGTCCTCTCCCCCCGCCTCGCGGGCGACGACACGCTCCGCCCCCTCGACGCTCAGCGGACACAACAGGAGCCGCACCGTGGCGACAGACGCGATCTTCACGCCCGCAGTCTGAACGGCCCCCACCAGCGGGGCAACGCAATTCCCGCCGACGGCACTCCCCCACTCCGGTCCGGCCCTACGGCACCGGCCCTTGACGCACACTGATCGCATGACGCAGACCCAACACCCGGCCCTCCGGCGCATGGGACCTTTGGCTGTCCTGACGAAGGGCCGACGGTCCGCGACCGTCGGCCCTGAGTCTCGGTTCCGGGTTCTGCCCGGTCCGACCTGCGCTTACAGCACCGGCAGGTTCTTGCGGAGTTCGAAGGCGGTGACCTCGGAGCGGTACTCCTCCCACTCCTGCTTCTTGTTGCGGAGGAAGAAGTCGAAGACGTGCTCGCCGAGGGTCTCGGCGACGAGTTCGCTCTTCTCCATGAGGGAGATGGCCTCGCCGAGGTTCTGGGGGAGGGGTTCGATGCCCATGGCGCGGCGCTCGGAGTCGGAGAGGGCCCAGACGTCGTCGTCGGCGCCGGCGGGGAGTTCGTAGCCCTCCTCGATGCCCTTCAGGCCGGCGGCGAGGAGGACGGCGTAGGTGAGGTAGGGGTTGGCGCCGGAGTCGATGGAGCGGACCTCGACGCGGGAGGAACCGGTCTTGCCGGGCTTGTACATGGGGACGCGGATCAGCGCGGAGCGGTTGTTGTGGCCCCAGCAGATGTAGGAGGGGGCCTCGCCGCCCGAGCCGGCGGTGCGGGAGGAGCCGCCCCAGATGCGCTTGTAGGAGTTGACCCACTGGTTGGTGACGGCGGAGATCTCGCCCGCGTGCTTCAGGAGGCCCGCGATGAAGGAGCGGCCGACCTTGGAGAGCTGGTACTCGGCGCCCGACTCGTAGAAGGCGTTCCGGTCGCCCTCGAAGAGGGAGAGGTGGGTGTGCATGCCCGAGCCGGGGTAGTCGGAGAACGGCTTGGGCATGAACGTGGCCTGCACACCCTGCTCCAGGGCCACCTGCTTCATGACCAGGCGGAAGGTCATGATGTTGTCGGCGGTGGAGAGGGCGTCCGCGTAGCGCAGGTCGATCTCCTGCTGGCCGGGCGCGCCTTCGTGGTGGGAGAACTCCACCGAGATGCCCATCGACTCCAGCATGGTGATGGCCTGTCGGCGGAAGTCCATGCCGACGTTCTGCGGGGTGTGGTCGAAGTAGCCCGAGTTGTCGGCCGGAGTGGGCCGGCTGCCGTCGAGCGGCTTGTCCTTCAGGAGGAAGAACTCGATCTCGGGGTGGGTGTAGAAGGTGAAGCCGAGGTCGGAGGTCTTGGCCAGGGCCCGCTTGAGGACGTAGCGCGGGTCGGCGAAGGACGGCGAGCCGTCGGGCATGAGGATGTCGCAGAACATGCGGGCCGTGCCCGGGGCCTCGGCGCGCCACGGCAGGATCTGGAAGGTGCCCGGATCCGGCTTGGCGATCATGTCCGATTCGTATACGCGGGCGAAGCCCTCGATCGCGGAGCCGTCGAAGCCGATGCCCTCGTCGAATGCCTGCTCAAGCTCCGCGGGGGCCACGGCCACCGACTTGAGGAAGCCGAGCACGTCGGTGAACCAGAGGCGCACGAAGCGGATGTCGCGCTCCTCGAGCGTACGGAGCACGAATTCCTGCTGCTTGTCCATTTCCACACCCATCCTCGCTGGTCAGGCCGCCTGCTCCCACCGCCTCGGCTACATCGGGGGGCACCTGAGCATCCCACCACATGGTTTCGCGCACGTTGCACACCCATACTGCCCGCTCGGGTGTGACACAGGTAACGGGGAAAGGCCGAATGCGGGTCCCCGTTCCCCCGTCCGGTGCTCGGGGTGCGCTGCCCGGTGGTACCCCGTTCGGCCCACGGCGGCCCCGCGCCCACTACGATCTGCGCCCATGGGGGCCCCACGGCTCGTACGCCTGTCCCACGACGCGCGTCCCATGGCACTGGCGAGTGCCGTGGCGACGCTCCTCGCCGCGCTCTTCCTCTGTCTGGGGACGGGGCCGGACCGGGAGGCGGCCCACCACGAGGGCAACGGGACCCCGCGGGCGACGACGGTCGTGGGCGAGTACGTCTGCCCGTACGACCGCGGTGGCTGCTCCCTCTTCCCCTCCCTCTCCCCCGCGGTGCTCAGCGCGCCCCCGCTCGATCCGCCGCTGCAGGCGGAGGGCGGGCTCCCTCGCCTCACGCCGTTCGCGGGCGAGGGCCCCGCGCTCCGTTCCGGCGCCCAGCCGCGCGCTCCGGACCTGCACGTCCTTCAAGTTCTCCGGACGTGACGGCGGCGGGCGCACCGCCCCCGCACGTCACGTGCACCCCCGAACTCCACCCCACCCCTGAAGAAGGACGACACCACCATGGCCGCCACCCGCTCCTCCAACGCCGACCGCCGCGCCCGAATAGAGGAGATGCGCCGCGCCGAGCAGGCCCGTGAGCGCCGCAACCGCTTCGTCACCATCGGCGTCTCCGGCGTCGTCGTCCTCGGCCTGGTCGGCTTCGGCACGTTCGTGCTGATGAAGAAGTCCGACGAGCAGGACGCCAAGGACGCGGCCGCCAAGGCCCCCATCGCGGCCGAGAAGACCTGGGACGCGAAGAAGCTGGGCCGCAACCACGTCGAGACGGCCGTGAAGTACGACATGAAGCCGCCGGTCGGCGGTGACCACAACCCGGTCTGGATGAACTGCGACGGCGTGGTCTACAAGGAGAAGGTCGCCGACGTGAACGCCGTGCACTCGCTGGAGCACGGCGCCGTCTGGGTGACCTACAACAAGTCGGCCTCCCAGGCCGACGTGAAGAAGCTCGCCGACAAGGTCGGCAAGACGAAGTACACGCTGATGAGCCCGGTGGACGACCAGGCCGGCGCGATCATGCTGTCCGCCTGGGGCAAGCAGGTGACCGTGGACGGCGCCGACGACCCGCGGGTCGACGCGTTCTTCACGAAGTACGTACAGGGTCCGCAGACCCCCGAGCCGGGCGCGGCCTGCACGGGCGGCATCGGTGCGGACGGCCAGGGCGGTGCGGGGATGGGCCAGTGAGGCTCAACCGCACGCAGGGCGCGGCGGTCAGCGCCGTCGCCCTGGCGCTGCTGTTCGCCGGGGGCGCCGTCACCGTCGCCTCCGCCGACCGCGAGGAGGCGCCCCGCACGCCGGACGCCGCCTCGGCGGACGCCGGCTTCGCACGGGACATGTCGGTCCACCACCAGCAGGCCGTCGAGATGTCGTTCATCGTCCGGGACCGGACGAAGGACGAGGAGGTCCGCAGGCTGGCGTACGACATCGCCAACACCCAGGCCAACCAGCGGGGCATGATGCTCGGCTGGCTGGACATGTGGGGGCTGCCGAAGGTGCAGTCCGGCGTGGAGCCGATGACCTGGATGGGCATGGGCGGTTCCGGTGACACGGGCCCGCTGGACGGCGCGCTGATGCCCGGCATGGCGACCAACGCCGACCTGGACCGCCTGCGCAGGGCGAGCGGCCGGGAGGCGGAGGTCCTGTACCTGAAGCTCATGACCGAGCACCACAGGGGCGGTGTCCACATGGCCGAGGGCTGTGTGGAGAAGTGCACCGTGGACGTCGAGCGCGGTCTCGCGCAGGGCATGGTCGACGCCCAGAAGTCCGAGATGGCGCTGATGGCGGACATGCTGAGGAAGCGCGGGGCCTGACCCCGGGCGGTGCCACGGCCCCCGCGACCCGTTGCGGTCGCGGGGGCCGTGGCGTCCGCCGACAATGGGTGGGCTCGGGGACTTCGTACGACGACGTTCGACGAAAGGTACGACCCCATGACCACGGCGAAGGACATCATGCATCCCGGGGCCCAGTGGATCCCGGCACACGAGACGCTCGACCGTGCCGCGCAACTGATGCGCAACCTGAACGTGGGCGCCCTGCCCATCGCCGACGAGGACGAACGGCTCTGCGGCATCATCACGGACCGCGACATCGTCGTCGGCTGTGTGGCCATGGGCCATGACCCGTCCAAGATCACCTGTGGCGAGATGGCCAAGGGCACGCCGCGCTGGGTCGAGGCGGGCGCGGACGTGGGCGCGGTCCTGGAGGAGATGCAGAGCCACCAGATCCGGCGGCTGCCCGTCATCGAGGGCAAGCGGCTCGTCGGCATGATCAGCGAGGCCGACCTGGCCCAGCACCTGTCGGACGAGCAGATCAAGTCCTTCTGCGCGAGCGTCTACGCCGCTTCCTGACCGATGCCGAGCACCGCCCGGGCGACCGCGTCCGGGCGGTCCCGCATGACCAGGTGTCCCGCGTGCGCGACCACTTCGAGGACCCGGGCGGTGTACGCGAGCGCGCCGAGCCCGAGCAGGGCAGCGGCGCGCGTGTCACTCCGGGGCATGCCGGGTCGAACGCCGGGGGGGGGAAGGTTCCCAGCGGTCGGGATGGATCCGTCCGGGTTTGCGGCGGGTGAGGCGCGCGCAGGGGACGAGCAGGCGTGCGCGGGGTCGCGAGGCGGGTCACGGAGGGATGTCGACTGACCCTCGCGGGCCGGAAAATCGCTGGCCAGAGCCTCACGTTCGGCTAACGTCGGTCCTTCGGATCAGCTCGGAGGACCCCGCATGACCACGCCCGCAGACCAGCCCGCCACGGACCCCTGGGCTCCGCCGTCCACGGACGCCTCCGGGGGACCGGAGGCCGCCGGGGCGCCGGCGCACGGACCGGACGCGCTCCCCGGGCCGGACGCGCTCCCGGGGGCCGGGACGTGGTCGGGCGCGGGCACGCCCCCGACTCCCCCGTACACCGCGACGCCCCCGTACCCCGCGACGCCCGTCCGCACCGGGCTCGGGGTCGGCGCGCTCGTCATCGGCGTCGTGGGGCTGGTGTTCGCGGTGATCCCGTTCCTCTTCTGGCTCGGCGGGATCATGGGCGTCCTGGCGCTGGTCCTCGGCATCGTCGGGTACGGACGCGCCTCCAGGGGCGAGGCGACCGACCGGGGCCAGGCGGTCGCCGGCATCGCGCTGGGCACGGTGGCGCTCGTCGTCGCGGTGGCGTGGACGACGGCCCTGTTCTTCCTGGTGTGGACGGTGGACGACGACGAGCGCCCCACCGACCCCCTCTTCTCCGCCTCGCCGGAGTACGCGGAGCCCACGCCGGGGCCGACGACGCCGTCGCCGACGCCGACGACCCCGGCGCCGCTGGCGTTCGGCCGGACGCACACGTACCCGGACGGGGTGAAGGTCACCGTCTCGGTGCCCGCGCCCTACCGTCCGGACGGGTTCGCCGCCGGGTACGAGAAGGGCGACACCGCGCTCCGGGTGACGATCACGATCGTCAACGGCAGCGACCGGCCGCTCGACGTCACGACGGCGCTGCCGGACGCGCGCGACGCGGAGGGCGCCCAGGCGAGCACGATCTTCGACGGCAGCAGGGGGACGGAGATGTTCCGGGGCACGGTCCTCCCGGGCAGGCAGGCCAAGGCGGGCTACGCGTTCTCGCTGCCGGCGGACGCGGACGAGGAGCTCCAGCTGGAACTGGCGCCCAAGCTCCTGGAGTACGACCCGGTGATCTGGACCGGTCCGGTGAAGTAGGGCGGCGGCCGGTTGCCACGGACTCCCCGCCCCGGTTCCCAGGACATAGCGTCGGTCTGACGATTACACTGGGCGGGTGCCTCAACTACGCCTCGCCCTGAATCAGATCGACTCGACCGTCGGAGACCTCGCCGGGAACGCCGAGGCGATCGTGCACTGGACCCGGCACGCCGCCGGGCAGGGCGCGCATCTCGTCGCGTTCCCCGAGATGGCGCTGACCGGATACCCCGTCGAGGACCTCGCCCTGCGCTCCTCCTTCGTCGAGGCGTCCCGGGAGGCCCTGCGCGGGCTCGCCCGGCGCCTGGCGGACGAGGGCTTCGGGGAGCTGCCGGTCGTCGTCGGCTACCTGGACCGCTCGGAGCGCGCCGCGCCGAGGCTCGGCAGGCCGGCCGGTTCGCCGGAGAACGCGGCAGCCGTCCTGTACGGCGGCGAGGTGGCGCTGCGCTTCGCCAAGCACCACCTGCCCAACTACGGCGTCTTCGACGAGTACCGCTACTTCGTGCCGGGCGACACGCTGCCGGTCGTCCGGGTCCACGGCGTCGACGTGGCCCTGGCGATCTGCGAGGACCTCTGGCAGGACGGCGGACGGGTCCCCGCGGCGCGCGCCGCGCGGGCCGGGCTGCTGCTGTCGGTGAACGCCTCGCCGTACGAGCGGAACAAGGACGACACCCGGCTCGAACTGGTCCGCTCGCGGGCCCGCGAGGCGGGGTGCGTCACCGCGTACCTGGCGACGACGGGCGGCCAGGACGAGCTGGTCTTCGACGGCGACTCGATCGTCGTGGACGCGGCCGGCGAGGTCGTCGCGCGGGCGCCGCAGTTCGTCGAGGGCAGCGTGATCCTCGACCTGGAGCTGCCGGCGGCCGACGCCGACGCGCCCGAGGGCGTGGTCGACGACGGGCTGCGGATCGACCGGGTGGTCCTCTCCGGGGAGCCGCTGCCGGCGTACGAGCCGGAGCTGGCGGGCGGCAGCGCGCACCGGCTCGACGACGACGAGGAGGTGTACTCGGCGCTGGTGATCGGGCTGCGGGCCTATCTCGCGAAGAACGGTTTCCGCTCGGTCCTGGTCGGCCTGTCGGGCGGCATCGACTCGGCGCTCGTCGCCTCCATCGCCTGCGACGCGCTCGGCGCGGACCAGGTGTACGGGGTGTCGATGCCGTCGAAGTACTCGTCCGACCACTCGCGCGGCGACGCGGCCGAGCTGGCCCGCCGCACCGGTCTCCACTTCCGCACGGTCTCCATCGAGCCGATGTTCGACGCCTACATGGGCGCGCTCGGGCTCACCGGGCTCGCCGAGGAGAACCTCCAGTCGCGGCTGCGCGGGACGACCCTGATGGCGCTCTCCAACCAGGAGGGCCACCTCGTCCTCGCGCCGGGCAACAAGTCGGAGCTGGCGGTGGGGTACTCGACGCTGTACGGCGACTCCGTGGGCGCGTTCGGGCCCATCAAGGACGTCTACAAGTCGGACGTCTTCCGGCTCGCGCGCTGGCGCAACCGGGCCGCCGAGGACCGCGGCCAGGTCCCGCCGATCCCGGAGAACTCGATCACCAAGCCGCCCAGCGCAGAGCTGCGCCCGGGCCAGGTCGACACGGACTCGCTGCCGGACTACGAGGTCCTGGACGCGATCCTCGCCCTGTACGTGGACCAGGACCGGGGCCGGGAGGAGATCGTGGCGGCCGGCTTCGACGACGAGCTGGTGACGCGGACGCTGCGGATGGTGGACACGGCGGAGTACAAGCGGCGCCAGTACCCGCCGGGCACCAAGATCTCGGCGAAGGGCTTCGGCAAGGACCGGCGGCTGCCGGTCACGAACCGCTGGCGGGAGTCGACGACCGGCTGACCTCCGGCACGGCGCTCGTACGGGGGCCTCCGGCCACGACGCGGGAGGCCCCCTCCGCCGTGCCGCCGGTGCGGTCCAGCAGCCCGGCGACGGCCGCGATCACCAGGCCGACGACGGTGAGGCCCGCTCCGACCAGGGCCGGGGAGGTCCACCCCCAGCCGGCGGCGACCGCCGCCCCGCCCGCCCAGGCGCCCCCGGCGTTGGCGAGGTTGAAGGCGGAGTGGTTGGAGGCGGAGGCGAGCGTGGGGGCGTCCTTCGCCTTGTTCATCACCAGCATCTGGAGCGGGGTGGTCGTCATGAAGCCGACCGCGCCGAGGACGACGACCGTGACCAGGGCCAGCCAGGGCACGTGGACGGTGAAGCGGAAGGCGACCAGGGCGAGGACGAGGGCCGCGAGCGAGCCGTACAGGGTGGGGCGCAGCGCCCGGTCGGTCAGCGGGCCCGCGGCGAGCGCCCCGCCGGTCATGCCGAGGCCGAAGAGGGCGAGGACGATCGTGACGGTGGAGTCGCCGAAGCCCATCACCTCGGTCGTCATCGACGCCAGGTACGAGTAGACGGCGAAGACGCCGGCGAAGCCGAAGACGGCGGTGAGCAGCCCCAGCAGCACCTGCGGCCGGCCGAGGGCGCGCAGCTCGCGGCCGAGGCCCTGGCGTTCGTCGACGGGCACGACCGGGACGAGGCGGGCGAGCGCGGCCATGGCGAGCAGGCCGATCGCGGAGACCACGAGGAAGGTGGCCCGCCAGCCGAGGTGCTGGCCGAGCAGCGTGGCGGCCGGTACGCCGAGGATGTTGGCGACGGTGAGGCCGAGGAACATGGTGGCGACCGCGCGCGCCTGCCGGTCCTCGCGCACGAGCCGGGCGGCGACGACCGCGCCGAGGCCGAAGAAGGCGCCGTGCGGGAGGCCGGCGAGGACCCGGCCGGCGACGAGCCAGCCGAAGCCGGGAGCGAGCGCGGAGGCGAGGTTGCCGACCGTGAAGAGGGCCATGAGCAGGAGCAGCATCCGCTTGCGCGGGATGCGGGAGCCGAGGGCGGTGAGCAGCGGGGCTCCGACGACGACCCCGATCGCGTACGCCGAGACGAGGTACCCGGCGGTGGGGACGGAGGTGCCGAGATCGTCGGCGACCTGGGGCAGCAGGCCCATCATCACGAACTCGGTGGTGCCGATGCCGAAGGCGGAGACGGCGAGCGCGAGCAGCGCCAGGGGCATGGGGAGAGCCTTTCCAGAAGATAGTTCTTCGACGGAACAAAGGCTCTCAGGTGATTTCTTCCCGGTGGTCGCCGGGGGATGAAGGGAAGGTTTCGGCCGGGCGCCCTGGGCCGGCGGCCGTCAGAGCCTGACGCGGGCGGCGATCGGCAGGTGGTCGCTCTCCGTCGCCGGCAGGGCCCAGGAGGAGACGGGCTCGACGCCCTTCACCATGATCTGGTCGATCCGGGCCATCGGGAAGGACGCCGGCCAGCTGAAGCCGAAGCCGTCGCCCGCGGCGCCCTGGGTGGAGCGCAGCTGCGAGGTGACGGCGTTGAGTGCGCGGTCGTTCATGGTGCCGTTGAGGTCGCCGAGGAGGACGATCCGCTGGTGGGGGTCGTGGGAGATGGCCTCGCCGAGCGCGTTGGCGCTGGTGTCGCGCTGGTTGGCGGTGAAGCCGGCGTTCAGCTTGACCCGGACGGACGGCAGGTGGGCGACGTACACGGCCACCTCGCCCTTCGGGGTCACGACGGTGGCCCGCATGGCGCGGGTCCAGCCCATCCGGATGTCGACGGGCTGCGCGGCGCGCAGCGGCAGCTTGCTCCACAGTCCGACGGTGCCCTGCACGGAGTGGTACGGGTAGCTCTCCGCGAGGCCCCGCTCGTAGGTGTCGACCATGTCGCCCTTGAGCTCCTCCAGGGCGATCACGTCGGCGCCGGAGGCGGCCAGCTCGCGGGCGGTGCCCGCGGGGTCGGGGTTGTCGGCGTTCACGTTGTGGGTGGCGACGGTCAGGTCGCCGCCGTCGACCGACTTGTCGGCGACGAGGCCGCCGAAGAGGTTGAGCCACACCACGGTCGGCAGCAGCAGGGCGATCAGGGCGGTGGCGGAGCGGCGCACCAGGGCGAGGACCAGCAGCAGGGGCAGGAAGAGACCGAGCCAGGGCAGGAAGGTCTCGGTGAGGCTGCCGAGGTTGCCGATCTTGTTGGGCATCTCGGCGTGGAACACCATCAGGAGGGTGAGCGCCAGCGCCGCGAGGGCGAGCAGGATGCCGCGGCGCCAGATGCCCGGGTCGCGGCGGAGCCGGTCGAGGGCGGCCCTGAAACGGGACCCGGAGCGGTCGTTCCCCGCGCCGTCGAGTTCGGTCTCCGTCATGTCCACCCGCGCCATCGCACTGTCCTCACTGCTGCCTTGCCGTCTTGCGTGACCCGGTGTCGACACTAGGCGATCCCGGGTCCGTCGTACTCCCCCAGGGACGACGGAGGCGCGTGGCGGGTTCCTGCCGGTGGCGCGGGCGTCGACCCTGTGACAGAACGCGCACATTCGTACGGGTCGGTGCCGCTGTGCGACGGTCCGGTCTCAGACGCGGGGGCGCAGGCCCTCCATGACCGCGTCGACGACCCGTTCGGCCAGTCCGGGCTCCAGGGTGGCGCCGGGGCGGATCACGGTGCGCAGCAGCAGGGGGCCGGTGAGGAGGTCGTTGACGAACTCGACGTCGAGGTCGGCGCGGATCTCGCCCCGCTCCATGCCGCGGCGCACGGCGTCCAGGCCGATGCGGCGCCGCGGCTCGATCACGGTGTGGTGGTAGGCGTCCCAGAGCTTGGGGTAGCCCTGCATCTGCGCGAAGACGTGGTGGAGCACCGCCGAGCTGCGCTTGGCGAGACCGCGCCGGCGCAGCGACTCCAGGAGGGCGACGAGGTCGTCCCGGACCGAGGTGCCGGGGAGCACCGGGTCGGGGGGCTCCACCGAGCGCACCAGGTCGATCAGGAGCTCCTCCTTGCCGGCCCAGCGGCGGTAGATGGTCGCCTTGCCGACGCCGGCGGTGCGGGCGATCCGCTCGACGGACAGGTCCGCGAGCGGCACCCCCTCGGCGAGGAGGCCGGCGGCCGCGTCGAAGATCGCCTGCTCGACGGCCTCGCTCCGCGGCCGCCCCCGCCGGACGGGCTCGGCGGCGGATCCGGGCGGAGCGGGCGCGGCGGGGGTTCCCGCCGCGTCCGCCGCTCCGGCCTCCGGGCCCGTGCCGGGCCCCCCGTCGGCGCCGGGGCGCGGGCGCCCGGCGTCGTGGGGGTCCGGGGTTCCGCCGTCCTGCAGCGACACGTGCTCCGCCTCTCGTCCGGGTGCTGCCACCTGGCTATCGTCGGGCCGATTCTCCCGCCTCGCCGCCGGTCGCGGGGACCGCGGTCCGGGGGGCGCCGTCGGCCGGCCCCTCGCCGGGGGCGGCCGGGGTGCGGCCGGGGAGGAAGGCGGCGACGACGGCCGCGCCGGCCACGGCGATCGCCGCGGAGGCGACGGCGGTGACGTGCATGGCACCGAGGAAGGCGTCGTACGCGGGGGCGACGAGGTCCCGGCCCGCCGGGCCGAGCTTCTCGGCGACGGCGAGGGTGGCCTCGACGGACTCGCCCGCCGTGGCGCGCAGGGCGGCCGGGACGGCGCCGAGGTGGCCCTCGATCTCGCCGCGGTAGGTGGAGGAGAGCACCGAGCCGAGGACGGCCACCCCGAGGGCGCCGCCGACCTGGCGGAAGGTGTTGTTGATCGCCGAGCCGGAGCCGGCCTTCTCGCGGGGCAGCGTCTGCATGATCGCGACGGTGACCGGCGGCATGATGTGGGCCATGCCGGCGCCCTGGAGGAAGAACACGACCTCCAGGACCCACACCGGCGTCGAGGCGTCGAAGAGGGCGAAGGCGGCGAGGCCGAGGGCGACGAGGAGCATGCCCGCGGTGCAGACGGCCTTGGCGCCGAAGCGGTCGACGACGAGCCGGGCCCGGGGCGAGAAGACCATCTGCGCGACGGCGAGCGGCAGGATGAGCAGTCCGGACTGCAGGGCGCTGTAGCCGCGGACGCTCTGCAGGTAGAAGGCGGAGAAGAAGGTCACGCCCATGAGCGCGAAGAAGACGAGCGCGATCGCGGCGACGGCGGCGGCGAAGGCGGGCTTCTTGAAGTAGGTCATGTCGATGGCCGGGTGGTCGCTGCGCCGCTCGTGGAGCACGAAGCCGACGAGGACCGCGAGGCCGCCGAGGACGGGGGCGAGGACGGTGACGTCGGTGAAGTCGGCCAGTTCGCCGCCGCGGATGATCCCGTACACGAGGAGGACGAGGCCGACGACGGAGAGCAGCACGCCGGGGACGTCGACGCGGCCGGGGCGGGGGTCCCGCGAGTCGGGCACGAGCCAGGTCATCAGGGCGAGGGCGAGGATCACCACCGGCACGTTGACGAGGAAGATCGATCCCCACCAGAAGTGTTCGAGCAGGATGCCGCCAGTGATGGGGCCTATCGCGATGGCGAGGCCGACGCTGCCGGCCCAGATGCCGATGGCCTTGGGCTGCTCGTCGCGCTCGAAGACGTTCATGAGGACGGCGAGGGTGGCGGGCATGACGAACGCGGCGCCGAGGCCCATCACGGCCCGGTAGGCGATGAGCTCGCCCGGGGTGGCGGAGAAGGCGGCGAGGGCGGAGCCGATGCCGAAGACGGTGATGCCGAAGAGGAGCACCTTCTTGCGGCCGAGCCGGTCGCCGAGCAGTCCGGAGGTGAAGAGGAGTCCGGCGAAGACGAGCGTGTAGGAGTTGATCGACCACTCCAGCTCGCTCTGGGTGGCGCCGATGCCGGTGGGCGCGGGGGCGGCGATCGTCCTGACCGCCACGTTCAGGATCGAGTTGTCCAGGACGACGATCAGCAGGCTGAGCATGAGGACGCCGAGGACGGCCCAGCGGCGCCGGTGGACGGCTTCGGGCACGCGGGGCGGGGCGGGGGCGACGGACTGCGGTGACATACGGACCACCGTAGGGCCATTTTCGATACGAGACCGTCTCGTATCGAAAACCTGACCGAGGCTTTACGTTGCCGGGGTGTGAACAGCGCCACTCCGGCCCACTTCCCCGCCCGCCCGGCGAAGTGCCACCATGGATGTGGTCCGGGGACGCCGTGAGGGCGCCTCGAGATGACACAACAAGGAGCCGTTCACCATGACGCTTCAGGCTGCCCAGACGTCCGCCGACAGCAGCAAGGCGCTGTACGGCGGCAAGGGCACTCGCCGCATCACCGTCCACGACATCGCCGCCGCCAAGGTCCGCGGCGAGAAGTGGCCCATGCTCACCGCCTACGACGCGATGACCGCCTCCGTCTTCGACGAGGCCGGCATCCCGGTGATCCTCGTCGGCGACTCGATGGGCAACTGCCACCTCGGCTACGACACCACCGTGCCCGTCACGATGGACGAGATGACGTTCCTGTCCGCCGCCGTCGTCCGGGGCACCCGGCGCGCCCTCGTCGTCGGCGACCTCCCCTTCGGCTCGTACCAGGAAGGGCCCGTCCAGGCCCTGCGCAACGCCACCCGGCTGGTCAAGGACGCGGGCGTCCACGCGGTGAAGCTGGAGGGCGGCGAGCGCTCGCTGCCGCAGACCGAGCTGCTCGTCCAGGCCGGCATCCCCGTCATGTCCCACCTGGGCCTCACGCCGCAGTCCGTGAACACCATGGGCTACCGGGTGCAGGGCCGCAGCGACGAGGCCGCCCACCGGCTGCTCGGCGACGCCAAGGCGGCACAGGACGCGGGCGCCTTCGCCGTCGTCCTGGAGCTCGTCCCGGCCGAGCTGGCCGCCGAGGTCACCCGCTCCCTGCACATCCCGACCGTCGGCATCGGCGCCGGCGCCGCCACCGACGCCCAGGTGCTCGTCTGGACCGACATGGCCGGCCTGACCGGCGGCAAGGTCCCGCGCTTCACCAAGCAGTACGCGAACCTCCGCGAGACGCTCGGCGACGCCGCCCGCGCCTTCGCCGAGGACGTCTCCGGCGGGGCGTTCCCCGCCGAGGAACACACGTTCCACTAGCCCCGCCCCGGTCCGTCCGGCCCGGAAAGCCCCAGGGCCGGACGAACCGGCACAAGCCACTGCGGCACCACCTACAGCCCGCCGACATCCCCCATCGGCGGGCTGTAGGCCGCCTGTAGGGGAATTGTCGGTGGCCCCTGGTCTAGTAGCGACCATGACGCGATCACACACCAACGCCGTCGAGGTCCGGGGCCTCGTGAAGCACTTCGGCGAGACGAAGGCCCTCGACGGGGTCGACCTCGACGTACGGGAGGGCACGGTCCTCGGGGTCCTCGGCCCCAACGGCGCCGGGAAGACCACCCTCGTCCGCTGTCTCTCCACCCTCCTCGCCCCGGACGCCGGGACCGCCGTCGTCGCCGGCTTCGACGTGGTGAAGCAGCCCCGGCAGCTCCGCCGCACCATCGGCCTCACCGGCCAGTACGCCTCGGTCGACGAGAAGCTGTCCGGGTTCGAGAACCTCTACATGATCGGGCGCCTGCTCGACCTGTCCCGCAAGGACGCCCGGAGCCGCGCCGACGAGCTCCTGGAGCGCTTCTCCCTCACCGAGGCCGCCAAGCGGGCCGCGATGACCTACTCCGGCGGCATGCGGCGCAGGCTCGACCTCGCCGCCTCGATGATCGGCAAGCCCGCCGTCCTCTACCTGGACGAGCCGACGACCGGTCTCGACCCGCGCACCCGCAACGAGGTCTGGGACGAGGTCCAGCGGATGGTCTCCGAGGGCGTCACCGTCCTCCTCACCACCCAGTACATGGAGGAGGCGGAGCAGCTCGCGAACGAGCTGACCGTCATCGACCGCGGCCACGTCATCGCCAACGGCAAGGTCGACGAGCTGAAGGCCAAGGTCGGCGGCCGCACCCTGAAGATCCGCGCCGTGGACCCGGCCGACCTGCCGGCCATGGCGTCGGCGCTGCGCGAGACCGGGCTGGACGGTGTCGCCGGCTCGACCGTCGTGCCCGACGAGGGCGCGCTGTACGTGCCGATCCTCACCGACCAGCAGCTGACCGCCGTCGTCGGCCTGCTCGGCGCGCGCGGCTTCGGCATCGCCCACATCGGCACCCACCTGCCCAGCCTGGACGAGGTGTTCCTCGCGATCACCGGCCAGAAGTCGACCGCGTCCGACGCGCTTCCCGAGGAGGTCGCCGCATGAGCGCCACCACGACCACCACCCAGCTGTCCAAGTCCCCCGCCGACGAGGCCCCGGGTCCCGACCGGTCCCCGGCACGTCCGGCCGGCGGCGAGGGCCGGATCGGCGTGCGGGCCAACATCCGCCACATCGGCGCGCTGGCCCGCCGCAACGCCCTCCAGATCAAGCAGGACCCGGAGTCGATGTTCGACGCGGTCCTGATGCCGATCATCTTCATCCTGCTCTTCGTCTACGTCTTCGGCGGCGCGATCGCGGGCAAGGGCAACAACGACGCGTACGTCAACTACGTGACCCCCGGCCTGATGGCGATGATGGGCATGAACATCGCCATGGGCGTCGGGGTCGGCATCAACGACGACTTCAAGAAGGGGGTGATGGACCGGTTCCGGACGATGCCGATCGCCCGCTCCTCGGTCCTCATCGCCAAGATCGTCGTCGAGGTCGGCCGGATGATGATCGCCACCGCGATCCTGCTCGGCACGGGCTTCCTGCTCGGCCTGGAGATCAAGACCTCGTTCATCGAGCTGCTCGCCGCGATCGGCCTCGCGGTGGTCTTCGGCGCCTCGCTGATGTGGATCTTCATCCTGCTCGGCCTGACCATGAAGACGGCCCAGGCCGTCCAGGGCATGGCCATGCTCGTCCTGATGCCGCTCCAGTTCGGCTCCTCGATCTTCGCCCCGCCGACCTCGATGCCCGGCTGGCTGGAGACCTTCACCGACTACAACCCGCTGTCGAACCTCGCCGACGCGGCCCGCGGCCTCATCAACGGCGGTCCGATCGCCCACTCCGTGTGGATGACCCTCGGCTGGGCGCTGGCGATCACCGTCGTCACCGCGCCGCTCGCGGTCTCCAAGTTCCGCAAGAAGACCTGACCGGAGCGGGGGCTCAGGACTCGGCGCGCTCTCTGATCGCGTCGGCGGCGCGACCGAGCAGGGCGGCGGCCTCTCCCAGGGAGAGGCCGTCGCCTTCCGCGTGCGCCGCGGCGAACGCGTCCACGCCG
This sequence comes from Streptomyces sp. NPDC051180, assembly GCF_040689545.1. NCBI lineage: Bacteria > Bacillati > Actinomycetota > Actinomycetes > Kitasatosporales > Streptomycetaceae > Streptomyces > Streptomyces sp. NPDC051180. The sequence goes on from NZ_JBFBBC010000002.1 coordinate 536,326, forward strand.
AGCACGGCCCCGACGGCCTCCGTCGCCCGCTCCAGGTTCTGCCGCTCCAGCGGCGGCGCCAGATGCCCCGGCGGCACCAGTCGCTCCCGGGCACCGAGCAGCACCGCCCCGGTCCGCGCCGACGCACCGCCCAGCCCTCCCAGCGCCCAGGCCGCCGTGACCAGATGGACCGCCGGCATCTGCGGGGCGACCATCATCGACAGCGCACCGAGGGACCTCTCGTACGCCTCCGCCGCGTACTCCAGCGCGGACGCGTAGTCCCCGTCCAGGTTGTCCAGCCAGCCCAGGCTGCCGAGCGTGAAGCCCCCGAAGATGGAGAGCGTCTCGGAGTCGAACTCGCGCAGCAGGCGCTCGAGGTGCTCCCTCGCCTCGGCCGTCCGTCCGCTGCGGCCGAGTGCCAGCGCGAGGAACAGCCGTGCCCCGAGCAGGGGTTCGTGGCTCCAGGTGTGCCCGCCGTCCGCCAGGATCCCGCGCAGGATCGCCACCCCCTCGTCGAGCCGTCCCGTCTCCACGAGGATGTCCGCGTACCGGGCCCGCAGCAGCGCCATCTGCGACTGGGCGCCGATCCGCTCCGCGTAGCCGATGGCGGCCTCGAAGTCCTCGGCGGCCCCCTCGAACTCCAGCCGCCGCTCCCGGGCCTCGGCGCGGGAGGAGAGCGCCTCGGCCGCGCCCCAGGCGTCACCGAGGCGGACGAAGATCTCCAGGCTCTCCTCGGCGTCTGCGCCCGCCTCGTCGGCCCAGTCGGACCGGTTGGCGAACATGTTGGCGCGCATCTGGAGGGCGTTGGCCAACTCCCAGTCGTAGCCGTGACGGCGGCAGGCGTCGACGGTCGTGTCGAGGACTTCGCGCAGCCGGCCGGCTTCGCCGATGAGGAGGACGGCGAAGACGGCGAAGGAGCCGGGGAGCCGGCAGGTCTGGGGCAGCCCCGGCTCGTAGACGGCGGTCATCTCCCGGAGCCGGTGGACTCCGCTCGCGCTGGTCCAGCGCCCCGTCTCGTGGTCCATGTTCAGCAGTTCCACCAGCCGCACCCCGCGCCGCGCCTCCCAGCGCTGCTCCTCGGAGAGCGGCGGCGGCAGCGCGGTGCACGGCTCGTGCAGGGCGACGACGGGGGCGGCGGGCGGCGTGAACGGGTCGGGGCCGAGGGCGGCCGCGGCCCGCGCCCACTGCAGCGCGTCGACGCGCAGGTCGCGCATCTGCCAGTACCAGAGCAGCGAGTGGACGAGGACGAGCGCCTCGTCCTCGTCGCGGGCGGCGACGGCCCTGCGCAGCGCCGTGCGGAGGTTGCCGTACTCGGCCCCGAAGCGGGCGACGGCGCCGACCTGCCCGGCGCCCCGCAGCTCGGGGTCCAGACGGCGGGCCAGCTCGCGGTAGTACGTCAGGTGCCCGCGCTCGGTCGCCTCGCGCTCCCCCGCCTCGTCGAGCCGCTCCCCCGCGTACTCCGCGACGGTCTCCAGGAGCCGGTAGCGCATCCCCGCGTCGCCCGGCGCCGACACGACGAGCGACTTGTCGACCAGCGAGCCGAGCACGTCGAGGACGTCGGCATCGGCGTCGGGGTCGGCGCACACCGCTTCGGCCGCCTCCAGGTCGCTGCCGCCGGTGAACACCGACAGACGGCGCAGGACGGCCCGTTCGGGGGCGTCGAGGAGGTCCCAGGACCAGTCGACGACGGCGCGGAGGGTCTGCTGGCGCGGCAGGACGGTGCGGGCCCCGGAGGTCAGCAGCCGGAACCGGTCGTCGAGCCGGTCCGCGATCTGGCGCAGGGTCAGCATCCGCAGCCGGGCCGCGGCCAGCTCGATCGCCAGCGGCAGGCCGTCCAGCCGCCGCACGATCTCCGCCGCCGCCTCCGCGTCCTCCTCCGTCCGGAACCCCGGGCGGACGGCCGCGCCCCGCTCCCCGAAGAGCCGCAGCGCGGTCCGCGCGGGCAGCGGCCCGAGCGGGCGCAGCACCTCGCCCGGCACCCCGAGGGGCTCCCGGCTGGTCGCGAGGACCCGGAGGCCGGGGCAGCGGGCGAGGAGGGTCTCGGCCAGGGAAGCCGCGGCCGCCACCAGGTGCTCGCAGTTGTCGAGGAGCAGCAGCATCCGGCGGCCCGCGCAGTGCTCGACGAGCCGGGCGAGCGGGTCGTCGCCGGCCCGCAGCTCCTCGGCGCCGGCTCCGCGCAGGACGGTCTCGCGGGCGCCGACGGCCGCCAGGACGGCCTCGGGCACGGCCTCCGGGTCGCGTACGGCGGCGAGTTCGGCCACCCAGACGCCGTCCGGCCACGCCTCGGCCCCTCGCTCGGCGGCCTCCTGCGACAGCCGGGTCTTGCCGGCCCCGCCGGTGCCGAGGAGGGTGACGAGGCGGGCGCCCCGCAGGTCCTCCCGGAGCGCGGCGATCTCGTCGTCGCGTCCGACGAAGCTGGTCAGCCGGGCGCGGAGGTTGCCGGGGGTGCGCGGCCCCGCCGTGGCCCGGCCGGTCCCGGGCGGGGCGGGGGCGGGGGCGGGCTCCGGCGCCTGTTCCGGCGCGGGGGCCAGCAGTTCGGCGTGGAGCGCGCGCAGGGCCGGCGAGGGGTCGGTGCCGAGGCGGTTGGCGAGGGCGCGGCGGACCGACTCGTACGCGGCGAGCGCCTCGGCGGCCCGGCCGGTGTCCCGCAGGGCCCGGATCCGCAGGGCCTGGAGGGGTTCGTCCAGCGGGTGGGCCGCGCACAGCGAGGTCAGCTCGGGCAGGGCGGCGGGCGCCTTGCCGAGGGCGAGGGCGGCGTCGAGCCGGGCGCGGCGGGCGTCGAGCCGGCGGGCCTCCCAGCGGACGGCCTCCGCGTCCCGGTCGGGGAGGTCGGCGAGGGCGGGCCCGCGCCAGAGCGCGAGGGCGTCGTCGAGGACGGCGGCGGCGCGGACCGGATCGCCGGCGCCGAGCGCGGCGACCCCCTCGGCGGCGAGGCGCTCGAAGCACCGGGCGTCGACGTCCTCGGGGCGGGCGTCGAGCCGGTAGCCGCCGTCGGCGGAGACCACCCGGTCGCGGCCGACGGCCTTGCGCAGCCGTCCGACGAGGGCCTGGAGCGCGGCGACGGCGTCGACGGGCGGCTCGTCGCCGTGCCACACCTCGTCGACGAGGTCGGGCACGGGCACGGTCCGGCCGGCCCGCAGGGCGAGCACGGTCAGCAGCGCGCGGACCCGCGGGCCGCCGACGGTGACGTCGGTGCCGTCGGGCGCGTGGGCGAGGGTCGGGCCGAGCACGGAGTAGCGCACGGGTCCCATTCTCCGTGAGACGGTGCCCGGCGCAGGAACTCGCCCCGTCCCCCGGTACGTTTCCCCCGCACCAGTCCTCCGTCCCTGGGAGTTCCCGCGATGACCACGGCCACCACCCGGCGCCACGAACGGCGGATCAGCCCCGTCTTCCTGGCGATCCTCGCCGTCATGGCCGTCACCGGCTGGGCGGTGTGGACGGACTTCGCCGCCTCGACCGGCCTGGCGGTCTTCCTGTTCGTGACGTCGGCGTGGGTGGTGTCGCTCTGCCTGCACGAGTACGCGCACGCCAGGACGGCGCTGCACGGCGGGGACATCACGGTCGGCGCGAAGGGCTATCTGACCCTGAACCCGCTCGCCTACACGCACGCGGTGCTGAGCGTCGTCCTGCCGGTGCTGTTCGTGATCATGGGCGGGATCGGCCTGCCGGGCGGCGCGGTCTTCATCGAGCAGGGCCGGATCAAGGGCCGCTGGAAGCACAGCCTGATCTCGGCGGCGGGCCCGCTGGCGAACGTCCTGTTCGCGCTGGTCTGCACGGCGCCCTTCTGGCTGGGCGCCCTGGACGGCGTGCCGGTGGCCTTCCGGTACGCGCTGGCCTTCCTGGCGTTCCTCCAGGTCACGGCCGCGCTCCTGAACCTCCTGCCGGTGCCGGGGCTCGACGGGTACGGCGTGGTGGAGCCCTGGCTCTCGTACAAGGTGAAGCGGCAGATCGAGCCCTACGCGCCGTACGGCTTCTTCGTCGTGATCGCGCTGCTGTTCGTGCCGTCGATCAACGACGCCTTCTTCGACGCCATCGACGCGCTGATGCGGTCGCTCGGGGTGCCGGAGCTGAGCCGCTACTGCGGTTCGCAGCTGTTCCGCTTCTGGGAGGAGACCCCGGAGTTCTGCGGGGTCTAGGCGTCAGGCAGCGGGGCGCGGGCGTCAGGCGTCGGCGGCGGGCGCGGCGGCCTTCTCGGCGCGGGCGCGGCGGATGTAGTACCAGGCCATGTTCGAGGAGAGGCCCGCGAGGAGGACCCAGACCACGCCCAGGAAGTTGCCCTGGACGAAGGAGACGACGGCCGCGGCGACGGCCAGGGCGCAGACCACGAGGGCGTAGAGGGCGAGGCGGGGCATGGGGGACGGCTCCTGTCCGGGTACGGCCGATGTGCCCGTCCAGTGTCCCCCATGCCCGGATGCGTCCGGTCTCCGGCTCCGTCGCCCGGCCGGGGGGCGGCTCAGACGTCGGTGACCCGCAGCCCCGCGTGGGCCTTGTAGCGGCGGTTGACCGAGATCAGGTTGGCGACGAGCGACTCGACCTGGTGGGCGTTGCGCAGCCGGCCGGCGAAGACGCCGCGCATGCCGGGGATGCGGCCGGCGAGGGCCTGGACGAGCTCGACGTCGGCGCGCTCCTCGCCGAGGACCATCACGTCCGTGTCGATCTCCTCCAGGGCGGTGTCCTGGAGGAGGACGGCGGAGAGGTGGTGGAAGGCGGCGGTGACCCGGGACTCCGGGAGCAGCGCGGCGGCCTGCTCGGCGGCGGAGCCCTCCTCGGGCTTGAGGGCGTAGGCGCCCTTCTTGTCGAAGCCGAGCGGGTTGACGCAGTCGACGACGAGCTTGCCCGCGAGCTCCGTCCGCAGGGACTCCAGGGTCTTGGCGTGGCCGTCCCACGGCACGGCGACGATCACGATGTCGCTGCGGCGGGCGACCTCCGCGTTGTCGGCGCCCTCGACGCCGTGGCCGATCCCCGCGGCCACGTCCTGCGCCCGCTCGGCGGCCCGGGAGCCGATGACGACCCGCTGCCCGGCCTTGGCGAGCCGGTAGGCGAGGCCGCGGCCCTGGTCGCCGGTGCCGCCGAGCACGCCGACGACGAGGCCGGACACGTCGGGGAGGTCCCACGGGTCCTTGGGTGCGGCCTTCGGGGCGGCGGCGGGGTCCTGGGGTGCGCTGGTGGAAGTCATGGCCCCGACATTACCGACCGGTCGGGCCGGGAGGCTCCCGTACGGGTGGAACCCGGGCAACCGGCCACGCGGTGGGCGCGGCCGGGGCAGGATGCGGGGCATGGATGCCGTACGGGTCGCGTTGCTGCGGGAAGTGCTCGCCGGGACGGAGTGGCCGGCGGCGGCCCGCCGGTTCGCGGGGGCGCTGCGGTCCTCGGTCGTGCCGCACCGGGGCGGCCTGCTGCTGGTGGGCACCGCGGCGTACGAGCCCTGGCACCTGGCGGCCCACCTCGTCGACGAGGCCGCCTGGTCGGGGCTGGCCGAGCTGGCGCCGACGCTGGTGCGGCACCGGGTGCGGCCGGGCGATCCGGCGCACCTCGCGGTCGGCCTCGGGCGCCTGGAGGCGGCGGGGCGCGGGGCGACGCTGCTGATGGTGGCGCCGGAGCGGCCGGACCCGGGGCTGCTCCAGCGGGTGCACGACGCCCGGCGCGCGGGGGCGACGGTGTTCTCGCTCGACGGCGGCGACCCGGAGGTCCGGGGGCTGGCCCACGAGACGCTGGCGGTGACGGAGGGGGCGGGGGTGGACCTGGACACGGTCCAGCACCTGGTGAGCGCGGCGGCCGGGGAGAACAGCCTGCCGTCCCCGCGCGGGAGCCGTCGCCTCCGCGACCGGCTCTCGGGGCTCGCGGACCGGCTGACGGCCCCGCCGCCGGCCCGCTGGTGAGGCCGGTCGTTCCCTGTCGGACCGGCGGCGCGGCCGGTCGGCGGTGACGCGGGGCCGGCCTCCCGCCGACGGCTCGGGGCGCCCGACCGCTCCGTAATCCGGTTGCCTCGGGCACCTCGTCGACGGAACATGTCCCCTCGTGTCCTCCCCCCTCCTTTCCAGGCTCTCCGACCTGCTGCCCGACACGGCGCCGTGGCGGTCGTCCCGCGACTTCCGGCTCCTGTGGGTGCAGGGGCTCGTCACGTACTTCAGCAGCGCGATGGCGATGATCGCCCTGCCGCTGCAGATCAAGGAGCTGACGGGCTCGCCGCTGGCGGTCGGCGCGATGGGCGCGGTCGAGCTGGTGCCGCTGGTGGTGTTCGGCCTGTACGGCGGGGCGCTCGCGGACGCGGTGGACCGGCGGAAGGTGATCCTGGGGACGGAGGCGGGGCTCGGGCTGCTGGCCGGACTGCTGCTGCTCAACGCGCTGCTGCCGGAGCCGATGCTGTGGCCGCTGTACGTGGTGGCGGCCGGTGTCTCCGCGCTCGCGGGGCTCCAGCGCCCGGCGCTGGACTCGCTGCTCGCCCGGATCGTGCCGCACGAGCAGCAGACGGCGGCGGCCGCGCTGAACTCGCTGCGCTGGCAGATGGGCTCGATCGCGGGTCCGGCGATCGCGGGCCTCGTCGTCGCGTGGGCGGGCCACGCGCCCGCGTACGGGGTGACGATCGCCGGCTTCGCGGTCTCGGTGCTGATGTGCGTCCGGCTCTCCCCGGCACCGGCCGCGCAGGACGCGGAGAAGCCCTCGCTGCGGGGCATCGCCGAGGGAGCCCGGTACGCCTGGTCGAGGCCGGTGCTGCTGGGCACGTACGCGGTCGACCTGGCGGCGATGTTCTTCGCCTTCCCGAACACGATCTTCCCGTTCCTCGCGGACGAACTGGACGCCGACTGGTCGCTCGGCCTGATGTACGCGGCGGGCTCGGTCGGCTCGCTGGTCCTCGGGCTGACGAGCGGCTGGACCTCGAAGGTGCGGCGGCACGGGCTGCTCGTGGTCGGGGGCGCGGCCGGCTGGGGCCTGGCGATCGCGGCGGCGGGCTGGTTCGGGAACGTCTGGCTGGTGCTGCTCTGCCTGGCCTTCGCGGGCGCGGGCGACATGCTGAGCGGGCTCGGCCGGGCGACCATCTGGAACCAGACGATCCCGGAGGAGCTGCGCGGCCGGCTCGCCGGCATCGAGGTGCTGTCCTACAGCGTCGGCCCCCAGCTAGGCCAGGTCCGGGCGGGTCTGATGGCCGGCTGGACCGGCACCCGCGCGGCGGTCTGGTCGGGCGGCGTGGCCTGCGTCGCCTCGGTCGGACTGCTCTGTCTGGCCCTGCCGAAGCTCCTCACGTACGACTCCGCCACCGACGAGGACTCCCTGCGCCGCAAGGCCCAGCAGGAGGAGGCCCGGCGGGCCGCGGACGGACCGTGCGAGGACGGCCGGCGGGAGGCCGCCGGAGCCGCCTGAGCGGCCCCGGCGTGCCCCGGTCGTGCGCCGGCCGCGCCCCGGGCGGGGGCGCGCCCCTCAGTCGCCCGGGGTGTCGTTCTTCCCCGGGCCGTCGTGCCAGCGCGGGTCGGTCTCCCACTCCAGGTTCCGCTCGCGGGCGGACTCCATGGCGTGGGCGGCCTCCTCACGGCTGGCGTACGGGCCGAACCGGTTCTTCGCGGGGCACTCGGGGCCCTCCTCGACCTTCTTGTGCTCCAGGCAGTAGTACCACTCGCCCGGTTTGCCCACCGTGCGCTTCTTGAACAGGGCCATCGTCGTCGGCTCCTTCCTCCGAGACCATGCTGCCCCACACCCGGTCGTTAGACTCGCTGGCATGTCTGGCCAGTCGCTTCTCGTACCGGGGGAGCTCTCCCCCCACCGTTCCGTTCCGGGCTCCATCCGCCGCCCCGAGTACGTCGGGAAGCCCGCACCGGCTCCGTACACCGGACCCGAGGTGCAGGATTCCGACACCATCGAACGGATGCGGATCGCCGGCCGCATCGCCGCCCGGGCGATGGAGGAGGCCGCCAAGCACATCGCCCCGGGCGTCACCACCGACGAGCTCGACCGGGTCGCGCACGAGTACATGTGCGACCACGGCGCCTACCCCTCGACCCTCGGCTACCGCGGCTTCCCGAAGTCGCTCTGCGCGTCGATCAACGAGGTCATCTGCCACGGCATCCCGGACTCCACGGTGCTGCGGGACGGCGACATCGTGAACCTGGACGTCACGGCGTTCATCGACGGCGTCCACGGCGACAACAACGCGACCTACCTCTGCGGCGACGTCGACGAGGAGTCGAGGCTCCTCGTCGAGCGGACCCGCGAGTCCCTGAACCGGGCGATCAAGGCCGTGCGGCCGGGACGTCAGATCAACATCATCGGACGGGTGATCGAGTCCTACGCCAAGCGCTTCGGCTACGGCGTCGTCCGCGACTTCACCGGTCACGGCATCAACTCGTCGTTCCACTCCGGCCTGATCGTCCCGCACTACGACTCCCCCCACCACACCACCGAGATCAAGACCGGCATGACCTTCACCATCGAGCCGATGCTCACGCTCGGCACCCACGACTACGACATGTGGGACGACGGCTGGACCGTGGTGACCAAGGACCGCAAGCGGACCGCGCAGTTCGAGCACACCCTCGTCGTGACCGAGAACGGGGCCGAAATCCTTACGTTGCCCTGACCCCCCGACGGGGTAGCTTCTTTACCGACAGGACGTCGGGAACCAGTTGACTTAGGCAAGCCTAACTTGGCAGGATCGTCACTGGTTCCCGTCCCATCGGTCCCGGAGGCACGCCTTGGACACGCCCTTCTCCACGTTGATCCGTACGGCTTCGCACGAGCAGCACACGGAGGCGGAGACGTCGTCCTTCATGGGCGACCTGCTGGGCGGACGGCTGGGCGTCGACGCCTACGCGCGCTACACGGAGCAGCTCTGGTTCGTGTACCAGGCCCTGGAGGCGGGAGCCGAGGCGCTGCGCGAGGACCCGGTCGCCGGGCCCTTCATACAGCCCGAGCTCTTCCGCACGGCCGCCCTGGAGCAGGACCTCGCCCACCTGCGGGGCGCGGAGTGGCGCGCCGGCGTCTCCCCGCTCCCCGCCACCGTCGCGTACGCCGAGCGGGTCGCCGAGTGCGCCCGCGACTGGCCCGCCGGTTACGTGGCCCACCACTACACGCGCTACCTGGGCGACCTGTCGGGCGGTCAGATCATCCGCGACAAGGCGGAGCGCACCTGGGGATTCGACCGCAAGGGCGACGGCGTGCGGTTCTACGTCTTCGAGGAGATCGGCAACCCGGCCGCCTTCAAGCGGACCTACCGGGAGCTGCTGGACGGGGTGAACGCCGACGACCTGGAGAAGCAGCGGATCGTCGACGAGTGCAAGCGCGCCTTCGCCTTCAACAGCGCGGTCTTCCACCAGCTGGGCGGCGAGTTCCCGCTGAGCGCCTGACGCCCGCCTGCCTGCCTTCGGACCGCTCACCCGAACGGCCCGGAAGGACCGAAGGCCGAACCCATCCGAACGCGCCGGCGCCCTCGCGCCCGGCGCGTCCGGCGTTCCGTGTCCGGCCCTCGCGCCGTACCGTCCCCCGGGCCGTCGCTCAGAGGGTGAGCGTGCCCTCCAGACGGACCCGTCCGCCCAGCTCCACGATGCCGTCCGGGCCGGGCGCGGTCAGCAGCTGCGATCCCCGGCCCTGCGTGATGTTCAGGGCACGGCCCAGCTCGGCCGTGAGGAGCAGCGCGGCGGCGCCGGTCGCCTCGTCCTCGTCGATGCCGTCGCCGCGCCCCGGGAAGCCCCGCGCCCTGACCCGGCCGGCGGCCTCCTCCTCCCAGGCCCAGGCATAGATCCACTCGCCCGGCTCGGGCACGTCGAGCGCCTCCACCTCGGCGGCGGAGCCGTACTGGCGCAGCGTCCGGGGCAGCGCCCACTCGGCGCGCGCCTCGATCCAGGTGAACTCCCCGTCCCCGCGCACCCACACCTCGCCCGCCGGAGGGTGGACGACCTCCAGGTCGAGCAGCCAGGCGGCGCCGACGAGGGGGTGACCGGCGAAGGGCAGCCGGAGGCCGGGGGTGTAGATGTCGACGATCCCGCGCTCGGGGTCGTCCACGAACACCGTCTCGCTGAAGCCGAGTTCCTTGGCGAGCGCCTGCCGGGTGGACTCGTCGGGGTGCGTACGGGCGTCCCGTACGACTCCGAGCGCGTTGCCGTGCCGGCCGTCGCCCGCACAGAAGACCCGGAGGACGTCGATGTCAGTGGCCGTCGTGTTCATGCCGGAATTGAACCACCCGCGCGGGGACGGCGGCAGGGCCGCACCCGTGGATCGGGTGCGGCCCTGCCCTTTCGGGGGGGGGTGGCGGATCAGGAGTCCATGGCGCGGCGGCGCACGGCGACGACGACCGCCGCGCCCGCGGCGGCGGTCAGACCGGAGGCGGCGAGCAGGAGGCCGGTGGGGGCGCCCGAGCCGGTGGCGGCGAGCGCGGCGGACCCGCCGGCGGTGCCGGCGCCGCCGACCGTGGCGCCGCCGAACGAGCCGCCGGCGGTGGTGCCGGTGGCGCCGCCCGTCGTGCCGCCGGTGGTGGAGGGGGAGCCCGGGGCAGACGGGAGCGTGGTGTCCGCGTCGGAGGAGAGGACGAGGGTGACCGGGTCGACGGCCGTGCCGGGCCGGTAGAAGCTCGCGCCGTCGGGACCGGCGAACTGGGCGGCGCCGTCCGCGGTGAGCCGGGCCGGGATCGCGGCGAGGGTGACGACGCCCTTCTTCGCGGTCCAGTCGGCCTTCGACAGGTCCAGGTCGGCGAAGGCCACGTCGTCGCGGGTGCCGCCGGCGGTGGTGACGTCGGCGGTGGTGACGTCGGCGGTGAGCGTGCCGGTGGTGCCGTCGACCGTCACCTTGAGGTCGCCGATGGTCCAGTCGATGCCGTGGGCGGCGCAGCTGAAGGCGAGCTTTCCGGAGAACGCGGCCTCGGCCTTGCGGGCGTCGGCGTCGAGGTCGGCCTTGGCGAAGCCGAAGTCGTAGGAGGAGCCGTTCCTCCTCGCGCCGCCGGAGGGGGTGACCGTGCCGCCGCAGGTCTCGGCGACGTACGTCCGCCAGCTCTGCTTCACGGCCCAGGTGAGCCTGCCGTTCACGACGGCCACGGGGTCGGTCGTCGGAGCTGTTGTCGTGGGCGCCGTGGTGGGCGGGTTCGTGGTGGGCGGGGCGGTGGTCGGCGGGTTCGTGGTCGGGGGCGCCGTGGTGGGCGGGGCGGTGGTCGGCGGGTTCGTGGTCGGAGGCGCCGTGGTGGGGGGCACGGTGGTCGGCGGGGCCGTGGGCCTGCTGCCCGCCTTCACGGTGAGCGTGGCGGCGTCGAGGGCGTCGCCCTCCTTGTAGAAGCCGGCGAACGCCGCCGCGCCGTCCTTGGTCAGCTTCGCCGGTATGTCCTTGAAGACCATCGCGCCGCCCTCGCCCTGACCGGGCCGGACACCGGTCATGTCGAGCGCGGCGAAGACGATGTCGTCGCGGGTGGTGAAGGTGCCGTCCTTCTCCTTGGTGACGACGTCGGCGGTGATGGCGCCGGTCGGCGCGGCGGTGCCCGCCGTCGTCAGCCGGACGTCGGAGATCCGGATGTCGAGGACGCCCTCGTGGGCCTCGAAGTGGACGCCGCCCTTGAAGGAGTTGGCGGTGGCGTGGCTGCCGGTGTCGTAGGTGCCCGTGCCGTCGACGAAGGTGAAGACGCCGTTGCCCGCCGCCTGCCGTGCGCCGCCCTCGACGGTGGTCTTCCCGTGGGCGAAGGGCTGGGCGAGGTACGAGCGGAACGACTGCTATGCCCCAGTCCAGAGTGCCGTCCACGAGTGCCGTCGGCGGCGCGGCCGCGTCGGCCGCGGCGGCCGGCAGGGCGAGGACGACGGCGCCCGTGCCGAGGGCGGCGGCCGTGGCGACGGCGGCTGCCAGGGTGACGGAACGGCGCAAGGGGGTGGCCATGGCGGGTCTCTCCTAGGTGAGGCACGGGGGGGGGGTGCGCGGGGGTGCGCGGGAGCCGGCGCGGGGGGACGCGCCCGGGCGGGGAAGTCGGGGGTGGGGGTGCGGGAGGCACGGGTGGGATCGGCGGGACGCCGGGCGGGGAGGTCGGGGAGGCCGGCGGGCCGCGCCGGGGTCAGGGCGCGGTCGGTCCCGAGCGGCGGCGGCGTACGACGAGAAGGACCGCGGCGACGGCGACGAGCAGGGCCCCGGCGCCGACGGCGGTCCAGGTGCCGGCGGAGGAGTCGGCCGAGGCGACGGCCGGCGCGGGGGCCGTCGACGCCGGCGCGGGGGCCGCCGACTCGGGGGCGGCGGTGGCCGGCGGCGTGGACGTCGCCTCGCTGCCGAGGTCCGGGAGGGCGGGCAGCCGGGCCCCGGCGTCGACGGCGACCGCGAGCGAGACCGGGTCCATCGCCGTCCCCGCCTTGTACATGCCGCCGAAGGCGCGGGCGCCGCCCTCGGTGAGGGTGGCGGGGGCCTCGGAGACGGCGGCGAGGCCGTTCGCCGGGGTGAGTCCGGGGGCGGCGAAGGTCACGAGCGGGACGGCCTTCGTGGTCGTCCCGGCGCCGGTGACGTCGGCGCTGAGGGTGCCGGTGCCGCCGGTCACGCGCACCGCGACCCCGGCGATGGTGAGGTCGAGGTGGGCGCCGGTGAAGCGGACGCTGCCGGCGAAGGCCGCGTCGAGGGTGCCGGTCCTCCCGTCGTACGTGCCCGTGCCGCGGGGGAAGCGGAAGAGCGCTCCGCCGTCCTGGGCTCCGCCGGCGAGCGTCCAACGGCCCTGGGCGACGGAGCCGGTGACGTACTCGCGGAAGGTGCGGCGGACGCCCCAGTCGACGGCGGCGGTGGTGAAGCCGTCGGTGCGCGCGCGCTCGGCGGACGGACTCGCCGTGGCCGTCGGGCCCGGCGTCGCGGACGCGGTGGGGCGGGTGGTGTCGGTGGTCTTCCTCGGCGTGCGGACGTCGACGGTGAGGCTGACGGGGTCGAGCGGGGTGCCGGCCCGGTAGTAGCCGGCGAAGGCGGCGGCTCCCTGCGTGGTGAGGGTGGCGGGCACGCCGGTGAGGGAGAGGGGACTGCCGCCGCCGCGCATGTCGACGCCGCGGAGGTCGAGGGCGGCGAGCGGCACCTGGGAGGAGACGGTCGTCCGCCCGCTGCCCTTGGCCTTGCTCGTCATGTCGGCGTAGAGGGTGCCGCGTCCGCCCTGGACGCGGATGCGGGGGCGGCTGACGGTGAGGTCGAGTGCGTGGGTGCCGTTCGCGGCGCGGTGGCCGGTGAAGCGGACGCCGCCCGCGAAGGCGGCCTCGAAGGCGCCGGTCGCCGGGTCGTAGGAGCCCTGCGCGGAGTGGAAGCGGAACTGGCTGCCGCCGACCGTGGCGGCGCCGCCGGTGAGGCTCCAACCGCCCTGGGCGATGGGCCCGGTGACGTAGCTCTGGAAGGAGGTCTTGATGCCCCAGTCGAGCCGTCCGCCCTGCACCGCGCGGCTCTCCGCGTGGGCGGCGGAGACCGGGAGCAGGGCACCGAGCAGGGCCGTGAACAGGGTCACGGCGAGCGCGCGGGCGGGTCTGGACAGCAGCATGGAGCCCCTCCGAGGGCTAGTAACTAAGGTAAGGCTAACCTAAGCTACATCCCGTCCGGCCGGAACCCCGACCGCCGCCGGCACGGCAGAACGAACGACGGAACGAACGACAGGACGGTGTCCGGTGCGCAGAACCCGCCTCGTGGGAGCGCTGACAGCAGCACTCGCCCTCGCCCTCACGGCGACCGGCTGCGGCGGTACGGGCGGAGCCGGTGCCGCCGCCCCCGCCGCGAAGACGGCCGCCGCCCCCGACCGGGTCGAGCCGCTCGCCGCCCCGGCCGCCCCCCGACTGCCCGTCACCGTCCGCTCGGCCGACGGGCGGACGGTCACCGTCGCCTCCACGGAGCGGATCGTCCCGCTCAGCGGCTCCCTCAGCGAGATCGTCTTCACCCTCGGCCTGGGCGACCGGGTCGTCGCCCGGGACATCACCGCCACCTTCGAACAGGCCGCGGACCTCCCGGTGGTGACCCGGGCCCACGACGTCTCGGCCGAGAGCGTCCTCTCGCTGCGGCCGACCCTCGTCCTGGCCGAGGCCACCACCGGACCGGCGGAGGCCGTCGCCCAGATCCGGGACGCGGGGATCCCGCTCGTCGTCGTGGCGCCCGCGCGGGAACTCCCCGACGTCGACGCCCGCATCGACGCGGTGGCCGCCGCCCTCGGCGTCCCCGGCTCCGGCACCGAGCTGCGCCGGCGCACCCAGGAGCGGATCGCCGCGGTCCGCGAGGGCGTCCCGGCCGGCGGCGCCAGGCCCCGGGTGGCCTTCCTCTACGTCCGCGGATCGGCCGCCGTCTACCTGCTCGGCGGGGCCGAGTCCGGCGCGAGCTCGCTGCTGGAGGCGGCCGGCGCGATCGACGCCGGCAAGGAGTCGGGTCTGACGAAGGACTTCACCCCGATCACCAGCGAGGCCCTCGCGCAGGCCGCGCCCGACGCGCTCCTCGTCATGAGCAAGGGCCTCGCCTCCGTCGGCGGGATCGACGGCCTGGTGAAGATCCCCGGCGTCGCCGAGACCCCGGCCGGAGCAGCCCGCCGGGTCGTCACCGTCGACGACGGCGTGCTCCTCAACTACGGCCCGCGCACCGATCGCGTCCTGGCCTCGCTCGTCGACCAGCTCCACGGGGAGGAACGGTGACGGCGCCCCCGAAGACCCGGGAGGCGCGGGGCGACGCCCCGGCCCCCTCGGCCGTGGACGGTCCGCCCACCCCCGCGCGGCCCCCGCGCCCGGCGCGCGGCCGGGCCGCCACCCTGACCGCCGGCCTGCTCGCCGCCCTGCTCCTGCTCTGCCTGGTGTCCGCCGGGACCGGGGCGTACGGGATCCCGCTCGGCGACGTCCTCGCCTCCGCGCAGCACCGGATCGGGCTCGGCGGCCACGCGCTCGACCGCACGGCGGAGAGCGTCCTGTGGAACATCCGGCTTCCCCGGGTCGTCCTCGCCGTCCTCGTCGGCGCCTCCCTCGGCTGCGCGGGCGCACTCATGCAGGGCGTGTTCGGCAATCCGCTCGCCGAACCCGGCGTCATCGGCATCTCGGCGGGCGCGGCCGTCGGCGCGGTGGGGGCCATCGCGCTCGGCCTGACCTTCCTCGGGAACTGGACGGTGACGGTCTGCGCCTTCGTCGCCGGCCTGGCGACGGTGCTGCTGGTGTACGCGATGTCCCGCTCCGGCGGCCGGACGGAGGTGGTGACGCTGATCCTCACGGGCATCGCGGTCAACGCCTTCGCGGGCGCCCTGATCGGCCTCTTCCTCTTCTTCGCCGACAACGCGCAGGTCACCCAGATCACCTTCTGGCAGCTCGGTTCGCTCGCCCAGGCCACCTGGCCCAAGGTCCTCGCGGTGCTGCCCTGCGCGCTCCTCGGCCTGGCCGTCGCCCCGCTCCACTCCCGCCGGCTCGACCTGCTCGCCCTCGGCGAGCGGCCCGCCCGCCATCTGGGCGTGGACGTGGAGCGGCTGCGGGTCGCCCTGATCCTCGTGGTGGCGCTGCTGACCGCGGCCGCGGTCGCGGTGGCCGGGATCATCACCTTCGTCGGCCTGCTCGTGCCGCATCTGCTGCGGATGGCGAACGGCCCCGGACACCGCTTCCTGGTGCCGGGCAGCGCGCTGGGCGGAGCCGTCGTCCTCGCGGCCGGCGACCTGGCGGCCCGCACGGCCGCGGCCCCGGCGGAACTCCCCCTGGGCGTCCTCACCGCCCTCATCGGCAGCCCCTTCTTCTTCTGGCTGCTGCGCAGGACCCGTCGCAAGCAAGGTGGTTGGGCATGACATCCGTACGGCTCCGGGGGCTGCTGCCGCACCGGCGCGCCCGCGCGCTCCCCTCCCCCGCCGCGCCGGGCGCGCTCGTCGCCGAGGCCGTCGGCGTGACGATCGCCCGGGGCCGCCGGGCGGTGCTCGACGGGGCCCGAGTCGAGGTGCGGGCCGGGGAGGTCCTCGCCCTGGTGGGGCCCAACGGGGCCGGGAAGTCGACCCTGCTCGCCGCCCTCGCCGCCGATCTCGCCCCGGACGCAGGGGAGGTGCGGATCGACGGACGGGCGGCCGGCGACTGGCCGGCCGACGAACTCGCCCTGCGCCGCGCGGTGCTGCCGCAGGACGCGGCGCTCTCCTTCCCCTTCCCCGTGGCCGAGGTGGTGCGGATGGGCCGGGCCCCGTGGGCGGGGACCGCGCGGGAGGACGAGGACGACGACGCGGTCGCGGAGGCGCTGGCGGCCACCGAGGTCACGGAGTTCGCCGCGCGGCCGTTCTCCGCGCTGTCCGGCGGCGAGCGGGCGCGGGTCGCACTGGCCCGCGTGCTGGCCCAGCGGACCGGCCTGCTGCTGCTCGACGAGCCGACCGCCGCACTCGACCTGCGCCACCAGGAACTGGTCCTGGGGGTCTGCCGGGAGCGCGCGGCGGCCGGGGACGCGGTGGTGCTCGTGCTGCACGACCTCGGGCTCGCCGCCGCGCACGCGGACCGGATCGCCGTGCTGCACGAGGGGCGGATCGCGGCGGACGGCGCTCCCGGGGAGGTGCTCGGCGCCGAGTTGCTCAGCCGGGTCTACCGGCAGCCGGTGGAGGTCTTCCCGCACCCGCGCACGGGCGTCCCCCTCGTCGTACCCACCCGCACGGGCTCCGGGGCCCGTTCGGATACCGGAGAGTAAACCGAAACAGGACAATCCACCCCGCTTGACCTGCGCTTGACCAAGCCATGAGAACCCCATGGAGACCCCGTGATCCCGCCGTGTCCGGCCCGCCGGACCTGAGAGCTGAATCACTGGACGGGTGGGTATGGCTGAGGTAAGCCTCGGTTAAGTTAGGTCCGCCTCACCCACGTCCCCGCGTTCCTGGAGCCCTCATGCGAGCAGTCCGCCTCTCCGTCGTCACCGCCGCCGCGACCGCGGCCGCTCTGACCGCCGTCACGGGCTGCACCGAGAAGAGCGACGCCAAGGCCGACGACGGCACCATCACCGTCGTCGCCAAGGACGACTCCTGCGAGGTCTCCAAGAAGGAGTTCCCGGCCGGTCACGTGAAGCTGGCCGTCGAGAACCGCGGCTCCAAGGTCACCGAGGTCTACGTCCTCTACCCGGACGACCGGATCGTCACCGAGCGCGAGAACATCGGCCCCGGCACCAAGGCCACCGTCACCGCCGAGATCAAGGCCGGCGACTACGCCATCGTCTGCAAGCCGGGCATGACCGGCGCGGGCCTGCGCCAGCCGGTCAAGGTCGCCGGCGCCGGCGCCGCGACCGCCAAGCGCTCCCCCGAGATGGACGCCGCCGTCGCCGCCTACCGCCAGTACGTCCAGGCGCAGGCCGACGCGACCCTGCCCAAGGTGAAGGTCTTCACCGACGCCGTCCGCGCCGGTGACGTCGAGGCCGCGAAGAAGGCGTACGCCGAGTCCCGCATCGGCTGGGAGCGCACCGAGCCCGTCGCCGAGTCCTTCGGCGACATCGACCCCAAGGTCGACGTCCGCGAGGACGGCCTGGAGGAGGGCCAGGACCCCGCCAAGGACTGGACCGGCTGGCACCGCCTGGAGAAGGCCCTCTGGCAGGACAAGAAGATCGGCGCCGCGGAGAAGACCCTCGCCGACACCCTCGACGAGGACCTCGCGGACTGGGTGAAGCGCGTCGGCAAGGCCGAGATCACCCCCACCTCGATGGCCAACGGCGCCAAGGAGCTCCTCGACGAGGTCGCCAGCGGCAAGGTCACCGGCGAGGAGGAGCGCTACTCCCACACCGACCTCGTCGACTTCAAGGCGAACGTCGAGGGCGCGCAGAAGTCCTTCGAGCTGCTCAAGCCGGTCGCCTCGAAGAACGACGCCAAGCTCGTCGCCGAGCTGGACAAGCAGTTCGCCGCGCTCAACACGCTGCTCGACAAGTACCGCGCCGACAAGAGCAGCTACGTCTTCACCTCGTACGACAAGGTCGGCAAGCCCGAGCGCAAGGAGCTCTCCGACGGCGTCAACGCGCTCGCCGAGCCGCTCTCCAAGCTCGCCGCCGCGGTCGTCAAGTAGTCGTCGGATCGGCAGGGACGGGGACAGGGACATGCCCGAGGAGATACAGGAGCAGCCGGCGGCCGAGGCCGCCGCGCCCTCCCGCCGCACGGTCATCGGCTGGGGCGGAGCCGGGCTCGCGCTCGGTGCCGCCGCGGCCGGCGGCGCCGCCGCCGTGCTCACCCGCGACGGGGACTCCACCGTCCCCGTCGCCGACACCGGCGCGGCCGTCCCCTTCCACGGGGCGCACCAGGCCGGCATCGCCACCGCCGTGCAGGACCGCCTGCACTTCGCCTCCTTCGACGTGAAGACGAAGGACCGCGAGGAGCTGGTGCAGCTCCTCAAGGACTGGACGCGGGCGGCCGAGCGGATGACCGCCGGCGCCGAGGTCGGCGAGGGCGCCTACGGCGGCCTGCCGGAGGCGCCGCCGGACGACACCGGCGAGGCGCTGGGCCTCAAGCCCTCCCGTCTCACCCTCACCATCGGCTTCGGCCCCTCGCTCTTCGACGGGCGCTTCGGGCTGAAGGACAGGCGGCCCGGGGCCCTGGTGGACCTGCCCAGGTTCCCGGGCGACAACCTGGATCCGGCGCGCAGCGGCGGCGACATCTGCGTGCAGGCATGCGCGGACGACCCCCAGGTCGCCGTCCACGCCATCCGCAACCTCGCGCGGATCGGCTTCGGCAAGGTCGCGGTGCGCTGGTCCCAGCTGGGCTTCGGCAAGACGTCCTCGACGACCCCGGACGCCCAGACCCCGCGCAACCTCTTCGGCTTCAAGGACGGCACCCGCAACATCGCCGGCACCGAGACCGAGCGGCTCGCCCGGCACGTGTGGGTCTCCGGCAAGGACGCCGAGGGCGGCGCCGCCTGGCTGGACGGCGGCTCCTACCTGGTCGCCCGCCGCATCCGCATGAACGTCGAGACCTGGGACCGCACTCCGCTCGCCGAGCAGGAGGACATCTTCGGGCGCGACAAGCGCGAGGGTGCGCCGGTCGGCAAGGCCAAGGAGCACGACGAGCCGTTCCTCAAGGCGATGAAGCCCGACGCGCACGTCCGGCTCGCCCACCCGGACAGCAACCACGGGGCGACCCTGCTGCGCCGCGGCTACTCCTTCACGGACGGCACGGACGGCCTCGGCCGTCTGGAGGCCGGCCTGTTCTTCCTGGCGTACCAGAAGGACGTCCGCACCGGCTTCATCCCGGTGCAGACGTCACTGGCGTCCGACGCCCTCAACGAATACATCCAGCACGTGGGTTCGGCGCTGTTCGCGATCCCGCCGGGCGTCCGGGACAAGGACGACTGGTGGGGCAGGACGCTGTTCTCCTGACGGAGCTGACGGAGAAGGAGCACCGACGTGTTCGGTAACTATCTGATCGGCCTGCGCGAGGGCCTCGAGGCCAGCCTGGTCGTCTGCATCCTCATCGCCTATCTGGTGAAGACCGGCCGGCGGGACGCGCTGAAGCCGATCTGGATCGGCATCGGCGTGGCCGTCGGCGTCGCCCTGGCCTTCGGCGCCGGCCTGGAGTTCGGCTCCCAGGAGCTGACGTTCGAGGCGCAGGAGCTGCTCGGCGGCTCGCTGTCCATCGTCGCCGTGGTCCTGGTGACCTGGATGGTCTTCTGGATGCGGCGCACCGCGCGGCACCTCAAGGCGGAGCTCCACGGGAAGCTGGACGCGGCCCTGCAGATGGGCACGGGCGCGCTGGTCGCCACCGCCTTCCTGGCGGTGGGCCGCGAGGGCCTGGAGACGGCGCTGTTCGTCTGGGCGTCGGTGCGGGCCTCGTCCGACGGCACGTACGCGCCGCTGACCGGGGTGCTGCTCGGTCTGCTGACGGCGGTGCTGCTCGGCTGGCTGTTCTACCGGGGCGCGCTGAGGATCAACCTGGCGAAGTTCTTCACCTGGACCGGCGGCATGCTGGTCGTGGTGGCGGCGGGCGTCCTCGCGTACGGCGTGCACGACCTGCAGGAGGCGCGCTTCCTCGGCGGCCTCGCGGACAAGGCGTTCGACATCTCCGCGACGATCCCCCCGGACAGCTGGTACGGCACCCTCCTCAAGGGCGTCTTCAACTTCCAGCCGGACCCGACGGTCCTTCAGGTCACGGTGTGGGCGCTGTATCTGGTCCCGACGCTCGCGCTGTTCCTCGCCCCGATAGGGTCGGGTCCGTCCGTGCGGGTGAAGAAGCAGAAGGCGACCGATGACAAGGCTGAGGCTGCGGCGAGCGCCGAGACGGCCGGTTGAGCGACCGGCGGTACGACCGGCGAGGCTGCTCGCGGCGACGGCGGCGGCGACCGTCCTGACGCTGACGGCGAGCGGCTGTGTGACGGTGCACGGCGAGACCGCCCTGCTGCCGCCCGCGACGAAGGCCGAGGCCGCGCAGGCCGTCGCGGACTTCACCGCCGCGTACAACCGCGCCGACAAGGCGTACGACCCGGCCCTCGACGCGGGCCGGGTCACCGGTCCGCTCGGCGAGGTCAACCAGGCGGGGCTGCGCGCACGGTCGATCACCACGCCCGGCGGCAACAAGGACCACCGGCCCCTGGAGCTGACGGACACCCGGTTCACGCTGCCCCGCAAGGCGGGCTGGCCCCGCTGGTTCGTCGCGGACGCCGACCCCAACCGGGACGTCGACGGGGGCGCCGGCGACCAGCGCTGGCTCCTGGTCTTCGTGCGCAACGGACCGCAGCAGCTGTGGGAGGTCGCCTACCTCGGCATCCTCGACGCCGGCCGGGTACCGGAGTTCGCCGAGGAGGAGGGGTACGCGGTGCCGGTCGCCGCGGACTCGGACGCCCTCGCGGTCGCGCCCGGTGATCTCGGCAGGCGGTACGTCTCCTACCTGAAGGACGGGCAGCCGGGGCCGTTCGCGGCGGGCTCGCACACCACCGGCTGGCGGGCGGACCGGCAGAAGGCCGCCAAGCGGCCGGGCCTCGCCACCCAGTACCTCGACCAGGTCACCGACCAGGGCGACTTCGCACCCCTGGGGCTGCGCACCCGCGACGGCGGCGCGCTGGTCTTCTTCGCGACCCGGTACTTCGAGCGGCAGACCGCGGCGCCGGGCTACCGGCCCAAGGTCAACGCCGACGTCAAGGCGCTCATGACCGGCGAGATCAAGAACACCGTCACCCGCGAGTGGGTCTCCAGCCAGGCGGTCCTGGTGAAGCCGGCGGGCACGGACCGCGACGGCGTCTCGTTCCTCAGCCGCCTCCAGGGCGTGGTGTCCGCGGAGGGCTCCTAGGAGACCGCCCGGCGTGATCGGCGAGACGCCTCCCCGGGGAGTCGCCCGCCACCGGCGGGCCCGCGCCTCCCGGCGGAGGTCAGCGGGTCAGCGGCCAGGCGATCTCGTGGGCGGTGTGCTCGCCGTCGCCGTCGGCCCCCAGCGCGGCCGCGTGACGCGCGCAGGCGTCCTGGAGGGTCTCCAGGAGGTTCAGCGGGTCGGGCAGCGGGTGCTCGGGGCCGCGGACCCAGGCGACGACGGGATGGGCGTCCTCGTCCCCGGGGAGGCGGGCCGGCGGGACGAGGACGTAGCTGCCGCGGCAGTGCCAGCGGAGCCCGGGGTGCTCGTCCATGGTCTCGGGGTGGCAGTCCAGCTCACAGGGCCACCACTCGTCCTCGTCCTCGGGGGTGCCGCGGGTGGCGGTGAAGAAGAGCATCCGGCCGCCCACGGTGTCGACGTCGGCGGACTCGGCGACCGGCCCGACCTCCACGCCCTCGGCGAGGAGGCGGTCCAAGGCGGCGCGGCCGGCGGCGAAGGGGACGTCGAGGACGTCGTGGACCATGCCGGTGGCGGTGACGAAGTTCGCCGCGGGCTCGTTCCTGGCCCAGCGCTCGATCTGCGCGCGGTCGGTGGTCGACTGCGTCTGCCAGGCGAAGGAGACGGGGTGCCGGGCGGGGGTGGGACAGCCGATCCGCTCACAGGAGCAGCTGTAACCCACGGGGGACGCGGCGGGGGCCAGGGGCAGCCCTGCGGCGGCGGCGGCCAGGAGCAGCGACTCGCGTTCGTTCCCGTCGTCGGCCGCGGTGCGTTTGGGGCGCCTGCGCAGCCACTGTGCGAGCCTGCTCTCCGTGCCGCGGTAGCGGCCGATGCCGTCGCCCATCTATCCCCTCACACCTCATGCTCGCCCGTTCGGCTCTGCCCATGGTCCCACCATCCTGCGCCTCGGGTGACCGGAGTGCGGAACCGGGGTCCCCGGGGGCGGTTCCGGCGGGTGGTCGCGGCCGGTCAGCTCCTCGGCGCGAGACCGCGCAGGGCCAGGTCGACGAGGGCGTCGGCGTAGCCGTGGGTGAGCGGCAGGGTGCGGTGGAGCCAGCGGTGGTGGAGGGGTCCGACGAGGAGCTCCACGGCGAGGCGGGGGTCGGCGTCCGGGTCGGCGTCGCCCGCCGCCTGGGCGGCCTCGATGCGGCGGACGTAGAGCTGGAGCTGGGGTTCGAGCAGGGCCTCGGTGAAGCGGGCGCCGAGGTCGGCGTCGACGATCCCCTCGGCGGCGAGGGCGCGGGTGGGGGCGTCGAAGGCGGGGTCGTTCATCTCGTCGACGGTGGCGCGGAGCACGTACCGGAGGTCGGCGGCGAGGTCCCCGGTGTCGGGGATCTCACTCCGGGCGTCGCCGCCGAGGGCCTCGTTGGCGCGGGCGGCGAGGTCGAGGAAGGCGTCGAGGAGGACGGCCGCCTTGGAGGGCCACCAGCGGTAGATGGTCTGCTTGCCGACCCCGGCGCGGGCGGCGATGCCCTCGACGGTGGTCTTCGCGTAGCCGGCCTCGGAGACGAGGGCGAGGGCGGCGTCGAAGATGGCGCGGCGGGAGCGTTCGCTGCGGCGGGAGGCGTCGGGGGCGGCCTTCGCGGGCCTGGGCTCGGACATGGCCCCAATCTAGCAGCCGGACGAGACGTCGCGTCTCGTCGAGTCGGGTGGCATCGAACCACCCGAACGGTCCACTGCGCGAAGGGCCCCGAGGGCGGACCATGGGGTCCACCGATCTTCGGTTCTTCCGCCCACCCGTCCGTGAGGAGCCCTCTTTGCGCCCCACTCCGCGCGCGTCCTCGCCCCGCCGTTACCTGATGTGCCCACCCGCGCACTTCTCGGTGACGTACTCCATCAACCCCTGGATGGACCCCACCAAACCGGTCGACCTGCCGCTCGCCCTCGCCCAGTGGGAGGACCTGCGCGACCGCTACCGCTCGCTCGGCCACACCGTCGAGCTGCTGGAGCCCGACCCGGCGCTGCCGGACATGGTCTTCGCGGCGAACGGCGCCACGGTCGTCGACGGCCGGGTCCTCGGGGCGAAGTTCGCCCATCCGGAGCGTGCGCGCGAGGCCGACGCCCATCTGGCCTGGTTCCGCCGGAACGGCTGGACGGACGACGCCCTGGCGGAGCCGGAGCACGTGAACGAGGGGGAGGGCGACTTCGCCGTCACCGCCTCCTGGATCCTCGCCGGCCGCGGCTTCCGCTCCAGCCCGCTCTCCCACGACGAGGCGCAGGAGTTCTTCGGCCGCCCGGTCATCGGCCTGGAGCTGGTGGACCCCCGCTACTACCACCTGGACACGGCGTTCTGCGTCCTGGACGACGCCCGTGACGAGGTCATGTACTTCCCGGACGCCTTCTCACCCGGCAGCCGGGCGGTGCTCGCGCGGCTCTTCCCCGACGCCCTGATCGCCACCGCGGAGGACGCGGCGGCCCTCGGGCTCAACGCGGTCAGCGACGGCCTGCACGTCCTGCTGCCGCAGGCGGCGGTGGGCCTCTTCGAGCCGCTGCGCCGCCGCGGCTTCGAACCGGTCGGCATGGACCTCGGCGAACTCCTCAAGGGCGGCGGCAGCGTGAAGTGCTGCACCCAGGAGCTGCGGCCCTAGGGGGTGTCCCCGGGGGTTGCCTCGGGCGGCCACGGGTCGCCCCACTCCACGTCACGGGCCCGCTTGTACAGGGGCCCGTGCCGCTTGGTGACCGTGTCGCGGACCAGGCCGTCGGGGCCGCACAGGTCGAGCAGCACCTGACCCTTGCGGATCTGGGGCCTGCGGGTGACCCGGGAGACCGCGGGCGTCACCGGGAACCGGGTCGCGGCGACGTAGGCGTACTTCTCGTCCTCGTAGGGCAGCGAGCCGCCCTTGACCTGGCGGTGCAGCGAGGAGCGGCTCACCCGCGCCGAGAAGTGGCACCAGTCCTCGCCCGGCACGATCGGGCACGCCCCGCTGTGCGGGCAGGGCGCGGCGACGGTGAAGCCGGCCTCGACGAGCAGGGTGCGGGCCGCGATGATCCGCTCGTAGCCGTCGGGGGTGCCGGGCTCGACGATCACCACCGCCTGCGCCGCGCGCGCGGCCTCGGACACGAGCGCCGCCCGGTCGACTTCGGTCAGCTCCTTGAGCACGTACGAGACGGTGACCAGGTCCGCGTCCGCGAGCCGGAGCGCGGAGCCGATCCGGGCGGTGCGCCACTCTGCGTCCAGCGTCCCCGCCGCCAGCTCGCGGCCGAGCGCCAGCGCGGGCTCGGCCCAGTCCAGGACGGTGGTGTGCGGCGCCACGTCGGCCCACGCCTCGGCGACGGCCCAGCTCGCCGCACCGGTGCCGCCGCCCACGTCGGTGTGCGTCCCCGGCTCCCAGTCGGGCGCCGCGTCCCGCAGGGCGTACAGCGCGCCCCGTACCGCCTCGAAGGTCGCCGGCATCCGGTACGCGGCGTACGCGGCGACGTCGGAGCGGTCGCGCAGCACGGGGGCGTCGGTCGGGGTGGTGCCCCGGTAGTTGGCGATCAGCCGCTCGACGGCCTTGGCCGCCTGGCTGGGCGGCAGCCCGTCGAGGAGTCCGGCGAGGGCCGCGCGCAGGGACTCGGCGGAGGGAGGGGAGGCGTTCACCGCGACATTCTAGGCGGCGGTGCGGAGGGTCCCCTCCGGCCCGGCGCGCCCGCCGGGGTCACCGCGCGTGGACCGCCCTCCAGGCGTCGATGGAGCGGTCCCACTGTTCGCCGGTCAGCTCGGTCAGGGAGGCCGGGAAGAGGCCGTCCTCCTCCTTGGCGATGTGGTCGTGGAGTTCGTCGACGGCCCGGACGAACTCCGCCCGCCGGGCCTCGGAGGCGAGGTCGAGTCCGGCCAGGAAGGCGGCGAGCTCCCGGTGCTCGCGGGCGAGGGCGTCGACGTACGCCGTGTACTCCGGGTTCTCGCGCATCACGGCGAACAGGCCGCGCTCCTCGCCGGCCCAGTGGTCGAGCAGCAGCACGGCCATCCGCTCCACGAGCTCCCGCGCCCGCTCGTGGTCGCCCGAGTCGAGCGCGCGCACGGCGTCCCCGGCGACGTCGGTCACCGCCTCGTGCTCGGCGATGAACTCCTTGATCAGGGGGATCTCACGGCAGCCGCAGTAGTGACACATGCCGCAGATCGTCACATCACGGGCGCCCGGGCGGCCGGTGCCACACCGCCCGCCCGGCCGACTAGACGTCCGCCCGGGGGTTCCGCCAGGGGCGGCAGAGTCCGAGGAAGCAGGTGAGGGCGAGGACGGCGCAGCAGACCTGGACGACGGCCATGGGGACGGCGGTGTGCTCGCCCGCGACGCCGACGAGCGGCGAGGCGACCGCGCCGACGAGGAAGGAGGAGGTGCCGAGCAGGGCGGAGGCCGAACCGGCGGCGTGCGGGGTGCGCATCAGCGCCAGGGCGTTGGTGTTCGGCAGGGCGAGGCCCATCGCCGACATCAGGACGAAGAGCCCGGCGGCGATCGGGAACAGGCCGACCTCCCCGAAGGCTCCGGCGGTCATCAGGAGCAGCGCGGTCGAGGCGACGAGGATCGTCCCGAGGCCGATTCCGAGCACCTTGTCGAGGCGGACGCGGCCGACGAGGAGCTTGCCGTTGACCTGGCCGAGGGCGACGAGACCGATGGAGTTGAGGCCGAAGAGCAGGCTGAAGGTCTGGGGCGAGGCGCCGTAGATCTCCTGGACCACGAACGGGGAGGCGGAGATGTACGCGAAGAGGGCGGCGAAGCCGAACCCGCCGGCCAGCATGTACCCGGCGAAGACCCGGTCGGCCAGGAGGCCGCGCATGGTGCGCAGGGCCGCGCCCACACCGCCCTGCTGACGGCGCTCGGCCGGCAGCGTCTCGTCGAGGAACCGCCAGACGACGGCGGTGAGCAGGACGCCGATGGCGGTGAGGACGAGGAAGACCCCCCGCCAGTCGGTGACGCGCAGGATCTGGCCGCCGATGAGCGGGGCGACGATCGGCGCGGCTCCGGAGATGAGCATCAGGGTGGAGAAGAAGCGGGCCATCTCGACGCCGTCGTACAGGTCGCGGACGACGGCGCGGGCGATGACGATGCCGGCGGCGCCGGCGAGGCCCTGGAGGAGCCGGCAGCCGATGAGGAGTCCGGCGGTGGGCGCGAGGGCGCAGGCGGCGGTGGCGAGGACGTACACGACCATGCCGACGAGCAGCGGGCGGCGGCGGCCCCACTTGTCGCTCATGGGGCCGACGACCAGCTGCCCGAGGGCCATGCCGGCGAGGCAGGCGGTGAGGGTGAGCTGGACGGTCGCGGCGGGCGCGTGCAGCGCGCCGGTGACCTCCGGAAGGGCCGGGAGGTACATGTCCATGGAGAGCGGGGGCAGCGCCGTCAGGCCGCCCAGGACCAGGGTGACGAGCAGCCCCGCGCGCCGGGCGGCGACGACGGGGGCGGTTTCGGTTATGTGCCCTTGTGTTGTTGTCCGGCCGCTCTCGGGCATCGACTGCTCCATTTCGTTGAATCCTTGCCTATGCTCTCAGCTCGATCGGCATGGTCGAGACCTCTGTGGGACGGGTGGGCAACATGGGACAGACGGTGCGCTGGGGAATCCTGGCGACGGGCGGCATAGCGGAGCGGTTCACCACGGACCTCACGACGCTCGACGGCGCCGAGGTCGTCGCGGTGGCCTCCCGCACGGAGGCGTCCGCGAGGAAGTTCGCCGACCGGTTCGGCATCCCGCGGGCGTACGGCTCGTGGGACGGGCTCTTCGCCGACGACGATGTCGACGTGGTGTACGTGGCGACCCCGCACCACGCCCACCGGGAGGCCGCGGGCCTCGCCCTGCGGGCGGGCAAGGCGGTGCTCTGCGAGAAGGCTCTCACGCTCAACGCCCGGGAGGCGGAGGAACTCGTCGCCCTCGCCCGGGACCGCGGCCTCTTCCTCATGGAGGCCATGTGGACGTACTGCAGCCCGCTCGTCCGGCGGCTCGCGGAGCTGGTCCGCGACGGGGCGATCGGCGAGGTCCGCTCCGTCCAGGCCGACTTCGGCATCGCCGGCCCCTTCGACCCCGGCCACCGGCTGCGCGACCCGGCCGTGGGCGGCGGCGCGCTGCTCGACCTGGGGGTGTACCCGGTCTCCTTCGCGCAGCTGCTGCTCGGCGAGCCGGACACCGTCCACGCGCACGCGATGATCTCGCCGGAGGGCGTCGACCTGAACACCGGCATGCTGCTGGGCTGGGCGTCGGGCGCCTCGGCCCTGCTGTCCTGCTCGCTGGAGGCCGACACCCCGATGACCGCGTCCGTGACGGGCACGCTCGGCCGGATCGACGTCCCCCGCGGCTTCTTCGCCCCCGAGCGGTTCACCCTGCACCGGCACGACCACGAGCCGGAGGAGTTCGTGACGACGGACGCCCCCCACTCCCTCCGGCACGAGGCCGCCGAGGTGATGCGCTGTCTGCGGGCGGGCCTGACCGAGTCCCCGCTCGTCCCCCTCGACGGCTCGCTCGCCGTGATGCGGACGCTCGACGCCGTACGGAAGCGCGTCGGCGTCCGCTATCCGCAGGAGACGGGGCTCACGCCGGCGTGAGGCCCTGGTCGCCCACCTGCGTGACGAAGGAGGCGGCCGTGGTGACGGGGGCGCCCGGCCGCGTCACGTAGGGCACCGTGCGGAAGTCGGCGCGGGCGCTCTCCGTCCCCAGGGCGACCTTCACGTACCCGCGCCGGCCGTTGAAGAACTTCAGGTGCGGGTTGGCTCCCATGAGCTGGTCGTGATTGGACAGGCGGTCGGCTCCGTCCCGGCCGCTGGCGATCGAGGTGGCGACGATCTCGGTGCCCAGGGTCCGGGAGGAGGGGTCGCGGAAGTCGGCCTTGATGTCGAAGGCGTGGCCGACGTGGACGTCCCCGGTGAGCACCATCAGGTTCTCCACCCCGGCGGCCCGCGCCCCGGCGAGGATCCGCTGCCGGGCGGCGGGGTAGCCGTCCCAGGAGTCCATGGACAGCTTGAAGTCGGCGGTGGCGCGGTCGCGGCGCTCGGAGAGGACGACCTGCTGCGGGAGGACGTTCCAGCGGGCGCCCGAGGACCGCCAGCCGTCGAGCAGCCAGCGTTCCTGGGTCGCCCCGGTCATCGTCCGGGCCGGGTTCTCCGACTCGGGACCGGGGACCCGCCAGCCGTCGCCGTACGCCTGGTCGGAGCGGTACTGCCGGGTGTCCAGGATGTCGAACTGGGCGAGCCGCCCGAACCGCAGCCGCCGGTACAGCCGCATGTCGGGGCCGACGGGACGCTGGGGCGCGCGCAGCGGCTGGTGCTCCCAGTAGGCGCGGTAGGCGGCGGCCCGGCGGAGCAGGAACTCCTCCGGCGGGACGCCGTTCTCGGGGGTGTCGCCCGCGTAGTTGTTCTCGGTCTCGTGGTCGTCCCAGGTGACGACGAACGGGTGCGCGGCGTGGGCCGCGCGCAGATCGGGGTCCGACTTGTAGAGCGCGTAGCGCAGCCGGTAGTCCTCCAGGCTCAGCGTCTCCCGGTCGAAGAGCGCCGGCAGGACGCGGTCGGTGTAGGCCCGGGCGCCGCCGGTGGCGTTCACGGCGTACTCGTACAGGTAGTCGCCGAGGTGGAAGACGACGTCGACGTCCTCGGCGGCGAGGTGCCGGTAGGCGGTGAAGTAGCCGTCGTGGTACGCCTGGCAGGAGACCGCGGCGAGCGTGAGGGCCGTGTTGTGGGCGCCGGGGGCCGGGGCGGTGCGGGTCCGGCCGACGGGGCTGGTCCACGCGCCGACCCGGAAGCGGTAGAAGAACCCGCGGCCGGCGTCGAGGTGGTCGACCTCGACGTGGACGGTGTGCCGGAACTCGGGGTGCGCGGTGACGGTGCCGTGCCGCACCGGCCGGGTGAATCGCTCGTCGCGGGCGAGTTCCCAGTACACGGTGACGCGGTTGGCGGGCAGTCCGCCATCGGGTTCGAAGGGGCGGGGCGCGAGCCGGGTCCACAGGACCACGGAGCCGGGCAGCGGGTCGCCCGATGCCACCCCCAGGGTGAACGGGTACTCGCTCAGGCGCCGCCCGTCCAGCTGGGCGGCGGCCGCGGCGCCGGCGGCGGGAAGCTGGGTGGCGAAGGCGAGCGCGGCGGCGGCGCCGGTCGCCGTGAGGAACCGGCGGCGGCCGAAGTGGCGTGCGGCAGCGCGGAGTTCCTCGGAGTGCTCGTGTATGCGGTCCATGTGCCCCTCCCCAGACGGATGCTGTCCTTCCGTCATTCGAAGGGGGCGGGGCGACATCCCCTTGTCGAGTACAGAACATCCACGTGTCGGACGGATGAGTTCATGGGGCACGCGTCTCGCGTACGCTGCGCGCCCATGAGCATCGCAGTGGTGACGGGAGCGGGATCGGGCATCGGCCGGAGCGTGGCGCTGGCCCTCGCGGAGGCCGGCTGGTCGGTGGCCCTGGCGGGCCGCCGGGCGGACGCCCTGGCGGAGACGGCCGCGACCCTCCCCTCGGGCGACTTCCTGCCCCTCCCCACGGACGTGACCTCCGAGCGGGAGGTCGCCGCCCTCTTCGCCGCGGTCCGGGAGCACTACGGCCGCGTCGACCTGCTCTTCAACAACGCCGGCACCTTCGCCGGCGGGGGCGTCCCCGTCGAGGACCTCGACCCCGACACCTGGCGCGCCGTCGTCGACGTCAACCTGACCGGCGCCTTCCTCTGCGCCCAGGCGGCCTTCCGCGCCATGAAGGAACAGGACCCCCGGGGCGGCCGCATCATCAACAACGGCTCCATCTCCGCCCACGTGCCGCGCCCGCACTCCATCGCGTACACCGCGACCAAGCACGCGATGACCGGCCTGACGAAGTCCCTCTCCCTCGACGGCCGCCCCTACCGCATCGCCTGCGGCCAGCTCGACATCGGCAACGCCGCCACCGAGATGACCGCCCGCATGCAGACCGGCATCCTCCAGGCCGACGGCCGGCTGGCGGCGGAGCCCGTGATGGACGCGGCGGACGTCGCCGCCACGGTGGTCCACATGGCGGCCCTCCCGCTGGAGGCGAACGTCCAGTTCGCGACGGTCATGGCGACGGCCATGCCGTACATCGGCCGGGGCTGAGCCCCGGCCGACACGGCGGGGCGGCCGGGGGCCCGGAACGCGGCGCCGTCCGCCCGCGGACCGGGCGGGACGTTCCGGACGCCCCTACGCCTGGCCGGTCTCGAAGCGGGCCACCTTGCCGCCCTCGACGGTGAACTGCCACTTGGTGCGCATCTCGCCCCAGGTGTCGTTGCGGAAGCGGGCGACGAGCGCCAGCCCGTCGCCCTTCTCGGACTCGATCTCCATGTGCCCCCGCGAGGAGAACACCTCCTTCTCCGTCCACGCCTCCAGGTCGCGCTCCGACCCGTCGTCGGACATCGTGGCCCCCGGCGCGAGCGTCCCCCGGAACGCCTCCTCGTCGTTGGCGTTGAGAGCCGTCACGAACGCGCGCACGGCCGGGTCACTGAGCTGGTTCACGGAAATCGTCATGTCCCAGCCGTACACCCGGGGGGCGGCCCTCCCCGGGCGCCCCGGCCGTGAGGTCCCCCCGACAGCGGTCCCGATGCCCCTCAGGACCAGTCGCACGCCTTGCCGTCGCCGTCACGGTCGAGGCCCGAGCGGTAGCCGGGCTGGCCCCGGTAAATGGGGGCCCTGCCCGCGGCGCGGACGGCGTCGCAGTTCTTGTAGTAGGCCGATCCGCCGCCGGAGCCGCCCGAGCCCGAGCCGGAGCCGGAGCCGGAGCCCGAGCCCGATCCGGAGCCTCCGGAACCGTGGCGGTCCGGGTCGGGGTCGGGGTGCAGACGGGCGAAGTCCTCGGAGGGGCAGGAGAGACCGGGCCGGGCGAGGGAGAGCCGCACGGACAGGGACGCGGGCCGCTCGACGTCCTCGCCGGCCGCCGGGTCCTGGAAGCAGATCCGCCAGTCGTCGTGGTCGGCGGCCAGGTCGACGTCCGTGTGGACGGCGGCACCCCGGATCCGGGTCAGACCCGCCTTCCGGAGCTCGTCGGAGCCCCTCGCGAAGGTCTTCCCGACGACGTTCGGGACCTTGGGGAACACGACGGCCGCGCCGTCGCGCGCCGGGCAGGGGCTCTCCTTCTCGACGACCGCGAACTCCAGGCGGCCGCGCCGCCCTTCCTCGGCCGTGGTCGTCGTCCCGGCGGCCGGCTCCTGGAAGCACACCTTCCAGTTGCCGTCCACGAACTGCGCCTTGTCGTCCTCGGTCGCGTCGTGCGACCGCGTCCGGAACCCGGCGTCGTAGGCGGCCCGCGACGCCGTCTCCAGATTCTGGCCGGTGTAGTCGGCCACGACCCGCTTCACCAGCGGGGTCGGCGTGGGCGTGGGCGGGGTGTACGGCGCGAAGGCGGTCGGCAGCCCGGCGGTCCGGGGAACGGCGTCGGCCGCCGCGGGCTTCTCCGGCGGGTCGCTCGTCCCCACCGCCACGAACCAGACCGCGGACAGCACGGTGGCGAGCACCTTGCGGCCCGGCGACCACCGGGTCCGCCAGGCGAGCACCATGCCCGCCGGCGGCATGAGGACCAGGCAGAGGACGACGAACCCGGGCCGCCTCCACCATCGTTCCGCTTCCCGCGCCGGTCCCGGCGCGGACGGTGCCGTCGCGGCCCCGCCCGACGACACGCCGGGGCGGTCCTGCCCCCGGCCGCCGGGGCGCGCGCCCCGACCCTGATCGCGCTCGCGCGCGTACTCGTGCTCCATGGCGTGCGGAACCTTCCCTCCCCAGGCTGCATCCCACCGCCACACAGCCTATGACCTGCGTGTTCCCTGGCCCACCCCCGGGGTGACGGGGCACGATCGCCTCACTGTCGTACTCAGCCCGGGAGGATGCATGTCGGACATCGGCACGGTCGTGAAGCTGTACGCGAAGGGCGCACCGGTCGGCGTCGAGGAAGGGGCCCTGGTGGGCTTCCTCGTGGACCAGGGGCGGGCGGGCGAATGGCTGGTGACCCGGGCGCGCGGAGGATTCCGGTTCACCGCGAAGGGCACCGAGGAGACGATCGCCTCCGACGGCACCGACCGCGCGCCGGCCGTCGTCCGCCCCGACGACTCCGCCGCGTCCGTGTGGCGGATCCAGCGCGTCGACGGCGAGGGCACCACCACCGTCGTCTCCCTCGCCGACCTCCGCACCGGGACCCATGTGATCGACCAGCACGGCCTGGCCCTGGGCCGCGACCTGTTCGAGGACCGCTCCCTGCTCCCCAAGCGCGTCTTCGTCCGCACCGACGACCGCGACCCGCAGTGGACGATCGAGGTCCTCGACTGACCGCGCGGACCCGTCCCGGCCCCGGCCGGCACGGCGGAGAGGACCTCGCCCTCCGCGGTGCCGGCGGGAGCGCCGCCGGGAGCCGGGCCCCCGGGGAGCCGTGACCTCCGCGTCCGAATGCCGCCAGCGGACGCCCGGCCGCCCGCGCCACCCTGGCCCCATGGACACCGACACCCGCACGACCCGGTACCCCGCCCTGCCCATCCCGGCCGACGCCCTGGCCCGGCTCCGCGTCTCCGACGACGCCGGCCTGACGCGTACCCCGCACACCGCCACGGACGGCGGCGACCCCCTCCGCTGCTGCCTGCGCCCGTCCCTCCCCGGCGAGCGGATCGCCCTCGTCACGTACGCGCCCCTGCGGCGCTGGGCCGCCGCCACCGGAGCGGAGCCCGGGGCCTACGACGAGCAGGGCCCGGTGTTCGTCCACGCCGACTCGTGCGAGGGGCCCGCGCCCTCGACGGGCCACCCCTTCGCCCGCCCCGGGGCCCTGCGCGTCCTGCGTCGTTACGACGCCGGCGGCCGCATCGTCGGCGGCCGGCTCCTGGAACTGCCCGACGCCGCCGACGAAGCCCTCGACGACGCGTTCGCCGACGCCTTCGCGGACCCCGCCGTCGCCCTCGTCCACGTCCGCGCCGTCGAGTACGGCTGCTTCCAGTTCGAGGTCCGGCGCCCCGCGCCCTGACCCCTCCGGGAACGGGGAAGGGCCCCCGCACCGGCGCGAACCGGTGCGGGGGCCCTTCCCACGCGGGCCGACAGACGAGCCGGGCTGTACGCCGGGTTCTGTACCCCGGGACCTCGCGGTCGTCGGGGTGACGGCCATCCATCTAGGGCCGGCGTTGCCGCCGGCCTCGTGCGGTCTACCCGCGGACTCGGGCGAGCAGCCCTCGAACATCCGCGCAGGGACACCGAGGTGTCCCCTCTTGACCTTGCTCCGAGTGGGGTTTACCTAGCCGCCTGAGTCACCTCAGGCGCTGGTGGTCTCTTACACCACCGTTTCACCCTTACCGGGAACCGAAGTCCCCGGCGGTCTGTTTTCTGTGGCACTGTCCCGCGGGTCACCCCGGGTGGCCGTTAGCCACCACCCTGCTCTGTGGAGCCCGGACGTTCCTCGGGAAGATCCGAGGATCTCCACGCGGCCGCCCGCCCGGCTCGTCTGCCGTGCCGACCATGCTACCCGCCGACGCCGAGGCCGCTTGACCTTGTCGCAGCGTCAGGGTTTCTACTGGGCGCATGCGTATCGGCGAGATCGCCGCGCTGGTCGGGGTGACCCCTCGGGCGGTGCGGCACTACCACCGGACGGGGCTGCTGCCCGAGCCGGCGAGACGGGCGAACGGCTACCGCGTGTACGGGGTCCGCGACGCCGTGCTGCTGGCGCGGATCCGGCGGCTGACGGAGCTGGGGCTCGGACTGGACGAGGTGCGGGGAGTGCTGTCGGACGACGAGGGGCGGGGGCTGGTGGAGGTGCTGGAGGAGCTGGCCGAGGACCTGGCGCGCCAGGAGGCGGTGATCCGGGAGCGGCGGGGGCGGCTCGCGGTGCTGCTGACCGAGGCGCGGACGGGCCGGCTGCCCGCCGAGGGCCCGGTGTCCCCGGAGGCGGCGGCGCTCCTCGCGGGTCTGGGCGAGCTGCCGGATTCGCCGATGGCGACGAAGGACCGGGAGATCCTGGCGCTGCTCGACGTCGTCGTGCCCGACGGGGACCGGGCCCGGCTGATGGGGCTGATGGAGGAGTCGGCGGAGCACGCGCGCGAGGTGTACCCGCTGCTCGACGCCCTCGCCGACGCGGAGCCGGACGATCCCCGGGTCGCGGAGGCGGCGGTGGTGCTCGCGGCCTGTCTGCCGGACGGGCTGGGGGTGGACATCCCGGCCGCGGGGGCGGGCGACGGCTCCTCCGACGCCTCGCTGGCCGACACGTTCTTCGCGGAGCTCGCCCCGGCCCAGTCGGCGGCGGTCCGTCTGGCCGTCCGTCTGGTGCGGGACCGCGGACGCGGCGGGGAGCGGGAGCTGTGAGCGCTCGGCCTGCCGCCGGGGGCCGCACCCGTCTCACGCGGCTCCTGCGTCCCCTGGCCTACGTGGTGCTGCCCGCCGAGGTCGTCCTGGCCGTGCTGGTCGTCGGCGGGGTGCGGGTACCCGCGGCCGTGGGGGCGGTGGGCGAGACCCTGGTGCTCGGGCTGCTGCTCGCGGAGGGAGTGGCGTACCGGGGGCTCCGGCGACGGGGGTTCTCGCGCCGGGAGGCCCTGGCCGAGCTGGTGCCCGAACCGGTGCTGCGGCTGATGGGGCACGAGCTGCGGCTGATGGGGAGTCTGGGCCGGTGGGTGGCGCGGCGGCCGCACGGGGTGGCCGGGGCCGACGGGGTCTTCCCGCACGCCCGGGACCAGGCGGCGCTGATGTACGGCTTCGCGTTCGTGTGCGTGGTCGAGACCGTCGGGATGTCGTATCTGCTCGCCGGCCTGCCGACCCTGCACGCGGTGGTCCTCGTCCTGGACGTGTACACGGTGCTGTTCGTGCTCGGGCTGCACGCCGCCTCGGCGACCCGGCCGCACACGCTCGGCGGGGACGTGGTCCGGCTGCGGCAGGCCGCGCACGTGGACGTACGGGTCCCGCTGGACCGGATCGCGGCGGTCCGCCACGAGTCGCGGTTCTCGCACGAGAAGGCCGACGGCGAGCTGAACCTCGCCGTCGGCTCGCAGACCTCCGTCACGATCGAGCTGGCCGGGCCGGTCGACGTGCCCCGGCTGTTCGGCGCGCCCCGGCCGGTGACCGTTTTGCGCGTCCACGCCGACGACCCCCGGGAGTTCGTCCGCGCGCTCACGCGGGCGCGAACAGCACCTTCGACGACCCAGGGTCCGCCTCCGCGAGCCTGACCCGCAGCCACTCGCCCAGCGGCAGGCGGGAGGTGCCGCCCTGGATGCGGGCGACGACGGCCGGGTCGTCCAGGTGGACGGTGCCGACGGCGGGTTCGCGCTCCTTCACGTCGATGACGTACGCGTCGAAGATCTCGCCGACCCGGCCGCTCAGGAGCGCCGCCTCGACGATGTCGACGCTCTCGCGCTCGACGGTGTTGGCGCGGCGCGAGCCGGCGGCCATCTCGTCGGGGAGGGCGGGCAGGGCGGCCCGTACCCATTCGGGCGGCTCGTTCCCCGCGACGGCGGAGACGCAGAGCTCGCCCGCGTACCGGTCGACGAGCCGGCGCAGGGGCGCGGTGCAGTGGGTGTACTCGTCGGCGACGGCGGCGTGCACGGCCGGGGTGGGGACGTGGCCGTCGGTGAAGACGGTGTACCCGGCGCCGCGCAGGAGGGTGGTGCACTCCTGGAGGAAGGCGGCGTGGCGCGGCTCGGCCGGGTCGGCGGAGCGGACGACGTCGGCGTACGAGACGTGGTGGGGCCAGCGGACGCCGAGGGCCTGCGCGGAGCGGCGCAGCCGGGCGACGGCGCCGTCGGGGGCGGTGGGGAGGGTGCGCAGGATGCCGGTGCCGGCGGCGGTCATGAGGTCGGCGGCGGCCATGCCGGTGAGCAGGGAGATCTGGGCGTTCCAGGCGTCGGCGGGGAGCGGGGCCCGGTAGGCGAGGGAGTAGGTGTGGTCGGTCTCGACGATCTCCTGCTCGGGGACGTTGAGGGAGATCCCGCCGCGTTCGGCTTCGAGGGCCTCGCGGAGCCGCCCGATGTCCCGGAGCAGGGCCACCGGCTCCTCGGCGGTGCCGTCGTCGATCTGCCGCTGGACGGTCGCGTAGTCGAGTTTGGCGCGGCTGCGGACGAGGGCGCGGCGGACGTCGGTGGCGACCCGGCGGCCCTGGGCGTCGAGGTCGATGCGCCAGAGCAGGGCGGGGCGGGGTTCGCCGGGCAGGAGGCTGGCGGCGCCCTCGGAGAGGACGGCGGGGTGGAGGGGGACCTTGCCGTCGGGGAAGTAGAGGGTGAGGACCCGCCGGTGGGCCTCGGCGTCCAGCGCGCCGCCGGGGGTGACGAAGGCGGCGACGTCGGCGATGGCGTAGTGGACGCGGTAGCCGCCGTCGGCCCTGCGGGCCAGGTGCATGGCCTGGTCGAGGTCGGTGGAGGTGGGCGGGTCGATCGTGAAGAAGGGCAGGTCGGTGGCGTCGTGGGCGGGGAGCCTGGGGGCCTTCGCGGCGGCCTCGGCCTCGGCCAGGACGGCGGGCGGGAACTCCTCCGGGACGGCGAGCTCGGTCCGCAGGGCGCGCAGGGCGGCCCGCAGGGGAGCCTCGGCTGCGCCGGTCACGTGGATGTGGCGGCGGGGCATGGTCCCGAGCGTAGGGCCGGGTCCGGGGTGCGGCACGTCGGGCGCGCGGGGTGCCGGCCGGGAAGCGCGGGACGGGGCGGGGCCGCGCACCTCGTACGCTGGACGGCCGGGGCCGCACCCCCGTTTCCGTACGTACGAAGGAGAACCGCCGTGCTCGTGCTGTTGCCGCCCTCCGAAGGCAAGGCGTCCTCGGGGCGCGGGGCGCCGCTCAAGCCGGAGTCGTTGTCCCTGCCGGGGCTCGCGGAGGCGCGGGCGGCGGTCCTGGACGAGCTGGTCGAGCTGTGCGCCGCCGACGAGGAGAAGGCGCGCGAGGTGCTGGGCCTGAGCGAGGGGCTGCGCGGCGAGGTCGCGAAGAACGTGGAGCTGCGGACGGCCGGCGCGCGGCCGGCCGGGGAGATCTACACGGGCGTGCTGTACGACGCGCTGGGCCTGGCGACCCTGGACGCGGCGGCCCGCCGGCGGGCCGGGCGGTCGCTGCTGGTCTTCTCCGGGTTGTGGGGCGCGGTGCGGGTCACGGACCGCATCCCCTCGTACCGCTGCTCGATGGGGGTCAAGCTGCCGGGCCTGGGCGCGCTGGGCGCGCACTGGCGGGGCGCGATGGCGTCGGTGCTGCCCGAGGCGGCCGGTGCCGGTCTGGTCCTCGACCTGCGCTCGTCGGCGTACGCGTCGGCGTGGAAGCCGAAGGGCGAGGTGGCGTCGCGGACCGCGACGGTGCGGGTGCTGCACGCGCCGACCCGGAAGGTCGTCAGCCACTTCAACAAGGCGACGAAGGGCCGGATCGTGCGGAGCCTCCTGGAGGCGGGCGCGGAGCCGGGTTCGCCGGCGGAGCTGGTGGAGGTCCTGCGGGGGCTGGGGTACGTGGTGGAGGACGGGGGGAAGGCGGGGGCGCTGGACGTCCTGGTGGACGAGATCCACTGACCCCGACCCGCTTGCGTTGCGCAGGGCGCAACGCTCATTGCGACTGACGCTCACCCTGGGCAGGATGTGCCCATGACGAGCGTGTTCGACCTTGCCCCGGAATCCCCCGTCGTCCCCGTGGTGGTGATCGAGGACGCCGCCGACGCCGTTCCCCTGGCGCGCGCCCTCGTCGCGGGCGGGCTGCCGCTCATCGAGGTCACCCTGCGCACCCCGGCCGCGCTCGACGCCGTCCGGGCGATCGCCCAGGAGGTGCCGGAGGCGGTCGTCGGCGCGGGCACCGTCGTGTCGCCCGGCGGGGTCGCGGACGCGGTCGGCGCCGGGGCCCGGTTCCTGGTCAGCCCGGGGTGGACGGGGCGGCTGCTCGGCGCGATGCGGGAGTCGGGGGTGCCGTTCCTGCCCGGGGTCTCGACCACCTCGGAGGTCGTGGCCCTGCTCGAAGAGGGCGTGGAGGCGATGAAGTTCTTCCCCGCCGAGGCGGCGGGCGGCGTCCCGTACCTCAGGTCGCTCGCCGGACCGCTCCCCCGTGCCCGCTTCTGCCCCACGGGCGGCGTCTCCCTCGCCTCCGCCCCCGCCTACCTGGCCCTGCCGAACGTCGGCTGTGTCGGAGGTACCTGGATGCTCCCGCCGGACGCCCTCGCGGCCCGCGACTGGCCCCGGGTCGAGGCGCTGGCCCGCGAGGCGGCGGGGCTGCGCGGCGCACCGGCCGCCTGAGCCGCGCGCGACGGGTCACCCTGTGGGGGGATCGAACTCCACGCCGAGGTGGTCGGTCACCGGGCGGTAGCCCAGGCGCCGATAGAGGGCGTTGCTGGTGGGGTTGGAGAGGTCGGTGAAGAGGAGGACGTGGGCGGCGCCGGCGTCCAGGGCGGCGCGGCCGGCGGCGGCGGTGACTCCGGCGGCGTATCCCCGGCGGCGGTCGGCGGTCGGGGTGTGGACGAGGTGGACGCGGGCCTGGCCCTCCAGGGTGCGCGAGACGGCGGCCATCGAGACCGGGCGGCCCTCGGGCGTCTCCCAGAGCAGGAGGCGGCCCTCGGAGATCCGCTCGGTGACGAAGCCGGTGTGGTCCTCGTCGGGATCCTCTCCGACGGCCGCGGCGAACTCGCCCGCCCAGGCGGCGACGAGCGGGACGTCCGCCTCGGTGGCGACCCGGGACCGGCCGGCCGGAGCGGGGTCCGGCGGGGTCGGCGCGCCGAGCCGGAAGAGCCGCATCCGGACCGTGGGCGCCCACGGGCGGCCGGACGCCTCCGCGTACGCCTCGACGGCGGCCGTCTCGCCCCGCAGTGCGACCGGCTCCTGCCCGGCCGGGAACTCCAGGGCACGGGCCGCCTCGACCGTCACCGCCCCGAAGGCGGGCACGCGCGGCGGGGACACCGCCAGGACCCCGGTGACGCGGCCGTCGGGCTCGGTCCACCAGGCGAGCCGGTCGGCCCGGTCCATCAGGGTCAGCACGGCGGTGTTGCGGGCGGGCTCGGCGGCGAGGTGCCGCGCGGCCGCGGTGCGGAACGCGGTGGCGTCCCCGGTGAAGTGCCACGTCATGACGGGATGGTGGTACGGGGACGGGACCCCGCGCCACCGCTTTCTCGGCGTCAGCTCCGCAGGTGGGAGGTGTCGTTGAGAAGGCGCACGGAGGCGTTGCCGTCGGCGTAGTAGGCGACGGCCGAGATCGAGGCCGCCGCCAGCTCCATGCGGAACAGGGACTCCGGCGGTGCGCCGAGCGCGAGCCGGACCAGCGTCTTGATCGGCGTGACGTGGGTGACGAGGAGGACGGTCCGGCCCGCGTACGCGGCGGTGAGCCGGTCCCGGGTCGCCGCCACGCGCCGGGCGACCGTCGCGAAGCTCTCGCCCCCGCCGGTCGGCGCGGCCTTCGGCGAGGCGAGCCAGGCGTCGAGGTCGGCGGGGTACCGCTCGCGGACCTCTCCGAAGGTGAGTCCCTCCCACGCGCCGAAGTCCGTCTCGCGCAGCCCCTGCTCGATCCGCACGTCGAGCCCGAGCCGGGCGGCGACGGCGCCGGCGGTCTGCCGGCAGCGGGTGAGCGGGGAGCTGACGACCCCCTGGATCGTGCCCCGGGCGGCCAGCGCGTCGGCGACGGCGGCGGCCTGCCGCAGGCCGGCCGCGGAGAGCTCCGGGTCGGTGCCGCCGCTGCCGGAGAACCGCTTCTCGGGCGTGAGCGCCGTCTCGCCGTGCCGCAGCAGCACGAACGTCGCCGGTGCCCCCATGTCGGGCGCGCCCGGCGTCTGCCGCGGTGCGGAGGCGGGGGTCTCGGGGGCGACGGTCGCGGCGGCCGGCTCGGGGGCCTCGACGCCGGTCGCGGCGGCCGACGGGGCGGCCCCCGACGCCGTCGCGAGCGCGGCCCGGGCGCGGGCCGCGCCGGCGGTCGCGTCCCCGGGAGGTCCCGCCGGGGGCGGGGCCGCGGCGTTGCGGGCGGCCGAGGCGTCGAGGCCGGCGGTCGACGCGGCGGGTTCCCACGCGCGGCCGAGCTTGCCGGCGTCCATGGCCTCGTTGGCGAGGCGGTCGGCGTGCTTGTTGCGCTCGCGCGGGATCCACTCGTAGCGGACCCGGCCGGCCGGGAAGACGCGTCCGGCCTCGGCCGCGAGCGGCTTCATGTCCGGGTGCTTGATCTTCCAGCGGCCGGACATCTGCTCGACGACCAGCTTGGAGTCCATGCGGACGTGGACGGTGGCGTCCGGGAAGAGCTCCCGGGCGACCTT
Organism: Streptomyces sp. NPDC051180; assembly: GCF_040689545.1. Classification (NCBI taxonomy): domain Bacteria; kingdom Bacillati; phylum Actinomycetota; class Actinomycetes; order Kitasatosporales; family Streptomycetaceae; genus Streptomyces; species Streptomyces sp. NPDC051180. The sequence continues at coordinate 576,520 of NZ_JBFBBC010000002.1, forward strand.
GAGGCCGGCCACCAGGCCCTTGTACTCGGCGACGTTGTTCGTGGCCACGCCGATGTACTCGGCCGCCTCCGCGAGCGTCTCGCCGGTGGCGGGGTCCAGGACGACCGCACCGTAGCCGGCGGGTCCCGGGTTTCCCCGGGAACCGCCGTCCGCCTCGACGATCAGCTCGCGCGAAGACGTCATTACAGCCCGGACTCCGCGGTGCGGACGAGGATGCGGCGGCAGTTCTCGCACCGGACGACCGTGTCCTTGGCGGCGGCGCGGACCTCGTTGAGCTCGGTGATGTTGAGCTCGATGTGGCAGCCCTCGCACTTGCGCTGGTAGAGCCGGGCAGCGCCGACGCCGCCCTGCTGCTCGCGCAGCTTCTCGTAGAGCTTCAGGAGGTCGGCCGGGACGGAGCCCGCGACGAGCTCGCGCTCCTTGGCGACCGTGGCGGACTCGGCGTCCAGCTCGCCCTGGGCCGTGTCGCGGCGGGTGGTGGCGTCGTCGCTCTTGGCCTGCACGGCGGAGACGCGCTCGGTCAGCTCGCCGACGCGCTCCTGGAGGGACTCGCGGCGCTCCATGACCTCCAGGACGATCTCCTCGAGGTCGCCCTGGCGCTTGGCGAGCGAGACGATCTCGCGCTGGAGGTTCTCCAGGTCCTTCGGGGAGGAGACGGCCCCGGAGTCGAGCCGCTGCTGGTCGCGGGCGGCCCGCTGGCGGACCTGGTCGACGTCCTGCTCGGCCTTGGTCTGCTCGCGGCCGCAGTCGCTCTCCTCGGTCTGCGCGGCGACGAGCAGGTCGCGCAGCTGGGTGAGGTCCTTGGTCAGCGACTCGATCTCGGCGTGCTCGGGCAGCGAGCGGCGCTTGTGGGCGAGCTGCTGGAGGCGCACGTCCAGGGCCTGGACGTCGAGGAGGCGGATCTGGTCGGCGGGCGCGGCGTTCAGTTGGGGGCTCCAGGAGAGGTGTGGTGGGAGGACCAGGGGTCGGTGACCGTCGTCGAGACGTGGACGCGCAGGTCCCAGCCGTGGCGGTCGGAAATCTCGTCGAGCTGGGCGGCGGCCTGCTCGCACCAGGGCCATTCGGTGGCCCAGTGGGCCGCGTCGACCAGGCCCAGCGGCCCGGACCGTGCCGCGCGCTGGGTGGCCTCGGAGACCGGGTGGTGGCGCAGGTCGGCGGTGAGGTAGGCGTCGACGCCCGCGGCCCGTACGGCGTCGAAGAGGCTGTCGCCCGAGCCGCCGCTGACGGCGACCCGGCGCAGGATCATGTCGGGGTCGCCGGCGACCCGGATGCCCTGCGCGGTGGCGGGCAGCCGCGCGGCGGCGCGGGCGGCGAACTCGGCGAGGGTCTCGGGGCGGTCGAGTTCGCAGATCCGGCCGAGGTTGTTCTCGGCGACGAGGGGGCCGGTGACCCGGAGGTCGAGCGCGCCGGCGAGGGCGTCGGAGACGCCGGGGTCGGCGGTGTCGGCGTTGGTGTGCGCGACGTGCAGGGCGATGTCGTGCTTGATCAGGCCGTGCACGACGCGGCCCTTGAAGTGGCCGGCCGCGACCGTCGTCGTCCCGCGCAGATAGAGCGGGTGGTGGGTGACGAGCAGGTCGGCGCCGAGGGCGATCGCCTCGTCGGCGATCTCCTGGACGGGGTCGACGGCGAACAGCACACGGGAGACCTCGGCGTCGGGGTCGCCGCAGACGGTGCCGACGGCGTCCCACGACTCGGCCCGCTCGGGCGGCCAGAGGGCGTCGAGCTCGGCGATGACTTCAGACAGACGGGGCACGGAGGAAAGGCTACCTGCCCTCCGTGCCCCCTTGCTCTGGCCGGAGTCCCGGCCTGTGGACAACCTCGTCCGGGCCTACTTGACCAGGTCCTCGCGCAGGTCGTCGAGGACGCTGTTCGCCGCCGTCACGCCGAGGCCGAGGTACCAGGTCTCGTCCGGGACGTCCTTCGCCCGGCCGGCCTTGACGGCCTTGAGGTTCTTCCAGAGCGGGTTGGTCTGGGCGGTGTCCTTCTTGGTGGCCTTGGCGTCGCCGTAGACGCCGGTGAAGATCCAGTCGGCGTCGGCCTCGTCGATCTTCTCGGGGCTGATCTCGGCCGCGAGCTCGTCGATCTGCTGGTTCTTCGGCCGGGGCAGGCCGGCGTCCTCCAGGATGGTGCCGATGAAGGACGCCTTGGCGTAGAGGCGGATCTTGCCGGGGAGGTAGCGGACCATCGAGACGGTCGGCTTGGCCGGGCCGACGTCCGTGCCGAGCCGCTTCGCCTTCGCCTCGTACGCGGCGAGCTTCGCCTTCGCCTCCGCGGTCCTGTCCAGCGCGGCGGCGTTGAGGAGGTAGTTCTCCTTCCAGGTGAAGCCCGGGCGGATGGAGAACACGGTCGGCGCGATCTTCGACAGCTCGTCGTACTTGTCGGCGGCGCGGAGCTGGCTGCCGAGGATGAGGTCGGGCCGGAGCTCGGCGATGGCCTCCAGGTTGAGGTTGTTGATGGTGCCGACGGACTTCGGGGTGCCGGCGTCCTTCGCGAGGTAGCCCGGGATGCCGTCGTCGCCCTCCGAGGGGGCGTAGCCGACGGGCTTCACCCCGAGGGAGACGACGTTGTCGAGCTCGCCGACGTCGAGCACGACGACCCGCTGGGGGGCGGCCTTGATCTCGGTCTTCCCGAGGGCGTGGGTCAGGGTGCGGGGGAACCGGCCCGGCTGCGCGTCGGTGCCCATGGCCGCGGTCTTGGCGGCGGCGTCGCCGAAGTCCTTGCCGCCGGTGGCGACGTCCTTCTTCTTCGCCGTGTCCTCCTTGGCGGCGGGCGAGCCCGTGTCGGAGCCTCCGCCCCCTCCGCAGGCCGCGAGCGAGAGCGCGGCGGCGAGTGCGACGGCGGCGGCGGTGCCGCGGCGGCGGAGGGACATGAGAAGGCTCCTGTACGGGTCGTCCTGGCGGGGACACGGGGCTGCCCGGCGGAGCCCGAGACTCCGCTTAGGGTCGCCTTACCTTACTCACCGTGCGCCACTCCAGCACAACCGCCCCCTTCCTCCCTGCCGAACCACCGCACGACCACCCTTATGTGTGAAGTGACCCGGCTCGTGTTGTTCGGCTGGAAGTGCGAAAACTAGCTTCGTGGCCGGAGGTGACGAGTCGATGACAGCGTGTGCCATCGAGACCGCGGCCGAGGACGACGGCCGCGACCGGGAACGCGGCGGAGACGCCGCGTGGCCGACGGGGTTCACGATCACGGCGAACGGCGCGTACGCGGCCAGGCTCGCGGGCGCCGGGAACGGCCTGTACGTCGAGCGGTGGACCCTCGACGGCCCGGAGCCGTACGCCGTGCCGCTCCCCCTCGGCCAGCCCGAGGAGGCGGGCACCCAGCTGCTGCCCCTCGCGGACGGCCGGGTGCTCGTCGCCCGCCGGGTGGACGGGCGGCGGAACACCTTCTCGCTGCTCTATCCCACGGGCCCGGCCACCGGCGAGCTCCCCCTCGGCGCGGTCGAGGCGCCCGGCTCCGAGCGGCTGGTCCTGCTGCCGCCCGCCCCCGACGGCATCCGGGCGTACGCGATGTGCGTGGGCCCCGACACGACCACGCTGTGGCTCGTGGCGGGCGGCGCCTTCGGCCCCGAACGGGTCGCCGAGGTCAAGGGCGGCTGCTCGGGCGGGGTGTGGCTCGACCGGGCGGGCCGGATGCTCGCCCTGGACCGGCGGATCGACGGCGGCCCCGTGAAGGCGGTCGCCGTCGACCTGGAACGGGGCGGGGAGGTCACGCCGCTGCTCCAGATCGCCGAGGAGAGCGACGACCGGCTGCTCCTCGCGGACCCCGACAGCGGGCTGCTCCTGATCCGCTCCGACGCCCCCTCCCCGGGGCACGACCGGCTCGGCTGGGGCGTGCTCGGCAGCCTGCTGCCGGTGCGGTTCCCCGAGTGCCTGCGGCTCGACGACGCGGCGGTGACGCCCTTCGCCGTCCAGCCCGGCCAGGTGCTGGTGCCGGAGAGCTGCTCGGTGGCGCTGCGGATCGACGCGGCGGCCGGAAGCTGGGTGGGCACGTGGCGGCCCTCGTCCCGCCGGATGGGCCAACTGGCCGCACCCGCGGGCTGGCTGCCCGGTGCCGGGCTGTGGACGACCGGGGGGCTGCTGCGGCTGCCGTACGCGACGGCCGAGGTGCCGTGCGGGCTGGCCGGCCTGGAACCGCCGCCGGAACCCGAGCCCGCGCCGGTGGCCGTCGACGCTCCGCGGGTGTGCCGCCCCGTGCCGCTCCAGCAGGCACCGCTCACGGACCGCAGGCCCGCTGACTAGAATCACGGGCCGCACGACAAGACCGATTCGTACGGGGTGAGTTCCATCATGGCCGAAGCAAGCACGGAGGGGCAGGAGCCGAACGGCTCCGGAAGGCATCGCGGCGAGGCGTCGCCGGCGGAGGACTCCGCGTCCTCGCCGCACGGGCGTCACCGGCGCGAACCCGACGGGCAGTGACCGGTTCGCACACAGGATGACGAAGGGCCCCGGGGTCGCCCCCGGGGCCCTTCGCCGTCCCCACCTCCGCCGTCCCGCCCCCACCGGGCGAGCGGCGTCGGTCCTTCCCCGCCCCCGCTCCGGGTCAGTCCTTCCTCAACCCCAGCACCTCCGCCGCCGCGAAGGTCTCGCCCGCCGGACGGGCCGCGTAGTGCGGGGTCAGCACGGCGTCCAGCTCCTCGTACGTGAACGCCTCCTTGGCCGTGTCGAACTTGGCCGAGACACGCGGCCTCTCCACGACCGCCACCATCCCGCCGTGCACGACGAGCAGCTGGCCGTTGACCCCGGCCGCCGCCGGCGAGGCGAGGTAGCCGACGAGCGGGGCCACGTGCTCCGGGGACAGCGGGTCGAGCTCGCCCTCCCCCGGCTCCCCGAACCCCGCGAAGACGTCCTCCGTCATCCGGGTCCTGGCCCGCGGGCAGATGGCGTTGGCGGTCACCCCGTACCGGGCGAGGGCGAGCGCCGTCGAGGTGGTGAGGCCGACGATGCCGCCCTTCGCCGCCGCGTAGTTGGGCTGACCGGCCGAACCGGCGAGGAACGCCTCGGAGGAGGTGTTGACGATCCGGCCGTACACCCCGGCCTCCCCCGCCTTCGCGCGTCCCCGCCAGTGGACCGCGGCGAAGTGGGTGGTGTTGAAGTGGCCCTTGAGGTGAACCCGTACGACGGAGTCCCACTCGTCCTCGGTCATCGAGAAGACCATCCGGTCGCGCAGGATGCCCGCGTTGTTGACGAGCACGTCCAGCTTGCCGAACTCGGTCACCGCCAGGTCCACCAGCGACCGTGCCGTCTCGAAGTCGGAGACGTCGCCGAGGTGGGCGACGGCCCGCCCGCCGGCCGCGCGGATCTCCGCGGCGACCTCCTCGGCGGGCGCGGCGGAGGCCGCGCCCGAGCCGTCCCGGCCGGGCTGCCCGTAGTCGTTGACGACGACGGCCGCACCGAGCCGGGCCAGTTCCAGCGCCTCGGCACGGCCGAGGCCGCGTCCGGCGCCGGTGACGATCGCGCTCAGCCCTTCCAGGGGGAGTGACATCTCGCGGGGGTCCTCTCGGATCTCGGGGCGGGTCTGCCTGCGGGGCGGGTCAGATCTCGATGCACGTGCGGAGGGCGACGCCGGTGCGCATCTGCTCCAGCGCCTCGTTGATGCCGGCCAGCGGCACGCGGTGGGTGATGAGCGACTCCAGGTCGATGCGGCCCGCCCGCCAGAGCGCGATGGCCCGCTCGTACGAACGGAGCACGTCCCCGCCGCCGTACATCGAGGGCAGGATCCGCTTCTCGTCGAAGAACAGCTCGAACATGCTGAGCTGGAGGTGGTCGTCGAGGGCGCCCGCTCCGACGACGCAGAGGGTGCCGCCGCGCCGGGTCGTCTCGTAGGCGGTGCGGGCCGTGGCGGACCTGCCGACGACCTCGAAGACGTAGTCGAAGCCCTCGCCGCCGGTGACGCGCTGCTTGGCGTCGGCGAGCGCGTCCGGGGCGACCGCCTCGGTGGCGCCGAAGCGGAGCGCGGCCTCGCGCCGGGACTCGACGGGGTCGACGGCGACGATCTGGGCGGCGCCCTGGAGCCTGGCGCCCTGGATGGCGGAGATGCCGACGCCGCCGCAGCCGATGACGGCGACGGACGAACCGGCCTCCACATTCGCGGTGTTGATGGCCGCGCCGAGGCCGGTGGTGACGCCGCAGCCGATGAGGGCGGCGATGTCGAAGGGCACGTCGTCCGGGATGGGCACGGCGCAGCCCGCGTCGACGACGACCTCCTCGGTGAAGGTGCCGGTGCCGGCGAAGCCGAAGACGTCGCCGCCGGGGCGCTTGAAGTTGGGCACGCCGGCGTTCATGAAGCCGGCCAGGCACAGCTGGGTCTGGCCGCGCTTGCAGGAGGGACAGCTGCCGCAGGCGGGCAGCCAGCAGAGCAGCACGCGCTGCCCCTGCGCGAGGCCGGTGACGCCGTCGCCGATGTCGAGGATCTCCCCCGCGCCCTCGTGGCCGGGGATGAAGGGGGCGGGCTGCGGCAGGACCCCGCTCATCGCGGAGACGTCGGAGTGGCACAGGCCGGTGGCCCTGACCCGGATCCGCACCTTGCCGGGGCCGAAGCCCACCGCCTCGACGTCGTCGACGACCTCGAGTTTGTCCTGGCCGATCTCGTGCAGTACGGCTGCGCGCATGGTGCGGATCCCCTCAGGAGTACGGATGGTGCGGGAGTGGGCGTCGGAGGTGTCAGGAGTGCTCGACGACGGTGTCGGCGAGCACGGGGGCGTCGTCGCGTTCGACGGCGGTGACCGTCACCTGGACGGAGCCCTCGCCGGCCCACATCCGGACGCGCAGGGTCTCGCCGGGGAAGACCACGCCGGCGAAGCGGGTGCGGTAGGCGCGGACCCGGGTGACGTCGCCGTCGAGCAGGGTGTCGACGACGGCCTTGAGGGTCATGCCGTACGAGCACAGGCCGTGCAGGATCGGCCGGTCGAAGCCGGCGAGCTTGGCGAACTCGGGGTCGGCGTGGAGCGGGTTCCAGTCGCCGGAGAGCCGGTAGAGCAATGCCTGTTCCTCGCGGACGGGCCGTTCGACGGTGGTGTCGGGCGCCCGCTCCGGGACGGGGAGGCGCTCGGAGGGCCCGCGGTCGCCGCCCCAGCCGCCCTCGCCGCGGACGAAGATCTGGGCGTCGCTGGTCCACAGCGGGCCGTCGTCGTCCGCGGCCTCGGTGCGCAGCACGAGGACGGCGGCCTTGCCCTTGTCGTGGACGGCGGCGACGCGCGAGGTCGAGACGGCCCGGCCGCTGGTGGGGACGGGGCGGTGGAGGGTGATCGACTGCCCGCCGTGCAGGACGGCGGCGAGGTCGATGTCGATGCCGGGGGCGGACAGCCCGCCGACGACCCCCATGCCGGCGCCCGCGACGGTGGCGAAGCTGGGCAGGACGTGGAGCCTGGACTCCAGGGTGTAGCGGAGCTCGTCGGGGTCGGTGGCCGGGCTGGGCTTGCCCTGGAACGAGCCGGCGCCGAGGCCGAGGTGGTAGAGCTGGACGTCCTTGTGGTCCCAGGTGATCTCGGCGCTGCGGGGTTCGGCGGCGACGGCCTTGGCGGGGTCGATGGGCATCGGGCTGCGGCTCCTCGTGGCGGTGAAAGACCTCGGCGCGACCGTCCGCACCGTCGGTCGCACCGAGGCCGTGCGGGACCGTCCCGGAACGCGGCCGTTCTAGAACGCGTTCCAGTTCGGTGGATCCCATGTATAGCCCAGGCGGCAGGAGTTGGGAACCCTCCCGGCGAGGCTCCCTGACGGTACGTCAGAACGTGGACTCCGCGCGGGACCCGGGACATTTGTCACGGCCGGCCGCGTACATCCACGCCTGCCGGGACCCCGCCCCGGACTCGTAGCGTCGTCCCCATGACGACAGACACCCCGCACGACCCGGCGGTCGCGTTCGAGGCCGCGACCAGGACGTTCGGCGCCGTCCGCGCCCTCGACGGCCTCGACCTCACCGTCCGGCGGGGCGAGACCGTGGCCCTCCTCGGCCGCAACGGCGCCGGCAAGTCCACCGCCATCGGCCTCCTCCTCGGCCTCGACACACCCGACGGCGGCCGGGTCTCGCTCTTCGGTGGCGCCCCGGACCGGGCCGTGGCCGCCGGCCTGGTCGGCGCGATGCTCCAGGAGGGCCGGCCCGTCCCCCGGGTCACCGTACGGGAGCTCGTCGGCTTCGTCGCCCGGACCTACCCCTCCCCCATGCCGGTCGCCGAGGCCCTGGCGCTCGCCGGACTGACCGACCTGGCGGGCCGCCGCGTCGACCGGCTCTCCGGCGGACAGGTCCAGCGGGTCCGCTTCGCCGTCGCCCTCTCGGGCAACCCGCGGCTGGTCGTCCTCGACGAACCGACCGCCGCCCTCGACGTCGAGGCCCGCAAGGAGTTCTGGGACTCCCTGCGCGGCTACGCGCACCGCGGCAACACCGTCCTGTTCTCCACCCACTACCTGGAGGAGGCCGACGCCCACGCCGACCGGATCGTCGTCCTCGACTCCGGCCGCGTCCTCGCCGACGGCACGAGCGAGGAGCTCAAGCGGGCCGCCGGCGGCGGCCTCGTCTCCTTCGACCTGGCCGGCGGCCCCACCGACCGGCTCGGCCTGCTGCCCGGCGTCACCTCCTACGAGATCCGCGGCGACCGCGCCCGGCTGCGGACCGGGGACTCCGACGCCACCGTCCGCGCCCTCGCCGCACAGGACGCCGTCCGCGGCCTGGAGGTCTCCCGGGTCACCCTCGACGACGCCTTCCTCGCCCTCACCCACAAGCCGCGCACCGCGCCCGAGGCCCTGGAGGCCACGCGATGATCACCGCGTACGTACGCCTCGAAGTCCGCCGCACCCTCCGCGACCCCGGATTCGCGATCTCCACCGTCGGCGTCCCGGTCATGATGTACCTCCTCTTCACCAACCTGGGCGGGGACGACAGCGGGTACAGGACGGCCGCCATGGTCGGCATGGCCGCGTACGGAGCGCTGGGCGCCGCCCTCTCGCTCGGTACCGGCGTCGCCGAGGACAAGTCCACCGGCTGGCTCCGGCAGCTGCGGATCACCCCCATGACGCCCCGCCAGGTCGTCACCGGACGCGCCCTGACCGGATCGGTCGTCGTCCTTCCCGCCATCGCCGGCGTCCTCCTCGCGGGCGGCCTCGCCAACGGTGTGCGGATGGCGGCGTGGCAGTGGCCGGTCGTCGCGCTCACCCTCTGGCTCGGCTCCCTCCCCTTCACCCTGCTCGGCATCGGCAACGGCTACCGGCTCACCGCCCAGACGACCGGCGTGGTCAACGTCGCCTGCAACCTCGGGCTCGCGGTCGTGGGCGGCCTCTGGTTCCCCGTCGTCCTCTTCCCCGACTGGCTGCGGACGCTCTCGTCGTACACCCCCACCAACCGGTTCGCCGAGCTGGGCGTGTCCGTGACCGACGGCACGGCCCCGGGCGCGGCGGCCCTGACGGTGATCGCCGTGTGGGCCGCGCTGTTCGGTGCGTACGCGGCGGTCTCGTACCGGCGTGCGGCGAGGACGGTGTAGGAAATGAGCATGACGAACGGGTGGCGCGGACGGCTCGGGGGCGCGCGGGAGCGGGCACGGGGACGCTCGGACCGGGGCCCGACCGGGCTGAGCCTCCTCCCCTGGCTGCTGATGGGGCTCGGCGCGCTCTCCCACCTCGTCGGCGGCGAGGCGCCGAACCCCTGGATCGGCGGCCTCGGCCTGCTCGCCTTCAACTCCCTCTACATCGCCGTCGTCTTCCGCGCCTTCCACCCGTGCGCCCGGGAGGCCCCCCTGACCTGGGTGCTCCTCGGCGCCCTCGGTGCGCTGACCTTCGCGCTCGCCATCGGCTACGGCCGGGAGTGGCTGCTCTTCTTCCCCCTCCTGGGCCTCGCCGTCGGCGCGGTGGTCCGCCGCGGCCGGCTCCTGATGAGGATCGCCGTCCCGCTGGTCGTGGCCGCCGGTCTGGTGACCTTCTGGCGGGACGGCTGGGACTCCTTCGGCATCGTGTACGGCACGTTCATCTCGGTCATGGTCACCGCGACGATCCTCGCCCTCGACGAGACGGTCCGGCAGCTGCGGGCGACCCGCGAGGAACTGGCCCGGACGGCCGTCGAGAAGGAGCGGCTGCGGTTCTCCCGCGACCTGCACGACCTGCTCGGCCACACCCTCTCGGTGATCGTGGTCAAGTCGGAGGTCGTCCGCCGGCTCGCCCCGCGGGACCTCGACGCCGCGCTCGACCAGGTCCGCGACATCGAGTCGGTGGGCCGCCAGGCCCTCACCGAGATCAGGGAGGCCGTCACCGGCTACCGCGAGGGCAGCCTCGCCACCGAACTGGACCGCGCCCGCGACGCGCTGACGTCCGCCGGCATCGAGCCCGTCGTCCGCCGCTCCGGTCCCCTCCTCGCCCCGCATACGGAGGCCCTCCTCGGCTGGGTCGTCCGCGAGTCCGCCACCAACGCCGTCCGCCACAGCGGCGCCTCCCGCTGCGTCATCGCCCTCGACGGCGGCCCCGACCGCGTCCGCCTCACCGTCACCGACGACGGCCGCGGGCCCGCCGCCGGTCCCGGCGAACCGGGCAGCGGCCTGCGCGGGCTGCGCGAGCGGGTCGCCGCCGCAGGCGGCACTCTTGATTCGGGACCGGCCCCCCGGGGCGGCTTCCAGGTCACCGCGGAACTCCCCGCGGAGACCTCCGACCCGCACCAGGGAGAGCCGACGCCATGATCAGAGTCCTGCTCGCGGAGGACCAGGGCATGATGCGCGGAGCCCTGGCGCTGCTGCTGGGGATGGAGCCGGACATCGAGGTCGTGGCGCAGGTCGCCCGCGGCGACGAGATCGTCGACGCGGCGCTGCTGTCCCGGCCCGACGTGGCGCTGCTCGACATCGAGCTGCCCGGGCGCTCCGGCCTCGACGCGGCGGCCGACCTGCGGACCGAGGCACCGGACTGCCGGGTCCTGATCCTCACGACCTTCGGCCGCCCCGGCTATCTGCGCCGGGCGATGGAGGCGGGCGCCGCCGGCTTCCTGGTGAAGGACGGCCCCGTCGAGGAGCTCGCCGAGGCCGTCCGCAAGGCCCTGCGCGGCGAGACCGTCATCGACCCCGCCCTCGCGGCCGCCGCTCTCGGCGCCGGCCCCAACCCCCTCACCGCCCGCGAGCGCGACGCCCTCGCCGCCTCCGTCGACGGCGCGACGATCGCCGACATCGCCGCCGGCCTGCACCTCTCCGAGTCCACCGTCCGCAACTACCTCTCCTCCGCCATCGGCAAGACGGGCACCCGCAACCGCATGGAGGCGGTCCGCGCGGCCCGGCAGCAGGGCTGGCTGTAGTCGGCGGGGGCCGTCAGAGCCCTTCGGCCAGCGCCGCCGCGCGCTGGGCCTCGAAGTTCCGCACGTAGGCGGCGAAGACCGAGGTGTCCTGGTTGTCCTCGTACTTGAGCAGCGCCTCGTCGTTGTACCGGAGCGCCGTCACCGTGTAGGTGTGGCTGCCCGTGAAGACGATCTTCTTGTCGACGCCGCCCAGGTACGTGCCTTCGATCAGCAGGTACTTCGTGTGCGAGTCGGTGCCGCCGCGGCCGTCGTTGTCCAGCTGGTGCAGGAGGATGCGGCCCTTGCCGGTCACCGGCCTGGTCAGCCAGTTGGCCACCTGCGACATGGGCTGGCCGTCGGCCGTCCAGTTGTCGAGCGACCGGTAGACGATCTCGACGTGGCAGCCGGCCTGGGCGAGTTCCCACAGCTGCCGGGCCACCTCGGGGCGGGTGATGTGGCCCTGGGCGATGCGGATCCTCGTACGGCCGTCGGAGGTGCCGAATCCGGGGCTGTTGCCCTGGCAGGGGGTGGCCGTGCCGGCCGGCGCGACCGTCTTGAGGATGTTGACGATCGTGTCGCTGCCCGCCTTCGGGAAGAAGTAGACCTTCGCCTTGCCGGCCTGGGTGTCCGGCCCGTACTCGGCGACCTGCGGCGCCTGGCCCGCCGCCGCGGCGGCCTGGGTCGTGAAGTACGCGGTGTAGGCGGCGGCGAGTTCCTTGTTGCCGGCGACCGTCAGGGCGTCGTTCCACCAACCGAAGTCCTGGCCGGTGAGGTTCCCCGAGGACTGCACCACCACGTCGTCCACGGGGACCGTGCCCTTGCCCCTGGTACGGGAGAACACGAAGAACTTGTTGTGGTTGACGTTGTCGTACCAGCCGTCGGGGTCCGCCGCTCCGGTGCCCGGGTCCAGGGCCAGGCACGCCTCCCGGTTCCCGCAGCTCCGCACCCAGGAGTCCGGGGCACCCGGCGCCGCCAGCTGGCTCGCCAGGCTGTCGGCCCCCGTGGACTTGCTGTCGTGGTCCAGGACCACCTGGACGGTGACGCCCCTGCGGTGCGCGGCGCCGAGCTTGTCGGCCAGGTACTGCGACTGGAACAGGTACAGCGAGATCCGGATGGACGAGCCCGGCTCCGCGCCGTCGACGAGGTCCGCCAGGTGGAAGAGGATCCCTCCCCTGGCGGCGGACTCCGCGCTGGCCGGGTCGTTGAAGACCGCTCCGGTGGTCACGGCGAGCACCGGTTCCGCCGACGCCGAAGGGGCGATGGTCAGCGCGGCACCCACGGCGAGTGCGGTCACGCCCGTCCTGAACTTGCTCTTGATCGATATCACTTGGGCATTCTCACCCACGGCCCCGTAGGCCCTGGGCGAGACCTAGGAGGCGCCGTCGGCGTCCCTCCGCAGGAGGGTGACGACCGCGGCGCCGCCCAGGCCGATGTTGTGGGCGAGGCCGACGCGGGCGCCGGGGACCTGGCGGGCGCCGGCCTCGCCGCGGAGTTGCCAGACCAGTTCGGCGGTCTGGGCGAGGCCGGTGGCGCCGAGGGGGTGGCCCTTGGAGATGAGGCCGCCGGAGGGGTTCACGACCCAGCGGCCGCCGTAGGTGGTGGCGCCGGACTCGACGAGTTTGCCGGAGGCGCCCTCCTCGCACATGCCGAGCGCCTCGTAGGTGAGCAGCTCGTTGACGGAGAAGCAGTCGTGGAGTTCGACGACGTCGACGTCCTCGATGCCGAGCCCGGAGCCCTCGTACGCCCGGCGGGCGGCGGAGCGGGACACGGGGCGGCCGACGGCGTCGATGCAGGAGCCGGAGGCGAAGGACTCCTCGGTGTCGGTGGCCATGGCCTGTCCGGCGATCTCCACCGCCCGCCCCCGCAGCCCGTGCGTGTCGACGAAGCGCTCGGAGACGACGAGCGCGGCCGCGGCGCCGTCGGAGGTGGGCGAGCACTGGAGCTTGGTGAGCGGGCGGTGGACGGTCTTCGCGGCGAGGATCTCGTCGACGGTGTAGACGTCCTGGAACTGGGCGTAGGGGTTGTTCGACGAGTGCCGGTGGTTCTTGGCGCCGACGGCGGCGAGCTGGACCTCCGTGGTGCCGTACCGCTCCATGTGCTCGCGGGCCGCGTTGCCGAAGATCTGGGCGGTGGGCGGGGACATCTCGAAGCCGTGCGCGGCGGCCATGATCCCGTAGTGGCGGGCGACGGGCGAGGTGCTGAAGTCGCCGGCGCCCGATCCGCCGCCGAGGGCGCCCCGGGTCATCTTCTCGAAGCCGACGGCGAGGACGCAGTCGGCGACGCCGCCCTCGACGAACTGGCGCGCGGTCATGAGGGCGGTGGAGCCGGTCGCGCAGTTGTTGTTGAGGTTGTAGACCGGGATGCCGGTGAGGCCGAGTTCGTACACGGCGCGCTGTCCGGCGGTGGACGCCTGGAAGCAGTAGCCGACGGCGGCCTGCTCCACGCGCGCGTAGGGGACGCCGGCGTCGGAGAGCGCCGCCGTGCCGGCCTCCCGGACCATGTCCCAGTACTGCCAGTCCCGGGTCTCGGGCTTCTCGAACTTCGTCATCCCGACACCGACGACGTACGCCTTGCCCATCTTCGGGTCCCCCTCAGTCTCTCGGCAGGCCGAGCAGGCGCTCGGCGACGACATTGAGCTGTACCTGTGTGGTGCCGCCCGCGATGGTGAGGCAGCGGGACATGAGCAGTCCGTGGACGGCCCGTTCGCCGGGTCCCTCGCGCACCGCGCCCTCGGGTCCGAGGAGTTCGAGGGTGAGTTCGGCGACCTTCTGCTGGTGGAGGGTCTGGACGAGCTTGCGGACGCTGGCGCCCGCGCCCGGTTCGAGTCCGGACACCTGCAGGAGGGTGGTGCGCAGGCCGATGCACGCGAGCGCGTGGGCCTCGGCGAGCAGGGCCCCGACCCGGGCGCGGACGGAGCCGTCCTGTCCCGCGGCGCGTTCGATGAGCGCTTCGAGGCCGGTGTCGAAGGCGACCTGGTCGGCCATGTGGACGCGCTCGTTGCCGAGGGTGTTGCGGGCGACGCGCCAGCCGTCGTCCACCTCGCCGACGACGGCGTCGGCCGGGAGGATCACGTCGTCGAACCAGACCTCGTTGAAGAGGGAGTCCCCGGTGATCTCCTTCAGCGGCCGGACGTCGATCCCCGGCGTGTTCCGCATGTCGACGAGGAAGTACGTGAGGCCCCGGTGCTTGGGGGCCGCGGGGTCGGTGCGGGCGAGCAGGATGCCGTGGTGGGCCCACTGGGCGGCGCTCGTCCACACCTTCTGGCCGTTGATCCGCCAGCGGCCGTCCTCCGTGCGTTCGGCGCGGGTCCGCAGGGAGGCGAGGTCGGAGCCGGCGCCGGGCTCGGAGAAGAGCTGGCACCAGAGGCGTTCGCCGCGCAGGGTCGGGCCGAGGTGTTCGGCCTGCTGCTCCGGGGTGCCGTGGGCGAGGAGCGAGGGGACGACCCAGGTGGCGATCCCCAGACCGGCGACGGTGATCCCGGCCTCGTCCAGCTCCCGCTGCACGGCGAGCTGCTGCACGGGGCCCGCGCCGAGGCCGTACGGCTCCGGGAGGTGCGGGGCCGCGTAGCCGGTGGGCGCGAGGGCGCGCCGGGCCGCGGCCGGGTCGAGTCCGACAGCGGGGGCGACGGCCTCGCGGGCGGCCGTCCGGTACGCGTCGGCCTCGGGCGGCAGGTCGAGGCGCAGGCCCCGCCGCACGCCGGCGGCCGCGTGCCGCAGGGCGGCGAGGCGGTGCCCGTCGCCGGTGCCGAGGAGCTGGCGGGCCACGAGGGCGCGCCGGAGCAGCAGATGGGCGTCGTGCTCCCAGGTGAAGCCGGTGCCGCCGAGGACCTGGATGCAGTCCTTGGCGCAGGTGAAGGCGGCGTCGAGGGCGGTGGCGGCGGCGAGCGAGGCGGTGAGCGGGAGGGCCTCGTCGCGGGCGGCGGCGGCGCGGGCGGCGTCCCAGGTGAGGGCGCGGGCCTGTTCGAGCCGGACGAGCATGTCTGCGCAGAGGTGTTTGACGCCCTGGAACCGTCCGATGGGGCGGCCGAACTGTTCGCGGGTACGGGCGTGTTCGGCCGCCGTGTCGACGGCGCGGGCGGCGGTGCCGCAGGCGTCGGCGGCGAACAGGACGGCGGCGAGGTCGTGGACGAGAGCGGTGGCGGACGCGGCGCCGTCCGAGGCGCCCCCGAGGGCGAGTTCCCGCGCGGCGGGGACGTGGACGGCGCGGGCGGTGACCTCGGCGGTGGGGCGGGTCGGGTCGGCGCTCTCGTGGGGCCGGACGGTGAGCCCGTCGGTGTCCACGGCGAGCCAGACGCTGCCGTCGGCGGTGGCCGCCCGCAGGACGATCAGATCCGCCTGGGCGCCGCCGAGGACCGGCGGCGCGGTGCCGTCGAGGAGGTGGCCGCCCGCCGTGCGCACGGCGGTCAGGGTGCCGGTCCCGCCGAGGGCGACGGCCGCGACGCGCTCCCCGCGGGCGATCTCGCCGGCCCGCTCCTCCCGGCCGGCGCGGTGGAGGATCTCGGCGGCGAGCACGGACGGCAGGTAGGGGCCCGGCAGCAGCGCCCGCGCCGCCTCCTCGACGACGACGGCCAGGTCCCCGAGTCCGCCGCCCCCGCCTCCGTGCTCCTCGGGGAGGTGCGGCCCGAGGAGTCCCTGTGCGGCGACGGTGTCCCAGTACGCGGGTCGGCCGGTGGCGGTGTCGGGGACGTCCAGGTGCTTGCGGACCGCCTCGGGCGGTACGGCGCGGGTGAGCAGGCCCCGGACGGATCGGGCGAGCTCCCGCTCTTCGTGCGTGATGGCGATGCCCATGCGGCGCAGACTAGAACACGTTCCAATCTGACGGAAGGTCAGAAACGAGACGAGAAAAATCTGCATGACGCAGGGGAATGGGCGGTAAGGTCTTCTGCGTGGCGCAGAGAATTCGTCGCACAGTCACCATGAACGGGGAATCCCATGCTCACCGTCGCCGTCACCGGGGCCACCGGCGCCCAGGGCGGAGCCACCGCCCGCAGCCTGCTCGCCGCCGGCCACCGCGTGCGCGCCCTCACCCGCCGCCCCGACTCCCCCGCCGCCGACGCCCTGCGCGCCCTGGGGGCCGAGGTGCGGTACGCGGACTTCGACGACCGACCCTCGCTCGACTCCGCCCTCGCGGGCGCCGACTCCCTCTTCGCCGTCACCGCCATCGAGGCCGGCGGCGAGGCCGAGGTCCGCCAGGGCACCGCGCTCGTCGACGCGGCGGCGGACGCCCGCCTGGGACACGTCGTCCTCACCTCCGTCGCCCACGCCGACCGTGACACCGGCATCCCGCACTACGACAGCAAGCGCGCCGTCGAGGACCGCCTCCGCGCCTCGGGCACCCCGTGGACGGTGATCGGACCCGCGGCGTTCATGGACAACTACGCCGGCGGCTGGACCGCCGACGGCCTGCGCGAGGGCACCTTCGCCTGGCCGATGCCGGCCGACCGGCCGCTCGCCCTCGTCTCCTCCCGGGACATAGGCGCCTTCGCGGCGCTCGCGCTCGGGCGCCGCGCCGACTTCACCGGGCGGCGCGTCGACATCGCCTCCGACGAGCGCACTCCGGGTGGCATGACCGCCGTCCTCGCCGCCGCCCTCGGCCGCCCGGTCTCCTACCGGGAGGTCCCGCTCGCCTTCGTGCGCGCCCGGTCCACGGATCTGGCCGCCATGTTCGCGTACTTCACCACGACCGGACTCGACGTCGACGTCACCGGGCTGCGCCGCGAGTTCCCCGGGGTCGGCTGGCAGGATTTCGGCGACTGGGCACGGGCCCAGGACTGGACGACGATACTGGCGGCCGGACCCGCACCGGCCGCGCACTGACCACCGACGCCACCGACGCCACCGACGCCACCGACGCCACCGACGCCACCGACGCCACCGACGCCACCGACGCCACCGACGGAGAGTCTCGTATGGAGCCCACGTCCAAGCCCATCGGCTACCTGCTCAACCGCACCGACGAGGCACTCACCCGGGTCATGGACGGCACGCTCGGGGAGTTCGGACTCACCCGCGTCGCCTGGCAGGTCCTCAACGTCGTCCGCGACGGTGACGGGGCCACGGACGCCGAGGTCCTGTCGACCCTCTCGGCCAACGCCGGCCCCACCGTCCTGACGGCCGCGGTCGACACCGTCCTCGCCGACGGCTGGGCGTCCCGCCCGGCCCCGGGGCGGCTCGCTCTCACCCCCGACGGCACCCGCCGTCTGGACGAGGTCGCCGCACACGTCGCGGCCTTCCGCAGAAGGTCCGTCGACGGCATCTCGACGGACGAGTACGGCACCGCCGTCCGCGTCCTGGAGCGCATGATCGCGAACCTCGAAGGGCCCGGCCGGCCCTGAACGGCACGGGCGGCCAGGAGGACCCGAAGGCCGTTGTCAGTGGCGGCTGCCACGCTGTCGGCACAGCAGAGCACGTGACCGAGAGAGCGAGTACGCCATGGGCACCTGGGACATCGGCCCCTTCGACAACGACACCGCGGCCGACTTCTCCTACCGCGTGGACGAGGCCCCCGAGGGGAAGCGGGCCGAAGTACTGCTCGCGGCCTTCCGCGAGGTGACCTCGACGGGCGAGGAGTACCTCGACGCGGACCTCGCGGTGGAGGCGATCGCGTCGGCCGCCCTGGTCGCGGCCCAGTGTCCGGGCGGCGATCCGGTCACCACCTCCTACGGCCCGAAGAAGCCGCTGCCCGTACTGCCGCCGGAGGCCCGCCCGCTGGCCGCCCGGGCCCTGGACCGGATCCTGGTCGAGCCCTCCGAACTCCTGGAGCTCTGGGAGGAGTCGGACGGCGAGGAGTGGAAGGCCGGGGTGCGCAGGCTCCGGGCGGTCCTGACGGGCGCGGGAGGCTGAACGACCCGGCGACGGGCGGGGACTCGGAGCGGAGCCCGAGGAGCGGTGGGCGCGGACCCCGGATCAGGAGCGCCGGCCCGCGGGTTCCGCGAGGTCGGCGTCGATCACGGCGCGCCCGCGGCGGCGCCTCGCCCCCGCCGCGGCCGCGGCCGCCCGCGCCACGCGAGAACGACGCTCGTGACGGTCGCCGCCACGGCGGTCGCCCCCAGCACGAGCAGCCCCGGGTTGACCCACCACGGCACGACCTCGAACCCGCGGCACACCAGACTCACGGGCAGCGCATTGCTGGAGTCCGGGTAGGTCTTCATCCCCGCCGCGAACCAGCACGCGTCCCCGGGGAAGAGGAACGGCAGGTACGACAGGCCGTACACGTGCAGTGCCCCGCCCGCGAGGTACGCGAGCCCCGCGATCCACGCCGCCTTCTTCGCGGGTGTCCGGCGCGGACGGGCCCGGGGCGGCAGACCGTCGCCCCGGCGCGCCCGCACCAGCCCGACGAACGTGATCCCCGCCCAGGCCGGCAGCACGACGGCGAGGATCGCCATCCCGATGAGGGTCGCCATGGTCAGCGGCCGGTACGGGCCTCGACGCGGTTGCCGCCCGCGTCGGGTCCGCAGGAGGGTCGGCGCCGCTGCGCGTCGACCGGGTTCGCGTCGCTCCCCATGACGTTCCCCTCACGTGCGGCGTCGGTTCCACGGAATCCTCCACGGACGGGCGGCGCGCCCGCAAGGCCGGGTGAGGCGGCGGGGCCTCCATCGGCGTCGCGGGACGGCCGTGGGGTGCCGGGCGACGGGGTCTCCCCCTGTGGTTCACGTGCGGCCGGTAGGGCACGATGGGCGCTCGATATCCGCGTACCCGCCAGTAGGAGTCAGCCATGTCCGTGCCCGAGCCCGAGATCCTTGCCGCCTTCGAGGCCGCGAAGGGCTTCATGCCCGTCGGGGAGGGGCTGGCGCTGTACGCGGCCGCCGCCGGTGCGGCCGAGCTGGGGCTGCCGCTGCTGGAGGTCGGGACGTACTGCGGGCGGTCGACGATCCTGCTGGCCGACGTGGCGCGGCGGGCGGGGACGGTCGCGGTGACGGTGGACCACCACCGGGGCAGCGAGGAGCAGCAGCCCGGCTGGGAGTACCACGACCCGACGGTGGTCGACCCCGAGGTGGGTCTCATGGACACGCTGCCGACGTTCCGCCGGACGCTGCGCAAGGCGGGCCTGGAGGAGCACGTGGTGGCCGTGGTCGGCCGGTCGCCGCAGGTGGCGAAAGTGTGGGGCGGGCAGCTCGGCCTGGTCTTCATCGACGGCGGACACACCGACGAGCACGCCACGAACGACTACGAGGGCTGGGCCCCCAAGGTGGCACCCGGCGGCGTGCTGGTCATCCACGACGTCTTCCCCGACCCCGAGGACGGCGGCCAGGCCCCGTACCGGATCTACCTGCGGGCCCTGGAATCGGGCGACTTCGAGGAGATCTCGGTCACCGACTCGCTGCGGGTGCTCCGCCGGCTGGGCTGAGCGGGCCGGCGGCCGCCACCGCGAGGGTTGACGGCCGCCGGTCGGGACGCGTGGCGCCGGGTCAGAACCCGGAGGTCACGTAGAGGCAGTTGGTGTAGCTGTAGCCGGGTTCGATCTTGGCCTTGCTCGACTTGGTGTCCCCGGACGTCGAGGTGCCGGTGGACGCACGCTTCTGGAGGAAGTGGTAGTCGCCGGCGGGCAGCAGCAGGGTCGCCTTGGGGTACTTCGAGGACGGCCCGGTGCAGGCTTTGACCTTCTGGTCGTTGGAGAAGATCGGGCTCGGGTACTTGGTGCAGGTGCCGCATGCCTTGAGGGTGACCTTGCCGGTCATCGGGCCGGTGTAGAGCAGCTCGACCTCGCCGGGGCCGTCGTTGCTGACCACCATGACCATCCGGCTGCCTCCGGGGACCTCCGCCGGGGGCAGGTTCTTGCCGGCGGCGGGCTCCTCGTCGGCGATCTCGGCGGCGATGGCGATCGAGCGGGCGTGCGCGGCCTGCGGGCTGGACGGGTACGCCGTGGCGTACTCGGTCATGGTCGTGATCGCGGCCGTGAAGTCCTTGCCCTTGAACTGGGAGGTGCCGCAGGCGAAGTGCCCCCTCTGGACCGCGTCGGCAGCCTCCTTCGCGGCGCCCTGGAGCGAGGGGTCCTTCATGTTGTCGAGGGAGGAGTCGAGCGCGCGGAGCTCCTCGGTGGTGTCGCAGGGCGCGGAGCCGCCGTCGAGGGCGGTCGTCCGGGTCTTGATCGCCGCGCGGACGGCCGGTTCGACCTGGGCGGCCTGGCCGGACTTCGGGAACGTGTCGAGGAGCTCGTTGAGGCTCTCGCTGGCGGTCGGGTCGGCGGTCCGCACCCCGAGGGCCGCCGTGCCGCACTCGTAGAGGGACTCGGCGAGCGGCTCGTCGGTCTTGGCGGGCCGGGAGCCGAGGAGTTCCTTGTCGACCGTGCCGGGCAACCCCCGCAGGTGCTTCAACGGCGGGACGGCCTCGCAGTACCGCTTCTGCGCGTACGGGGCGGAGACCGTCGCGTAGTAGGCGTCGAGCCGTTCGGGCACCAGCTTCCCGGCCCGGGAGCCCGCGTGCCGGGTGCCGAGGTCCTGGTAGGTGGCGAGGGCCTTGCGGAAGGTCGGCTCGGCCTTGTCGAAGGCGAGGCCGTCGGCGGACTTGACGAGCCCGTCCGCCGCGGCGAGCCGGTCGAGCAGCGCCTGCTCCCTCGCCTCGTCGCGGGCGGCCCCGTACGCGAGCGAACCGCCCGCGGGCACGGCCAGGAGGACGACGGCGAGCGGCAGCGCGAGGCGCCGGAGGGAGGCGCCGACCCGGAGCGTGGCGCGGAGCCCGCGCCGGGCGCCGTCGGCGGCCGCGGCGAGCAGGAAGACGCCGTAGCCGACGAGGACGCCGACGGGCACCCCGTCGACGTCGGCGGGGAGTGCGAGCACGAGCAGGGCGACGGTGGCGAGCCAGCAGACGGCGGCGCCGACCCAGTTGCGCAGCAGGACGTAGCCGAGGCCGAGGCAGGAGAGGTTGAGGAGGCCGATCATGGCGGCCTGCGCCCCGTTCGCCTCGCCGGGCGGCTGGGCGGGCGGCTGCGGTCCGAGGCCGGACGGCGGGCCGTAGCCGAAGGATCCGTGTCCCGGCGGCGGGCCGAACCCCGGCGGCGCCGCGGGCTGCGGCGGCACGGCGCCGCCTCCCGCCCAGCCGGGCGCCGGCGCGGAACCGGGCGGGGGCGCGGCCCCCGCGTCGGCTGCTCCGCCGGCACCGGAGGCGGGCTGCGGCCCTAAGGCGAGCGTGGGCGTGGCCGGCGGCGCCGGGGCGGGAGCCTCGGGAGCGGGCCTCGCCGGGGTCGGGGCCGCCCACGGCGGCTCGGCGCCTCCGGGGCCCGTCGGCTGCTGCGGCACCCCGGGGGCCGCCTGGACGCGCGGGTCTGACGGTCTGTCGCCCGGAATCCGGTCGGACGGCTCGGGACGTGCGTCGTTCGGTTCTTCCCCCACCACGGTTCCCCCTCGTGGGCCATTGCGCGGTGACACCCCACCGTCGCCTCTTGTCACCTACCCTTCACGGTCCGCGCACACGCGTCCACCGTTCGGCGAAGCGGTGACGAAGCTGCGACGTACGGGCTGCGGGCATTCGCCGCGCGCAGGCCCTAGAGTCGCGGGGTGCCGTACGACCACCGGAACACCGCCCGCCGTACTCTCGCCCTCGCCCTCGCCGCCGCGGGCTGCTGCGCCGCACTCGCCGGATGCGGGGCCTCCCAGGCATCTCCGTCCGCCGGAAAGGCGCAGGACGTCCCGGACGCCCAGGAGGCCCTGCGGACGTCCCAGTCCCGGCCGCCGCTCCCCGTCCCGACGCGGAGCCGCTCCCCGCTCCCGATCTCCCAGAGCCGGTCGCTCGCCGGCCGTACCGTCGTGATCGACCCGGGGCACAACTCGGGCAATTTCCGCCACACCACGGAAATCAACAAGAAGGTGAACATCGGGACGACTCGCAAGGAGTGCGACACCACGGGGACCTCCACCGACGGCGGGTACACCGAGGCGTCGTTCACACTCGACGTCTCCCACCGGCTGCGGGACCTGCTGACCGCGCGCGGCGCCAAGGTGGTGCTGACCCATGACGGCGACCGCCCCTGGGGTCCGTGCATCGACGAGCGGGCCCGCATCGGCAACGCCGCCCGTGCCGACGCCGTCGTCTCCGTCCACGCGGACGGCTCCGCCGTCGGCAACCGCGGCTTCCATGTGATCCTGCCCGCCCGGGTGAGCGCCGGAGCGGCCGACACCGCCGCGATCGTCGGGCCCTCCCGGCGGCTGGGCGAGCGCATCGCCGACACGTTCGCCCGCGCGACCGGTACCTCCCCCGCCAACTACCTCGGCGGAGGTACCGGGTTGGACGTCCGCTCCGACCTCGGCGGCCTCAATCTCTCAACCGTGCCCAAGGTCTTCGTCGAATGCGGCAATATGCGTGATCCCAAGGACGCACGACTGCTCACGTCGTCGACGTGGCGACAGAAGGCGGCACAGGGGATGGCCGACGGCATCGCGACCTACCTCAAGGGGTAGAACCGGCGGGCGATAGATTCGCTCCGTACGATGGGGCCGCCCCCGTGCCGTGAAGCCCCGAGTGCCACCCCCCGACGCGACGAACGACGACCGACGAAGGACTCTTACGTGAATATCCGCTCCCTCACCCGAGGCGATGGCGTGCTGATCGGCGCAGCGGTGGTGCTGTTCATCGCCTCGTTCCTGGACTACATCTCCTACAAGGGCCTCACGATCGACGCGCCGAACGCCTGGGACTCCCTGGGTAACGCCATCGGGGTGTACTTGGTGGGCGTGATCGGTGCCGCCCTGGTCGTGCTCAACCGTGCGCTGCCCCAGCCGCGGAAGGTCGTCGGCCTCGACCTCGGCCAATTCGGTGCCGCTGCAACGATCATCACCGCATGGTCACTCTTCTGGACGGTCATCGACCTCGGCGAGGTCGACGCGGGCGCCGGTCTCATCCTCGGCCTCATCGCCGCGCTGGTCGCGGCCGGCGCCGCGGTGGCCGGTCCGCTGGTGCCCGCCCTGAAGGCGCCGCTGATGGGCGCGCCGCGTCCGCAGGCCCCGCAGCCGTACGGCATGCAGCCGGGCCAGCCGGGCCAGCAGGGCGTTCCCGGCGGCTACGGCTACCCGGGCGCGCAGCACCCGCAGTACGGCGGACCTCAGGACCCGTCGCACGGCGCCGGCGCCCCGTTCGGCGCGCAGGCCGCCGCCCCGCAGCCGCACGCCCCGCAGCAGCCGGAGCCGCAGGCCCAGGCCCCGCAGCCGGCCGCGGACTTCGCCCCGTTCTGGTTCGCGGTCCCGGTCGCCCGTCCGCTGTACGCGGAGGACGGCTCGCAGGCGCCGATCGCCGAGCTGGCGCCCGGCACCTGGTACCTGGCGGTCGAGCAGCGCGGCGCGGCCCTGGTGGCCCAGACGCAGGACGGCCGCCGCGGCGTGCTGCAGGACACCACCGGCATCCAGCGCGGCTAGCGGCGCTCACGCCCGCACCTACGGCCCCCCGCCCGGAATCCCTTCCGGGCGGGGGGCCGTTGCCGTACAGTGCCCGCACTACCTGACGGATCGTCAGAAAGGTTGCGGGGCATGCGACTCGGACTCACCCTGGGCTACTGGGGCCGCGGCCCCTCCCCCACCCACCTCGAACTCGCCCGCGAGGCCGAGCGGCTCGGCTACGCCTCCGTGTGGACGGCGGAGGCATGGGGCTCGGACGCCTTCACCGCGCTGACCTGGATCGCCGCGCACACCAGCCGGATCAGGCTGGGCACGGCCGTCGCGCAGATGGCCGCACGCGCCCCGACGACGACGGCCATGCACGCGCTCACCCTGGACCACCTCTCCGGCGGCCGGATGCTCCTGGGGCTCGGGCTGTCCGGACCGCAGGTCGTCGAGGGCTGGTACGGCCGGCCGTTCCCCCGCTCGCCGCTGACCGCGACCCGGGAGTACGTGGACGTGGTCCGGCAGGTCCTGCGCCGCGAGGGCCCGGTGCGACTCGACGGACGGCACCACTCCCACCCGTACTCCGGCGAGGACGGCACCGGGCTCGGCAAGCCCCTCAAGCCGATCACCCATCCGCTGCGCGCGGACCTCCCCGTCCTGCTCGGCGCCGAGGGGCCCCGGAACATCGCGCAGACCCTGACGATCGCCGACGGCTGGCTGCCGCTCTACTGGACGCCGGACCGCTGGGCGGAGGTGTACGCGCTCCCCGAGCACCTCCCGGACGGCTTCCTCGTCGCCCCGATGGTCCGTGCGCAGCTGTGCGAGGACGTCGCGGCCGGACTGCTGCCGGTCAAGGCGATGCTCGGCTTCTACATCGGGGGCATGGGGCACTCGGCGCGCAACTTCCACGCCGACCTGATGGGGCGGATGGGGTACGAGAAGCAGGCCCGGCGCATCCAGGAGCTGTTCTCGGCCGGCCGGCGCGAGGAGGCCGTGCTCGCCGTGCCGGACGCCTTCGCCGACGAGATCTCGCTCGTCGGCCCGCGCCGCAGGATCGCCGAGCGGCTCGACGCATGGCGGCGGGGGCCGGTGACGGACCTGCTCGTCACCTCACCGGACCCCGCCACCCTCCGGGTGCTCGCGGAACTCGCCGACTGACGTCAGCCGCCCAGCTGCGAGGCGCTGGGCACCTTGTCGACGACCTCGGCGCCGGCGCTCTTGCCGGCGTCCTTGACGCTGTTGATGACGCTCTCGAAGGCGCCGACGTCCGCGTCGCCCGCCTCGCCCTTGCGGAGCTTGGTCCCGAGGTCCTTCAGCGAGTCGATCCCGGCCGTCAGCGGCACGACGGCCTTCGAAAGCAGCGGGTCGCCCTTGGCGTTGTTCACGGCCGCCTTCAGCCGGTTGTACGTGAACGCGCCCGCCAGGCCCGCCTTCACCAGGGCGAGGGTCCGGCCGTCGGCCCCCTTCGTGAACTTCCCCGCGCGGTAGGGCTTCACGATCCACTGGTACGCGGCCCCGGCCGCCAGGCCCGCGTTGGCCACGAACCGGGTCTTGGCGAGCTTCTGCTGCTCGACGGTGCTCGTGCTCGACGGGGTCGCCGCGGCGTTCGTGCTCTGCGCGTCCCCGTCACCGCCGCAGGCGGCGGTGGTCAGCAGCAGGGTGCAGGACAACAGCAGCGCCACGACGCCACGCGAAACGGTTCTGGGCACGGCACGACCTCCCTGGGGACTGTGGCGCCAGCCTTTCCCGGCCCCCTCCGACCCGCCACCGGGGTGGCTCCGAACGGGTTCCACGACCCCGCGCCGTGTGCGTGCCCATGCCACACATGGACACGCACCTCCTCAGGCGCCGGAGATCAGGAGCGGCAGCAGTCCGGTTCGAGGCCCTGCGGGAGGCGTTCGCCGCCGAAGACCGCGACCGTGGCCTCCTCGCCGCCGAGGGCCGCCACCGCGAGCAGCAGGGAGCCGGCGGTCCAACTGGTCCGCTCCTCGGGCCAGAACGCCTTGTCGGACTCCTGCTCGCCCTCGAAGACGTACCCCGTCCAGTACATGCCGTCGGCGGCGCGCAGGTGCGCGATGTCCTGGAGGATCGCCAGCGCCCGGTCCGACTCGCCCATCGCCCACAGGGTCAGGGCCAGTTCGCAGGACTCGCCGCCGGTGACCCACGGGTTCGGGACGACGCAGCGCACGCCGAGGCCGGGCACGACGAACGTGTCCCAGTCGGCGTCGATGCGGGCCTGCGCCTCGGGTCCGGTCACCGCGCCGCCGAGGACGGGGTAGTACCAGTCCATCGAGTAGCGGGACTTGTCGAGGAAGCGCTCGGGGTGGCTGCGGATCGCGTGGCCGAGGGAGCCGGCCGCCAGCTCCCAGTCCGGCTGCGGCTCCTCGCGCGCCTCGGCGATGGCGAGGGCGCAGCGCAGGGCCTGGTGGATCGACGAACTGCCGGTCAGCAGGGCGTCGCCCACCGCCGTGCCGTCGTCCTCCCGCTTCCAGCCGATCTGGCCGCCTGGCTGCTGGAGACCGAGGACGAACTCCACGGCCGCGTAGACGACCGGCCACATGCGGTCGAGGAAGGCGTCGTCGCCGGTGCACAGGTGGTGGTGCCAGACGCCGACGGCGATGTACGCGACGAAGTTGGACTCGCGGTTCCGGTCGGTGACCCGGTCCGCCTCGCCGTCGTGGTACGCCGCGTACCAGGAGCCGTCGCCGTTCTGGTGGCGGGCCAGCCACTCGTAGGCGCGGGCCGCGGCGGCGTGCTCGCCGGCCGCGTCCAGGGCCATGGCGGCCTCGGTGTGGTCCCACGGGTCGAGGTGGTGGCCCCGGAACCACGGGATGGCGCCGTCCTCGCGCTGCACGGCCAGGATCCCGGCGACGGTCTCGGCGGCCTGTTCGGCGGTGAGCACCCCGGGCAGGACGAGGTGCTCGGCGATCCGCTCGGGAGACGTCACTTGGCCGCGTCCGCGGTGTCGGCCTGGGGCAGGTGGGGCTTGGTCGCGTACGCCACGAAGCTCTTGCCGACGACCGGGTTGAGCAGCTGCTCGGCGACCCGGGTCAGGGCGGGCTTCTTCATGATGTCCCAGACCAGCAGCTTGTGGTACGCGCGGACCGGCAGCGCCTTGTCGTTGTCCACGCCGAAGGCGCACTTCAGCCACCAGTACGGCGAGTGGAGCGCGTGGGCGTGGTGGGTGCCGTACGGCCTGAGGCCGGCCTGCCGGATCTTGGCGAGGAGCTCGTCGGCCTTGTAGATGCGGATGTGGCCGCCCTCGACCTCGTGGTACGCGTCGGAGAGCGCCCAGCAGACCTTCTCGGGGCCGTAGCGGGGCACCGTGATCGCGATCCGCCCGCCCGGCTTGAGCACGCGGACCATCTCGGCGAGCACGCCCTTGTCGTCCGGGATGTGCTCCATGACCTCGGAGATGATGACGATGTCGAAGGACTCGTCGGGGAAGGGCAGGTTGAGGGCGTCGCCCTCCATCGCGGTCGCGGTCGCCCCGGCGGGGGCCTCCCCGGCCTCCTTCATCGCCGCGAACCACTTGGCGACCTCGCGGATCTCCTCGGCGTTCTGGTCGAGGGCCACCACCTGCGCGCCGCGCCGGTAGCACTCGAACGCGTGCCGACCCGCACCGCAGCCCAGGTCGAGCACGCGGTCGCCGGGGGCGAGCGGGAAGCGGGTGAAGTCGACGGTCAGCACGAGGTCCTGCTTTCGGGGTGGGAAGGTGGGGGTGGGCAGGCGTTCCGCGGGGCGAGGGGGGTCCTTCCCGCTCCGGCGGCGCCGAGGGCCCGGGAGAGGGCGGGCACGGCCCCGCCGCCGGTCCGCGCCGGGCGGCGACGGCCGGAGGTCACCGGCGGACTCCGGTCCCCTGAAGGGCGACCGCCTCGCGGTACAGCTCGGCGGTGCCCTGCGCGGCGCGCGCCCAGGTGAAGCGGGACAGCACCCGCTCGCGGCCGGCGGCGCCGAGCCGCGCCCGGAGCTCCGCGTCCCCCAGCACCCGGCCCAGGGCGGCGGCCAGCGCACCGGAGTCCCCCGGCGGGACCGCGAGACACGTCTCGCCGTCCGCACCCGCGACCTCGGGGATCGCGCCGCCGGTGGTGGCGACCAGCGCGGTGCCGGTGGCCATGGCCTCGGCGGCGGGCAGCGAGAACCCCTCGTACAGGGAGGGCACGCAGGACACCTGGGCGGAGCGCACCAGGTCCACGAGCTCGGCGTCGCTGATGCCCTTGACGAACTCGACGGCGCCTTCCAGGCCGTACCGCTCGATGGCCCGGGCGACCGGGCCGGCCTCGGCGCGCTTGCCGACGACGACGAGGTGGGCCTCGGGGTTCTCGGTGCGGAGCTTGGCCAGCGCCTCGATCAGGTGGATCAGGCCCTTGAGGGGGACGTCCGCGCTGGAGGTGGTCACGATCCGGCCGGGGACCTCGGCCACGGCCGGGTCCGGGGACCAGAGGTCGGTGTCGGCGCCGATGTGGACGACCCGGATGCGGTCCTCGCGGACGCCGAGGTGCTCGACGATCTCCTGGCGCGAGGTGCCGGAGACGGTCAGGACCGACTCGGTCCGGCGGGCGACCCGCTTCTGCATGCGGGTGAAGGCGTACCAGCGGCGGACGGAGGCCCGGCGCTTCCAGTCGGCGGCGGCGTCGAGCTCCAGCTGCCGGTCGACGGTGATGGGGTGGTGGATCGTGGTGACGAGCGGCGCGCCGAGGGCACGGGGGCCGCCGAGGAGTCCGTACCCCAGGGTCTGGTTGTCGTGGACGACGTCGAAGTCGCCGCGGCGGGCGGCGAGCATGCGCCGGGCCCGCAGCGAGAAGGTCAGCGGCTCGGGGAAGCCCCCGGTCCACATGGTGGCGACCTCCAGCGCGTCGATCCAGTCCCGGTACTCCTCGCGCTTCGGCGTGCGGAACGGGTCCGGCGAGCGGTAGAGGTCGAGGCTGGCGATCTCGGTGAGCGGCACCCCCTCGTCGAGGGTGGGGTACGGCTGGGAGCCGATGACCTCGACCTGGTGGCCGAGGCGGGCGAGCTCACGGGAGAGGTGGCGGACGTAGACGCCCTGACCACCGCAGAAGGGGTTCCCCTTGTACGTGAGGAGAGCGATCCGCAACGGTCCGTCACCGGCCGCGGTGACGCCCTGCCGGGGGCTTGCCTCTATGGCCTCAGCGGTCATGCGCGACCCCCTTCGAGCGTGCGTTTCGCCGGAGCGTAACCGCTCGCGCTAATCTAGAACAAGTTACAGACTTGATCGTTCTGGATCTTCTTGGCTGTCTTCTTGATCCTTCAAGGAGGACAGAATCTACCGGCAGGTAGCTCCGCCGTGAGAGCCGGAACAGGTGATTCGCGCCACGGCGGCCACGCCGCCATACTGTCGCTCCCCACCGCACGGAACGGGACCTCATGACCGCAGAGAACAGAGCGGACCACAGACCCGCGTCGCCGCCCCTCACGGAGCGCCAGGAGGCGCGGCGCCGCCGCATCCTGAATGCCAGCGCCCAGCTCGCCGCGCGGGGCGGCTTCGACGCCGTGCAGATGCGGGAGGTGGCCGAGGCGGCCGGCGTGGCCCTGGGCACGCTCTACCGCTACTTCCCGTCCAAGATCCATCTGCTCGTCGCGACGATGCAGGACCAGCTCCAGCACATGCACACCACGCTGCGGAAGCGGCCGCCCGCCGGCGCCGACCCGGCCGAGCGGGTCGCGGAGACCCTGATGCGGGCCTTCCGCGCGCTCCAGCGCGAACCGCAGCTGGCCGACGCCATGGTGCGGGCCCTGACCTTCGCCGACCGCAGCGTGAGCCCCGAGGTCGACACGGTCTCCCGGCTGACGACGGCGATCATCCTGGACGCCATGGGCACCGAGCACCCGACGCCGAGCCAGCTCTCGGCGGTCCGCGTGATCGAGCACACCTGGCACTCGGCGCTGATCACCTGGCTCTCGGGGCGTGCCTCGATCGCACAGGTGAAGATCGACATCGAGACGGTCTGCCGACTGATCGACCTGACGGCCCCGGCGCCCGCGGGGGCCGCGGGGGCCTGACGCCCCGCGACGGACCGGCGCCCCGCAGGTGGCTGCGGACCCGCGGCAGACCGACGACCCGCGACGCGCGGCCGCGTGGGCCGCGGTCCTCAGGCCGGGCCCGCGTCCGCGCCCCCGACGGACAGGCCGCCGGGAGCACGGACGGGACGGGGTCAGGAGCCCTGGGCCTTGGCGTTGTTCTCCGCGATGACCGCGGCGCACTCCGGGCCGCCGTCGACGGCCACGAACATGACCAGCTTCAGCGGACCCGCCGAGTGGTTGCTGGCCTGGAGCTGCCAACTGCTCTTCTTCAGCGACTTGATGACCGAGCCGCCCGCGCCGGAGCTGCGCGTCTCGGTCCAGCCGCCCTTGGTCAGCGTCGCGACCGTGTCCGCGTAGGACTTCGCCGGGTCGGCGGCCTTCTCGGCGTCGGCCGTCCAGCTGACCATGCAGTCCTTGGCCTCGGCGGGCACCTGCTCGCCCGAGGCGTCCTGCGTGAAGCCGGCCCCCGTGGCCGCGTCCGTCAACTCCTTGGTGACGGCGGCACCGTCCAGCCGCTCGCCACCCGAACCGCCCGAGCCGCCCGTCGAGGACGAACCGGCCGAGGACGAACCGCCGGACGCCGAACCGCCCTTGTCCGCCCCGCCCTCGCTCCCGCAGCCCGCGACCAGCAGAACCGCACAGGCGGCCGCGGCGGCCGCTCCCATCGCCTTGCGCACAGCACTCCCGAAAACGCACGCACGAAGGCCCGTTGCCCCCGCAATCAGGGGCACAGTTTTGCACGTGGGAACGACAGCGTGGCGCACCGGCGACCCGGGTCAGTCCCCCGAGTCCCCGTCCTCCCCGAACAGGACGTCCCACTCCCGCTCGCTGAACCCGTTCATGCACGCGTCCTCCGTAGCCTGGAAGGAGATGACGTCCATCTCCATCGCCTTCGGGGCATGGTGACGGGCGTACAGCGTCCAGCCGTTCTTCTTGAGCGTGACGCCGACCGAGGTCCCGCCGCTGTCGTCGATCTTCTCCTCGAACCGCTTCCCGGACTCCGCCCAGCCCTTCTCCGCGAGCGCGGCGACCGTCCGGTCGAACTTCCCCCGCGCCCCGTCCACCACGCGCCCGAAGTACCCCCAGCCCGCCGTGCAGGCGGCGGCGCGTGCGGCGAGCCGGTCCCGCTCGGTGCCGGCCGACGGCGAGGCGGCCTCCTCGCGCTTCAGGGACTCGCTCTCCGACAGCCCCGCCGCGGCCGCGGCCGTACGGATCTCGGACTGCGCGGCCTCCCGGCCGAACGCCCCGGGGCCCGCGCCCGTCCCTCCCCCGGCGCTCGCGCCCCCGACCCCGAGCAGCATCACCGCCACCGCGGCCCCCACGGCCCACTTCTTCCCGTTCACGATCGTCCCCTCCCAGGTCACGGGGGTGACGCCCCGTGATCGAGGGAGCAGTGTGCCATGGACGGAGGGCTACTCCTCCGGCGGATAGACCGGCTCGCCCCCGTCCGCGAGGGTGATCAGGATGGCCTCCACCGGACACCCCTCGGCGGCCGCGAGGAGCCGTTCACCGGCGTCCGCCTCGGTCTCCACCGGGTGCGACTGGCGGGCCGTGTCGAGCCGGAACCCGGCCGGCGCGTGGTTGACGCACATGCCCGAGCCGATGCAGACGCCGCGGTCGACCTCGACGTGCCAGCGGTCCCCCATCACGCGTCCCCGTAGCCGGCCGGCAGGTGGATCATCTTGTGCTCCAGGTACTCGGAGAAGCCCTCGGGGCCGAACTCGCGCCCCAGACCGGAGTTCTTGTAGCCGCCGAACGGGCCGAGCATGTCGAGGCTGAAGGTGTTGACGTTGAAGGTGCCGGTGCGCACGCCCCGCGCGAAGTCGATGCCGTGCTCCACGTCGCCGGTCCAGACACTGCCGCTGAGCCCGAAGTCCGAGTCGTCGGCGATCCGCAGCGCCTCGGCCTCGTCCCCGTACGGCAGCAGGCAGATGACCGGTCCGAAGATCTCCTCGCGGGCGATCCGCATGGAGTTGTCGACGCCGCCGAAGAGCGTCGGCTCGACGTACCAGCCGCGGTCGAGACCGGCCGGGCGGCCGCCGCCCGCCAGGACCTTGGCCCCCTCCTGCTGACCGATCCCGATGTAGTCGAGGGAGCGCTGCTGCTGACGGCGCGCGACCAGGGGACCGACCTGGGTGGCCGGGTCCAGCGGATCGCCGACGACGAGCGCGCCGGCCGCCGCCGCGAGGGCCTCGGCGACCTCCTCGTACCGCGAGCGGGGGGCGAGGATGCGCGTCTGGGCCACGCACGCCTGGCCGTTGTTCATCCACGCGGCCGGGACGATCCCCGCGACGGCCGCCTCCAGGTCGGCGTCCGGCAGGATCACGGCGGCCGACTTCCCGCCGAGTTCCAGGGTGACCCGGGTGAGGTTGCGGGAGGCGACCTCCATGACCCGGCGCCCGGCGGCGACCGATCCGGTGAACGACACCTTGTCGACGCCCGGGTGCCCGACGAGGTACTCGCTGACCTCGCGGTCGGCGGGCAGGATGCTCAGGACACCCTCGGGCAGCCCCGCCTCGGTGGCGATCTCCGCGAGGATGTACGAGTCGAGCGGCGACTCCGGCGAGGGCTTCAGGACCACCGTGCACCCGGCGAGCAGCGCGGGCCCCAGCTTCGCCGCGGCCGTGAACTGCGGCACGTTCCACGGGATGACCGCCGCGACCACCCCGACCGGCTCGCGCCGCACCAGCAGCGGACCGAGCACACCGCCGCGCCGCTCCTCGTACGCGAAGTCCCGCGCCACGGTGATCGCCGCGTCCCACACCATCATCGCGCCGAGCGCCTGCGCCAGCACCGACCACGAGTACGGCGAACCGTTCTGCGCGCTGATGGACCGCCCGATCTCCTCGTACCGCACCGCGATCGCGTCCTTGATCCGGCTCACGACGGCGATCCGCTCCTCGACCGTCATCCGCGGCCACGGCCCCTCGTCGAACGCCCGCCGCGCCACCGCCACCGCCCGGTCCACATCCGCCTCGGACGCGTGCGGCACCCGCCCGATGACCTCCTCCGTGTGCGGCGAGATCACCTCGATCACCCCGGACCCGAGCGGATCGGTCAACTCCCCGCCGATGAACAGCTTTCCGTGCTCCACAAGCTCGGTCATGACCGCCGCCTCCCGAGGAGATGGTTTCCCTGGACTTCCTGACGATGCCTCAGAACTGATACCAGTTCTACTTATAGGGATCAATGGCCCGGACGGAATGGGCCCCACCAGCCGATTCGCGAGCGGCAAGGATCCACTCACGCCGGTCGGGGCACGTGGGACGCCCCCGTTCCCGCGGCATGCCGACAGGCATCGGTCGACCGCCTTGGGTGCGAGTCCCGCGTCGGGCAGTGGAGCCGCGGAGGGCGAAGGCGGGAGGGGCGGCGGCCGGATGCGTGAAGTCGGTGGCCGCAAGAGGGGTCGGGGCCTGAAGCGGATGGCGTAGGCGATCTGGTGCGGCGGGCAGGAACCGCGACGGACGACTCAACCGTTCCGCACACGGAGAGTGTTGCGACACCCTGCGTTCAGTCACTTCCCGACGAGCACCCCGGAGGGGCCGTGAGTGCGGAGATCGTTCAGCTGATGGAGCAGGCCGGGCCGTTCCTGTCGGCGGCAGTGGCCGCGTACGGCGCGGGCATCCTGAGTCGAGCCGGGGAGGCGACACTGGACGCGGCGGTCGAGGACACGGCGGGGCTGGGGCGGCGGATCGTGCGACTGGTCTGGCGTCGGCGGGACGGTGACGGCCGGGCGGCACTCGCGCGGGCGGCGAGCGAGGCGGCGGACGAGTCGGGCGGTGGGGACGCGGCGGACGGACTGCGTCGCGAGATCGAACGGGCACTGCGTGAGGATCCGCTGCTGGCCCGAGAGGTCGCGGCACTGCTGCCGACACAGCGCGGGGCGACGGTGAGCATCTCGGGAGCCCGTCCGATCGGTGCGCAGCACATCGGCATCGCGCTTTCCGGCGACAACGCCACGATCCACCCGCCGAAGCCGTGAACGCACCGACCCCGGGGAAGCCGGCCGGAGTGAACGTGAACGGCGAGCGGCCCATCGGGGCCGAGTCCATCGAGGTCGCGATCAGCGGCGACAACGCGCGGTTCGTGGTGCTGCCGCCCGAGGCGGCGAACTGGGCCATGACCGTCGAGGCACCTCAGGGCGCCGGCTTTCTGCCGGAGTCCACATCGGGGGTCTTCATCGGCCGCAGGCGGGAACTGTCCGAACTGCGGAGCCTGCTGACGGGCGAGGGCTCGGCCGCGGTGGTCCCGTCACGGGTGCAGGCCGTCCACGGGCTCGGCGGGGTAGGAAAGAGCAGGCTGGCCCTGCACTACGCCGACCACTACCGCAGTGCGTACTCGTCGGTGTGGTGGATCACCGCCGAGTCTCCAGAATCGATCGTGACCGGCCTGGCGAGGCTGTGCCACCGACTGTGTCCGCAGTGGGCCGGGACGGCGAGTTCGGACGAGCAGGCGGCCTGGGCGATCACCTGGCTGCAGGCACACCCGGGCTGGCTGATGATCTTCGACAACGTCGAGGACCCCTCACATCTGCATCCCTACGTGGGCACCCTGGCCGGCGGCCATCATCTCGCCACTAGCCGCAGGGCCACCGACTGGCACGACATCAGCCCCACCATGCTCCTGGGCCTGCTCCCCCTGGACGAGGCCACCGACCTGCTGTGCACCATCGCCTTTCCCGACCGCACGCCGATGCACGAGGAGCAGCAGCAGGCTCGACGGCTGGCCGAGGTTCTGGGTTGCCTGCCGCTGGCCCTGGAGCAGGCCGGGGCCTACGTGCACAGGACCGGTATCGACCTGGAGAGTTACCGCCGGTTCCTGGGGCGCGTCCTGGACAAGGGCAGGGGCGCCAAGGACCCCGAGCGGACGATCGCCCGAATCTGGGATCGGACACTGACCGCCATCAGCCGCCGGGACCCGCTGGCCGTCACGCTCCTGCACACCATGGCCTGGCTGGCTCCCGACGACATCCCCCGCGCTCTCCTGGGCTCCCGCGCTCCCGATCCGATCGCGTTGGGCGATTCCCTCGGAGAGCTGCGCGCGTACAACATGATCGCCTTCACCGACTCCGGCCAGAGCATCAACGTCCACCGCCTGGTCCAGACCGTTCTGCGCACGCGAACCGCCGACCCGTCCGGTACCCACCGCCCCGGTCGGCAGGAAGCGGAGGAAGCGGTGAGGCACGCTCTGCCCGACGGAGACGGTCCGACAACAGACCACCCCCTTTCATGGGAGCGCCTGCTCCCCCACATCACCGCCCTGGCCGAGTCGACACCACCAAGCAGCCCCGCCTCAACGGCCACCGCCGACATCTACTACGAAGCCGCGCAGTACCTGATGGGGCTGGGACGCGACGCCCACACCATCCAGCTGCGCGCCGCCGCCCTCGCGCAGCGTGAAAAGGCTCAAGGTGAAACCCACCATGAAACGCTGGCAAGCCGCAACAACCTCGCCGGCGCCTACGCGTCCGCGGGGAAGGCGGACGAGGCCGTTTCCCTGTACGAGACCACTCTCGTCCAGTGCGAGCAGACCCTGGGCGAAACCCACCCTGACACCCTGGCCAGCCGTCACAATCTCGCCTACGCCTATCACGAGGCGGGGAGGATGGACGAAGCCATTCCCCTGTACGAAACCGCTCTCGCCCAGTGCGAGCAGACCCTGGGCGAAACCCACCCGGACACCCTTCAGAGCCTCGACAGCCTGGCCGCCGCCCACCGGGCAGCAGGGCATCCGGAGCGGGCCATCCCCCTCCACAGGGCCGCTCTCGCGCAATACGAACAGACCCTCGGCGACACACATGTCGAGACGATGAAGAGCCGGGAGAACCTCGCCTGCGCGTACCAGTCCGCGGGGAATCTGGACCTGGCGATTCCCCTGCACGAGACCACGCGCGACCAGCGGCTGGAAATCCTGGGCGAAACCCACACCGACACCCTGACCAGCTGCAACAACCTCGCGAGCGCATACCGGTCCAAGGGGCGCCTGGAGGACGCCATCGAACTGCACGAGGCCACTCTCGCCCGGTGCGAGCAGGTCCTGGGTGAATCCCACCCCCTCACGCTGGCGAGCGGGAGGAATCTCGCGAAAGCACGCCGGCAGGCCGAATCGGCGTTGCACGGAGCTTCGGCGACCCCGACGACCGGGAAGACGTCCGAGCCATGACCGTGCCCGGACACCGGCCCCAGCGGCGGCTCCGCCTGCGGCACCGAGCCGCGTACTGATCACGGACAAGGAGGGCGATCGCGCCGGCCACGACTGCGCTGATCGCCGGGAGCGCCGGTGCCGACATCAGCACCGGCACCGGCACCGGCGTGCTGATCACAGGCCACCCCACGGAAGGGAAAGCGCCGCACACGACTCTGACGGTTCGTCAGTTCTCGTTATAGTGGGCGGAGGTCGAGCAGGCTTCGTAGCTCCGCGAGAGACGAGGATCCATGACGCAGGTGACCGAGCACGGCGGAGGGGTCTGGTCGCTGCGGGTGCCGATCCCGGACAATCCGCTGGGGCACACGCTGGTGCACGTGTTGGACACGGACCGGGGGCCGGTGCTCGTGGACACGGGGTGGGACGATCCGGAGAGCTGGGCCGAACTGACTGCGGGCCTGGAGGCGTTGGGGAACGCGGCGCGGGACGTGCACGGGGTCGTCATCACGCACCACCACCCGGACCACCACGGGCTCTCCGGGCGGGTCCGCGAGGAGTCGGGGGCGTGGATCGCCATGCACGCGGCGGACACCGCGGTGGTGCGCCGGACGAGGGAGGCGGAGCCGGGGACCTGGCTCGACTACCTCGCCCGCAAGCTCGCGGCCGTGGGGGCGCCCGAGGATCACCTCGCGCCGCTGAGGGCGGCCCGGGCGTCGGGGCGGACGCGGACGCTGCCGGGGCTGCGGTCGGCGCTGCCCGACCGCGAGATCGTCCCCGGCGAGCTGCTGGACCTGGCGGGCCGGCGGCTGCGGGCGGTCTGGACGCCCGGACACACCCCCGGCCACGTCTGCCTCCACCTGGAGGAGGAGCACCCGGCGCGGCTGCCGGGCCACGGCCGGCTGTTCTCGGGGGACCACCTGCTGCCGGGGATCTCCCCGCACATCGGGCTGTACGAGGACCCGGACGACGCGACCGGGGCCGATCCGCTCGGCGACTACCTCGACTCCCTCGAACGCATCGGCCGCCTCGGCGTCGCCGAGGTCCTCCCCGCCCACCAGTACGCCTTCGCCGACGCCGCCGGCCGGGTGCGGGAACTCCTCGACCACCACGAGGAGCGCCTGACCGGCCTCCTCGCCCTCCTCTCCACCCCCCTCACGCCCTGGCAGCTGGCCGAGCGGATGGAGTGGAACCGGCCCTGGGACCGGATCCCGCACGGCTCCCGCAACATCGCCGTCAGCGAGGCCGAGGCCCACCTGCGCCGCCTGGTGAAGCTGGGCCGCGCGGAAGCCGTGGCCGGCACGGACCCGGTCACCTACATCGC
The DNA here is from genome assembly GCF_040689545.1 of Streptomyces sp. NPDC051180. Taxonomy (NCBI): domain Bacteria; kingdom Bacillati; phylum Actinomycetota; class Actinomycetes; order Kitasatosporales; family Streptomycetaceae; genus Streptomyces; species Streptomyces sp. NPDC051180. Next base: position 613,572 of record NZ_JBFBBC010000002.1, read on the forward strand.
GGTGTAGCCGGGCTCGTATCCCACGGACGGTCGGGCCGGCCCCCGTCGCGCACCCCGTGCCGCGGGCGGTGTGAGGCGTCTCGCACCGCCGGGGAGGAGGGCGTACGGGCCGGTAGAGTGAGCGGGTCGTCATCATGCCCGTTCGGGGGGAAGCCGGTGCGAATCCGGCGCTGACCCGCAACCGTGTGCCGCCCCGAGGGGGCGGTGAGTCGGAATGCCCCGCCCGGGACGTGACCGCCGGCACCGTCGAGGAATACGGAGCCGAGCCTGGTGCCCTGAGGCGTGCCGGTGCCCGGCCGCAGGAGAGGGCCCCATGAACACCGTCCGCCGCGGCGCCGCCGCGCTCGCAGCCGCCGCCGTCGTACTCGGCGCCGCAGCCGCCGTCCCGGCCGCCGCCGCGCCCTCTCCGACCCCCTCGACGGGTGCCCTCCCGGCCGGTCTGTACGGCACGAAGGACCCGACGTACGACGGTGTCTGGCGCCAGTCGCTGGCCTTCATCGCGCAGCGGAGCACCGGCTACCAGCCCGCCGACCAGGCCGTGGACTGGCTCCTCGGCCAGCAGTGCGCCGACGGCTCGTTCGCCTCGTACCGCGCGGACGCGACGACGCCCTGCGACGCCAAGACGATGCGGGACACCAACGCCACGGCCGCCGCCGTCCAGGCGCTCGGCTCCGTCCGCCGCCAGGCCGCCGCGCCGGAGAAGGTCGACCAGGCCGTCAAGGCCGCCACCGCCTGGCTGCGGACCGTGCAGAACAAGGACGGCGGCTGGGGCTACGGCGTCGGCGGTCCCAGCGACGCAAACTCCACCTCGATCGTCGTCGGCGCGCTCGCCGCGAACGGTCTGAAGCCCGGCTCGTACACCTCCGCCGACGGCCGCACGCCGTACGACGCGCTGCTCGCCCTCGCGCTCCCCTGCTCGGACAAGGACGGCGCGGGAGCCTTCGCGTACCAGCCGGACAAGGACGGCAAGCTGCTCGCGAACGCCGACGCGACCGCCGCGGCCACCCTCGCCGGGCTCGGCAAGAGCATCGCCGCCACGAAGGCGTCCCCCGAGCAGCCGCCGGCCTGCACCGACCTGACGAAGCCGACCGCCGAGCGGGCCGCCCTCAACGGCGCCTCCTACCTGGCGAAGGCCCTCGCGAAGACCGGCCACCTCACCACCCCGCCGATGCCCGGCTCCACCGACACCGCCGAGAAGCCGGACTACGGCAACACCGCGGACGCCGTCGTGGCCCTCGCCGCGGCCGGCGCGTCCAAGGAGGCGGAGCCGGCCCTCGCGTGGCTGGAGAAGAACTCCGCCGCCTGGGCGAAGGAGAGCGGCCCGGCCGCGTACGCGCAGCTGATCCTGGCCGCCCGCGCCACGGAGACCGACCCGCGCGAGTTCGGCACGGCGGACCTGGTCGAGCAGCTCAACGCCGCCGGTCCCGCGCCCAAGACCCCCGACACCTCGGAGTCGTCCACCAGCGACGACGAGTCCGGCTTCGACGTGTGGTGGATCATCGGCATCGGCATGGTCGTCGGCGTCGGCATCGGCTTCCTCGTCAGCGGCCGCAAGAAGTGAGAGCCACCCGCAGGACCGGCGCCCGGGCCGCGGGCGCCGCGGCCGGGGCGCTGCTGACCCTCACCGCCGTCGCGGCGGCCCCGGCGCAGGCCGCCGGCTACCGCTACTGGTCGTTCTGGGAGAGCGACGGCGGCGCGTCCTGGACGTACGCGACCCAGGGCCCGGCGACCGCCCGGCCCGCCGACGGCGACGCCATCGGCTTCCGTTTCGCGGTCAGCCAGGGCACCAGCGACACCTCCCGGCCGTCCGTGGCCCCCGATTTCGCCGGGATCTGCGGCGGGGTGGAGAAGAAGGACGGCGGCAAGCGGATCGCGGTCGTCGTCGACTTCGGCGGCCCGGCGGACGCCCCGCCCGGCGAGCACCCGCCCCGGAAGACGGTCAAGGTCGGCTGCGCGGAGGTGCGCGAGGACGCGACGGGCGCCGAGGCGCTGGCCGCGGTGGCGAAGCCGCTGCGGTACGACAGCGCGGCGATGCTGTGCGGGATCGCCGGGTATCCGGCGCGGGGCTGTGGCGAGCAGGTGGCGGAGAACGCCCCGGCGTCCGCCGCCCCCACCGGTGCCGCGACCACCGCCCCCGGCGACGGGGACGGCGACGGCGGTGGTCCCTCCTTCGGCGTGCTCGTCGGCGGCGCCGCGGTCCTGGCCCTCGGCGGCGCCGCGATCTGGAAGGCCCGCCGTCGCGGATGAGCCCCGCCCGTAGCCGTCGCACGCCCACGGACCCGCACACGGCCCGGCCCGCTGCCGACGACCGGCCGACGCCGGAAGAGCACCGGACGTCCGACCACCGGCGGCCCCCCGGCGGCCGGGCGACGTCGGCGGGCCGCCCCGCGCAGGAGTCGCGCCCCTCCCTGCTCTCCCGGCTCGCGGCCCCGACGGCGACACGGTCCAACGCGATGCACGCGGGCGCGTGGTGGCTGTGGGCCCTCGGCCTCGCCGTCGCCGCCTCCCGGACCACCAACCCCCTGCTGCTCGGCCTGCTCGTGGGGGTCGCGGGGTACGTCGTCGCCGCCCGCCGCACGGACGCGCCCTGGGCCCGCTCGTACGGCGCGTTCGTGAAGCTCGGGCTGTTCGTCGTCGCCCTGCGGGTGGTCTTCTCGCTGCTGCTCGGCTCCCCCATCCCCGGCACGCACCCGCTGTTCACGCTGCCCGAGGTGCCGCTGCCCGACTGGGCGCAGGGCGTGCGGATCGGGGGCCGGGTGACGGCCGAGCAGCTGGTGTTCGCGCTGTACGACGGCGCCAAGCTGGCGACGCTGCTGATCTGCGTGGGCGCCGCGAACTCGCTGGCCAATCCGGCGCGGCTGCTGAAGTCGCTGCCGGGGGCGCTGTACGAGGCCGGCGTCGCCGTCGTCGTGGCGATGACCTTCGCGCCGAACATGGTGGCCGACGTGGTCCGGCTGCGGACCGCCCGCCGCCTCCGGGGCCGCCCCACGGGCGGGGTGAGAGCGGTGCTCCAGATCGGCCTGCCGGTCCTCGAAGGGGCGCTGGAGCGGTCGATCGCCGTGGCGGCGTCGATGGACGCGCGCGGCTACGGGCGGACGGCGCAGGTCCCGGCACCGGTGCGCCGCACCACGAACGTGCTGACCCTCGGCGGCCTGCTCGGGATCTGCGCCGGCTCGTACGGGCTCCTCGCCGCGGAAGGCGCCGCGTACGGGCTGCCGCTCCTCGGCGCCGGACTGCTCGCCGCCCTCGGCGGCCTCCGGCTCGGCGGCCGCAGGACGCTCCGCACCCGCTACCGGCCCGACCACTGGGGCGTGCGGGCCTGGCTCGTCGCCGGCTCGGGGGTGGCGGTCGCCGTCCTCATGATCGGGGCGAACACCGTCGCGCCCGACGCCCTGCACCCCGGCGTCGTCCCGCTGGAGGCGCCCGAGCTGCCGCTCTGGCCCGCCGTGTCGGTGCTCGTCGGTCTGCTGCCGGCCTTCGTCGCGCCCGTCCCCAAGGAGAGCACGTGATCCGCTTCGAGAACGTCTCCGTGACGTACGAGGACGCCGCCGAACCCACCCTCCGGGACGTGCGGCTCACCGTCCCCGAGGGCGAGCTCGTGCTGTTGGTGGGTCCTTCCGGCGTCGGCAAGTCCACCCTTCTCGGCGCCGTCTCCGGCCTGGTCCCGCACTTCACCGGCGGCACGCTCACCGGCCGGGTCACCGTCGACGGCCGCGACACCCGCACCCACCCGCCGCGCGAGCTGGCGGACCTCGTGGGCACGGTCGGCCAGGACCCGTCGGCCCACTTCGTGACCGACACGGTCGAGGACGAGCTCGCCTACGGCATGGAGTCGCTCGGTCTCGCCCCGGCGGTCATGCGCCGCCGGGTGGAGGAGACCCTCGACCTCCTCGGCCTCGCCGAACTGCGCGACCGGCCCCTCGCCACCCTCTCCGGCGGCCAGCGCCAGCGGGTCGCGATCGGCTCCGTCCTCACGCCGCATCCCAAGGTCCTCGTCCTCGACGAGCCGACCTCCGCGCTCGACCCGTCCGCCGCCGAGGACGTCCTCGCGGTCCTCCAGCGCCTCGTCCACGACCTCGGCACGACCGTCCTCCTCGCGGAGCACCGCCTCGAACGGGTCGTCCAGTACGCCGACCAGGTCCTCCTCCTCCCGGACGGCGTGATGGGTCCGCCGGCCGAGATCATGGCCGTCTCGCCGGTGCACCCTCCGGTGGTGGCCCTCGGGCGGCTCGCCGGATGGGAGCCGCTGCCGCTCACGGTGCGGGACGCGCGCCGCCGGTCGGCACCGCTGAAGGAACGGCTGGAGGGGCGGGTGCCCACGGGGCTCCCCTCCGAGCTCCCCCGCACGGGGATCCCGCCGCACGGTCCCGGTCCGCGGGCCTCCGGAAAGGCGCGGGCCCGCGGGCTCTCCCTCTTCCGCCGGCACCGCAGCCGCTCCCCCCTGCCCACGGAGCCCACGGAGCCCACGGGCGCCACGGAGGCCACCGAAGGGACGGAGGCCACGGAAGCGAACGGCCCCGCCCCGTCCCCCCTGGTCCTGACCGACGCCCTCGGCGTGCGGCGCGGCCGGGTGGAGGCCCTGCGCCGTGTCGACCTCCGGGTCGACGCCGGCGAGACCGTCGCGCTCATGGGCCGCAACGGCGCCGGCAAGTCCACCCTGCTCTCCACCCTGGTCGGGATGGTCGAGCCGACCGCCGGCACGGTCCGGATCGCGGGCCGGGCCCCGCACACGACCGCTCCCCGCGAGCTGATCCGCCGGGTGGGCCTGGTCCCGCAGGAGCCGCGCGACCTCCTGTACGCCGACACGGTCGCCGACGAGTGCGCGGCGGCGGACGCGGACGCCGACGCGGCGCCCGGGACCTGCCGGGCGCTGGTGGAGGAGCTGCTGCCGGGGGTGGCGGACGGGACGCATCCCCGGGACCTGTCCGAGGGGCAGCGGCTGGCGCTGGCGCTGGCCGTGGTGCTGACGGGCCGGCCGCCGCTGCTGCTGCTCGACGAGCCGACGCGTGGCCTGGACTACGCGGCCAAGGCCCGGCTCGTCGCGCATCTGCGCGGGCTCGCCGCGGCCGGGCACGCGATCGTGCTGGCCACGCACGACGTGGAGCTGGCGTCGGAGCTGGCGCACCGGGTGGTGATCATCGCGGACGGCGAGGTGGTGGCGGACGGTCCGACGGCCGAGGTCGTCGTCTCGTCGCCGGCGTTCTCCCCGCAGGTCGCGAAGATCCTCGCCCCGCAGCCCTGGCTCACGGTCGAGCAGGTCGAGGCGGCGCTGTGAGCGGCGGCCCGGCGAAGGGCCGCCCGCGCGGCGGCCGGCCCGCGAGCATCCGGCCGGTCCGGTTCGGGCCGCGTTCGGTGACGGCGCTGGTCCTGGTCTCCGTGGTCGGTCTCCTCGGCATCTGCTGGCCGCTCTTCGCCGACGCGAGCTCGGCGGTGACCACGCACGCCGCGGACGCGCCCTGGCTCTTCGCGGCGCTCCTGCCGCTGCTGATCGCGGTGGTGGTCGCCACCATCGCCGACTCGGGGATGGACGCCAAGGCGGTCGCGATGCTGGGGGTGCTCGCCGCCGTGGGGGCCGCGCTGCGGCCGCTCGGGGCGGGGACGGCCGGCCTGGAGCCGATGTTCTTCCTGATGGTGCTGAGCGGCCGGGTCCTCGGGCCGGGGTTCGGTTTCGTCCTCGGCTCGGTGACGATGTTCGCGTCGGCCCTGCTCACGGGCGGTGTGGGGCCCTGGATGCCGACGCAGATGCTCGCGATGGGCTGGTTCACGATGGGCGCCGGGCTGCTGCCGGGCGCGACGGCGCTGCGGGGGCGGGCTGAGCTGGCGATGCTCTCGGCGTACGGCTTCGTGGCGGCGTTCGCGTACGGCACGGTCACCAACCTGTACGGCTGGGTGACCCTCGGCGGGGGCGCCGAGGGGGACGGGAGCGGCGGGATCTTCTTCGTGCCGGGCGCACCGGCCCACGAGAACCTCGTCCGGTTCCTCGCGTTCCTCGTGGCCACGTCCCTGGGCTGGGACCTCGGCCGCGCCGCGCTCACCGTCGTGCTCACCCTGACGGTCGGCGGCACCCTTCTGCGGGCCCTGCGCCGGGCCACGCGGCGGGCGAACTTCGAGGCCCAGGTCACATTCGAGGGCCCGGAAGGGGCTCTCCCGGGTGAGGCGCCCCACAGGACCCAGGTCACGTACGAGCCGGAATAGTAGACCTCCGATACCCGACCAAAGTACCCCACAGCAGGTGATGACCTGCGGAAACGTGGCGTACCCACCTGCCGGGACCTTCCTCCCGAGTCCGAACCTGCCTCGTACACGGGGTCCTTGCCCCACCCCCGCCGGCCCTGCTTGTCTGGTGGACGTCGCCAGGCAGCCGGTGCTCACCGCAGCACCTCGGACGGCCGGTTCCCCCCAGTTCCCGGGTCTCCCGGGCTCTGGTTCCGGCTTGCCGAAATCGCCCGGCGCGGCCCTTGTACCCGACGTTAGGTAGATACGTTGATCCGCTCGCTCACCACTCGTGTCGTTGCCCGCAAGAAGACCTTCGCCGCCTCCGCAGCCGTGCTGCTCGGCGCCTCGGGTGCGGTGCTCGGCACGACGGGCGCGGCCTCGGCCGCCAGCCCGCAGGAGCTCGCTCGTGAGATCGTCCCCGCCTCGCAGTACGCGTCCTTCAGCAAGATCGTCGAGCACGAGTCGCACTGGAACCACAAGGCGACCAACTCCTCCAGCGGCGCCTACGGCCTGGTCCAGGCCCTGCCCGCCTCGAAGATGTCGTCCGCCGGTTCCGACTGGAAGACGAACCCGGCCACCCAGATCAAGTGGGGCCTGAACTACATGAACGAGCGCTACGGCTCCCCGAACGCCGCTTGGGCGTTCTGGCAGGCCAACGGCTGGTACTAAGAGTCCCGCCGCCGCACAGCGCACCCGCAAGGCCCCGCCCTCCGCTCGGAGGGGCGGGGCCTGCGGCGTTTTCCGGACCGTGCGGGTCGGGCCGCCGGGTCGGGTGACCGGCGCGACTCAGAGCCGCTGGATGATCGTCCCCGTGGCGAGCCCCCCGCCGGCACACATGGTGACGAGCGCGAACTCCTTGTCGGTCCGCTCCAGCTCGTGCAGGGCCGTGGTGATCAGCCGGGCTCCGGTGGCGCCGACGGGGTGGCCGAGGGCGATGGCGCCGCCGTTGACGTTGACCTTCTCGAAGTCCTGGTCGAAGACCTGCGCCCAGCTGAGCACGACGGACGCGAACGCCTCGTTGATCTCGACGAGGTCGATGTCCCGGAGGCTCATGCCGGCCTTGCCGAGGACCGCGCGGGTGGCGTCGACCGGGCCGTCGAGGTGGAAGTGCGGGTCGGCGCCGACGAGGGCCTGGGCGACGATCCGGGCGCGCGGCCGGAGCTTGAGGGCGCGGGCCATGCGCTTGGAGGCCCACAGGATCGCGGAGGCCCCGTCGGAGATCTGGGAGGAGTTCCCGGCGGTGTGGACGGCGGTCGGCATGACGGGCTTGAGCCGGGCCAGGCCCTCCATGGTGGTGTCGCGGAGGCCCTCGTCCCGGTCGACGAGCCGCCACATGCCCTGTCCGGCGGCCTGCTCGGCCTCGGTGGTGGGGACCTGGACGGCGAAGGTCTCGCGCTTGAAGCGCTCCTCCGACCAGGCGATCGCGGCGCGCTCCTGGGAGAGCAGGCCGAGGGAGTCGACGCGCTCCCGGCCGAGGCCGCGGTGGCGGGCGATGCGCTCGGCGGCCTCGAACTGGTTCGGCAGGTCGACGTTCCACTCGTCGGGGAACGGCTTGCCGGGGCCGTGCTTGGACCCGGAGCCGAGGGGGACGCGGGACATGGCCTCGACACCGCAGCTGATGCCGATGTCGATGACGCCGGCCGCGATCATGTTGGCGACCATGTGACTGGCCTGCTGGGAGGAGCCGCACTGGCAGTCGACGGTGGTGGCGGCCGTCTCGTACGGCAGCCCCATGGCGAGCCAGGCGGTGCGCGCGGGGTTCATGGACTGCTCGCCGGCGTGGGTGACCGTACCGCCGACGATCTGCTCGACGCAGTCGGCGGGGATGCCGGTGCGGCCGAGGATCTCGCGGTAGGTCTCGCCCAGCAGGTAGGCGGGGTGGAGGTTGGCGAGCGCGCCTCCGCGCTTGCCGATGGGGGTGCGTACGGCTTCGACGATGACGGGTTCCGCGGCCATGGGCTCGTCCTCTCCTCGACCGGACGGGGCGTCCCGGCGCCCCGGTCGGTCGGCGTCACAGGGGAACTAGTACGCGTTCTAGTTCTGAGTGCAGTCTTATGACTGCTACCGCCGGTACGCAAGGGTCCGGGACGCAACAGTTCCCGCCCCGCCCCTTGCTACTTGTAGAACTCGTTACTAACTTTCCCGGCAACTTCTGATGGCCCATCAGATATGGAGAGTGTTGCCGATGCCCTGCCCCCATATCCCCGAAGGGTTCGACGCCACCGACCCCGATCTCCTCCAGGACCGCATCCCCTTCCCGGAGTTCGCCCGGCTGCGGCAGACCGCGCCCGTGTGGTGGTGCCCCCAGCCGGCCGGCGTCACCGGCTTCGGCGACGAGGGGTACTGGGCCGTCACGCGCCACGCGGACGTCAAGTACGTCTCCACCCACCCCGAGCTGTTCTCCTCGAACGAGAACACCGCGGTCATCCGCTTCAACGAGCACATCACCCGGGACCAGATCGAGGTCCAGAAGCTGATCATGCTGAACATGGACCCGCCCGAGCACACCCGGGTCCGCCAGATCGTCCAGCGCGGCTTCACCCCCCGCGCGATCCGGAACCTGGAGACCGCGCTGCGCGACCGCGCCCGCGCCATCGTCGAGGAGGCCAGGCACGGCGCGGACGCCGACGGCACCTTCGACTTCGTCACCCGCGTCGCCGTCGAACTCCCCCTCCAGGCCATCGCCGAACTCATCGGCGTCCCCCAGGAGGACCGCTCCCGCATCTTCGACTGGTCGAACAAGATGGTCGCGTACGACGACCCCGAGTACGCCATCACCGAGGAGATCGGCGCCGAGGCCGCCATGGAGCTCATCGGCTACTCGATGAACATGGCCGCCGCCCGCAAGGAGTGCCCCGCCGCCGACATCGTCAGCCAGCTCGTCGCCGCCGAAGGCCAGGGCAACCTCTCCTCCGACGAGTTCGGCTTCTTCGTGCTGCTGCTCGCCGTCGCCGGCAACGAGACCACCCGCAACGCCATCAGCCACGGCATGCACGCCTTCCTCACCCACCCCGACGAGTGGGAACGCTTCAAGCGGGAGCGGCCGGCGACCACCGCCGAGGAGATCGTCCGCTGGGCGACCCCCGTCGTCTCCTTCCAGCGGACCGCGACCCAGGACACCGAGATCGGCGGCCAGAAGATCCGCAAGGGCGACCGGGTCGGCCTCTTCTACTCCTCCGCCAACAACGACCCCGAGGTCTTCACCGACCCCGAGCGCTTCGACATCACCCGCGACCCCAACCCGCACCTCGGCTTCGGCGGCGGCGGACCCCACTTCTGCCTGGGCAAGTCCCTCGCGATCAAGGAGATCGAGCTGATCTTCAACGCCCTCGCCGACACCCTGCCCGACCTCACCCTCGCCGGCGAACCGCGCCGGCTACGGGCCGCCTGGCTGAACGGGGTCAAGGAGCTCCGGGTCCGCACCTCGGCGTGAACCGGGCCCTCGGAACCGGATCCTCCCCCGCCACGTCCCAGCTCCCATGCGGGGGACACACGGAAGAATCCTGACCACGGTCATCGCGCTGCTCGCGCTCCAGCTCGGCTCGCTCGTCGCGCCGGCGTACGCCTGCGGCTGCGGCGCGATGATCCCGTCCCGGGCGGAGCGGATCGGCGTCGACCGGGAGGAGTCGGCCGTCCGCTGGGACGGCCGCACCGAGACCGTCGTCATGCGCTTCGACGTCCACGGGAACGCCCGGCGGGCGGCCTGGATCATGCCGGTGCCCCACCGTGCCGACGTCACCCTCGGCGACCCGGCGCTCTTCGACGCGCTCGACCGCCTCACCACCCCCGAGCAGCGCGACCGCTTCCACTTCTGGCCGCGCGAGGGCGACTGGCCCTTCGACCACGACCACGGGGACGGCGCGGGCGCGGCCCCGCCCGGCGCGGGCGGCGTCGGCGTGGTCGGGCGCGAACGGCTCGGCCCCTTCGACGTGGCCCGGCTCACCGCCACCGACCCCGACGCCCTCGGCGACTGGCTGCGCGCGAACGGCTTCGAGCTTCCCGAGCGGCTCACCGGCGCGCTCCGGCCGTACGTGGAGCGCGCGTGGGAGTACGTCGCCGTCCGCCTCGCCCCGCAGGAGAGCGGCGCGACGCTCCGGGGCGAGCTGACCCCGCTGCGGATCACCTTCGCCTCCGACGAACTCGTCTACCCCATGCGCCTCTCGCGCCTCGCCCGCACCCCGCAGACCCTCGGGTTGTACGTGCTGGCCGACCATCGGATGGAACCCCGCTCGCCCATCGGCGGCGACCGCCCCGAGGTCACCTTCGCCGGCCGGATCGACCGGCCCGAGGGAGCGGTCGCCGACCTCGCCGGCGCCCGGCCGGTCCACCTGACCGTCCTGGAGCAGAGGTTCCCGCACCCGGACCGGATCGACGACGACCACCACCTGCGGGCCGTCGCCGACGTCCCCTACCGCGAAATCGCCTACACCGAGCGACTGTTGACCGTGGGCGGCGTCCCCGTCTGGCTGCTCACGGTCGCCGGCGGCACGCTGCTCGCGACCGTGGCGGCGCTCCTGGCCGTACGGGCGACCCGGCGCCGCGCACCGGACGACGCGGGCGCGCTCCCTGCCCCCTGACGACCGCCCGGGGCACGGACGGCGGTGTACGTTCGGCGTCATGACGAACCCTCAGTGGGACGCTGTCGACCACTACTTCACCGAGCTGCTCGCCCCCGGCGACGAGGCGCTCTCCGCCGCGCTCGCCGACTCCGCCGCGGCCGGCCTGCCCGAGATCGCCGTCGCCCCCAACCAGGGGAAGCTCCTGCACCTGCTCGCGTCCGTGCAGGGCGCCCGGAACATCCTGGAGATCGGCACCCTCGGCGGCTACAGCACCATCTGGCTGGCCCGCGCGCTCCCCGCCGACGGCCGGATGATCACCCTCGAGTACGACCCCGCCCACGCGGACGTGGCACGCGCCAACCTCGCCCGCGCCGGACTCGACAAGATCGTCGAGGTCCGCACGGGCGCCGCCCTCGACACCCTGCCGCTGCTGGAGGCCGAGGGCGCCGGGCCCTTCGACCTCGTCTTCGTCGACGCCGACAAGGCCAACAACCCGCACTACGTGGCCTGGGCCCTCAGGCTCTCCCGCCCCGGCACGGTCGTCATCGTCGACAACGTCGTGCGGGGCGGCAGGGTCGCCACCCCCCACCCCGACGACCCCGCCATCACCGGCACCCGCGAGATGTTCGACCTGGTCGCCCGCGAACCCCGCCTCGACGCGACCGCCTTCCAGACCGTCGGCACGAAGGGCCACGACGGACTGCTCCTCGCCCGGGTCGTCGGCTGAGGGGTGTCCTCACGCCGTCTTGACCGGCGGGTGTAAGAGACTGGCGTACGTGATCAGGGCGCGGGTCGGCGCCCGGCCCGCGTTCCCCGAGAGGTGTCCTGTGCCCAGCGTCGTAAAGATCAACGTCCTGACCGTCCCCGCCGAACAGCGCGAGGTCCTGGAGCAGCGGTTCGCCGCGCGGGCCGGGGCCGTGGAGAACTCGGACGGGTTCGAGTGGTTCGAGCTGCTGCGTCCGCTGGAGGGCACCGACCAGTACCTCGTGTACACGCGGTGGCGCAGCGAGGAGGACTTCCAGGCGTGGATGAGCGGTTCCATGAAGGGGGCGCACCAGGGCGGCGGCGAGGGCGGCGAGCGCCCGAAGCCGGCCGCGTCGGGGTCCGCCCTGTGGTCGTTCGAGGTCGTGCAGCAGGCGTCGCCGAAGTAGCCGCGGAGCGCTCCGCCCGGGAAAAACGGGCGGCGGACACGGTCGTGCGGGCAGCAGAATGGCCCGCATGACCTGGATCTTCTCTCCCGAACCCGTCGACGCTCCGGACGCGGTCGCGCTGCGACGGGACTACTACGGCGATGTGGCCGGCAGCTACTGGAAGCGGCTCGCGACCGAGGCGGAGATAGACGAGGGGCTGACGGACGACGGGGCCGGGCGGCTGGTGCCGCCGACGGGGCAGTTCCTGGTGGGGCGGTTCGGCGGGAAGCCGGCCGGCTGCGGCGGGGTGCTGATGCTGGAGGACGGCGAACGGGCCGAGCTGACCCGGGTGTTCGTCCGCCCCGCCTTCCGCGGCAAGGGCGGCGCCGATCTTCTGATGGCGGGCCTGGAGGACGCGGCCCGCGCGCTCGGCGCCCGCCGGATGGTCCTCAACACGCGTCTGGACCTGGTCGAGGCCCGCGCCCTCTACACGCGGCACGGGTACGGGGAGATCCCGGCGTACTGCACCGGCCCGTACATGCAGATCTGGTACGGCAAGGAGCTCTGAGGGCGCGCCGTCAGGGGTGGTGGTCGCCGGGCGGTTCGGGCGTGTGGGGGCGTTCCCCGTCCGATCCGCACAGCTCCGCCGTGAGCTCCTCCACGAGCTGCACGAGGTCGGTGGGCCGGTCGGGCCCCCACCAGTCGCCGAGCAGCTCGGCGAGGGACTCCTCGCGCGCCCGGGCGAGGGACACCGCGGCCCGGACGCCGTCCTCGGTGAGGGTCAGCTGGACGCCTTCGCGGGTGACCAGGCGCCGTTCCTCCACCTGGCGGGACGCCTCGGTGATCACCCGCAGCGGTACGGGGGTCGTCTCGGCGAGCCGGGCCGGCTCGACGGTGCCGTGGCGGCGGACGCGCAGCAGCAGCCAGCTCGCGGCGGGCAGCAGGTCGAGTCCGGCGCGGTCGGTGATCTTCACGTAGATCGCCTTGCGTCCCTCGCGGCTGCCGAGGACGGACAGGGCGCGGGCGCACTCGTCGCGCGAGGAGCGCTCGACGGGGTTGGAGGCGAGGGTCTGGCTCGTGTCGGGCGCGGTGACCGAGGCCCGCAGCTTGTCCTCCTTGAGGAACCAGGCGACGACGAAGGCGACCAGCACGACCGGGGCGGCGTACAGGAAGACGTCGGTGATGGACTCGGCGTACGCGTGCAGAACGGCCGGTCGAAGGTCGGGCGGGAGCGTGGCGATCGCCCGGGGGTCGGCGGCGACCTGCTCGGGACCGACGCCGGCCGGGAGGTCCTGTCCGGCGGAGGCGAAGACCTCGTCGAGCTTCCCGATGAGCCGGCTGGTGAAGATCGTGCCGAAGACGGCGACGCCGAACGAGGCCCCGATGGAGCGGAAGAAGGTGGCTCCGGAGGTGGCGACACCGAGGTCCTCGTAGGAGACGGCGTTCTGCACGACGAGGACGAGGACCTGCATGACCAGGCCGAGTCCGGCGCCGAAGACGAAGAAGCAGACGCTCATCTCCGCGTCGGAGCTGTTCTCGTCGAGCCGGTGGAGGAGGAGCAGTCCGACGCAGGTGATCGCGGTCCCCGCGATCGGGAAGACCTTCCAGCGGCCGGTGCGCGAGACGATCTGGCCGGACGCGGTCGAGGTGCTCAGCAGGCCGAGGACCATGGGCAGCATGTGGACGCCGGACATGGTCGGGGTGACGCCCTGCACGACCTGGAGGAAGGTCGGCAGGTAGGTCATCGCGCCGAACATGGCGAAGCCGATGACGAAGCTGATGACGGCGACGAGGCTGAAGGTGCGGATCGCGAAGAGTTTGAGCGGCAGCACCGGTTCGACGGCCCGCCGCTCGACGCGCACGAACCACACGAGGAGCACGCCGCCGAGGACGGCGAGGCCGATGATCTGCGGCGAGCCCCAGGCCCAGGTGGTGCCGCCCAGCGAGGCCACCAGGACCAGGCAGGTGGCGACCGAGGCGATGAGGAGGGTGCCGAGGTAGTCGATGGTGTGGCGGGTGGAGCGCGCCGGGATGTGCAGGACGGCGGCGATCACGAAGAGGGCGACGACGCCGATCGGCAGGTTGACGTAGAACACCCAGCGCCAGGACAGGTGCTGGGTGAACAGGCCGCCGAGGAGCGGACCGAGGACGCTGGTGGTGCCGAAGACGGCGCCGAAGAGCCCCTGGTACTTGCCGCGCTCGCGCGGGGGGACGAGGTCGCCGACGATCGCCATCGACAGCACGATGAGCCCGCCGCCGCCCAGGCCCTGGAGTGCGCGGAAGGCGATGAGCTGCGGCATGTTCTGGGCGAGGCCGCAGAGGGCGGAGCCGATGAGGAAGAGGACGATCGCGCCCTGGAAGAGCCTCTTGCGCCCGTACTGGTCCCCCAGCTTGCCCCAGAGGGGCGTCCCGGCGGTGGACGCGAGCATGTAGGCGGTGACCACCCAGGAGAGGTGCTCCATGCCGCCGAGTTCGCTGACGATCGTCGGCAGCGCGGTGGAGACGATCGTCTGGTCGAGGGCGGCGAGCAGCATGCCGAGCAGCAGCGCGCCGATCGCCACGAGGACCGTGCGGCGGCTCTGCCCCTCCCCCGGGCCGGGCGGATCGCCGCCGAGCCGGGGCGGGCGGATCTCCTGGGCCATGGGGGTCTCCGTCTCCGTCGCCGTCTGCAGCTTCTCCATCCTGGTCCGAATGTCCCGTTATGGCCTGCGGAAGGGCACGCCTGTTCACCCACCGGGAGGGGGGTGGCTGCATAATCGCTCGCAGTTGTCTCGGGGAGGGGACCCATCATGACCGGACACGTCTGTCCTGAATGCGGTGTACACAGACCTGGCTGCGCCTGCCTCCGGGCGGAGATCGCCGCGGCCGAGGACTTCGACCCCCTGCGGATCAGGCCGTACGTGACGCTCGACGCGTCCGACGGCCCGCAGGAGGCGCCGGGGGCGGACGAGCCGTACGGGGCGGGCTCCACCGGCACCGCGGGGCCCGCGACCGCCGGCCCGGGGGGCATGCGCGGCGCCGCACCCGCGGCGGACGCGACGGCCCACCTGCCCGCTTACACGACGGAGGACCCGCCGACCACCCAGCTGGCGGCGATCCGGCCGGAATCCGCCCCCGTCGGGACGCCGTCGGCACAGGGTCCCGCCGGGGCGCCGGCAGGCGCGTACGGGAGGGCCGGCGCGGCCGGAACGGGCACGTACGGCCGTCAGGGGGACGGCCGGTACGGGAACCCCGCCGCCGGCGCCGACGCCGGTCCCGGGGCGTACGGGAACGGCGTCGATCCGGGGGCTCACGGGACCGGCGGCGTCCTGGCGGGGCACCAGGGCGGCGGCTCGGGGGCGTACTCCGAGGCGGGCCCGGCGGGGGCGTACCCCGGCGCCGCGGGCGACGCGGGTGCGTACCCCGGCGCCGCGGGCGACCCCTCCGAGACGATGTCGCTGCTCCTCCGCGGCGTCGGCGACGTGCCGCCGGCGCGGGGCGAGAGGCGGGGCCGGCGGCGGGGCGCGGTGGTCGCGGTCGTGGCCGCCGTCGCCGTGGCGGGGACCGCGGCCCTGGCGGCGGCCGTCCTGGGCGGCGGCGACGAGACCGACGACCGGGCGGCGGTGCCCGAGGTCACCACGAGCGCGTCCCTGAACGCCGTGGTGTCCGAGGCTCCGTCCCCCTCCTCCGAGAGCCCCGAGCCGTCCTCCTCCTCGCCCACTCCGCACCGGTCGTCCGCCTCCCCCACACCCACCCCCTCCGCGAGCCGCACCACCACGAGCCCCAGCCCCTCGGCGTCCGGCGGCGCGGCCACCCCTCCGGCCACCGCCACCCCCACCGCCCCGACGACGGCGCCGACGACGACCGCCCCCTCCGCCCAGCCGCCGGCCACGGACGAGGCCGTGGTGACGCTGAGCTTCGGATCCACCGGGTCCGAGGTGCGGGAGCTCCAGCAGCGCCTGAAGGCCCTGTGGATCTACCACGGCCGCATCGACGGAAAGTTCGACGAGGAGGTCGAGGAGGCGGTCGCCACGTACCAGCAGTGGATCTACCCCCGGAAGGACCCCGAGGGCGTCTACGGGCCGTACACGCGCAGCAGTCTGGAGCAGGCCACCCCCGAGATCTGAGCCGCTCTCCGGTCCGCCAGGCGGACGGGTTGGCCAAGACCGCCCCCGTTTTTGTATCGTGGAAAAACAAAGTGGCCCCGCCCGCACTCCCTGACCGGTGGGCGGGACCGCTTCGTTCTCCGCACCACCCCTCCTGGAGACCAGATGGCTGCCACCACCCCGGCAACGCTCACCACCCGCGCCCTCCTCCTCGACATGGACGGCACCCTCGTCAACTCGGACGCCGTCGTCGAACGGTGCTGGCGACGCTGGGCCGACCGCCAGGGCCTCGACGGGGACGCGGTGCTCAAGGTGGTGCACGGACGCCAGGGGTACGCGACCATGGCCGTCCTCCTCCCGGACCGCCCCATGGCGGAGAACCACGCCGACAACCGGCTGATGCTCGCCGAGGAGACCGCCGACGTCGACGGCGTCGTCCCCGTCCCCGGCGCCCCCGCCTTCCTGGCCGCGATCGCCGCCCTCCCGCACGCCCTGGTGACCTCCGCCGACGAGGCGCTCGCCCAGGCCCGGATGGGCGCGGCCGAACTGCCCATGCCGATCACCCGCGTCACCGCGGAGCTCGTCGGCGCCAGCAAGCCCGACCCCGAGGGCTTCCTCAAGGGCGCGGCCGCCCTCGGCTTCAGCCCCGCCGACTGCGTGGTGTTCGAGGACTCCGAGGCCGGCATCCAGGCCGGCCGCGCGGCCGGCATGCCGATCGTGGGCGTCGGCCCGCGCGCCGCGGCCTTCGCGCCCGACCTCCACGTCCCCGACCTCACCCACCTGCGGGTCGAGGCGTCGGCCGACGGCACGATCACCCTGACCGTCCTGCCGTAGCCGCTCCCCCGGCCGACCCCGTGGTCCCGGCGAGGCCCCCTCGGGGCGCCCACGCCCCCTCACCCCCGCCGGGTGACCCCCTCCCCCTCCCCCGCGCGCGGCCGGACGATCCGGCCGCGCGCGACCAGTTCCAGGGTGGTCGCGGCGGCGACGGCCTGGACCGCGAGCAGCGCGATGAGGACGAAGAGCTGGACGGCGCCCGCGTGCAGCGGTGACGCGCCGCCGAGCAGCATGCCCACGAAGGCGCCGGGCAGCGTGACGAGGCCGACCGTGCGGGTCTGGTCCATGCCGGGGAGCAGCGCGTCCGCCGCCGCGGGGCGCGCCACCTCCAGCCGCGCCTCGCGTTCGATCAGCCCGATGGCCAGACCCGCCTCCACCTCGCCCCACCGCGTCGCCAGTTCGTCGAGCGCGCGCCGCCCCGCGAGGACGGTGGCGGTGAGCGCGCCACCGACGAGGATGCCGGTCACGGGGACGAGGGTGACGCCCTTCACCGGCACGAGCCCGGTGGCCACGAGCGCGAGGACGACCGGGGCCACGGCGGCGCCGATCGGGACAGCCGCCCACCACCAGCCGGGCCCCGGCGCGGGGACGACCCGGCGCCCGGCCGTCCGCACCGCGACCGCGTACATCAGCAGCAGGAAGCAGAGCAGCAGCGGTACGGAGCGCACCACCCACCCGATGACGAGCGAGACGGCCACCAGCTGGACGGCGGCGCGCGCCCCGGCGAGGAGGGTGTCCCGCGCCCGGCCGAGGCGGGTGACGGCGACGACGGCCGCGGCGAGCGCGAGCAGAACGGCCAGAACCGCCCCGAAGGTGACGTTCACGTCCAGAAGCACAGGTCAACCCTAGGACCCGGGACGGAATCTGGCACTCCATCAGACACGTCGCACCCCTTGATGTGACGTGCCCATGTCGCCACGCTGTTACCTGGCGCACCCCCCAAGGAAACCTCGCGCCGCCACGATGGCCGGGCCGCAGCCCGGCAGCCACCGGGGACGGCACACGCCAAGGTCCCCACACCTCAAGGGAGTTCCCATGCCCGTCGGCAAGATCTACGCGCGTCGACTCGCCGTCCTCGCCACCTCGGCGGCCCTCACCGTCACCGGCCTGCTCGCCACCGCGCCGTCCGCCCAGGCGGCCATGCCGACCCCGGTCAGCGCCTCCACGGCCCGCACCTACCTGGCCGCGCTCACCGTGAAGGCCGAGGGCACGACCTCGGGCTACAGCCGCGACCTGTTCCCGCACTGGATCACCCAGTCCGGCGCCTGCAACACGCGCGAGACCGTCCTCAAGCGCGACGGCGTGGGCGTCGTCACCGACTCCAGCTGTGCCGCCACCAGCGGCAGCTGGTTCTCCGAGTACGACGGCGCCACCTGGACGCTCGCCTCCGACCTCGACATCGACCACATGGTCCCGCTCGCCGAGGCGTGGCGTTCGGGCGCCAACTCCTGGACGACCACCCAGCGCCAGGCGTTCGCGAACGACCTGACCCGGCCGCAGCTCATAGCCGTGACGGACAACGTCAACCAGGCCAAGGGCGACCTCGACCCGGCGAAGTGGCTCCCCTCGCGGACCTCGTACCGCTGCACGTACACCCGCGCGTGGGTGCAGGTGAAGTACTACTACAACCTCAGCGTCGACTCCGCCGAGAAGAGCGCCCTCCAGTCCGTCCTCAACGGCTGCTGAGAGGGCAATCCCTGAGGCCCCGTCACGGGCCGACACCGCGACGGCCCGAGGGGCGGCCGGAGCGGAGGACGACATGACGGCCGCCGGGGAGTGAGCCTTCCCACACACTCCCCGGTGGCTGAATGTTGAACTTGCAAGCACAAGTGAGGGGTGCCTAACCTTACGGCCTCATCGGTTTCCGTCCCCCACGCCCCGTCCACCCCACGGACGGGTCAGGCCGAAGGAGTTCCCCCATGCCCCCCGCCCCCACCACTGCCCCGCTCGCGGGCCGTCTGAACCAGGCCCAGCCGTACGCGGTCGGCCTCTTCCGCATCGTCGTCGGCCTCCTCTTCGCCTGCCACGGCGCCGCCTCGCTCTTCGGCGTCCTCGGCGGCGGCATGGGCGGCGGCACCGTCCCGGCCGGCACCTGGCCCGGCTGGTACGCCGCCGTCATCCAGCTCGGCGCCGGCGCCCTGGTCCTCGCAGGTCTCGGCACCCGCAGCGCCGCGTTCCTCGCCTCCGGCTCCATGGCCTACGCCTACTTCAAGGTCCACCAGCCCGAGGCCCTCTTCCCCCTCCAGAACGGCGGCGAGACCGCCGCCCTCTTCTGCTGGTCCTTCGCCCTCCTCGTCTTCACCGGCCCCGGCGCGCTCGCCCTGGACCGCCTCTTCGGCGCCCGCGTCGCCGCCCGCACCACCACCGACGACCAGCAGGAGGCCCCCACCACCCCCGTCGCCGCCTGACCCCCGGCGGGCCCGGCGGCACCCGTCCGGCCCCACCGGACGGCCCCCTCGGGCCCGCTACCGCGACCGGCCGGGAACCGCAGCACGGTTTCCGGCCTTTCGGCGAGAGCCCCCCGGGATCGGGCCGGGACACGGCTCGGCCGGGGTACGTCTCCACCCGCGCGGTATACGGCCCGGCCGGGGGTGCGTCGCCGCCCCGGCGAGCCCGTACGGGCCGGGGGTGCGTCTCCGCCCGCTCGATACAGGGCCCGGCCGGAGGTACGCCCCTGCCCCGGCGAACCGGTACCGGCCGGGGGTACGTCTCCGGCCCGGCGGGCCCGTACCGGCCGGAGGTACGCCTCCGACCGGGCGCCCCGCCCCCGGCCCGCCACCCCGCCCCCTCGCGTCTCCCTCGGGTACCCCTGGAGGGTCGCTACGGGCGGCGCCACCCGCGCGGGGGTGGGGTGGCGGGCCCGCGTAGGCTCTTGGCCTGTGAATCTGCTCGACAGCCTCGGCTCGCTCCGGTCGTTGACCGCCGGCCCGTGGATCTACCCGGTGGTGGCGGCGTCGATCCTGCTCGACGTGTTCCTGCCCGTACTGCCGAGCGGTTTCCTGGTCATCACCGCCGCCACCGCGGCGGCGACGGCCACGGCGGCCACGCCGGACGTGCCGTCCCTGCTGCCGCTGCTGCTGTGCGCGGCCACGGCGTCGGTGCTCGGGGACTTCCTGGCGTACCGCCTGGCGCTGCGGGGCAGCGGAAGGCTGCACCGGACGCTGGCGCGCTCCCGGCGGCTGTCCCTGGCGCAGGAACGTCTCGGCACCGCCCTGGCAAGGGGTGGCGGCCTGCTGGTGGTCCTCGCGCGGTTCGCACCGGCCGGTCGCTCCGTGGTGTCGCTGGGAGCGGGCGCGGCGAAGCGACGGGTCGAGGAGTTCCTGCCGTGGTCGGCGCTGGCGGGGGTGACCTGGGCGTCGTACAGCGTGGGGCTCGGCTGGCTGGGCGGTCAGTGGCTGGGCGCGACCTGGTTCAGCGCGGGGGTGTCGGCCCTGGCGCTGTTCCTCGCGGGCGGCCTCGCCGCGTACGTCATACGGCGTCCGGCTGCGGCTGCGGCTCCGGCCGCCTGACGGCCGGGTGCGACCCGCGCACCTCCAGACCGTCGAGGAGTCTCGCGGTGGCGTCCGCGATCTCGTCCACGGCCCGCTCGAACACCTCGCGGTTGTGGGCGGCGGGGGCGCGGAAGCCGGAGACCTTGCGGACGTACTGCAGGGCGGCGGCCCGGATGTCGTCCTCGGTCGCCTCCTCGGGCAGCGCGGGCGGGCGGAGCGTCTTGATGCTGCGGCACATGCCTCCAGTGTTGCGCGCCCCACTGACAACCGCCCCCGCCGCGGTCACCCGCCGAAGCCGCGCCGGCTCCGTGCGTTGATCTCGGCGGCGCGGGCCCGTAGCTCGCGCAGAGGGGTGGCGGGCTGGACGTCGAAGGGCTCGGCCTCCCACTCGCCTCCGCCGTGGACGGCACGGATGAGAAAGCGCCCGGAGACGCTCTCCACATAGAAACCGACCCGCCCGGTGGCGGTGTCGCGGACGAGGTCACCGACCTCGGGCAGTGGCTGCACGCATCCCCTCCGTCCCGAATCCTGAATTCTGGGGAGAACCAGAGAAGCCCTCCGGCCCCGCCCTGTCAACGTATCTCTAGAGATGTCCCCCGATGGATGGATCGCACGGGTGGGACGGCGTACGCCTGTGGACCCCGGGCCGGGGGTCCGCCGTAGGGTGTCCCGCAGATGAAGGGAGTGGTCCACCCGTGACTGACCAGGACAGCGCTCGTCGACCCAAGTACCAGCGCATCGCGGACGAGTTGAGAACCGCGATCCAGTCAGGCGCCTTCGCGCCGGGCGACCGGCTCCCCGGCGAGAACGACCTCATGACCACGTACGAGGTGGCCCGGATGACGGCCCGGCAGGCCCTGGCCGTGCTGCGCGGCGAGGGGCTGGCCGAGGCCCGCAAGGGCGCCGGGGTCTTCGTCCGCGTCTTCCGGCCGCTGCGCCGCCGGGGCATCCCGCGCCTCGCCGGCGACCGGTGGGGCAACGGCCGTTCCGTCTGGTCGGCGGACGTCGAGGACCGCGACCTGGTCGTCGACCAGATCGAGGTGGGCGAGACGGAGGCCGGCACCCGGGTCGCCGACGCCCTCAACCTGTCGCCGGGCGCGCCCGTGTGCGTCCGCAGCCGCCGCTTCGTCCTGGACACGAAGCCGGTGCTGCTCTCGGTCTCGTACCTCTCCGCCGAACTCGTCCGCGGTACGCCGATCACGGAGCCGGACACGGGCCCCGGCGGCACCTACGCGCGGCTGACCGAACTCGGGCACCGCCCGGTCCGCTTCCGCGAGGAGATCCGCTGCCGCATGCCGACGGCGGACGAGACGGACCGGCTCTCCCTGGAGTTCGGGACGCCGGTGGTCCTCATCGGCCGCACGGCCTTCACCGGACCCGGCGTGGCCGTGGAACTCAACGAGATGACGCTGGACTCGTCCTCGTACGTCCTGGAGTACGACTTCGACGCGTGACCCCTCCACGGGCCCGCCCGCCGACCGGCGGGACGGACACCCCACGCCCGCGCGCTCCCCCACGCCCCCGCTCCCGGCCCACTCTCCCCACGCCCCCGCTCCCGGCCCGACCTCCCCTGGGCCGCTCTCGGCCCGTCGGCCCGCCTTCCCCCTCCTCGGTCGCGCGCCCGCCCTCACCCCACCCCTCGGCGGACGACCTCGAAACGCGCTCCGGGATCGGCGTGGACGACGTCCCCGGGGAACTCGGCGGCGGCGAGTGCGACGGCCTCGTCCGGTGCCGTACCGGGGCCGACATGGGTCACGACGAGCCGTCCGACGCGGGCTTCGGCCGCGCTCCGGCCGGCCTGGGCGGCCGAGTGGTGGCCCGGTACGTCGCCGTCGGCTTCGCAGACGAACAGGTCGCATTCGAGGGCGAGTTCGACCAGCGCGGGGCAGGGTGCGCAGTCGCCGGAGTAGACGAGCGAGCGCCCCTGTCCGTCCTCGACGCGCAGGGCGTAGGCATCGGGTCCGTCATGATCGACGGCGCGGGACCGGAGGGTGAGGCCGCCGATCCGGACCGCGTGACCGTCGTACAACTCCGTGATCGCGAAAGCCTTTTCGACCGGGCTGCGCGCGGCACCGTTGGTGAGGAATCCGGCGAGCCGGTCCGCGGTCCCGGGCGGCGCGAGGAGAGGGACGGGCAGCTCGACGTCGAGCCCCGCGTACAGCAGCCCGTAGTAGGCGGTCAGCAGGTCGGCGCTGTGGTCGGCGTGCAGATGGGAGATCCACACGGCGTCGATCTCACCGAGGCCGACGTGCCGCTGGAGCTCCGCGAGGGTGCCCGTGCCCGCGTCCACCCAGACCCGGACGCCGCCGCCCTCGACGAGGTGGCCGGAGCAGGCGTTGCCCGGCCGGGGGAAGGGCGTGGCGGACCCCAGGACCGTGATCCGCAGCGTGTCGTCGACCATGCGACGAGTCTAGTGAGACTTGTGTGGACGCGGTGAAGAACGTGCGTATTGTGTGTGCCCTCCGGGCCCCATCGGCGGGCGCCCGGAAGGAACTGAGGGACATTCATGCTTCGCACTCGCACGTTCGCGGCCGTCGCCGCGGCCGCCGCCTCCGGCGTGCTGCTGCTGCCTTCCCAGGCACAGGCCGCCGGTTCGGTCCACCTGTACAAGATCTACTACGACAGCCCGGGCACGGACAACCGCTCCACCGCCAGCCTCAACGCCGAGTACGTGCAGATACGCAACACCACGGGCGCCGGGGTCAACCTCCGCGGCTGGACCGTGACCGACGCGGCCAACCACAAGTACACCTTCGGGAACTTCGTGCTCGGCAAGGGCAAGATCGTGACGGTCCACACGGGCCGCGGCACGAACACCACCGCGCACGTCTACCAGAACCGCGGCGCGTACGTCTGGAACAACGACCGCGACACGGCGACGCTGCGCAAGGCCAACGGCGCCCGCGTCGGCGCCTGCTCGTACAACTCGACGCGCTACGACTACAAGTGGTGCTGACCCCGCCGACCGCCTCCGTCCCGGCCCGTCCGAGCACCTGACCGACGGACCGCGCGAAGGCAACGGGCCCCGGAACGCGCCGACTCCGGGGCCCCGCACACCACGACGGAGTCCCTGCCGCCGATTCCGCGCACCTGGGCGTGACCCTTGCTGCCGATCCCGCGCACCTCGGCGTGGCCCTGGCAGCCGATCCCACGCCTCGGAGTCGACCCCTGCCCGCGGCCGCCTCAGGACGCCTCGGCCTCGCGCCGGGCCGCCGGCACCTCGGACTGCTGCACGTCGGAGTTGACCTGCCCGCCGAGCGTCATCACGTTCAGCGTCGCCGAGTTCTCGTTGGCGATGGCCTTCTCGACGCGGGC
This sequence comes from Streptomyces sp. NPDC051180, assembly GCF_040689545.1. Classification (NCBI taxonomy): domain Bacteria; kingdom Bacillati; phylum Actinomycetota; class Actinomycetes; order Kitasatosporales; family Streptomycetaceae; genus Streptomyces; species Streptomyces sp. NPDC051180. The sequence goes on from NZ_JBFBBC010000002.1 coordinate 637,202, forward strand.
GACGAGGGTGGTGAACGCCTCCCGCCTCGCCAGGTTCCGGTACGGACCCACCCCGGTCTCGAAGTACACCCGCTCGTGGCCCAGGAGTTGCTCGGTCGACCGGTAGTTCTTCCACTGCTCCCGATACCGGTACACGCTCTCCAGCGACACCGCCGCGACGACCACCACGCTCAGCACCGTCGCCGTGATCCGCGCGAACGCCAGGTCCAGGTTCACGAACACCGGTACCAGCGCAGCTCCGACGACGGAGACGGTCCGCATCCGCAGGTGCATCGTCTTCATGCGCGTCGCCTTGGCGTCGTACCACTCCCGGTACTGCTCCAGCCGACTCTCCAGATAGCGCTGCGCGGTCATCTCGCCGTTCTGCGTGCCCGCTTCGGCGCCCGTCTCGGGCGCGTCCCCCACCTCAGCCATGCCCGGAGTACATCCGCCCCGCCGGACGCCCGTCAACTCCGCTTCCGCCTCGCCCCTTTACGCGGGGACGCGGCACCCGCGACCCACGCGCCCGCCCCTACGCCCCTCCCACCGAGCGGCGTCCCCGCGCACCCCGCCAGGACGTCTCGGGCGCCCCGCGTACGCCCCGCCCACGCGCCCTGCGTACGCCCTGCCGACGCGCCGCGCACGCCCTCCCCGTACCCCCACGCGACCCCGTACGGTCACCGCGTGACCACCCTTCGCGACCGAAACCCCACCATCCCTCGACCGCGCGGTGAGATCCCTGTCCCGGCACGACTTCCCCACTGATCCCGTCGGAAAGTGCGGAAGGACCCGAAGGCGGAGCCATGCCCGGTCGGCTCCGCCGCCGATCGATGCCGGAGGATTACGTGAGTCAAGTCCGCGAGCCGAACACGCCGCACGTGCCGAACACGCCCACCACCCGGATCACGCCCACCACCCGGATCGCACCCCGCACCCGGATCGCATCCAGCACGGCGGACACGCCGAGCGCGGCGATCACGCCCAGCGCAGCGATCACGCCCAGTACGGCGAACGCCCCGGGCGCGGCGCACGCCCCCACCCCGCCCGACATGCCGTACACCGTGGCCGTCGTCGGAGTGGGGGCGGCAGGCACGCTGACCGCCGTCCACCTCTGTGAGACGGCGGCGCGCCGCCGCACACCCCTCGACCTGGTCCTGATCGACCCGGCGCCGGAGGCGGGCCGGGGCGTCGCCTACTCGACCCCCGATCCCGGGCACCGGCTCAACGTGCCCACAGGAGGAATGAGTTGCTATCCGGACGACCCAGGGCACTTCACACGCTGGCTGTGCCGCCACGGTGAACCGACCGTCACGTCGGCCGACTTCGCCACCCGGTACCGGTACGGCGCCTACCTCGCCGACACCCTCGCCCAGGCCATCGTGCGGGCGCACGGCGTGGTGTCCGTACGCCGGCTGCGCACCCGCGCCGAGGAGTGCGGCGAGACGCCGGAGGGGCGGGTGGAGCTGGGGCTCGCCGACGGGACGCGGCTCGCCGCGGACGCGGCGGTCCTGGCCACCGGCCCCGCCGGGCCGACCGGCGCCTGGGCACCCGCGGAGCTGCGTACGGCGCCCCGCTTCGTGGGGGCGCCGTGGACGAGCGGCGCGCTCGACGGGGTGCGGGGCGACACGAGCGACGTCCTCCTCGTCGGCACGGGGCTGACCGCCGTCGACCTCGCCCTCACCCTCGAACGCCCGGGACGCACGGTGCACGCCGTGTCCCGCAACGGTCTGCTGCCACAGCCGCACGCCCTCACCCCGGCCGGCCCGATGCCCGCGCCGAACGGGCTGTACGGCGCCTCGCTCGCCCAGCTGCGGCGCACCGTCCGCCACCATGTCGCCCGCTCCGTACGCCTGCACGGCGACTGGCGGCCGGCACTGGACAGCCTGCGACCGCACACCACCCGCCTGTGGCAGGGCCTCGTACCCGAGGAGCGCGCCGAACTCCTGGAAAGGGACGGGGCGTTGTGGAACACCCACCGCCACCGGATGGCGCCCGCCACCGCCGAGTCCGTGGAGCGCGCCCGCACGGCGAAGCGCCTGGTCCTCCACGCCGGCACCGTCACCCGGGCGGCCACCCTCGCCGACGGCTCGCTGACGGTCGGCCTGTCCGGCGACCGGGAGCTGAACGTGGGCTGGGTGATCGACTGCACAGGTCCCGGCCGGCGGCCCGACGGGCCGCTGTGGCACTCCCTGCTGTCGACCGGCAGGGCCGTGGCCGGCCCGCTCGACATGGGCGTCGCGACCCTCGACGGGCGGCTCCTGGCCGCGGCGGGGCACACCGCCCTGCCGCTGTACACGCTCGGCGCGCCGCGCCGCGGCGAGCTGTGGGAGACGACGGCGGTCCCCGAGATCCGCGTCCAGGCCGCCACCCTCGCCCAGACACTCCTCGCGCCGCTGGCGCCCAGACGCCGCAGCACGCGCCGCCCGCTCGACGGCCACGGCCTCGCGCTGTCCACCCATGCCGAGGCCGCCGCCGCCTACCGCTCCGGTCTCGACCGCATCCTGAAGGTCCGCTCGGGCGCCGTGGACGCCCTCCACCGGGCCGTCGGCCTCGACCCCGGTTTCGCCCTCGGGCACGCCGCCCTGGCCCTCCTGGGGCACGAGTGCGGCGCCGCCGTCGACGTACCCCGCGCGCTGGCGGAGGCGCAGCGGTGCGTCCGCGAACGCGCCGACGAGCGGGAGCGCTCGTTCGTCGAGGTCGTCACCCGCCGGGTGCACGGCGAGGACGGCGACGGCGCGCTGATGAAGCACCTCGAAGCGCACCCCGCCGACGCCCTGGCACTCGCGGCGGCCGTGCCGACCATCGCCTTCTCCGGGGTCGACGACCTCGACGACGACTACGCGCTCCGCCTCGTCGAGCGCACCTCACCGGCCTACGACGGCCACTGGTTCCACACGTCCCTGCTGGCCTTCCTCCGTCAGGAGCAGGGCCGCCTCCACGAGGCCGGCGAACTCGCCCACCGCGCGCTGGCCGCCGAGCCCGCCTCCGGGCACGCCGTCCACGCCCTCACCCACGTCCACTACGAGTCGGGCACCCACCAGGCGGGCCGCGACTGGCTCGAACGATGGGTCGCCGGCCGGGGCCGCGGAGCGGTCCACCGGGCCCACTTCTCCTGGCACATCGCGCTGCACGAACTGGCCCTGGACGACCCGGCCGCCGTCCGCCGCCGCTGGTTCACCCAGCTCGCCCCCGGCCGCGTCACCGGCGTCCGGGCCCTCGTCGACTCGGGCTCCCTGCTGTGGCGGGCCCGGCTCAGCGACAGCTGGCGCGGCGAGCTGCCCACCGCCGACGTCCTGGACTCCGTCGAGGCCGAGGTCCTCGAACGCCCCGCCACCGCCTTCACCGCCCTCCACTCCGCCGTCACCCTCACCGCCGCCGGCGACCTCGCCGCCCTCCGCCGCCTCCGCGACCACTCCGCCGGCGCCGACGAGGTCCAGCGCGAGGTCATCGCGCCCCTCTGCGACGCCTTCACCGCCCTCATCGAGGAGCGCTTCCACGAGGCCGCCCTCGGCCTCGACGCCCTCCTCCCCGTCCTCCGCCGGGTCGGCGGCAGCGCCGCCCAACGCGAGGTCGTCGAGGAGACCCTCCTCTACGCCCTCACCGCCGACGGCCGCTGCGACGCCGCCCGCCGCCTCCTCGACGCCCGCCTCTCCCGCACCCACGCCCCCCGCGACCGCCGCCTCCTCTCCCAACTCCCCGCCTGACCCCACCCACCCCCATCCCCCGAACCACCCCCTCCCCCCACGCAAAAGGCCCCTCGCCACAATCGGCGAGGGGCCTTTCCACTGGTGGGCGCGGACGGTTTCGAACCGCCGACATCTGCTTTGTAAGAGCAGCGCTCTACCCCTGAGCTACGCACCCGGGGAGGAAGCATCAGGGTACATGGAGCGGGGGCGGGTGGGGCAAACCGGTTGGGGTGGGGGGTGGGGGTAGCACCAGGGTGGGGTGGGTGGGCTGCCGGATCGTGGGTGGGGGTGGGGGCTCGTACGGTCGGGGGGAAGGGTCGGGCGAGGGGACGGGGATGGCTGTGGGGCGCGGGGTGCGGGTGTGGGCGGCGGTCGGTGGGGTGCTGGTGGCTGTGGTGGGGGTCGGGGGGTGTGGGGCGGCGGATGTGGCGGGGGCTCCGGTGGAGAGGAAGGTGTTCGCGTTCGAGGGGGAGGCGTTGACGGTCGACTCGGACGGCTCGGAGCTGGTGGTGACGGCGGCGGACGTGGACGAGGTGCGGGTGGAGCGCCAGGTGGACGGGTGGGTGTTCATGGGGTCGGGGCCGAAGGCGAGCTGGGGGCTCGAGGGTGGGCGGCTGACGCTGCGGGTGGACTGCTCGGGGGTGGCGTCGCACTGTGGGGCGGTGCACCGGATCCAGGTGCCGCGCGGGGTCGCCGTGACGGTGGAGGACGACGACGGCGACGTGACGGCGGAGGGGTTCGTGACGCCGCTGAAGGTGCGGTCGGACAACGGGGACGTGCGGGTGCGGAAGTCGGGTGGGGCGCTGGATCTGGGGAGTGACAACGGGGACGTGGTCGTCGAGGAGGGGGTGACGTCGGGGGAGGTCGTGGCCCGGTCCGACAACGGGGACGTGCGGATCGCGCTGGGGGTCGTGCCGCGCCGGGTCGACGTCGTCACGGACAACGGTGACGTGAACGTGGCGGTGCCGACCGCGACGTACGAGGTGACGGGGGCCAGCGACAACGGCGACGTGCGGGTCGACGTGCCGCGTGGGGACGGAGTCGGGCGTTCCGTGAGCGTGCGCACCGACAACGGCGATGTCGTGGTCCGTCCGGCGAACTGACCGGCCCGTGTGTTCGTCCTTACCGGGTGGGAGAATGAATCCGGACCGGGCACGGCGGACACAGCACGGGAGAGGTACGTGGCGGCGAGCGATACGAGGGACGGCGCGGCGCCCAGGAAGACGTCGACGTTCCGGCTGGCTCTCGCGTTGCCGCTGCTGACCGCGGCGCTGCTGCCGGGGGCTTTCGCGGGCGGGGGGACGAGGCGCTGGTTCGGCGGGCGCGGCGAGAGCCAGCGGGCCGAGGCGCAGGCGGCGAAGGACGCCGCCGCGGCGGCGTTCTACGAGCTGGACACGGCTCAGCGCGGGCTGCGGATCTCGATCGAGACGATCACGGCCGTGGACGGCTCCCCCGAGGCGCGCCGCGCCGTCGAGGGTTTCGAGGCCCTCGGCCGCCGGATCGACGAGGTCAGCCACGCCTACATCGAGGCGGTCGACGCCCACGACCTCGACCGGGACGAGCTGGACGCGGCGACCGCGAACCGGGCCCGCGGCGAGCTGAACCGCGCCAAGGAGGAGCTGGACCGGGTCAAGGGCGAGTTGGACCGCTTCGAGGAGGGTCTCGCGCCGCTCCTGGGGAGCGCGGAGACCCAGCTCGCGCGGCTCGCTCCGGCCGTCGAGCGGGCACGGCAGGCGCTGCGCGGGGCGAGCGGCGCCCTCGACGCCGTACGGGACGGCGGTCTGCGCGCCGACGACCTCGCGATGCGCCTGGCCCGGCTCGGGCCGGAGCTGACCCGGCTCAACGAGGGTGCGGGACGGCACGGTGTCGCCGAGACCCTCCAGCGTGCCGACGGTGTGCTGCGGGACGCCGAGGCGGTGCGTGCGGAGGCCGAGCGGCTTCCCGAGCGGGCCGCCGAGATCGACCGCCGCCTGGTGTCGCTCCGAACCCGCACCGAGGCTCTCACCACCCGTACCGGCGGCGTCGAGCCCGTCCTGTCCGAGTTGCGCCGACGGTTCTCGGCCGCCTGCTGGCAGGACCTCCAGCACGTCCCCGAGCAGGCGGCCGAAACGCTTCGCCAGGCGGGGGACCGGCTCGCCAAGGCCGGCCGGGCGCGGGCCGAGCAGCGCTGGCCGGACGCCACCTCGCTGCTGTCCACCGTGCGGGCCCTGCTCGACTCGACCGACGAGGCCGTCTCCGCCGCCGGGGAGCGGTTGCGCCGTCTGGACGCCGTCGCCAAGGACCCGACGGCGGAGGTCGACCGCACCCGGTTCGCGGTGCGGGACGCCCAGCGGCTGGCGATGGCGGGGCGCAGCACGCCCGATCCGCGCCACGCCCGGCCGCTCGACGAGGCGGTCGCGCGGCTCGACCGGGCCCTCGGCTCGCTGGAGGGCCGGCACCCGGACTACTGGCATTTCCTGACCGAGCTGGAGGCCGTCCGCGCCTCGGCCGCGCACGTCGTCGGCCTCATCCGGGAGGAGCGCGGCGCCGGACACTGATGCGGGGGCCGCCCCCGCCGTTAGCCTGTCCCCATGCCTCGTTACGAATTCCGCTGCCGCACCTGTGGTGACACCTTCGAGCTCAGCCGTCCGATGGCCGAGTCCTCCGACCCCGCCTCCTGCCCCGCCGGGCACGACGACACCGTGAAGCTGCTCTCGGCCGTGGCCGTCGGCGGCTCCGGCGGCTCCGCCCCTGCGCAGAGCACGGGTGGCGGCGGCGGGGGCGGCTGCTGCGGTGGGGGCTGCTGCGGCTGACCCCGCGGGAGCGGCCGCCCGGCCCGGCGCGCGGAAGGCCCGGGATCCCCGAGGGATCCCGGGCCTTCGTCATGCGCTCAGGCGGTGACGGCCGCCCGGAAGCGGCGGAGGATCTCCTCGCCGGCCGCGACGCCGCGTTCCGCGAGGACGTCGAGGTGGGGGGCGGTCCAGTCGCTGTCGGCGAGCTCGCCGTGGCCGGGGCGCCAGGCGCGGTCGGCGGCGAGGAGGAGGTCGGCGTCGAGGAGGGAGTCGCCGGCGGCGAGGGTGAGGGTGGCGCCGGTGCGGCGGGCGACCTCGCGGACGGCGGCGCTCTTGGTGAGCGGCTTGGGGACGGCGTACACCTTGCGTCCCTGGAGGGAGACGGTCCAGCCGCGCTCCCCCGCCCACTCGCCGAAGCGGCCCAGCCAGTCGGCGGGGAGGCGTTCCCGCTCGACGACGAGGTAGGCGAAGAGGTCCTCGGCCACCCGGTGCTTGCGCACCCAGGAGAGGTCCGTGGTGGCGGTGAGGTAGGCGCGGATCTCGGAGAGCGGCGCGCACTCGTCGGAGAGGCGGCGCAGCACGGAGGCGTGCCAGTCGCGGTCGGAGACGCCGTCGACGAGGATGTGCCCGCCGTTGGCGCAGATCGCGTACTTCGGTGCGGTGCCGGGGAGTTGGATGCGCTGGTACTGCTTGCGCGTCCGGGTGGTGGTGGGGACGAAGACGGTCTCGTCGGTGAGCCGCGCGAGGAGGTCGGCGGCGTCCTCGGTCATGTAGGAGAGCGGCTTGGACTCGTGGACCTCGACGCAGAGCAGGCGGGGCGCCTGGGCGTCGGGCATGCCGAGGGAGAGGGCCGCGGTCGAGTAGATCAGGGTGCGGTCGAGGTCGCTCGCGACCAGCGTCGTGGCGGGTGCCGTGCCCGTGGTGGTGGTCACTGGGACACCACCGCCTTGCCGTCCGCGCCTGTCGCACCCCTGGTGAACCGGGGGTGTATCAGGCCGACGCAGCTGTAGGGGAGTTCGTCGACCTCCTCGATGGGCACGCCGCGCTGCTCGGCGAGCAGGCGGATGTGCGCGAGGTCGGCGTCGGCGCCCCGCTTGGCGAGGATCTTCCAGGGGACGCGGCGGAGCAGGACGCGGGTGGTCTCGCCGACGCCGGGCTTGACCAGGTTGACGTCGTGGATGCCGTACTCCTCACTGATCCGCTCGACGGCCGCCCAGCCCTCCCAGGTGGGGGTCCGGTCGGTGGCGAGGAGTTCCTTGACGTCGGTGTCGACGGTCTCGGCGACCTCGTCGAAGCGGGCGGCGACGGCGTCGAGGAAGTCCACCGAGACGTCGGCGCCGGCCAGTTCGCGGTAGAACTTGGCGCCGTGGAAGTCGTCCGGTCCGACGAGGTCGGCGCGGAGCACGGTGCGCGAGATCAGGCCGGAGACCGTGGAGTTGAGGCAGGCGGAGGGGATGAGGAAGTCCTCGCGGGTGCCGTGGACGCGGACGCAGGAGCCGGGGTCGGCGAGGACGGCGATCTCCGGGTCGAAGCCGGTGATCCCCTCAATGGTCTCGAACTCCGCTATGGCGTCGGCGAGTTCGCGGGTGATCGCGCCCTTTCCGGTCCAGCCGTCGACGAAGACGACGTCGGCCGGGTCGTGGTGGGCGGCGAGCCAGCGCAGCGCGTTGGCGTCGATGCCGCGGCCGCGCACGATGGAGACGGCGTAGTGCGGGAGGTCGAGGCCGTGGCGGTACTGCGCCCAGCGGCGCATGAGGACGCCGACGGGGGTGCCGGCGCGGGCGAGGGAGACCAGGACGGGGCGGCGGCCGGACCGCTCTTCGAGGACGGTCTCGGTGACGACGCCGACGGCGCGGGCGATGCGGGTGGCGGAGCTCTCCAGGGCGCTCCGGAAGAGCTCCTGGTAGCGCTCGCTCGGCTGGTACTCGACGGGGAGCGACTCGGCGTAGTGCGCGCCGCCGCTCTGGATGGCTTCCTCGCGTTCCTCGGTGGGCGCCTCCAGCTCGACGTCCGAAAGGTCCTGGAGCAGCCAGCCGACCTCCTCGGGGGCGTACGAGGAGAAGGCGGGGCCGCGGAGGGGCTCGGGCAGCATGGAGCTCCTTTCGGGAGCTTCGGAGACCGTGGGCGCGTGCGGGGTGCCCGTGGACGTGTGCGGGGTGCCCGTGGGCTCGTACGAGGAGCTCGTGGGCGCGTGCGGGGTGCCCGTCGACGCGTACGAGGAGCTCGTGGGCGCGTGCGGGGTGCCCTGGGGCGTGTACGAGGGGACGACGGCGAGCACGACGCGCGGGATGTGCGCGGCGAGCCGGGCGAGCAGGCCGTCCGGGGCGTGCAGGGCCGGGGTGTCGGCGGTGGAGTCGACGACCGCGACGACGGCGTCGAAGCCCGCGCCGGCCACGTTGTACGCGTAGCGCTCGCCGGGGCCGTCGGCGGGGTCGTCGTGGGCGGGGAAGACGAGGCGGGTGCGTATCGCGTACCCGGGGTCGTCCACGGCGAGGACCGGGGACCGCGTGGTGGTGGAGTACCGGACGTCGTGTCCGGCCTCCTCCAGGGCCGTGCCGAGGCGCAGCGGCGCGTACATGAGCTCCTCGAAGCCGAGGACGAGCACCCGCGGCTTCGAGGAGGGAGCCGGACCGGACGCGGCCTGTGGGGGGCCGGCAGCCGCGGCGGGTTCGAAAGCGGCGGGCGCCGGACCGGGGGCCGCCGCCGGGGTGCGCAGGGCCTCCGCGATCCTTGCGGCCATGGCGGGCAGGGCCGCCTCGAGGTCGGTGCGGTGCTCGGGCGTGAAGCCGTGCCGGCCGCCGTCGGGGAGGCCCTCGGGCCAGTCGAGCGCGATGCGCACGGGGGCCGCGCCGGGGGCCGGGGTCGGGGAGACCGGCGCGGAGGCCGCCGCGGCGTCCTGCCGCTCCTGGGCGGCGACGAGGGCCTGGCCCTTCTCCAGGACGCCCTCGGGGAGGCGTACCGTGCCGGCGGCGGCGGAGACGAGGTCGAGGCGGGCGCCCGTCTCGGCGGCGAAGGCGTCGAGGCGGCCGAGGTCGGCGGCGGAGCGCATGTCGACCAGGGCGACGACGACGTACCGGTCGCGCGGGTAGCGCGCGTGGAGGGCGCGGACGGTGTTGAGGACGGTGTTGCCGGTGGAGAACTCGTCGTCGACGAGGACGAGCGGTCCGTCGCCGGCGAGGAGCTTCGGGTCCTCGGGAAGCAGCAGGTGGGAGGTGGCGTGGGAGTGGGACTCCTCGAAGCCGCCCGCGCGGGCGACGCCGGCCACGGGCCGCCGGGTGGAGTGGAGGTACGGGGCGAGGCCGAGGCCGTCGGCGACGGCGTGTCCGAGGGCGGTGGCGGTCTCCGCGTAGCCGAGGACGACGGCGCGGGCGGCCTCCTCGTCGCCGAGGAGGGCCCGCACGCGCCGGCCGAGGTCGAGGCCGGAGCCGTACACGACCGAGGGGCGCTGCGGCACGTGTTTGCCGAGCACGCTGGAGACCAGCAGATGCGCCCGCTTGGGGTTGCGGCGCAGTGCGAGGCCCAACAGGGCCGGCAGCTCCTCGTCGCCGATCAGTTCGACGCCCAGTCGCTCCGCGACCCACGTTCCGGTCCACACCACGTCGTCGACGTCCCTTCGTCAGCCGGCCAGGCCGGCGGTGAGCAGCTCCACGAAGCCGACGTCCTCCTTGGCGACGCCGAAGACCTCGGCGCGCTGGAGGATGCGTTCGGCCCACGCGCGGTGCGGCTTCACCTCGTTCATCTTGTTCGTGTAAGCGGAGCGGAGCACGCCGCCGCCGCCCTGTTCGGGCCGCAGGATGTCCTGGGCGTCGCTCCACTCCTCGTGGCTGACCACGGAGAGCGCGTGCACCGGCACCACGTGGGTGGGGTGGATGCAGGTCTTGCCGAGGAGCCCGTTGGCGCGGTCGAGCTCGATCTCGCGGAGGAGGCCGTCGAGGTCGTGCTCGATGAGCGCGGTGCGCAGGTCCTCGGCGCGGCCCTCCAGGAAGGGGCTGCGGCGCAGCTGCGGCTTGAACATGCGCTCGCCGGGCCGGAAGTACTCCCAGACGGGTCCGGTGACGGTGAAGCCGGTGCCGTCGGAGCGGCCGAGGACGTTGACGACGTCGGCGATGACGTTGGCGACGATCTTGACGTCGTAGGCGGTCATGTCCGGTGAGCGGCGCAGCCCGTAGGCGGAGCAGAAGTCGGTGACGCCGAGGCGGAGGGCCAGGACGCGGTCGCGGTACTTGCCGGTGATCGAGGCGATCCCGGCGAGGGTCTCGGCCCTGGTCTCCAGGTGGAGGAGCTCCGGGGATTCGAGGACGGGCATGGCGAAGAGGCGCCTGCCGCTGGTCCGCTCGGCCTGGGTGAGCGCTTCGAGGAAGGCGCGGCCGCGGTTCTCGTTGAATTTGGGCAGCACGAATCCGGACAGCAGGCGAACCGTTTCGCCGAGCCGGGAGACCAGCTCGGTGATCTGGCGCGGCTCGCGGACCCGGATGAAGAGCAGGGGCACGTCCGTGACGGTGTCGGCGTCCGTCACGGCACCCCCCGCGAGGTCGGCGAACTGCCGGACGAGGTTCTCCTCGCCCGCCTGTACGTCGCCGTCGCTGATGGAGTCCTCCAGGCAGAGCACCATGGAGACGACGCCGCGCGCGGCCTGCTTGCGCACGTCGTCGGCCAGCCGCGGCCGGGTGGCCGGGCTGTACAGCGTGGCCCCGAGCGCGACGGCGAGCGTCCGCGCGGGTGAGTCGGCCGTGAAGTCGGCCGGCTCGCGGTGGAACAGCCCGGCCCGTGTCGCGGGCGGGATGTGTCCGAAATGGCGCATATAAGTCCCCCTGGCTGCCTCTCTGGGCCCTGACGACATGTGGCCGGTAATAGTACGTAGGTGCGGGTGTCCGTAGTTCCCACGGTGCATGAAATTCAGGTAACTCGTCGGCTTCCGTCGTCTCGGCCCGGTATCGGTGACGCCCCCGCGTTGTCCGGGGGTCGACCGGGAGGGCAGGATGACGGTCATGACGCACGCGATGCTGAAGGGCTCCAACGTCCCTCTCGACACCGCGGCCGTACGGGCCGTGCTCCGCTGGACCCCGGGCCCCGGGGTCCCCGACGTGGACGCCTCGGCCCTGCTGCTGGGGCTCTCGGGGCGGGTGCGTTCCGACGAGGACTTCGTCTTCTACAACCAGCCGCGCCACCCCTCGGGTCTGGTGCGGCGGCTGCCGAAGAAGCGGGTCGCCGAGGGCCTGACGGACACCGTGGAGGCCGACCTGGGCGGCCTCGACGGCTCGGTCGACCGGGTGGTGATCGCGGCCTCGTCCGACGGCGGCACCTTCCGCTCCGTCCTGGACCTGCGGATCCTGCTGTACGACGCGACCGCCGGGCACGATCGCGAGCCGCTGGCCCTCTTCGACGTGACGGCGGAGACCGGCGAGGAGACGGCGGTCATCTGCGGCGAGCTGTACCGCCGCGGGGACGGCTGGAAGTTCCGCGCGGTGGGCCAGGGCTACCCGACCGGCCTCATCGGCCTCGCCACCGACTTCGGCATCTCGGTCGACGAGGACGCGGCCCAGGAGGCCGCGCAGAACGCCCCGGAGGCCCGGGAGGCCGCCCAGGGGTCCCCGGAAGCCTTCCCGGCCGCCCAGGAGGGCGGCGCCCCCGCCGGCGCCCCCGACCCCGACACGGACCTGACCGTGGTCCACACGCCGGCGCCCGTTCCCCCGCGGCCGACGGTGCCGCCGGTCCCGGACCGGGCACCCGCCTACGGCTACCCGCAGCCGCAGCAGCCCGCGAACCCGCCGGCTCCCGCCTACGGCTATCCGCAGCCCGTGGCCGCCGCCGAACAGAACCCGGCACCCGAATTCCGCATGCCGCCGATGGGCCCCCAGTTCGTCCGGTCGTCCTGAGGGCCGACCTGGCGTGCCCCCGGGCCACCGTGTGGGCAACGGCTACGCCTTGGTCTTGTAGCCGCGCCCCCACTGGAGTCCCCACCCGTACAGCCGGTCCAGCTCGGCCTGGAAGCCGTACACGAACCGCACCTCGCGGCGGACGGTCAGCTCGCCCTTGACGTTCTCCATCGAGAAGACCGCGCAGGAGCGGGCCTGCGGTGCGCGCTCGTCGAGCTCGATCTCGATCCGGGGGCCGCTGCTCGGGTAGAGCGTCACCTTGGCGTGCGTCCGGTCGAAGGCCGGCGTCTGGTCGTAGATGTACGCGAAGAAGAGCAGGCGCTTGATCTCGTCGCGGTGGTCCAGATTGACGAAGATCGTCTCGCCGGAGGAGCCCCCGAAGCGGTCGTCGCCGCTCAGCTTCACGTACGGGGCCGCGTTCAGGTCGCCGAAGAAGCCGCCGAGCGGCTGCACCACGCCCTTGCTGCCGTCGGTGAGCTCGTAGAGGCAGCCCAGGTCGAGGTCGACGTTGACCATGCCCTGGGTGTGGGCCTGGACGACCTCGGGCTTGAAGAGCTGGGCGGGGTTGCGCAGCAGCCGGCCGCTCTGCCGGGAGCGGCCCTCGATGTCGGAGGTCCGCATCCGCCAGGAGAGGTTCACCCGGAGGTTGCCGGTGGCGGCGCCCTGCTGGGTGAGCGAGACGGTCGGACGCCGTTTCGTCAGGTCGATCGCGTTGGACGCCGCGCTGCCCGAGTCGAACTGCGCCGCCCTCCCCGGAAAAAGGTTGTCCCAGAAGGCCATGACGCCTTCACCCCCCACTGGTCTCCACTTGCCCGCACATGCCTGCGGGGCGGTCGGGTGCACCCGACCGCCCCGCAGTGAAGCGTTCCTCGTTACCGGGGGTGTCACACCCCGGACGGCACCTCTGTCTTGTCGTCCGAGCCCGATCCGCCCTCGGCCGCCGCGAGCCGCTGGTTGCGCCGGACGGAGGACCAGAAGGACCAGCCGATGAGGGCGACGCCGATGCCGCCGGTGATGATCTCGGGGATCTCGTACTGGATGGTGATCATGAGGACCACGGCCAGCGCGCCGATCGCGTAGTGGGCGCCGTGCTCCAGGTAGACGTAGTCGTCGAGGGTGCCCTGGCGGACCAGGTAGACCGTGAGCGAACGGACGTACATGGCGCCGACGCCGAGGCCGAGCGCCATCAGGACGATGTCGTTGGTGATGGCGAAGGCGCCGATGACACCGTCGAAGGAGAAGGAGGCGTCGAGGACCTCCAGGTAGAGGAACATGAAGAAGGCGGCCTTGCCGGCCAGCTGGACCGCGGAGACCTTCTTGCCGCTGCGCTTGGCCTCTTCCTCGGCCTCGTGCTCGCGCTCCTCCTCCTCTTCCAGCTTGTTCTCGAAGTAGCCCGAGAGACCGCCGACGACGAGGTACGTGATGAGGCCGGCGATGCCGGAGATCAGGACCGTCTGCGCCTTGTCGACGTGCGCGCCGCCGTGCTGGTGGGCGTGGGTGGCGAAGGTCATGGCGGTGATGAGCAGGACGATCAGCGCGATGCAGACCGACAGCATGTCGACCTTGCCGAGCTTGGCGAGCGGGCGCTCGATCCAGCGCAGCCACTGGATGTCCCGGTCCTCGAAGATGAAGTCGAGGAAGATCATCAGCAGGAACATGCCACCGAACGCGGCGATCGACGGATGCGCGTCGGTGACCAGTTCCTGGTATCGGTCGGCGTCGTTCAGCGCGAGGTCGACAGCCTCGATCGGACCGATCTTCGCGCTGACGGCGACGATCACGACGGGGAAGACGAGCCGCATGCCGAAGACGGCGATGAGCACGCCGATCGTGAGGAAGATCTTCTGCCAGAAGGCATTCATCTTCTTCAGGATCCCGGCGTTGACCACCGCATTGTCGAAGGACAGCGAGATCTCGAGGACGCAGAGGATCGCGACGATCCCGAACGCCTCCCACCCCCCGTAGAGCACCGCTGCGACCAGACCGAGCGCAGTGATCGCGAACGACCAGCCGAAGGTTTTCAGAACCACTGTCTACCCCATCGTGAAATTACATGGCTTTACGAAACGTTGACCCCGAAGTCTAGAGCGATGCCCCGAAGCCCGGACGCGTACCCCTGTCCCACCGCCCGGAACTTCCATTCGCCGTTGTAGCGGTAGAGCTCGCCGAAGATCATCGCGGTCTCGGTGGAGGCGTCCTCGGAGAGGTCGTAGCGCGCCAGTTCCTGGCCGTCCGTCTGGTTCACGACGCGAATGAAGGCATTGCTGACCTGGCCGAAGCTCTGGCCACGATTGTCGGCGTCGTGGATGGAGACCGGAAAGACGATCTTGTCGCAGTGGGGCGGAACCCGGTCGAGGTCGACGATGAGGGACTCGTCGTCGCCGTCACCCTCACCGGTGAGGTTGTCACCGGTGTGTTCGACGGACCCCTCGGGGCTGCGCAGCTGGTTGTAGAAGACGAAGTAGTCGTCCCCGAGCACCCGTCCGGCCTGGCACAGCAGCGCGCTGGCATCGAGGTCGAAGGGGGCTCCGGTGGTGGAGCGCGCGTCCCAGCCGAGTCCGACGAGGACCTTGGTGAGGTTGGGTGCGGCCTTGGAGAGGGAGACATTGCCTCCCTTGGCGAGCGTGACGCCCATGATGCGGTTCCTCCCCGGTGGTGATGAGGCACGTCCGGCGCCGCACGGAAGGTGCGGCGCCGGACGGTTCGAACGATTCGGCTCAGACGTTGACGCCGAAGTCCTGCGCGATGCCGCGCAGGCCGGAGGCGTAGCCCTGGCCGACGGCGCGGAACTTCCACTCGGCGCCGTGGCGGTACAGCTCGCCAAAGACCATGGCGGTCTCGGTCGAGGCGTCCTCGGAGAGGTCGTACCGCGCGATCTCGGCGCCGCCGGCCTGGTTCACGACGCGGATGAACGCGTTGCGCACCTGGCCGAAGGACTGCTGGCGGTTCTCGGCGTCGTAGATCGACACCGGGAAGACGATCTTGGCGACGTCGGCCGGCACGGTGGCCAGGCTGACCTTGACCTGCTCGTCGTCGCCCTCGCCCTCGCCGGTGAGGTTGTCACCGGTGTGCTCGACCGAGCCGTCGGCGCTCTTCAGGTTGTTGAAGAAGACGAAGTCCTGGTCGTTGCGGACCTTGCCCTCCTCGCTCACCAGGATGGCGCTGGCGTCGAGGTCGAAGTCCGTACCGGTGGTGGTGCGGACGTCCCAGCCCAGACCGACGGTCACGGCGGTGAGGCCAGGGGCCTCCTTGGTCAGCGAGACGTTGCCGCCCTTGCTGAGGCTGACTCCCACGAGTCCCTCCATACGTTTTCAGGGGCAGCGCCCCAGTCGTGCGTTGGCATCGGATCAACGACTGGATCCTAGTGACGGGTTCCCGGTCGAAACAGTCGATTCGCCCGGTGATTCCGAGGGTGTCGGCCCCGGAACGCCTCAGATGGCGTCGAGGGCCTTCACGTAGTCGCCGAGGTCACGGGCGTCGGAGAGGGCGTTGACGACCGTCCAGCGGACGACGCCCTCCTTGTCGATGACGAAGGTGCCGCGCACCGCGCAGCCCTTCTCCTCGTCGAAGACGCCGTACGCGCGGGAGACCTCGCCGTGCTTCCAGAAGTCGGAGAGCAGCGGGAATTCCAGGTCCTCCTGGTCGGCGAAGACGCGCAGGGTGTGGATCGAGTCGTTGGAGACGGCGAGGAGCTGGGTGTCGTCGTCGGCGAACGTCGGGAGGTTGTCGCGCAGCTCGCGCAGCTCGCCGGTGCAGACACCGGTGAACGCGAACGGATAGAAGACCAGCACCACGTTCTTCTCGCCGCGGAAGTCGGTGAGCCGCACGGTGCGACCGTGGTTGTCCTTCAGCTCGAATTCCGGGGCCTTGGTGCCGACCTCGATCGCCATCGCGTACGCATCCCTTTCGACGGAACCCAGACCTTGGGCCGAATCGGTGAGCCCAGCCTACGGCCTGTGCACGAAAGCCCCCGACGGCGGACCGGCGGGGGCTTCTCGCAGCGTGGTGATCAGCGCTTGGGGGCGGTCAGGCGGGTGCCCGTCCAGTCCTTGGCGACGCTGATGCTCTTGGTCTGGGAGAGACCAGCAGTCTGCGCGGCATCGTTGATGTCGGACGGCTCGATGTAGCCGTCGCGGCCGGTCTTCGGCGTCAGCAGCCAGATGGTGCCGCCGTCCTCCAGAAGACCGATGGAGTCCACCAGGGCGTCGGTGAGGTCGCCGTCCTCGTCACGGAACCAGAGCACGACGGCGTCGGCGACGTCGTCGTAGTCCTCGTCCACGAGGTCGGCCCCGATGATGGACTCGATGCCTTCACGGAGATCCTGGTCGACGTCGTCGTCGTAGCCGATCTCCTGGACCACCTGTCCGGGCTCGAACCCCAGCCTGCCGGCCGGGTTGGTCCGCTCCTCCGCGTGGTCCGCGGTCGCGCTCACGGCTTGCCTCCTGCTCATTCGGAAAATGCTGTGGGCCACGCGTGGGCGCGTGGCGCTGGCCGTAGTCCACACGTGCCGGGGCTGATCGCGCAAGTACCAGGCCGCGGAGACCGCCGAAACGGTGACGTTTGGGGCCGTCTCGCCCCAACTTTCGGCAGGCTCGTACCCTCCTTCGTGATCAGGCACACATGCTTCGTCCCGGTTTACGGACTTCTGCGGTTTCAGTGTGCCGAACGCGCGGACGAAACGCATGCGCGACTTGGGCGTAAGGTTGCGATTTGACCGCACCCGAACACGTTGCCGGACAGGTGGGCGACACCCCCGGGGGGTTACCCCTCGGTAAATGTGACGTCTGGCGTCGGCGGGGTACACGATGGACATCCCGACCACTCCGTGGCCCCGTGGGCTCCACCGAACAGCGAAGGAAGAGCGTGGCTCCCGGATCCGATCGCAACCCGATCATCATTGGCGGCCTTCCCAGCCAGGTCCCGGATTTCGACCCGGAAGAGACCCAGGAATGGCTCGACTCCCTGGACGCGGCCGTCGACGAGCGGGGCCGTGAGCGCGCCCGCTACCTCATGCTCCGTCTGATCGAGCGGGCCCGCGAGAAGCGCGTGGCCGTGCCCGAGATGCGCAGCACGGACTACGTCAACACCATCGCCACCAAGGACGAGCCCTTCTTCCCCGGCAACGAGGAGATCGAGCGCAGGGTCCTCAACGCCACCCGGTGGAACGCGGCCGTGATGGTCTCGCGCGCCCAGCGACCCGGCATCGGCGTCGGCGGCCACATCGCGACCTTCGCCTCCTCCGCCTCGCTCTACGACGTGGGCTTCAACCACTTCTTCCGCGGCAAGGACGAGGGCGACGGCGGCGACCAGATCTTCTTCCAGGGGCACGCCTCCCCCGGCATCTACGCCCGCGCCTACCTCCTGGACCGGCTGGACGACGCCCAGCTCGACGGCTTCCGCCAGGAGAAGTCGAAGGCGCCGAACGGCCTTTCGTCCTACCCGCACCCGCGGCTGATGCCGGACTTCTGGGAGTTCCCGACCGTGTCGATGGGCCTCGGCCCGCTCGGCGCGATCTACCAGGCGCGGATGAACCGGTACATGGAGGCGCGCGGCATCGCCGACACCTCCAGGTCCCACGTCTGGGCGTTCCTCGGCGACGGCGAGATGGACGAGGTCGAGTCGCTCGGCCAGCTCTCCATCGCCGCCCGCGAGGGCCTGGACAACCTCACCTTCGTCGTCAACTGCAACCTCCAGCGGCTCGACGGCCCGGTCCGCGGCAACGGCAAGATCATCCAGGAGCTGGAGTCGATCTTCCGGGGCAACGGCTGGAACGTCATCAAGCTGATCTGGGACCGCTCCTGGGACCCGCTGCTGGCGCAGGACCGCGACGGCATCCTGGTCAACCGGCTGAACACCACCCCGGACGGCCAGTTCCAGACGTACGCCACGGAGACCGGCGGGTACATCCGGGACCACTTCTTCGGCGACGACCACCGGCTGCGGGCGATGGTCGAGGGCATGACGGACCAGCAGGTCCTGCACCTGGGCCGCGGCGGTCACGACCACAAGAAGATCTACGCGGCCTACGCGGCGGCAAAGGCCCACGCGGGCCAGCCGACCGTGATCCTCGCCCAGACCGTCAAGGGCTGGACGCTGGGCCCGAACTTCGAGGGCCGCAACGCGACCCACCAGATGAAGAAGCTGACGGTCGACGACCTCAAGCGCTTCCGCGACCGGCTGCACATCCCGGTGACGGACCGGCAGCTGGAGGACGGCCTGCCGCCGTACTACCACCCGGGCCGGAACTCCGAGGAGATCCAGTACATGCACGACCGCCGCAAGGCGCTCGGCGGGTACGTGCCGACCCGTGTCGTGCGGGCGAAGCCGCTGGCCCTCCCGGACGACTCGACGTACGCCGCGGCCAGGAAGGGCTCGGGTCAGCAGTCGATCGCCACCACCATGGCGTTCGTCCGCATCCTCAAGGACCTCATGCGGGACAAGGAGATCGGCAAGCGCTTCGTGCTGATCGCCCCCGACGAGTACCGCACGTTCGGCATGGACGCGTTCTTCCCGAGCGCCAAGATCTACAACCCGCTCGGCCAGCAGTACGAGGCGGTGGACCGCGAACTCCTCCTCGCCTACAAGGAGTCGCCGACCGGCCAGATGCTGCACGACGGCATCTCGGAGGCCGGCTGCACGGCCTCGCTGATCGCCGCCGGCTCGGCGTACGCCACGCACGGCGAACCGCTCATCCCGGTGTACGTCTTCTACTCGATGTTCGGCTTCCAGCGGACCGGCGACCAGTTCTGGCAGATGGCCGACCAGCTGGCGCGCGGCTTCGTGCTCGGCGCCACCGCAGGCCGCACCACGCTGACCGGCGAGGGCCTCCAGCACGCGGACGGCCACTCGCACCTGATCGCGTCGACCAACCCGTCCTGCATCGCGTACGACCCGGCGTTCGGCTTCGAGATCGCGCACATCGTCAAGGACGGTCTGCGGCGGATGTACGGCCCCGCCGCCGAGGACGTCTTCTACTACCTGACCGTCTACAACGAGCCGATCCAGCACCCGGCCGAGCCCGCGGACGTGGACGTGGAGGGCATCCTCCAGGGCATCCACCGCTTCAGGCCGGCCGAGGCCGGTGCCGTCCCGGCGCAGATCATGGCCTCGGGCGTCGCCGTGCCGTGGGCGGTCGAGGCGCAGCGGATCCTCGCCGAGGAGTGGAACGTGCGGGCCGACGTCTGGTCCGCCACCTCCTGGACCGAGCTGCGCCGCGAGGCCGTGGCCGTCGAGGAGCACAACCTGCTCCACCCGGACGAGGAGCAGCGCGTCCCGTACGTGACGCGCAAGCTCCAGGGCGCCGAGGGCCCGTTCGTGGCGGTCTCCGACTGGATGCGCGCGGTGCCGGACCAGATCTCCCGCTGGGTGCCGGGCCGGTACACCTCGCTGGGCGCGGACGGCTTCGGCTTCGCGGACACGCGGGGCGCGGCCCGTCGCTACTTCCACATCGACGCCCAGTCGATCGTGCTGGCGGTGCTGACCGAGCTGGCCCGGGACGGCCGGATCGACCGGTCGGCCCTGAAGCAGGCGGTGGACCGCTACCAGCTGCTCGACGTGGCGGCCGCCGACCCGGGCGCCGCGGGCGGCGACGCCTGAGCCCTGGGCACATCACGCCTGGTGAGGGGCGGTGGGACCGGATGGTCCCGCCGCCCTTCGGCGTTCTCTACGATGCCCGGCATGAGGGATCGCTGGGAAGAGCGCACGCAGGTGCCGCTGCTGGTGCTGGCCGTCGCGTTCGGCATCGCGTACGCCGTGCCGATCGTCGCGCCCGGCGCCGATCCGTGGGTGCACCGGCTGTGCACCCACGTGGAGTGGGCGGTGTGGGCCGCCTTCGCCCTGGACTACCTGGTCCGTCTCGCGCTCGCCCCGGCCCGCTGGGCGTTCGTCCGCTCCCATCCCGTCGACCTGCTCGCGGTCCTGCTGCCGATGGTGCAGCCTCTGCGGCTGCTGCGGGTCGTCTCCACGCTCCTCCTCGTGGGCCGGCGGGCCCGGATGGCTCCGCAGATAACGCTCACCACCTATGTGGCGGGCGCGGTGGTCGGGCTGATGATGTTCGGCTCGCTGGCCGTGCTGCACGTCGAGCGGGACGCCCCGAACGGCAACATCAAGACGCTCGGGGACGCGGTGTGGTGGTCGTTCACCACGATGACGACGGTCGGCTACGGCGACCACGCGCCGACGACGGGCCTCGGCCGGGTCCTCGCGGTGGGGCTGATGCTCTCCGGCATCGCCCTGCTCGGTGTCGTCACGGCCAACATCGCGGCCTGGTTCATCGCCCGCTTCGACCGGGACGACGCCGTGGAGCGCCGGCAGACGGAGCTCCTGGAGGCGCTGACCCTGGAGGTCCGCGAGCTGCGGGCGGAGGTGGCCCGGCTCTCCGCCCCGGTGCGGGCGCCCGCACCGGAGGGGGCGCAGGAGCTCCCCGCGCCTATCGCTCCCAGATCTTGAACGCCCGGACCTCGTACGGCGTCTGCGGCACCCAGGTCCCGCGGCCGGGATAGGTCTCGAACTCCCCCGCCTCCGCGCACTCGGCGGACTGGTACGTGGTGACGGGCCGCCCGGTGCGGTTGGCCAGCGACTGGGCCGAGGTCCCGGCCGGCAGCGCGACACAGCTGTCGAGGTCGGTGGTGGCCAGTTCGTGCGTCTGCGCCCTGCCCCTGAAGTCGGGCTTGGACCACAGGCAGAGGCGTCCGGGTCCGCACGCCCCGAGCACGGTCCCCGTGGCAGCGACGGCCACCGGGGCGGCGCGCCCCGGTGGGCCGGCCGGGGCCGCCTGGGCCGGGCGGGCGCCCGGAGCCGTCAGGAGGGTGGTGGTCAGGGCCGCGGTCAGGACGGCCGCCGCGGTGAGGACGGTCTTCGTATACATACTGAGGAACCCCCGTTTCGTCACTCTCTGTAATCACGATCATGACGGAGCTCCCCCGGCGACGGAAGAGGGGCCGCCCCCGTTCACGCGAACGGGTGACGGCCCCCTACGGGAACCCTGACGGGCGTCAGATGTGACCGCCCATGCCGCCCGCCTCCGCGTTCTCGCCGCGCTTGGTGAGCGTGGCGACGAGGGCGGCGACGACGGCGACGACGCCCGCGACGGTGAAGGCCAGGCCCATGCCGTCGAGGAAGGTGTCGTGGATGACTCCGGAGATCTTGTCGAAGAGGTCGGGGGTCATCCCCGGCGCCTTCGCCATCTCCGCCGGGGCCATGCCGAACTCGGCGGCCTGCTCCAGCCGCGGGTCGGCCGGGACCGGGATGCCGGCCTCCTTCCAGTTCTCCGCGAACGCGCCGGAGACCTTGGAGGACATGACGGCGCCGAGCACCGCCGTGCCGAGCGCGCCGCCGACCTGCATCGCGGCCTGCTGCAGGCCGCCCGCGACGCCGGAGAGCTCCAGCGGCGCGTTGCCGACGATGACCTCGGTGGCGCCGACCATGACGGGCGCGAGGCCCAGGCCGAGGAGGGCGAACCAGAG
Organism: Streptomyces sp. NPDC051180; assembly: GCF_040689545.1. NCBI lineage: Bacteria > Bacillati > Actinomycetota > Actinomycetes > Kitasatosporales > Streptomycetaceae > Streptomyces > Streptomyces sp. NPDC051180. The sequence continues at coordinate 658,978 of NZ_JBFBBC010000002.1, forward strand.
GGACATGACGAAGGTGCCGGTGCCGGCCGAGAGCGTGATCATGCCGAACATCGCGATCGCCGTGCAGACCATGCCGCCGACCAGCGGCACACGGGGGCCGAACTTGGTGATGAGCGCGCCGGCCAGGGGCGAGGAGACGATCATCATCGCGGTCAGCGGCAGCAGGTGCAGGCCGCTGTCGACGGGGCTGAGCCCCTTGACGCCCTGGAGGTAGAACGTCACGAAGAACAGGCCGCCCATGAAGGCGAAGGCCATCAGGACCATCAGCACCACACCGGCCGACAGCGGCACGGAGCGGAACATGCCGAGCGGGACCAGCGGCTCCTTGACCTTGGTCTCCCAGAAGGCGAAGACGGCGAAGAGCAGCAGCGCGCCGATCAGGCAGCCCCAGGTCTTCCCGCTGGTCCAGCCCCAGGACTCGCCGGCCTTGATGAGGCTCCAGACGAGGGAGGCCATGGCGCCGGAGAGGAGCAGGATGCCGAGGACGTCGAAGGAGCGCGGGGCGTTCTCGGCGCGGTGGTCCTTGAGGATGAGCAGGCCGAGGACGAGGGCCACGACGCCCACGGGCACGTTGACGAAGAAGACGGACTGCCAGCTGACGTGCTCGACGAGCAGGCCGCCGACGATCGGGCCGCCGGCCGTGGAGGCGCCGATGACCATGCCCCAGATGCCGATGGCCATGTTCAGCTTCTCGGCCGGGAAGGTGGCGCGGAGCAGGCCGAGCGCGGCCGGCATCAGCAGGGCGCCGAAGAGGCCCTGCAGGACGCGGAAGGCGATCACGGCGCCGATGGAGTCGGACAGGCCGATCGCGCCGGAGGCGGCGGCGAAGCCGGCGATGCCGATGAGGAAGGTCTGGCGGTGGCCGAAGCGGTCGCCGAGCTTGCCGGCGGTGATCAGGGCGACGGCGAGGGCGAGCAGGTAGCCGTTGGTGATCCACTGGACCTGGGCGAGCGAGGCGCCGAGGTCGGTCTTGATGGCGGGGTTGGCGATGGCGACGATGGTGCCGTCGAGGGCCACCATCATGACGCCGACGGCGACGCCGAACAGGGTCAGCCACGGGTGGCCGCGCAGTCCCTTCGCCGGGCCCTGGTCGGGTTCCCGGACGTCCCCCCGACCCTGCGGGGTCTTTTCCACTGTGGTCTGACTAGTCATGCGGACGAGGTTAGTGACAGTCGCTGACAATTGACAAAGCGGTTCACGCGTCGGTAACTGTCACGTAGCTCACAGGTACCCTGAGCCGGACTATTCGGCGGAAACGAGGACCCTGACGTGACCGTGCCCGGCCTGCGCGAGCGGAAGAAGCAGCGCACGCGCGACGCGCTGACCCGGGTGGCCCTGGAGCTGTTCACCACCCAGGGGTACGAGGCCACCACCGTCGACGAGATCGTCGACGCCGTCGAGGTCTCCCAGCGCACCTTCTTCCGCTACTTCTCCTCGAAGGAGGAGGTGGCCTTCGCCCTCCAGCAGATGGTGGAGGAGCGTTTCGTCCGCACCCTCGGGGAGCGGCCGCGGGACGAGGGCCCGCTCGACGCGCTGCGCAACGCCGTCCTCGCCTCCTGGGACTCCATCGGCGACGCGATCACCGAGGTCGTCCCGGTCGAGCTGTACCTGCGGACCTTCCGGCTGATCGAGTCGACGCCCGCGCTGCTCGCCGTCCACCTGCGCCGCTCCACGGAGATGGAGGAGACGATCGCCGGGATCATCGCCGACCGCGAGGGCGTCGACGTCGACGAGGACCCGCGCCCGCGGATCGCGGTGGCGGCGTTCAGCGGCGTGATGCGGGTCACGGGGCAGATCTGGGGCCGGGGGTCGGACCAGAGCCTGGAAACCATCCGCGCCCTCACCGAGGAGTACCTCGACCACCTCGGGCCGGCGCTCGCCCCGCGCTGGCGTGACCGGGACGACAAGGGGCGCGGCTCGGCCCCGTGACCCGCGCCCCGTAGGGTGGCGCCCCGTGACCTCAGCCGACGCCTCGCCCACCCTCACCGTCACGCGCGCCCTGCTCGCGCTCGTGGTGGTGTTCGTGCTCCTCGCGACGACCGGGTGGACCACGATCAAGCACCGGCCCGTCCCCGGGCCGTCCCGCGGAGCGGCGCTCGCCGCCTGGGCGCGCGACCGGATCGACCACCGCCCGCTGCCCGACCCCGGGGCCACGCCGGCCCGGGCGGTCGCCGCGTTCTTCGCCGGGCTGGGCACCGCGCGCGGGGTCCGGCTCGCGGAGCGGCATCCGCTGGTCGTCGGCAACCTCAACGGCGCCCCGGTCGGTCTGCGCTACCGCGCCAACCGGATCACCCTCGGCCGGGCGCTCGCCGCCGAGCGGGACCGGGTCGGCGACACCCGGCTGTCCGCCGAGGGCCGGCACGAGGCGCGCCGCCGGCTCGACCGCTTCGCCTCGCTGATGCGGCCGGACCGCCAGATCCTCTCCTTCGACCCGACCGGTACGGGGCGGACGGCCGAGGTCCTCGGGGACCTGGAGCGGGCCGGGAACGTCTCGGTGATCGTGCCCGGCGTCGACACCAACCTCCTCACGTTCCAGAAGACCCACGGCCGGTTCGGGGCTCCCGCGGGGATGGCCCAGGCCCTGTTCGCCGCCGAGCGCCGGGCCTCGCCGCGCGCCCGGGTCGCCGTCATCGCCTGGGCCGACTACACCGCGCCCGTCGGGGTCGGCGTGGACGCGGCGATCGGCCGGCTGGCCGAGCAGGGCGCGGTCCGGCTCGTGGAGCTGACCGAGGCGCTGCCGGGCGACGCGCGCGTGGCGCTCTTCTGCCACAGCTACGGCTCCGTGCTCTGCGGGGTCGCGGCGCCCCGGCTGCCCGCCCGGGTGACGGACCTGGCGGTGGCGGGGAGTCCCGGCATGCGGGTGGACCACGCGACCGAACTCGCCACCCACGCGCGCGTGTGGGCGATGCGGGACACCGACGACTGGATCGCGGGCGTGCCGCACCTGGAGGTGGGCGGGGTCGGGCACGGTGCCGACCCGGTGGCGCCGGAGTTCGGCGCGCGGCTGCTGTCCGCGGACGGGGCGCTGGGCCACAGCGGCTATTTCGAGCCGGGCACGGAGAGCCTCGGGAACTTCGCCGCGATAGGGGTCGGGGCCTTCCCGAGGCTGGTCTGCGCACGTGCCGACAGCGCCTGCCACGACGGAATATCCGGCGCGGAAGTGTCCTGACGCGCGTAGATCACGCGATTTCCGGACCTTTCGCAGGGGCGACGCAGCGGCACGCGCCGCATACGATGAGGCGTATGGGTGATGTGCTGGCCGGAATTCATGCCACCTGGGAGCTCGAGAGCGACGCCCTCCTCATCCGTTTCGAACGGGGGATCCGCACGCCGAGACTGTTCCAGGCGCTGCGCGAAAGACGAGTACCGCACGAGGCGTTGGCGTCCGTGACGCTCGCGCCCGGCAAGCGGGGCACCGTCGTGCTGCACGCCGTGCCGCGGCCGGGCGCCGATCCGCTGATGGAGGCGGCCGCCGGGCAGCTCAAGGACGCCAGCGATCCGTACCGGCTCGTGCTGCCGGCGGACCGCGAGACGCTCGCCGTGCTCTACCGGGACGAACTGCTGGCCCGTCTCCCGCCGGACGCGGCGGAGCCCGTCCGGGTGCCGGACGGCGTGGACCGTCCGGAGGGCGGGAGCCGGGGCGACGGGACGGACGCCGGGGCCGCGGGGGCCCTGGCGTACGCGGACCGCCTCCTGACGGCTCCGGCGCCCGTCGACCGCTTCCTGGTGGCGCCGCCGCAGGGGCCGCAGTCCTTCAAGACGTACGACGGGAAGGCGAGCTTCGACGGGACGTCGGAGGTGTCGTTCCGCTGGTCCTGGACGGGGGCGTCCACCGAGAAGTGGAAGGCGGGCGACCAGACGTTCTCCGTGCGGGACCTCTGCGGCGTCGAGTGGCGCTCGCCCGAGGGCCTCGACGGGTACCTGCGCCTGGTGCCCCGGGACGGCGGCCCGCGCGCCGCGCAGCCCGACCAGGACCCGGCGTCCGTCGTCCTCGGCCTCGGCTACGGCCCGGTGCACGTGTCCCTGCCGTTCGCGGCGGCGGTCCTCGCCGCGATCCGGGACCGCGGCGCCGACCGCGCGCCGGTCCCGGCCGCCGCCCCGGCCGGACTGCGGGACCTGACGGACCGCGACCCCGGTGCGGTCGCCGAGAGGATCCGGCACCTGGGCGAGCTGCACCAGGCGGGGCTCGTGACGGACGCGGAGTTCTCGGCGAAGAAGGCGGAGCTCCTCGCGGAGCTCTGAGCGGTCGCCCCGGCGTCATACCCGGGTATCAGGCCCGACCCCGGTCCCCGGTATGACGTCGGGGGCCGGGGTCGCTGCCTACCCTGGGCGGGTCATGGCTACCGAACAGCGGCCCGAGCCGCCCTCCTCACGCCCCCACGCCCCCGAGCGGCCCGGTGGCCGCGGACCGCGTCTCCGGCGGCTCGGCGCCCGGACGAGCGAGGTGTTCCAGGGGCTCGGGGCGGCGCTCACCACCCCGTCCGCGCCGGGGACCCCGCTCCTCGCCGACGCGTCCGCGCGGTGGGTGCGGCTGCTGCCGTACGCGGTCGCCCTCGCGTTCGTCTCCGCCCTGCTGCCCTCCACGGTCGTCCTGCTCATCGGGGACTACGGCGTCAACGGCGCCCTCGCCGGGGCCGTCGGCACCGCGCAGACCCTGCCGCTGCTGCTCGCCGTGGCCCGGCCCCTCCAGGCGTGGTGGATCGTCTTCACCGCCGACGTGCTCGGCGCGCTGGTGCTGCTCGGCGCGGACGGCACGCGCGCGGAGTACTGGCCGTGGCCCCCGCCGCTCCTCGTCGGCTACTGCGCGCTGATGGTCGCGCTCGGCCTGCGGGAGTCCCGCCGGGCGCTGTTCGGCGTGTGGCTCGCCACCGGGGTCGCCGGGTACGTCCTGGAGGCGTTCCGGCCGGCGGGGTACACCAGCGTCCACACCCTGCTGCTCGTCCTGAGCGGGGTGCTGCTGCTCCTCACCTCGGCGGTCCGCGCACGGGGCGACGTACAGCGCCGGCTCGCGGAGCAGGAGACGATCAGCGAGGCCGAACGGGCCCGGCGCACGCTCCTGGAGGAGCGGGCCAGGATCGCGCGCGAGCTGCACGACGTGGTGGCCCACCACATGTCCGTGATCACCGTGCAGGCCGAGTCGGCGCCGTACCGCGTCCCCGGGCTCCCGGACGCGGCCCGCGAGGAGTTCACCTCGATCGCGGCGAGCGCGCGCGAGTCGCTGACCGAGATGCGGCGGCTGCTGTCGGTGCTGCGCAGCGACGGCGGCGAGGGCGAACGGGCCCCGCAGCCGGGCCTCGACCGGCTGCAGCAGCTGGTCGAGGCGACGGTGCGGGCCGGGGTGCCGGCCGAGCTGCGGCTCGCCGCCGACGTCGGGGAGGTGCCCCAGGCGGTCGGCCTGTCGGCGTACCGGATCGTGCAGGAGGCGCTCGCCAACGTGGTCCGGCACGCGCCGGGCGCGTCGACCCGGGTGTCGGTCCGGGCGGACGACGGCCGGCTGACGGTCCTCGTCGTCAACGGGCCCGCGACGGAGGCGCGTTCCCCGGTGGAGCACGGCGCGGCCGGCACCGGGCACGGGCTCGTCGGCATGCGGGAGCGCGTACGGTTGACCGGCGGCACGCTCGACACCGGGCCGCTGCCGGACGGCGGCTTCCGGGTGGCCGCCCGGCTGCCCCTGGCGCCGGACCCGGTACCGTCCGCCACCCCGGCGCCGGCGACCGGCCGGGCCGGCGCCGCGGGCCCGGACACCGAGGGGCCGGCCGGCGGGCCGGTGCCCGCCACGACCAGCGAGGACCCCGAGTGACCATCCGCGTGATCATCGTCGACGACCAGGCCATGGTGCGGGCGGGTTTCGCCGCCCTGCTCGCCGCCCAGCCCGACATCGACGTCGTCGGCGAGGCCCCCGACGGGCGCCGGGGCGTGGAGGTGGCCCGCTCGGCCCACCCGGACGTGGTCCTGATGGACGTGCGGATGCCGGAGCTGGACGGGCTCGCGGCGGCCCGGGAGATCCTGCAGCCGCCGGCCGGGGTGGTGCACCGGCCGAAGGTGCTGATGCTGACGACCTTCGACGTCGACGACTACGTGTACGAGGCGCTGCGCGCCGGCGCGTCCGGCTTCCTCCTGAAGGACGCGCCGCCCGCGGACCTCATCGCGGCGGTCCGGGTGGTGGCGGCCGGCGAGGCGCTCCTCGCGCCCTCCGTGACCCGTCGCCTCATCGCCGACTTCGCCGCGTCCCGGCCCGCCCCGCGCCGGGACACCACCGCGCTGCGGCTGAACGGTCTCACCCCCCGCGAGACGGAGGTCCTGGAGCTGATCGCCCGGGGCCTGTCCAACCAGGAGATCGCCGACCACCTGGTCCTCGCGGAGCAGACGGTGAAGACCCACATCGGGCGGGTCCTCGCCAAGCTGGACCTGCGCGACCGGGCGCAGGCGGTGGTCTTCGCCTACGAGTCGGGCCTGGTCACGCCGGGGGACGCCGGCCGCTGACCCCGGGGCGGCGCCCGCCGCTCCGTACGCGCCCCGGGGGAAAACCCCACCCCCGCAGGGGGGTCCGCCGCTCGTCCACCCCCTACCCCGGTATCAGCCGGGAGTTGGCCCTCCGGTGTGACGTGCCGTCACCCCTCGTCTTCCTACCTTCCTCTCGCCGACGAACGAGCGAGTACCGGAGAGGGAGGGCGACCCATGGGCCGCTTTGCGAGGACCCTGACGACCGTGGCCCTGGTGGCCACCGCGATCGCGGGCACGGCGGGCTGGGCGTCCGGCGACGCCCAGGAGGCGGTGACCGGGGCGCCGGCCGGGGCGGGGGCGTGGCGGGCCGCCGGGCTGCCGGACCCGGAGCGGATGAGCCCTGCCGAGGTGGCGCGGTACTTCGCGGGCCTGAGCCCCGTGCGACAGCGGGAGCTGGCCCGCGCCCATCCGACGGTGGTCGGGAATCTGGACGGGGCGCCCCTGGAGCTGCGGTACACGGCCAACGGGCCGGTCGGGCAGGGGGAGTCCGGCGGGGCACGGGTGCTCGCCCGTGATCCGCGCGGCCGGGGCCAGGTGGCCCTGGTGTACGGGGACCTGGCGCGGGCCGACCACGTGGCCGTGATCGTGCCCGGGTCCGACGTCGACGCCGGACACGTCCGGCCGCTCGCCGACATGGCGACCGCCCTGCGCCGGGAGACCGGCGGCCGGACGGCGGTCGTCGCCTGGGTCGGGTACACGACCCCGGTCGGCGTCGGCCTCGACGCGGCCACCGGCCGGCTCGCCGAGGCGGGGGCGGACCGGCTGACCCGGTTCGTCGACGGTCTGGCGGCCGTCGGAGCCGCCGAGCCCTCGGTGTTCTGCCACAGCTACGGCTCCGTCGTCTGCGGTCTCGCCGCGCACGGCCTCAAGGCCCGGGACCTCGTGGTGTTCGGCTCCCCCGGGATGCGCGCCGAGAACGTCGCCGGGCTCGGCACCGCCGCCCGCGTCTGGGCGGCGAAGGACCCCACCGACTGGATCGACCGGATCCCGAACGTCGAGGTCGCCGGGTTGGGCCACGGCACCGACCCCACCGACCCGGCCTTCGGTGCCCGCCGGATCCCGGCCGACGACGCCGTCGGCCACGGCGGCTACTTCGCGCCCGGCACCGGCTCCCTGCGCGCCTTCGCCGCGATCGCCGAGGGGGACGTCCGATGAGCTCCCTCGCCACCCTGGCCCGCAGGACCGCCGCGACGATCGAGTCCGGCACGCCCGCCCACCGCGACCGGGCGATCGACGGGCTCCGCGCCCTCGCGCTGCTCGCCGTGCCGACCGGGCACTGGCTGCTCGGCGGCTTCACGCTCTCCTCCGACGGGGCGATCCACAACGCGAGCCCGCTCGGCGCCTTCGCCGGGCTCGCCCCGGTCAGCTGGGTCCTCCAGATGCTGGGGATCTTCTTCCTCGTCGGCGGCCACGCCTCCGTCCTCTCCTACCGGCGCCGCAAGGGCTCCACGGGCGAGTGGCTCAAGGGGCGGCTCGCCCGGCTCGGCCGGCCGGTGCTCGGCGTCACCGCCGTGTGGGCGGCGCTGCTGCCGCTGCTCCACTTCGGCGCCGGGGTGCCGGTGGACACCCTGCGGACGGCGTCGACGCTGGTGGTCCAGCCGCTGTGGTTCGTCGGCGTGTACACGGTGGTCACCGCCCTCACCCCGTACTGCGTCCGGGCCGCCCGCCGCCTCGGCGTGTGGGCCGCCGCGCCGCTGCTCGGCACGGTCGCCGTCGTGGACTTCCTGCGGTACGGGCCGTACGCCGACGCCGTGCCGTCCTGGCTGAGCCTGCTGAACATCCTGCCCGGCTGGCTCTTCGCCTACCAGCTCGGCGTGGCGTGGGGCGAGGGCCGGGTCACCCGGCGCCACGCCCGGTGGCTGCTGGTCGGCGGGGCCGCGCTCTTCGCCGCCCTGCTGCTCCTCTTCGGCTACCCCTCGTCGATGGTCGGCGTGCCGGGCGAGGCCCGCACCAACTCGCACCCGCCGTCGCTGCTGGTGCTCGCCCTCGCCGCCGCCCAGAGCGGCGCGGCGGTCCTGCTCCGCGACCGGCTCGGCCGGCTCCTGCGGCGCCCCGCGCTCTGGGCGCCCGTCGTGATCGTCAACCTGTCGGCGATGACGATCCTGTGCTGGCACCAGACGGCGATGCTCACCGCCGCGGTCCCCGCCTCGTACCTCGGGGAGGTCCCCGGTCTCGTCGGCGCGCCGGACTCGGTCGGCTGGATCGTCGCCCGGCTGGCGTGGATGCCGGTCTTCGCCGGCCTCCTCGTCCTGATCGGCCGGTTCGCGCGGGGCTTCGAGTCGCCGTGGGCGAAGACCGGCCCGGCCCGCCGCACCGCGGCGGGGCTGCTCGCGGCGGGCTTCGCGGTCTTCGCGCTGGGTCTGGCGTGAGCGGGCGGCCGGGAGCCGCCGCCCGCCCCCGGACCCGCGGGGGCAGCCGGCGCGGCTCAGACCTCCCGGTCGACCGAGGTGGACCGCATGTCCGGGTAGCGGTCGCCCGCGACCAGGCCGGCGATCGGCTCCAGCTCGGCCAGTTCGGCGGCGGTGAGGGTGATGCGGGTGGCCGCGGCGTTCTCCTGGAGCCGGGAGCGCTTGCGGGTGCCGGGGATGGGCACGACCGTGAGGCCGTGGACGGCGGCCCGCTGCTGGACCCAGGCGAGCGCGATCTGCGCCGGCGTCGCCCCGTGCGCGGCGGCGATCTTGCGGACCGGGTCGAGCAGCGCCGCGTTCCGCTCGGCGTTCTCGCCGGTGAACCGGGGCTGGTACTGACGGAAGTCGCCACCCGAGAGGTCCTTGGCCGCGTCCGCGAACGCGCCGGTGAGGAACCCGCGGCCGAGCGGCGAGTACGGCACGAAGGTCACGCCCAGCTCGGCGGCGGCGCCGACGGCGCTGCGCTCCACGTCACGGGAGAAGAGCGACCACTCCGACTGGAGGGCGGCGATCGGGTGCACCGCGTGGGCCTCGCGCAGTTCGGGCCCGGTGACCTCGCTGAGACCGAGGTGGCGGACCTTGCCCTCCCGGACGAGCTCGGCCATCGCGCCGACGGACTCGGCGAAGGGGATCTCCGGGTCGCGGCGGTGCATGTAGTAGAGGTCGATGGTCTCCACCCCGAGCCGCCGGAGGCTGTCCTCGGCGGCCTTGCGGATGTACGCGGGGTCGTTGCGGACGGCCCGGTAGGCGGGGTCGTCGGCGCGCCGCTCTATGGCGAACTTCGTGGCGAGGGTGACCTCGTCGCGGTGGGCGGCGAGGAAGGGCGCGAGGAACTCCTCGTTGGCGCCGCTGCCGTAGATGTCGGCGGTGTCGATGAGGGTGACGCCGGTCTCCAGCGCCGCGTCGAGCGTGTCGCGGGCCGCGGCCTCGTCGGTGTCTCCGTAGAACTCGCTGATGCCCATGGCGCCGAAGCCCTGGACGCCGATCTCGGGCCCGTCCTGGCCGAGACGTACGGTGTCGATCCTGTTCACGCTGGTCATGACGTGGTGCCTCCGCATGCAGTGCTGCCGTAGTGGCCGATCTTGACGTCGAGCACGGCGAGCGTTTCCTGGAGTTCGCCGATCCGGGCGAGGACGTCGCGCCGGGTGGTCTCCAGCAGCTCGCGCCGCGCGTCACGGGTGTGGTCGCCCTCGCGGACGAGCTCCGCGTACCGGACCATGTCGGCGACCGGCATGCCGGTCAGCCGCAGCTTGCCGACGAAGGCGAGCCATCCGAGGTCCCGCTCGGTGAAGCGCCGCTGGCCCGTGTGCGAACGGTCGACGTGCGGCATCAGACCGATCCGCTCGTACCAGCGCAGGGTGTGCGCCGACAGCCCGGTCAGGGCGGCGACCTCGCTGATGGTGTAGTGCGCCCGGGTGCCTTCCGGACGCGTGGCCGTGCTCGCGATCGCGCTCATACCCCCACGCTAAAACGTTGGAGTGCACTCGAAGCAAGTAGGCTCGGCCCCATGCAGAGCAGCGTGCCGAGCCTGGCGTCGATCGAGAACTGGCCCGTCCCCACCGCGGCCGCCGCCGTCGTCCGCGCGGACGGCACCCTGGCGGGGACGCACGGCCCCACGGACCGGCGCTTCCCGCTCGCCTCCGTCACCAAGCCGCTCGCGGCGTACGCCGTCCTCGTCGCGTACGAGGAGGGGGCGATCGACCTCGACGAGCCGGCCGGGCCCGAGGGCGCGACCGTGCGCCACCTCCTCGCCCACACCTCCGGGCTCGCCTTCGACGAGAACCGCGTCATGGCGGCGCCCGGCACCCGCCGCATCTACTCCAACACCGGTTTCGAGGCGCTCGGCGACCACGTCGCCAAGGCCACCGACATCCCCTTCGCCGAGTACCTGCACCAGGCCGTCCTCGAACCCCTCGGCATGGCCTCGACGACCCTGGAGGGATCGCCCGCCAAGGACGGCGTGTCGACCGTCGACGACCTGGTGCGCTTCGCCGCCGAGGTGCAGGCGCCGCGGCTGCTCGACGCCCGGACCGTCCTGGACGCCATGACCGTCACCTACCCCGGTCTCACCGGCATCCTGCCCGGCTACGGGCACCAGCGGCCGAACGACTGGGGCCTCGGCTTCGAGATCCGCGACGCCAAGACGCCGCACTGGACGGGCGCCACGTCCTCGCCGCGCACGTTCGGCCACTTCGGGCAGTCTGGCACCTTCCTGTGGATCGACCCGGACGCGCGCGCCGCGTGCGTCGCCCTCACCGACCGGCCCTTCGGGCCGTGGGCGGTCGAGGCGTGGCCCCCCTTCACGGACGCCGTCCTGGCGGAGCTGCGCGCGGGCTGAGAGGCGGCGCCGGGCTCACCGGGGGTGTGCGCCGGACTCGCCGGGGGCGGGCGCCGGACTCGCCGGGGGGGCTCCCTCGTCGCGGCCCGCTCCGGGTCAGACCTCGCAGCGAAGGGCGGGAAGCGTGCCGTCCGGGCCGGTCAGGGCCACCTCCAGGAGGCCGGCCGGGTCCTCGGCGAACGCGCTCGTGCACACCAGCTGCTGGACGGCCTCGTCCGACAGCCCCCCGACGGGGAACGGCGAGGTCAGCCGGAGGAGACGGCGCCCGTCGGCGATCCCGGCGGCCTTGTCGACCTCGGTGTGCAGGCCGGCCCCGAAGCGGGGAAGCCCCGTGGTCAGCCCCGCGGCCGTCTCGACACCGCTCGGGCCGTTCAGCAGCATGGCGAGGACCTTGTCCGTCGCGATCGGCCTGTCCGGCCCGGTGTGGACGACCTCGCCGCTGCCGCTCTGGTCCGGCGCCGACCACCCCGGGGAGAACGGACTGCTGAAGTCGCGGACCGAGGGCAGCACCCGGCCGTCCGGCCCCAGGAAGTAGAGCACCACCCGGCCCAGGCCGGGCGCGGGGGCGACCGCGACGGTGGCCGCCCCGCCAGCCTCGACGACGTCGCTCTTGCGGACGCCGCAGGCCGTGAGCGCCACCAGCCCGAGCACCGCCGCCGCGGCGGCCGCCGCCCGGCGGTTCACAGCGGCATCCGCACGGTGAAGACCGCGCCTCCCCCGGGGTGGGCGGCGGCCTCGACGGTGCCGCCGTGCAGCCGCACGTTCTCCTGGGTGATCGCGAGGCCGAGACCGCTGCCCGCCGAGCGGGTACGGGCCTGGTCGGCCTTGTAGAAGCGGTCGAAGACGTGCGGCAGGACGTCCGGGCGGATGCCCGGCCCCCGGTCGGCGACCTCCGTCACGAGCACGTCCCCCTCGGCGTACAGCCTGACCGTGACCGGCGCGGCACCGTGCCGCAGCGCGTTGCCGACCAGGTTGGCGACGACGACGTCGAAGCGGCGGGGGTCGAGGCGGGCCCGGATCCCCTCCTCCAGGTGGGGGACGACCTGCGCCGGATCGGTCCAGTGCCGGTTCTGGAGGGTCTTGCGCACGCAGTCGGCGGCGTCGACCTCGTCCGTGTGGAGCTCGGCGGCCCGCGCGTCGAAGCGGGAGATCTCCATCAGGTCCTCGACCAGCACCGCCAGCTTGCCGGTCTCGGCACTGATCAGACGGACCGCCCGGGCCGTGTCGCTGTCCAGGGAGTCGGCGTCCTCGTCGAGGACCTCGGTCACCGCGAGCATGCCGGCGAGCGGGGTCCGCAGTTCGTGCGAGACGTCCGAGGCGAAGCGGCGGGCGCGCGCCTCGGCCTCCCTGAGCTCGGTGACGGAACGCTCCAGCGCCGCGGCGGACTCGTTGAACGTACGGGCCAGGTCCGAGAGTTCGTCGCTCCCCTTGGCGTGGATACGGGTGTCGAGCCGGCCGCGCCCCATGCTGTGCGCCGCGTGCCTCAGCTCCCGCACCGGGCGGAGCACGCCGCGCGCCGCGATCAGCGCGGGGATCAGGGCCACGGCGAGCGCCGGGAGGGCCCCGTCGCGGGCCGCCGCGACCATGGCCTCGATGTTGGCCTCCTCCTCGTCGAGCTCCATCACCGCGTAGAAGACGAGGCCGGTCGGCTGGGCGGTTCCCGCCGTCGCGTGCGTCCGGAAGACGGCCGGGACCGCGATCGTCAGATACGGCGTGCCGCCCTTCACCACCCGCTGGAAGCTGCCGTGCGGGGTGGCCACCCGGGCCGTCGCGCGCTCCCTCAGTTCGGGGGTGATCACGGAGGAGGTGGGGCGGTCGGCGGACGAGACGCGGATCGTGCCGTACTCGGCGTAGACCCGCCACGGGCGCGGCTTGCCCTGCCGGGCGATGTGCAGGAGCGCGTCCCGCAGGGAGGCGCCCTCCACGGGCAGGGTGACGTTCAGTGCGTCGACCTGCTCGCGGAAGGCGGAGACGGCCGTGTCCTGCGTCTGCTCCAGGATCGCGTTCCGGGCGGCCCGGTACGTCAGCGCCGCCGTGGTCCCGCAGCCGACGGCCGCGACCAGCAGGAACGCCAGGACCAGCCGGGTCCGCAGCCCGAAGGGGTGCGGACGTAGACGGGGGGCGCGGGCCCTGCGGCGGCGGGTGGTGGTGGTCTTCTCGGGGGCCGCGGCCGCCTCGGTCTCCCTCCCCGGCCCCCGCCGGGCGTCCGGCGTCTCGGAGTCCGGGCCCACACACGCCTTCACAGCGGGCCGAAGCGGTAGCCGAAGCCCCGCAGGGTCTGGATGTAGCGCGGTTCGCCCGGAGTGTCCTCGATCTTGTTCCGCAGCCGGCGGACGCAGGCGTCGACCAGCCGGGCGTCACCGTGGTAGCTGTGCTCCCACACGTGCTCCAGCAGCTGCTGACGGCTGAACACCTGCTCCGGCGCGGCCGTCAGATGCAGCAGCAGCTTCATCTCGGACGGCGCCAGGGCGATCCGCTCGCCCGCCTTCGCCACCGTGAGGCCGGACCGGTCGATCGCGAGCTCCCCGTGGAACTCCACCGCCGAACGCCCCGTGCCCGGCTCCTCGATCCGGCGCAGCACCGCCCGGATCCGCGCCTCGATGACCTCCGTACGAGCGGGCTTCACGATGTAGTCGTCCGCGCCCGCCTCCAGCCCGATGACCACGTCGAAGTCGTCCCCGCGCGCGGTCAGCATGATGATCGGCAGCTGGCTGCTCTCCCTGACCCGGCGGCAGACCTGCACCCCGTTCATCCCCGGCAGCATCAGGTCCAGCAGCAGCAGGTCCGGCCGGAACTCCCCCAGCGCCGCGAGACCCGCCTCGCCGGTCGGCGCGGTGCGGACCTCGTGGCCCCGGCGGCGCAGGCCGAGTTCCACGCCCTCGCGGACGGAGGGGTCGTCTTCTATCAGCAGCACGCGGGGCATCCGTGAAGTATCCCAAGCTTGTTCGAACGGACGGGGAGTGGGGCCAGTTCCCCTTCGTTGTGGGCAATCGTTCCGCCGGGCCTGGGCCCACCCCGTTGTGGGCAATCGTTCCGCTGGGCGGAACGGGTGGGCACAACGGAACGGCGCCCCCTGCCGGGCCTAGGCTTCCGCGCCCCGGGCCCGCACCCATAGCGCGTCGCGCGGACGGTGCGGGTCCAGGCACAAAGGGCGGAGGCGCCGCCAAGGGCGCCGTCCCGTGTGCCCACCCGTCCCGCCCCAGCGGGACGATTGCCCACACGGGGGGGTCCGGGCCCGGGCCCGGACCGGGCGTGCCGGTCTGCGGCAGGGCACCGAGGCGCGGGCCCCGCACGGGCTGGGCCGCGCGGACGTCAGTGGCGGCGGAGGCGGGTGGTTGTGGTGGTGAGGAGGGTGTGGAGCTCGGTGAGGTGGAGGGGGCGGGCGAGGAGGGCGAAGGTGGCGAGGAGGGTGAGCGCACCGGCGAGCCCGGAGACGACGGGTCCGGCGACGTCGGCGAGGCCGACGGCGAAGAGCGCGTACCCGGTGGCCGGCACGGCGGCGACGAGGAGCCGTGCCAGCGCGGCGGTGGAGCCGCCGGAGGCCGTGCCCCGCAGCCGCCGCCGCAGGACGTACGCCGTGACGGCCCAGCCGGCCCAGAGGGCGAGGGAGTAGGCGGCGGCCATGCCGGCGACGGCCCACTGGGGCGGGAGGAGGCGGTAGGCGGCGAGGGAGAGCCCGGCGTTGAGGGTGACGATGACGAGGTTGAGGAGGAAGGGGGTGCGGGTGTCGCGCAGGGCGTAGAAGGCCCGGGTGCAGACGTACTGGCCGGAGAGGGCGACGAGTCCGGGGGCGAAGGCCATGAGGATCCAGGCCATGGCGCGGATGTCGTCGGCGCCGGTCGCGCCGTACCGGAAGACGACGGTCATCAGCGGGACGGCGAGGGCGAGGAGCGCGCAGGCAGCGGGGACGATGGCCGCCGCGCTGGTCCGCAGGGCGTACGAGATGTCGCGGCGGACGCCGGCGAGGTCGCCGTCGGCGGCGGCGCCGCTCATCCGGGGCAGCAGTGCGGTGACGAGGGAGACGGTGATGATGCCGTGCGGGACGGTCCACAGGAGGTAGGCGTTGTTGTACGCGGCGAGGCCCGCGCCGCCGTCGGTGCCGAGGCCCGTGGAGGTGGCGAGCAGGGTGGTCACCCAGTAGGCGGCCTGGTTGGTGAGGACGAGGAGCACGAGCCAGCCGGCGGCGCGCAGGGGTGCGGAGAGGCCGCTGCCGCGCCAGTCGAGGCGGGGGCGCCAGCGGAAGCGGGCGGCGCGCAGCGAGGGGACGAGGGCGAGTGCCTGCAGGGCGATGCCGGCGGTGGTGCCCCAGCCGAGGAGCGCGGACTCGCCGGGGGTGAGGGCGCCGTCGCCGCCGACGACGAGGAAGGTGGCGAAGACGGCGACGACCACGACGTTGTTGAGGACGGGGGTCCACATCATGGCGCCGAACCGGCCGCGGGCGTTGAGCACCTGGCCGAGCAGGGTGAAGAGGCCGAGGAAGAGGATCTGCGGCAGGCAGGCGCGGGTGAAGGCGAGGGTCATCTCGCGCTGGGCGCCCGTGTAGTCGGTGTAGACGTCGACGATGAGGGGGGCGGCCAGCACCGCGCCCGCCGTCAGCACGGTGAGGGCGAGCGCGCAGAGGGTGAGGAGGCGGTCGGTGTAGGCGACGCCGCCGTCCTCGTGTTCCTTGGCGGCCTTGACCAGTTCGGGGACGAAGACGGCGTTGAGCGCTCCGCCGAGGAGCAGCATGTAGACGATCGTGGGGATGGAGTTGCCGACCGCGTAGCCGTCGGCGACGTAGCCCGCGCCGAGGGCGGCGGCGACGACGGAGGCGCGGACGAATCCGGTGGCGCGGGAGACGAGCGAGCCGGCGGCCATGAGGGCGCCGCTGCGGAGCGGGGATGCCTTGCGCTCCGCCGGTGCGGCGGTGAGCGTCGCCGTCATCGACGGGTCAGGTAGGCGTGGAAGGCGCGGTAGAGCGCCTGGTTGGTCGTGCCCTGCATCGGAATCTCCCACTCCCCCAGCGTCTCGACGACCTGTCCGCCCGTGCCGAGCTTCCAGCGCAGCAGCCCGTGGGCGCGGTCGTCCGTATCGAGGGTGGAGGGTACCCCGCGCAGGTCGTAGACGGCGGCGCCGACGGCGTGGGCGTCGAGCAGCATGCGCCACTGGAGGGCGTTGGAGGGGCGGACCTCGCGGCGGTGGTCGGCGGAGGCGCCGGTCTGGTACCAGACGCGGCCGCCGACGGTGAGCATGGTGTGGGCGGCGAGTATCTCGCCCTCGTGGCGGGCGAGGTAGAGCTTCATGCGGCCGGGCTGTTCGGCGTTGAGGACGGCGTACTGGCGCTCGTAGTAGGCGAGGGAGCGGCCGAGGCGGAAGCCGTCGCGTTCCTCGGTGATGCGGAGCAGGCGGTAGAACTCGGGGAGGTCGGCGGCGGATCCGAGGGTGATCTCGACGCCGGACTTGCGGGCCTTGCGGACGTTGCGGCGCCATTCCTGGTTGAGGCCGGACCAGAGGTCGTCGGTGGAGCGGCCGGTGAGCGGGACCTGGAAGACGTGGCGGGGCTGGGCGTCGGCGCCGTCCTCGGAGTCGCCGCCGCACTTGCGCCAGCCGCGGGCGCGGAGGCGTTCGGCGACGGCGGTGCCGAGCGGGTCGACCCGGTCGGCGAGGACGTCGGCGAGGCGGCGGCCGGGCCCGGTGGCGGCCTTGACGGTGGCGGCGTTCCAGCGGCGGTAGGCGGGTGCGGGGCCGATGCGCACGGCGAAGGCGCCGGAGGCGCGAAGGTGGCCGAGGAGGGGTCCGAGCCAGCCGTCGAGGTCGGGGTCGGCCCAGTCGGCGACGGGTCCTTCGGGGAGGTAGGCGAAGTACTTGCGGGTGCCGGGGAAGGGGCGGAGCAGGACGAGGGCGACGCCGGCGAGTTCCCCGGACTCGGGTCCCCAGCCGATGAGCTGGTGGCACCAGCCGTCCTTGACCTGGGCCCAGGAGGGGAGTTGGAGGAAGCTGGGGCCGTCCGCCGTGGCGGGCCGGGACGCGAGGAACGCGCGGTACGCCTCGGGGGTCACGGGGCCGAGCCGGACCGGGCCCGCGGCGCGGCGGTCGGTGGGTGCGGCCGTCACGAGCAGCGCTGACACAACGGGAGCCTCCTGTTTCCGCCCCTCGGTCGTGGGGCGCACAGCAGGTTCACAGCCGAATTCGACGGGTGCGCGCGTCGTATGTGACCGGACGGTGACGGTTGTGACCCAGCCCCTGTCACATGGGGCCGCGGGCGCCCCGTGGCCGGCCGCGCCGTTCTAGAGTCCGGACATCCCACCTTTCTTCCTCTCCACGGAGGTCTTCCGTGCTGCCGATACGCACACGCCGTCCGCACGCTTCCCGTCCCGTCCTCGCGGCCGCCGCGCTCGTCGCCTCCCTGACCGCCTGTACGGCGCAGGCGGCCGACGGCGGCGGTTCCGGGGCGGGGGCCGCCGAGCCGGCGGCCCCGGCGAAGGTGACGGTGGCGGATCCGGCGGCCGGCACTCCGGTGAAGGTGACCGCCACGGGCGGGACGATCGCCGCGGTGAAGGTCGTCGACGCGGACGGCGGGACGCTCACGGGCCGTACGGGAGCGGGCGGCACGAGCTGGGTGTCGGACCGCAAGGCGGCGCCGGGGACGTCGTACTCGGTGGAGGTGACCTCGCGTTCCGGTGACGGCAAGGAGTCGACGACCCGTTCGTCGTTCACGACGCCGAAGCCGGAGAAGGTCAACAAGGTGACGCTCGCTCCCGGCAAGAACACGACCGTGGGCATCGCGCATCCGCTGTCGATCGTCTTCGACCTGCCGGTGACGCGGAAGGCGGACGTGGAGCGGCAGTTGAAGGTCACGACCTCGAACGGGACCGAGGGTTCCTGGGGCTGGGTGAAGGACTACTCGGGCCGGGACCGGGCCGACTGGCGGCCGAAGGACTACTGGAAGCCGGGGACGAAGGTCACCCTCGCGGCCGACCTGAACGGCACGGACTCGGGCGGTGGTTGGTTCGTGCGGGACTACCGCACCGGCTTCACCGTCGGCACCTCGCAGATCGTGAAGGTCGACCTGGACGCCCACCGGCTGACCGTGGTCCGCGACGGCCGGACCGTGCGGACGATCCCGGTCTCCGGCGGCACTCCCGGCGGCGACAAGCGGTCCTGGCGGGGCACGGCGGTGGTGATGGCGAAGGAGGGGACCATCAACATGAACTCGGAGACGGTCGGCCTCGGCGACGCCTACGACAAGATGGTCGACTACTCGATGCGGCTGACCTGGTCGGGCATGTACGCCCACGCGGCGCCGTGGAACGCGCCCTACTTCGGCCGGGCCAACAAGAGCTCCGGCTGCATCGGCATGAGCAACGAGGACGCGGCCTCGTTCTACGCCTCGGTGAACGTCGGCGACCCCTTCGAGATCAAGGGCGCCGAGACCAAGGGCGTCGTCGCCGAGGGCAACGGCTACGGGGCGTGGAACCTGAGCTGGGCGCAGTGGCAGGCGAAGAGCGCCCTGCGCTGACGCCTCAGCCCAGGGCCTTGCGCCAGTCCCGCATCTCCCAGACCAGCACCTCCGCGCCGGCCGCGGCGACCCCGCCCTCCGTGGCGGTCGCCGCGGCCGCGCCGTGTGCGTCCGGCAGGACGTGCGCCGTCGCCGTGTCGTGTGCGTGCGCCGGCGCCAGTTCGAGGGCGCCGGCGTCGGTGAGGCGGGCCGCGTCGCCGGGGCCGAGCACCTCGGCGAGCTCCCCGCCGCCGAGGCGCACGCTCCCCCGGACCACGTGGACGTAGACGAGATCGGCGTCCGGTACGGCGGACCGGTCGCCCGGTCCGAGACGGCGGACGTGCAGCCGGGCGTCCGCCGCCGGCAGCTCGTACGCGTCCCCGAGCCCGCGCACCACCTCGTACGAGGGCTCCCCGCCGGGCGTCAGCGGGGCCAGCCACATCTGGACGAAGACGAGGGGGACGGCGGCGTCGTTGCGCTCGACGTGCCGGACGCCGCCGGCGGAGCGCAGATGCTGGAGGTCGCCGGGGCGGACGACCGTCCGGTGGCCGGCGGAGTCGTGGTGGGTGAGCTCGCCCTCGACGACCCAGGTGACGATCTCGGTGTGGCTGTGCGGGTGCTCGTCGAAGCCCGCGCCCGGCGCGAGCCGCTCCTCGTTGCAGGCGAGGACCGCGCCGAAGCGGAGGTTGTCCGGGTCGTAGTGCGCCCCGAAGGACAGGGCGTGCCGGGTCTCGATCCCGGCCGCCGGGTCGCCGCCGGGGTACCGCTCCGCCGCGCGCTGGATGCGTATCACGCGTCCTACCGTATCCGGGCGGCCGCCGGGCGATTCCGGGGACCAAACCGCCCCGACCCCGCATGCCGGCGTCCCGATAAGGCAGTCTTGTCCCCGTGCCAGAACCCGTGAACGCCGCCCATCCGCACTCCGCGACCCTGAAACGCCTCGAACAGTCCTCCGGGCGGCTCGCCGCCGGCGCCATCGCCCGCATGGACGAGACGCTGCCGTGGTACCGCGCGATGCCGCCCGAGAACCGGTCGTGGATCGGCCTGGTCGCCCAGGCCGGTATCGCCGCGTTCACCGAGTGGTTCCGGCACCCCGAGACCCCCCAGGCGATCTCGACGGACGTCTTCGGCACCGCGCCCCGCGAACTGACCCGGGCCATCACCCTGCGCCAGACCGTGGAGATGGTCCGCACCACGATCGAGGTCATGGAGTCCGCGATCGAGGAGGTCGCCGCCCCCGGCGACGAGTCCGTGCTCCGCGAGGCGCTGCTCGTCTACGCCCGGGAGATCGCCTTCGCCACGGCCCAGGTGTACGCGCAGGCCGCCGAGGCCCGCGGCGCCTGGGACGCGCGCCTGGAGTCCCTCGTGGTCAACGCCGTGCTCTCCGGCGAGGCCGACGAGGGCGCCGTCTCCCGGGCCGCCGCGCTCGGCTGGAACTCGCCGGACCACGTCTGCGTGGTCCTCGGCACCGCCCCCGACGGCGACAGCGAGCTGACGGTGGAGGCGATCCGCCGGGCCGCGCGGCACGCCAAGCTCCAGGTCCTCACCGGGGTCCTCGGCAACCGGCTCGTCGTCATCGCGGGCGGCAACGACAACCCGCTCGCCGTGGCGAAGGCACTGATCGGGCCCTACGCGGCGGGTCCCGTCGTGGCCGGCCCCGTCGTCCCCGACCTGCTGGCGGCGACCCGCTCCGCGCAGGCCGCGGCAGCCGGACTCAAGGCGTGCTCGGCGTGGCAGGACGCCCCGCGCCCGGTCCTCGCGGACGATCTCCTGCCGGAGCGGGCCATCGCCTCGGACCCTGCGGCGCGCGAACAGCTGGTGGAGGAGATCTACAGACCACTGGAGGAAGCGGGCTCGGCGCTTCTGGAAACTCTCAGTGTCTATCTGGAGCAGGCGAGCAGCCTGGAAGGCGCGGCCAGGATGCTCTTCGTCCACCCGAACACCGTGCGCTACCGGCTTCGACGTGTGACCGACGTCACCGGTTGGTCACCCTCCGATGTGCGATCGGCCTTCACCCTGCGGATCGCCCTCATCCTGGGGCGCTTGGCCGACGGAGATCCGCAGTCCTAGACTTTTGTCGAACACCAACAATTCCCCCGACGGTTCTTCGTCCTTGTCCCCACGGGCGCCGGGAGCCGTCCCCAAGAGAGAGTGTGAGGGTGCTCGTACTCGTCGCTCCCGGCCAAGGCGCTCAGACGCCCGGCTTCCTGACCCCCTGGCTCGAACTCCCCGGCGCCGCCGACCGCATCGCGGCCTGGTCGGACGCCATCGGGCTCGACCTCGCCCACTACGGCACGAAGGCGGACGCGGACGAGATCCGTGACACCGCCGTGGCCCAGCCGCTCCTCGTCGCCGCCGGACTGCTGTCCGCGGCCGCGCTCGGCGACGTGACGCCCGGCGTCGTCGCCGGCCACAGCGTCGGCGAGTTCACCGCGGCCGCCTTCGCGGGCGTCCTCGACGACACCGCCGCGCTGCGCCTCGTGCGGACCCGTGGACTCGCGATGGCCGAGGCCGCCGCGATCACCGCGACCGGCATGTCGGCGCTGCTCGGCGGCGACCCCGACGTCACCGTCCCGCACCTGGAGAAGCTCGGCCTGACCGCGGCCAACGTCAACGGCGCCGGCCAGATCGTGGCCGCCGGCACCCTGGAGCAGCTGGCCGCCCTGGAGGCGGACAAGCCCGAGGGTGTCCGCCGGGTCGTCGCGCTCAAGGTCGCCGGCGCCTTCCACACCCACCACATGGCCCCGGCCGTGGCGAAGCTGGAGGAGGCGGCGGCCCTGCTGTCCCCGGCGGCCCCGACCACCCGCTACGTCTCCAACAAGGACGGGCAGGTCGTCGCCGACGGCGCCGAGGTCGTGGCCCGCCTCGTCGGCCAGGTCGCGAACCCGGTCCGCTGGGACCTGTGCATGGAGACCTTCCGGACGCTGGGCGCCACGGCGCTGATCGAGGTGTGCCCCGGCGGCACCCTGACCGGCATCGCCAAGCGTGCCCTGCCGGGGGTGGCCACGGTCGCCCTCAAGACTCCCGACGACCTCGACGCGGCCCGTACGCTCATCGCTGAGCACGCGGACGTCTGACAAGGAGTGTCGAGAAGCATGTCGAAGATCAAGCCCAGCAAGGGCGCCCCGTACGCACGGATCCTCGGTGTCGGCGGTTACCGCCCCACCCGGGTCGTGCCGAACGAGGTGATCCTCGAGAAGATCGACTCGTCCGACGAGTGGATCCGCTCGCGCTCCGGCATCTCCACCCGCCACTGGGCGTCGCCGGAGGAGACCGTCACCGCCATGTCGGTGGAGGCGTCGGGCAAGGCCATCGCGGACGCCGGCATCACCGCCGAGCAGATCGGTGCCGTGATCGTCTCGACGGTCTCGCACTTCAAGCAGACTCCGGCCGTCGCCACCGAGATCGCCGACAAGGTCGGCGCCGGGAAGCCTGCCGCGTTCGACATCTCCGCCGGCTGCGCGGGCTTCGGCTACGGCCTGACGCTCGCCAAGGGCATGATCGTCGAGGGTTCCGCGGAGTACGTCCTCGTCATCGGCGTGGAGCGGCTCAGCGACCTGACGGACCTGGAGGACCGCGCGACGGCCTTCCTGTTCGGCGACGGCGCCGGTGCCGTGATCGTCGGCCCCTCGGACGAGCCGCACATCGGCCCGACCGTCTGGGGCTCCGAGGGCGACAAGTCCGAGACGATCAAGCAGACCGTGCCGTGGAACGAGTTCCACGTCGGCGACGTCTCCAAGCTGCCCCTCAACGAGGACGGCGAAATCAAGTTCCCCGCCATCACGCAGGAGGGTCAGGCGGTCTTCCGCTGGGCCGTCTTCGAGATGGCGAAGGTCGCCCAGCAGGCGCTGGACGCCGCCGGAATCACGGCGGACGACCTTGACGTCTTCATCCCGCACCAGGCGAACATGCGGATCATCGACTCGATGGTGAAGACTCTGAAGCTGCCGGAGCACGTCACGGTCGCCCGCGACGTGGAAACCACCGGCAACACCTCGGCCGCCTCGATCCCGCTCGCCATGGAGCGGCTCCTGGCGACCGGGAAGGCGAAGAGCGGCGACACCGCGCTCGTCATCGGCTTCGGGGCGGGTCTCGTCTACGCCGCGACGGTCGTTACCCTCCCCTAGGCACACCGGATCCTTCCGGAAGCCGTTTATCTAAGCAATCACAGAAGGAGCGCCACCATGGCCTTCACGCAGGAGCAGGTCGTCGAGGGTCTCGCCGACATCGTCAACGAGATCGCCGGCATCCCCACCGAGGACGTCCAGCTGGACAAGTCCTTCACCGACGACCTGGACGTCGACTCGCTGTCCATGGTCGAGGTCGTCGTCGCCGCCGAAGAGCGCTTCGACGTCAAGATCCCGGACGAGGACGTCAAGAACCTCAAGACCGTCGGTGACGCTGCCGACTACATCCTGAAGCACCAGGCCTGATTCGGCCCTCGCTGACTCGGTCCGCCACCCGGCGGTGGCGCCGTATTCCGACCATCACACACATGGAGAACGAATTCCTGTGAACTCGACCAATCGCACCGTGGTCGTTACCGGTATCGGCGCAACCACACCGCTGGGTGGCGACTCCGCGTCGACCTGGGAGGGCCTGCTCGCGGGACGCTCCGGCGTCAAGCCCCTCGAGGGCGAGCGCTTCGCCGAACTGCCCGTCCAGATCGCCGCGACGGCCGCCGTCGACCCCGGCGACGTGCTGCCCCGCCCCCTCGCCCGCAAGCTGGACCGCTCGGCGCAGTTCGCGCTGATCGCGGCCCGCGAGGCGTGGGCCGACGCGGGCTACACCGCCCCGGCCGGTGAGGACGAGAAGGTCGTGCCCGAGCGGCTCGGCTCCGTCATCGCCTCCGGCATCGGCGGTGTCACCACCCTGCTCGACCAGTACGACGTGCTGAAGGAGAAGGGCGTCCGCCGCGTCTCCCCGCACACCGTGCCCATGCTCATGCCCAACAGCCCCTCCGCCAACGTGGGTCTGGAGGTGAACGCCCGGGCGGGCGTCCACACCCCCGTCTCCGCGTGCGCGTCGGGTGCCGAGGCGATCGGCTACGCCGTCGAGATGATCCGTACCGGCCGTGCCGACGTGGTCGTCGCCGGCGGTACCGAGGCCGCGATCCACCCGCTGCCGATCGCCGCCTTCGCCAACATGATGGCGATGTCCAAGAACAACGACGAGCCGACGAAGGCTTCGCGCCCCTACGACACCGGCCGTGACGGTTTCGTCCTCGGCGAGGGCGCGGGCGTCGTGATCCTGGAGTCCGAGGAGCACGCGAAGGCGCGCGGCGCGCGCATCTACTGCGAGGTCCTCGGCCAGGGCCTCTCGGCCGACAGCCACCACATCGCGCAGCCCGAGCCGACCGGCCGGGGCATCGCCGCCGCGATGCAGAACCTGCTCGACTCCACGGACCTCAAGCCGTCCGAGGTCGTCCACCTCAACGCCCACGCCACGTCGACGCCGCAGGGCGACGTCGCCGAGATCAAGGCGCTGCGCAAGGTCCTGGGCGACGACCTCGACCACGTCGCGATCTCCGCGACCAAGTCGATGACCGGTCACCTCCTGGGCGGCGCCGGCGGCATCGAGACCGTCGCGACGGTCCTGGCGCTCCACCACCGCCTCGCCCCGCCCACGATCAACGTCGACGAGCTCGACCCCGAGGTCGAGGCCGACATCGTCCGCGGCGAGCCCCGCGAGCTCCCCCACGGCACCATCGCCGCCATCAACAACTCGTTCGGCTTCGGCGGCCACAACGTCGTCCTGGCGTTCCGCACCGTCTGACCCGAACCACCCACGCGAGGCCCACCCCCCACCGGGGTGGGCCTCGCGCGTGTCAGCGGAGGGCGAAGGCTGCGGGTTCGGCGTCGGCCGCGAGGGTCCGGCGGCCGGGGGGGCACCGCCCGCTGCCAGCGCTGTTCGCCCGACTCGGTGAAGCGGGCCCGGGGTGTCGTCCGCATCGTCGCCGGCCGGGCGCGGCTCGGCGGCGCCGTCGGGGTCTCCGGGTCGGCCTTTTGGGTGCCCCGGCCCGGCCCGCGCGTGTCGGCGGTTCTCTCGACGGGGCGTCGGCGTGGCGCCGCGTCCCGCGGTTCCGGGCTCGCGCGGCGGCGTGTCGCGGGGACCGCGTGGCGCGCCGCACGCGAGGGCGCAGGCCGGCGCGGCCCGGCGCGTCGGCCGGGCTCCGGCGGCGACGCCAGCGGCGCCGCACAAGGCGCCCGGCACACTGTCACGGGGCATGTCCGTACCCCCTCCGGCGCGCCCCCTGCGCGCCCGGGCCGTCAGACGACCTGGTGCAGCCAGCGGACGGGGGCGCCCTCGCCGGCGTAGCGGAAGGGTTCCAGCTCGTCGTCCCAGGGCTTGCCGAGGAGTTTGGCGATCTCGGACTCCAGCTGGGTCTCGCCCTGCGCGGAGCGCGCGAGGGCGGCCCGCAGGCGGTCCTCGGGGACCAGGATGTCCCCGTGCATGCCGGTGACGGCGTGGAAGATGCCCAGGTCGGGGGTGGCGCTGTAGCGCTCGCCCTCGGCGGTGGGGCAGGGTTCGGCGGTGACCTCGAAGCGGAGCATCTGCCAGCCGCGCAGCGCGGAGGCGAGCTTGGAGGCGGTGCCGGTCTGGCCCTTCCAGGAGAACTCGGCTCTCCAGGTGCCGGGGGACGCCGGCTGGCGGATCCAGTCGAGCTGGACCCTCACACCGAGGACGCCCGCCACCGCCCATTCGACGTGCGGGCAGAGCGCGCGCGGTGCGGAGTGAACGTACAGGACTCCACGTGTCGTCACCGGGACCTCCAGTGTGGGACGAGGTTCGCCTTTCCCAGCGGCCTCAGTAAACAGCATCAGGAGTAAAACGTCACAAACCTCCCAAAAGAGGACAGGATGTGACGTGATGTAATTTACCGGAGCCGGTCGGCAAAGGCGCCTCTGGTTCGACGGGGGAAAAGCTACCGTGCCGCACCGTCGTCGGTGTGACGTACGGTCGGTCCGGGGGTGCGTGAACACCAAGCTTTCACTCGCCAGGACGTCGAGGGAGGGGGCCGGGGATGAGCGGCCGACACCGATTCCGTACCGCCGTCGCCGCCGGGGCGGCGGCGCTGCTGTGTGCGGGAGCGCTCGCGGGCTGCACGGCCGGGACCCCGGAAGCGGCGGCTCCGGTGCGCGGGCCCTCGGTGACGCCGAAGCCGGAGCCCTCGTGGGACGTCTCCCCCGCCTCGGTCGCCGCCGTCGGGGACTCCGTGACCCGTGCCTTCGACGCCTGTTCGGTGCTGTCGGACTGCCCCGAGGCGTCCTGGGCCACCGGCACGGACGCGGCCGTGAACAGTCTGGCGCTGCGGCTGCTCGGCCCGGCGAAGGTGACCACCCACAGCTGGAACCTCGCGCGGACGGGCGCCCGGATGGCGGAGCTGCCGGAGCAGATGGCGGGTGCGGCGGCCCGGAAGCCCGGGCTGGTGACGGTGATGATGGGCGCGAACGACGCCTGCCGGCCGACCCCCGGTCTGATGACCCCGGTCGCCGACTTCCGCGCCTCCTTCGAGACGGCGCTGGCCCGGCTGCGGGCGGGCGCCCCGAAGGCGCAGGTGTACGTGTCGAGCGTGCCGGACCTGAGGCGCCTGTGGTCGACGGGGCGGCTCAGCCCGCTGGGCCTGCAGGTCTGGAAGCTGGGGATCTGCGGGTCGATGCTGGCGGACGCGGAGGATCTCGGTCCCGCGGCGGAGCGGCGGCGGGCCGAGGTGCGGGACCGGGTGGTGGCGTACAACCGGGTCCTGGAGGACGTGTGCGCCGGGGACGCGCGCTGCCGGTACGACGGCGGGGCGGTCTTCGGCTTCCGCTTCGACGGGGGGCAGCTGAGCCCCTGGGACTGGTTCCACCCGAGCAGGGACGGGCAGGCGCGGCTCGCGGAGCTCGCGTACCGGCGGATCACGGCGGAGTAGAGGACCCCGGGGCGGCTGTCAGGTGCCGCCCCGGGGGCCGGTCGGGGGACCGCGGGGGTCAGATCTCCAGGGTCGTGGTCAGGCGGGCGTCGCCGAGGGAGTGCGCGGCCAGGACCTCGTACGTGCCGGTGACGCGGGTCCAGTTGTGCTTCTCCTCGTCCCAGATCTCGAAGGCCCGGCGGGGCAGGGCGATCTCGGCCGTGACGGTCTCGCCGGGCGCGGCCTCGACGCTCGCGAAGCCGGCGAGCCAGCGTGCCGGGCGCTCCACCGGGTCGGCGGTGGGGGCCAGGTAGATCTGCACGACCTCGCGGCCGGTGCGCTCGCCGGTGTTGGTGAGCCGGACGGTGACCGTGCTTCCCTCGCCGTCGGCGGGGGCGGCGGCGAGGGTGTCGTACGACCAGGTGGTGTAGCCGAGGCCGTGGCCGAAGGGGTACGCGGGGACGGCGCCGGCCCGGTCCCAGGCGCGGTAGCCGATGAAGACGCCCTCGCCGTAGACGAGTTCGCCGTCGGTGGGGGTGACCTCGGTGACCGGGACGTCGGCGAGCGCGACGGGCCAGGTGGTGGGGAGGCGGCCGCCCGGCTCCTCGGCGCCGGTGAGGACGTCGGCGAGTGCGGCGCCGCCCTCCTGGCCGGGGAACCAGCCGAGCAGGATCGCGGCGACCTCCTCGCGCCAGGGCAGTTCGACCGGGGAGCCGGCGTTGACGACGACGACCGTGTTCGGGTTGACGGCGGCGACGGCCCGGACGAGGTCGTCCTGGCGGCCGGGGAGGGCGAGGTCCTTGCGGTCGAAGCCCTCGGACTCGACGCGTTCGGTGGTGGCGACGACCACGACGGCGGTGTCCGCGACGCGGGCGGCCTCGACGGCTTCGGCGATCAGTTCGTCGGGGTCACGGCGCGGACCGAGGTGGACGAAGGAGAACATGACGGCCGGCAGGGGGGCCGCGAACTCCGGGTCGAGGGTGTGGAGCAGGGAGACCTCGACGGTCTCGCCGGCGGTGAGGGCGACCTTGGCGCGCTCGACCGGGGAGCCGAAGAAGGCTTCGAAGGGGTCGGCCTCGGAGCCCATCGCCTGGACGCCCTCGAAGACGGTCCGGCCGCCGACGGAGAGGGCGAAGGCGCCGAGGCCGCGGGTGCCGAAGGAGTGCTCGCCGGTCTCGCGCGGGGTGAAGGTGCCGACGACCTCGATGGAGGCGAGGGCCTCGTGGGTGACGCCGGCCGGCAGGTCGTCGCCGATCCACTGGACCTGGCCGTTGGGCAGCGAGCCTTCGCCGAGGAGGCGGCCCTCGGCGTCGCGGCAGCGGGCGCGGAGGGTGAAGCCGCGGTCGGCGGGGGCGAGTTCGTCGCTGGGGTCGGCGCCGACGGTGTAGGTGAGGGCGGACCCGTCGGGCCGGGCCGCGAGGGCGTCGGTCAGACCGTCGAGGGGGGAGACGACGTGGGCGGGGAAGACCTGGGCGGAGCCGCCGCCGAGGACGCGGGCGTCGCGGGCGGCGGCGCCGGAGAGGGCGACGGTGCCGCCCTTCAGGGGCAGGGCCCCGCGCTCGTTGCGGACGAGGACGACGCCGCGGCGGGCGATCTCCCGGGCGAGGGCGTCGCCGTCGATGGCGGCCGGGTGTTCGGTGACGGCCGGCGGCGCGCCTTCGAGGGCGCCGACGCGGGCGGCGAGCCGCAGCACGTTGCGTACGGCGTCGTCGACGAGGGACTCCTCGACCTCGCCGGCGCGGACGGCGGCGGCGAGGGCCTCGCCGTACACGGTGACGGGGCCGGGCATGGCGACGTCGAGGCCGCCCCGGATGTCGCCGACGGTGGACCGGGCTGCCACCCAATCCGAGACGTTGGCGCCGTCGAAGCCCCATTCGCCGCGCAGGACCTCGTTGACGAGGTGGTGGTGCTCGGTCATGGTCACGCCGTTGACCTGGTTGTAGGCGGTCATGATGCCCCAGGGGCGGGCGTTCTCGACGATGGCCTCGAAGGGGGCGAGGTAGAGCTCGCGGAGCGGGCGCGGGGCGACCCTGTTGTCGACGGTGAAGCGGTCGGTCTCGGCGTCGTTGGCGACGAAGTGCTTGACGGTGGTGCCGACACCGCCGTCCTGGACGCCCTGGACGTAGCCGGTGCCGATGGCGCCGGTGAGCAGGGGGTCCTCGCTGTACGCCTCGAAGTGGCGGCCGCCGAGCGGGGTGCGGTGCAGGTTGACGGTGGGTGCCAGGAGCACGTGGACGCCCTTGCGGCGGGCCTCCTGGGCGAGGAGTCGGCCGGCCCGGCGGGCGAGCGCGGGGTCCCAGGCGGCGGCGAGGGCGGTCGGGGACGGCAGGGCGACGGACGGGTCGTCGGCGGTCCAGCGGACGCCGCGGACGCCGATGGGTCCGTCGGACATGACCAGGGACGTCAGGCCGATCTCCGGCAGGGCGGGCAGGGACCACATGTCCTGGCCGCCGAGCAGCCGGGCCTTGGTGTCCAGGTCGAGCTTGCCGAGCGCCGTCTCGACGGCCGCGTTCCTCGCGGTCTCCGCGCTGTTCTCCGCCATGGCCGCACCTCCTCGTTGACGTACCGATGACCCCGATGCGCCCATCGTGCACCCACCTACCTGTAGATCGGTAGGTTACGTTACGAGTCTGTTATTTTTTGAGGGAGTACGGTCCTGTCGCAAGGACGTCAGGAAAGGGGGCCGCGGCGATGGTGCGGGCCAGGAGCGAGGAGCGGCGCGCGGAGATCCTGCGCGCCGCCCTCGAGGTGATCGCCGAGCGCGGCTACCGGGGAGCCACCCTCGGCTCGGTCGCCGAGCGCGTCGGGCTGACCCAGCAGGGACTGCTGCACTACTTCCCGACCAAGGAGGCGCTGCTCGTCGCCGTCCTGGAGGAGCGCGACCGCTGGGACACGAGCGGCGGCCGGGACCGCGAGGGCTGGCGGCTCGACCTGCTGGAGTCCCTCGTCGAGTACAACGCGATGCGGCCGGGGATCGTGCAGACCTTCTCCGCGCTGCTCGGCGAGAGCGTCACCGACGGCCATCCGGCGCGGGCGTTCTTCACCGAGCGGTACGCCCAGGTCAGGGAGAACATGACGGACGTGCTGCGGCTGGAGTTCGGCGAGCGGCTGCCCGGCGGGCTCACCCCGGAGCGGGCGGCGCCGCTGCTCACGGCGGTGATGGACGGCCTCCAGTACCAGTGGCTCCTGGACCCGTCGGCGGTGGACATGCCCGGCGCCTTCCGGGACTTCCTCCGGCTGCTGCACGGCGAGGCGGACCGGGGCGGCCGGGCGGGCCCGCCGGATCCGGTCGAGGGCCGCTAGGTCGTCTCTTTCGGATCTTGCCGGTCAAGCCCGTGTCGTCCGGTGCCGTGCATCGCAAGGCGGAGGGGCTCCCGCGTACTGGATGTACTCGGGTGCCTCGACAACGCGGCGAGGTGCGGTGCCGGGCGGCACGGGTCAGGCAAGATCCGAAGGAGACGGCCTAGCGGGCGAGGGCCGCCAGGTCCTCGCCGAGCAGGGCCGGGTCCGCGGTCAGGGCCGCGTGGACGGCCTCCAGGACGGGCAGCTTCGCCGCCGCCGTCGCCAGGGCGACGTCCTTCGCGGCGAGGGCGAGCGGGAAGTGCGAGCCGGTGGCGGTGGCCCGGCCGACGGCCCCGGCCAGCGGGCCGGCGCCGAGGAGCCGGAGGGCCGGCTCCCGGGCCACGCCCAGGGCGTCGGCGAGGGCGAGGGCCTCGGCGACGAGGGCGACCCCGCCGATGGCGGCGTTGATGAGGACGAGCTTGACCGCGGCGCCCGCGCCGGGCGCCCCGCAGGGGGTGACGGCGCCGAACCGGGCGAGGACGTCGGCGACCGGCGCGGTGTCGCCGCCCGCCAGGACCAGCAGGTCGCCGGAGGCCGCCCGGTCGACGCTGCCCATGACGGGCGCGTCGATCAGCGTGACCCCCGCGGGGAGTCGGGCGGTCAGGGCGGCGACGGTGTCCGGGCCGACCGTGGAGGTGTCGATCCAGTGGGTGCCCGGGCGCAACGCCGGGAGGATCTCGTCCGCGACGGCGAGGGCGGCGGCCGGGTCGGCCAGCATCGTCACGACGACGTCGGCGTCCCGGACGGCCTCGGCGGGGGTCGCGGCCCGGACGGCGCCGGCCGCCACGAGGGCGTCGGCCTTGGCGGCCGTGCGGTTCCAGACGGTCAACGGGTGCCCGGCGTCGAGGAGTCGGCGGGCCATGGGCAGGCCCATGGAGCCGAGGCCGAGGAAGGCGGTCTTCTGGGGCGTGGTGTCCATGGCGTCGACGCTAGGCCCGCCCCCGCCATGCGACAAGCGAATGTCTAGCATGGCCGCCATGCCTGTCTCGCATGGTCTGTACGAGGCGTTCCTCGCGGTCGCCCGCACGGGTTCCTTCACCGCCGCGTCCCACGCCCTCGGCTACACCCAGTCCGCCGTCTCGCGCCAAGTCCGCTCCCTGGAGGAGGAGATGGGGGCGGAGCTGTTCGAGCGGCTGCCCCGCGGGGTGCGCCTCACCGAGGCGGGCCGGGTGCTGCTGCCGCACGCCGAGGCGGTACGGGACCGGCTGTCCGCCGCCCGGGCCGAACTGGCCTCGCTGCGCACGCTCGACGGGGGGCTGCTGCGGCTCGGGGCCGTCTCCAGCGCCACCGCCTCCCTGGTGCCGCGCGCCCAGGCCGCTTTCCGGGAGCGGCATCCGGGGGTCGTGGTCAGCCGGGTCGAGGGGCCGTCGGCGAAGCACCTCGGGCTGGTGGTGGCCGGGGAGGAGGACCTCGCGGTGGTCGCCCCGGCGTCGGCTGCTCCCCCGCCGCCCGGTGTGACGCTGCACCACCTGCTGGACGAGCCGATGCTGGTGGCCCTGGAGCGGGGGCACCCGTACGCGGGGCGGCGGGCGGTGCGGCTCGCGGAGCTGGCCGGCGAGGAGTGGATCACCGGCAGCGAGCGCCTGGAGGACACGCTGTTCCGGCCGGCCGTCGCCGCCGGCTTCCGGCCCCGGACGGGGCTGCTCGCCCATGACTGGATCGCCAAGCTGGGGGCGGTCGCGGCGGGGCTGGGGGTCACGCTCGTGCCCGCGCTCGCGGCGGCCTCCGTGCGCCGGGACGTCGCGCTGGTCACGCTCCACCCCGACGACGTGCCGTACCGCAGGGTCTGCGCGGCCGCCCCGGCCACCCCGACGGCGGCGGCGACGGCCTTCCTCGCGCTGCTCCGCTCGACCGCGACGGAGCTAATACCCCCTGAGCCCTCTTGACCCTTACACCGCGAGGCGGGAGGATGGCGGTCATGATCCTCGCCGCCACCCAGTTCGCCCCGGTCGCCGGGGACCTCGACGCCAACGTCCGTACCGTCGCCGGGCTCGTCCGGGCCGCCGGAGCCGAGGGGGCCCGGGTGGTCGTCTTCGCCGAGCTCTGCCTGAGCGGGTACGAGCCGTCGCTGATCCGCGACACCCCCGACCTGATCCTGGCCGAGGACGACCCGCGCCTGGAGCCGGTCCGGGAGGCGTGCCGCGCGACCGCGGCGGCGGCCGTGGTCAACGGGCCGGTGCGGACGGCGGACGGGCGGCCCGCGGTGACCACGCTGGTCATCGGCCCGGACGGCTCGCTGCTCACCCGCTACGACAAGCGGCACCTCTACGGGATCGAGGCCGAGGTCTTCGCCCCGGGCACGTCCGACGGGCGGTTCGAGCTCGACGGCGTCCGGTTCGCGACGGCCACCTGCTACGACAACCGCTTCCCCGATCTGGCCGAGCGGGCGGCGGCCGACGGCTGCACGGCCTACCTGGCCAGCTCGGTGCTCTCCGCCGACAACGACTCGTTCGAGAAGGTCTATCCGGCGCGGGCCCGGGACTTCGGTCTGTACGTGGTCCTCGGCAACGTCCTGGGGACCAACGAGGACGGGGTGGGCGCCGGCCGGGCCGGGGCCTGGGGCCCGGACGGCGAGCGGATCGCCGACGCGGGCGAGGCGGGGCCGGGCTTCGTGCTCGCCGAGCTCCGCTGACCGTCCCGACGGCCGGGCGCGGACGCGGGGAAGCCGGGCGGCCGTGGGACATACGGCCGCCCGGCTCGGGGAAGTGCCGTCGCGGAACCCCCTGGTCCGCGACGGCGCCCCGCCCCCGTTACGGGGCGCTCACACCCAGCGTGTACGCGCCGGAGCCGCTGTACGCGTGGACCACGTACCGGTAGTAGCCCGCGGTGCCGTAGTAGCTGGTGTTCTCGTCGGCCGTCGCGGTGCCGCCGACCGCCACGTCCGTCCAGGCCGACCCGTTCCACTTCTGCAGGTACAGGTCGAAGTCGGCTCCGGCCGGGCCGCGCAGGCAGCCCGTGTGGGTGCCGGCGGTGGCGGAGTAGTAGTACGAGCCGTCCGGCTGGGCCTGGGCCTGACCGGAGGTCAGGGTGCCCTGGTAGGTGTTCTCGGCGCCGGTGCAGCCGGTGGGCGGGGTCGTGGTGCCGACCGACAGCTGGTAGGTGACCGTGTGGGTGGCGGAGCCCGTACCGGTGACGGTGATCGGGTACGTGCCGTTGGCGGTGCCCGACGCGACCTGGACCGTCATGGTGGACGAGGAGCCCGAGGTCACCGAGGCGGGGCTGAAGGAGACCGAGACACCGCTCGGGGCGCCGCTCGCGGAGAGCTGGACGGTCTGCGCGCTGCCGCCGGTGGTGGAGGTGTTCACCGTGGAGGTGACGGAGGCGCCGGCCTGCACCGAGCCCGAGGACGGGTTCAGGGCGAGGGAGAAGTCGGGCGTGGTGGTGCCGCCGCAGTCGGTCTCACCGGACTGGGCCGGGACGCCGATCGCGTTCCAGGCGGCCTTCACCGCGTTGCACTCGACGCTGCCGTAGGTGTTCTTGGCGCTGGTCAGCGTCGCCTTGCGGGCGGCGAGGTGGTTCCAGGAGGAGGTCTTCATCAGCAGGGCGCCCATGAAGATCTTGCCGGCCTTCTGGATGCCGATGCCGGTCACGGAGGACGGACCGCCGGAACATATGGGGCTGTTGGGCTTGCCGCCGCCCGGGTTGGAGCCCTCGGCCAGCAGGTAGAACCAGTGGTTCTGCGGGCCGGCGGCCGCGTGCACCTCGGTGTTGGACGTCAGCTGCGGGTAGCAGTTGGGGTCGTTGCCGACGAGCGAGGGGTTGTACATGTTCCGGATCGGCTTGCCGTCGCCGAAGAAGTTGACCTTCTCGCCGACCGTGTAGTCCGGGGTGTCGTTCGGGTTGTTGGCGTAGTGCTCGGTGAGCGCGCCGAAGATGTCGCCGGTGGACTCGTTCATGCCGCCGTTCTCGTTGGACGAGCCGGCGGAGCCCGGGGTCCGGTCGAATATCTCGTGGCCGTACTCGTGGGCCACGACGTCGATGCCGGTGAGCTGGTTGGAGCCGGTCTGGGCCCGCCCGTACGTCGTCTTCGTGCCGTCGTAGTAGGCGTTGACCTCGGAGAGTCCGGCGCGGGCCGGGACCATGCCGCCCTGACCGTTCTGGCCGTTGTAGCCGAACCACTCCTTGAGCATGGAGTGTTCCTTCTGCGCCGCG
Source organism: Streptomyces sp. NPDC051180 (assembly GCF_040689545.1). NCBI lineage: Bacteria > Bacillati > Actinomycetota > Actinomycetes > Kitasatosporales > Streptomycetaceae > Streptomyces > Streptomyces sp. NPDC051180. Next base: position 693,090 of record NZ_JBFBBC010000002.1, read on the forward strand.
TACATGATGTCGACGCAGGCGGTCACCAGGTCGTTGGCGCCGCTGTTGCCCCACGGCGAGGAGCCGGTGTAGGCGCTGCCGTTCTGCCCGCCGCACTTGAAGCCGCCGCGGCTGGTGTCGGTCATGGAGGAGGCGGCGGTGTCGATGGTGACGTTGCCGTTGTGGTAGCCGCGGCCGTCGGCGTGCAGGATCTTGTCGGTGGACTGCGTGACGGACCCGCTGCGCGCGTCGACGTAGGTGTCGAGGGAGCTGGGGGCGTTCTGCGCGGTCCGGCCGATGACCAGGGTGTGCCAGGCGAGGACGGCCTTGCCGCCCTTGAGGAGCACGGTCAGCTCGGGGGCGCTCGCGCTCTCCACCGACGCCAGCTGCCGGCGGGCGGTGGCGAGGGCCGCGTCGGCGGTCACCTTGGCCTTGGTGGAGAGCTTGATGGCGGGGGCGGGGGCACCCGTGACCTCGCGGACCTTGCCGGAGCTGTCGGAGACGACGACCGCGTCGCCGCCGACGACCGGGAGGCCGCGGTAGGTGCGCTCGTACGCCGCGTAGTAGAGGCCGTTCGTCCACGGGGTGACCGACGTCCGGACGAGATCCTCGTCGGCGCCGTGCCGCAGCTCGTCGAGACCGCTCGCCGCGGCGCCGTCGGCGGCCGCCAGCGCGAGGGACTTGCCGTGGCCCGGGGGGACGGGCTGCGCCTGCGGAACCGCGGTGGCGGTGCCGGCGAGGGCGGTCGCGAGGCTCGCCGACAGTGCCAGGGCGGCCACGGTCGCCGTGAGTCTGGTGGGGTGCAACGTCTGCTCCGATCAGGGTGGGGATCGTCGTGGGGGAGACGGATCGTCGCGCCGAGTATGGGCGTGGACATGGCCAGTTCGGGACATCTCACGCGGCATAAGACGCGGGTTATGGTGCGCCTGTGCGGTGCTGCGTACGCTGCTGAAATGCAGCTGGAGTTGAGGCATCTAGAGGCCGTCTGCCGGATAGCGGAAGCGGGCAGTCTGGGGCGCGCGGCCGGCCGGCTCGGGGTCTCGCAGCCGGCGCTCTCGGCGCAGTTGCGCCGCATCGAACGGGTCGCCGGCGGGGAGCTGTTCCTGCGCGGCCGGCACGGTGTGGAGCCCACCCCGCTGGGCGAGTTCGTGCTCTCCAAGGCCCGTCTCGTACTCGGCGAGATGGACGCGTTGGCGGCCGGGGCGCGGGCCGTCGCCCCGCACACCCCGCTGCGTCTGGGCTGCATCCTGCTGGTCCTCGTCGACCGGTTGCTCGGCGAGCTGGAGCAGTTCATGGCGGGGCAGGACATCGCGGTGACGGTCGAGCAGTCGGCGACGACCCTGACCCGGCAGCTCGGCGCGGGCCGGTACGACGCCGTCCTGTACGGGGAGGTCAACGACCACGAGGTGGCGCTGCCGGAGGGCACCGTGGCCCGCACCCTGATCCCCAAGGAGCCGTTCTGCGTGCGGCTTTCGGCGGCGCATCCGCTCGCCGGAAAGGAGCGGATCGCGCTGGCCGAGCTGGCCGGGGAGTCCTGGATGACGCTGGTGGAGGACGACGACGGCGGCCCCGAGGCGCTGGTCGCCGCCTGCACCAAGGCGGGCTTCGCCCCGGTGCTGCGGCACCGGGTGGCCGACCGGCAGATGCACTACGGGCTGATCGCCTCGGGCCGGGCGATCTCGATGAGCCAGCCGACGGCTCCGGCGGCCGAGGGTACGGTGCTGCGGCCCCTGGAGGGCGACCCGGTGACGGGGCGGATCAGGCTCGCCTGGAACCGTGCCGCGGTCACCGCCCCGCAGGCCGAGCTGCTCTACCGGGCGGCGGCCCGGGCCTATCTGGCGAACGTCGGCAACAACGCCTTCCACCGGGCCTGGTGGGACGCGCGCCCGGAGCTGCACCCCGCCCTCGACGGCTGAACCCGCCGGGGGCGGGGCGCGGTGCGGGGATCAGTCGTAGGACAGGTCCCCGGCCGAGTAGCGGCAGGTGGTGCCGTCGGGACCGGTGCCGGTCTCCTTGGGCTCCTTGCCGGTGTTGTTGCCGGTGAAGCGGGTGCACGGCTTGATCTTCTTCTTGGCGTCGCCGTGGACACGGATGTTCCGCAGGGTCGCGGTGTCGCCGTAGTTGGCGTTGACGCCGACGAGGGACTTGCCGGGAGCGGTGACGTCCACGTCCTCGACCAGGATCGTCCGCGGGTACTGCTTCCTGCAGTTGCCGCAGGAGCGGACCAGCTTGCCGAAGTCGGAGACCTGGAACCCGGTGACGACGAGCTTGCCGGCGCCGTTGAACTGGAAGACCTTGTCGGAGGCGCCCTTCGCGCCGCCGCCGCGCACCGTGTAGACCGCCGAGGCCGAGGTGCCCTTGAAGGTGGCGGCGTCCTCGCCGACGTTCTCCCACCAGACGTTCTGGAGGGTGCAGCTGCCGAGGCAGTGGACGCCGTCGGCCGCCGGGGTCCCGAGGATCACGTTCTTGAGCACGGCGCCGTCCTTGAGGACGAAGACCGGCTTCTGGCTCTCGCTCTGGCCGTCGGAGCCGAGGTCGCCGGTGCCGTGGAAGCGCCGGAGCCTGCCGTCGTACGTGCCGGAGACCTCGATCGTCGTCGCGACCGGCTGGTCGCCCTTGGCCCGGGGCCAGGAGGCGACGGCGCTCGCGGCGCCGGCGGGGGCGAGCAGGGAGCCGGCGACGACGGCCGTCCCGGTGACCGCGAGGGCGCTCAGGCCGCCGATGACCGCGCGGCGGCGGCCCGTCTTCCGCTGGTGTGACGTCATGGGTTCCTTCTTCAGTGGGGGAGGTGGTGCACCTCCTGGTCGCCACCGGCCGAAGGAAGGTTGCCGCGTTCCCGGTCGTTCTTCCGGAGGCGGACGCGGCCGTCGTCGCCGTCCCGGTCCCCGTCGTTCTCTCCGCGCAGGTCACGCACCATCAGGGTGGCGCCGGCGACCGCTCCGGGCATCAGGAAGACGGCGACGAACGGCACCAGGAAGGAGAGCGTCAGCGGTACGCCGAAGCCGAGGGCCGCCAGCCGTCGGCCCCGCAGCAGCCGCAGCCGTTCCTTGAGCTCGACGCCCCGGCGCTGGAGCGCCACGGCGGTCAGCTCCTCGGCGAGGAAGAAGCCGGAGACGCAGAAGCCGAGCACCGGCACCACGGTCTGGCCGACGACGGGGATGAAGCCGCAGGCGAAGAGCAGGACGCCGTAGAACGCGACCCGCAGCACGACCCGCAGGCTGTCCCGGGCGGAGATCCACAGCTCGCGCCAGAGCGGCAGCCCGGACTCGGGCGCCTCGCCGCCCTCGCTGCGGTCGACCTCCTCGGAGAGGGACTCGTAGAAGGGCTGGCCGACGAGCAGGGTGACGGCGGTGAACGTGATGACCGCGAGGAAGAGCCCGAAGGCGAAGACGAGCGCGGTCAGGGTGCCGCGGAAGAGGTCGAGCCAGGGCGAGGTCCAGTCGTCGGCGAACGGCGTCGCCCAGGCGGCCAGGTCGTCCGCGCCGTAGCCGAGGCCGACCAGGGCGCCCACGTAGAGGACGAGGGTCACGAGGCCGGGCAACAGCCCGAAGCCGAACCACCGTCCGTGCCGGCCCACCCACTTCTGGCCTTCTACCAGGTACCGGAAACCCACCCCGAGATCACGCATGGCGCCAGTTTATCGGGGGTGGGCCGGTCAGCCGCCCGACGTCCGGCCGGACGTACGGAAGGAACCGAGCGCCGTGTCGAAGTACCCGCGGGCCTCGTCGGCCCGGTCCACCGGCGCCGACGCCCACACGTCGTACAGCGTCCCGGCCTGCTCCCAGCAGAGGTCGACGGTGTGCCGGGGGCCCTCGGCGGCCGTGAAGCCGTCCCAGGTGAACTCCCAGCGGGCGGCGGGCAGTCCCTTGTGCCGGATCTCCTCGACCGTCGCGTCGCGGTACCCGCGGTTGGTGCCCGGGCCGCTCTCGTCGGCGTAGCGCATCGCCCCGATCGCGCCGCCGGGCGGGATCGCCCTGATCCGGATCCCGACCCAGACGGCCCCGTCCCCCGTCGTGTAGAAGACCCGGTCCCCGTCGGTCGAGCGCCGGGCCCCGGCGGGGACGGCCAGGGTGAAGCCGCGCTCGTCGGAGACGGCGGTGTACCCGGCCGGTACGGGCCCGGGCGCGGCCGCGGGTCCGGTGGAGGAGCTCCCCGGGGCGGTCGGCGCCCCCGTGTCCGTCGTCCGCCGGTCGCCGGCGAGGAGCACCGCCACGGTCACCGCCGCGACGCAGGCCGCGACGGCCGCCGCCACGAGGGGCAGCGCGAGTCCGCCCCGCCGCCCCGCGCCGGCGGCCCCTCGCTCCCGCGCCCCGCCGGGGTCGTGGGCCTCGGGCGGCGTGGGCTGCCGGGGGGTGGGCTCCGGGTGCGCGTCGGGGACCGGGCGGGCGTCCTCGGCGCGGGAGGCGGCGATCGACGGGGTGTCCGCCTCCGGGCCGTCGGCCTCCTGCGCCGCCGCCAGGCAGTCGGCGAGCATCCGGCGGGCCCCGGCGGCGCCGAGGCGCCGGTCCGGATCGCGTTCGAGGAGGCCGCGGACGACGGGGACGAGGGGTCCCATCACTTCGGACGGCCGGATCTCGTCGTAGACGACGGCGTGCAGGACGGCGCCGAGGGAGTCCCGGCGGAACGGTGACGTGCCGGTCGCGGCGGCGCACAGCAGCGCGCCGAGCGACCACAGGTCGGACGCGGGGCCCGCGTCGTCGCCCCGCATCCGCTCGGGGGCCGTGTACTCGGGGGTGCCGACGAAGACGCCGGTGCCGCTGAGCGTGGTGGCGCCGGGCAGGCTGGCGATGCCGAAGTCGGTGAGCACCGCCCGGCCGCTGCCCTTCTCCAGGAGGACGTTGGCCGGTTTGACGTCGCGGTGCAGGACGTCGAGGGCGTGCGCGGCGCCGAGCGCGTCGAGCAGGTCGAGGCCGAGGCGCGCGGTCTCCCGGGGGGACAGGACGCGGCCGGTGGCGAGCCGGTCGGCGAGCGAGCCGCCCTCGACCAGCTCCATCACCAGGGCGGGCCGTCCGTCGTGCTCGACGACGTCGTGGACGACGATGACGTGGGGGTGCCGGATCCGGGCGACGACCCGCGCCTCCCGCAGGGCGCCCGCCGGGTCGGCGCCGTCGTCGAGCGCGAGGGTCTTGACCGCGACCGGGCGTCCGAGCAGTTCGTCGGTGGCCCTGCGGACGATGCCCGTGCCGCCCCGTCCGAGCCGCTCCCCCAGGCGGTAGCGCCCGCCGATCAGCCCGTGGCCGGCCTGCTCCGGCCCGTTGTGCGACGACACCCGACTCCCCCGTCCGCTGGACACGGACATGATGCCGCAGTCGCTTCGGACGCGGCGAGGGCCGCACCCCGGTCGGTCGGGGTGCGGCCCTCGCCTCGGTCCGCGCGTCCGGGAATCAGACGGCGAGCTCGACCGTGATGTTGCCGCGGGTCGCCTTGGAGTACGGGCAGACCTGGTGGGCCTTCTCGATCAGGCTCTTGGCGGTCTCGGCGTCCACGTTCGGGATGGTCGCCGAGATCTTGACGATGATGCCGAAGCCGTCGTCGTTCTTGCCGATGCCGACCTCGGCGGTGACCGTCGAGCCGGAGACGTCCGCGTTCTCGTTGCGGGCCACGACGCCCAGCGCGCCCTGGAAGCAGGCGCTGTAGCCGGCCGCGAAGAGCTGCTCGGGGTTGGTGCCGGCGCCGGAGCCGCCCATGGCCTTGGGCGGGTTGACGACGACGTCGAGCTGACCGTCGTCGGTGGCCACGCGGCCGTCACGGCCGTTCTCGGCGGTGGCGACGGCGGTGTAGAGGACGTCGGAGTGCTGGATGGACATGCGGGGTACTTCCTTCTGCGGTTCGCCGCGACTCGCGCCCACGATCGCGACGGCTGAGGGAAGACTAACGGTTCACCGAGACGATCATCTTTCCGGTGTTGTCCCCGCGGAGCAGTCCGAGGAAGGCGTCCACGCCGTTCTCGATGCCCTCGGCGAAGGTCTCGCGGTGCTTCAGCTCGCCGGAGGCGAGCCAGCCGCCGACCTCCTGGACGAACTGGTTCTGCAGGCCGTAGTGGTCGCCGACGAGGACGCCCTGGAGGCGCAGCCGCTTGCCGATGATCATCGCCATGTTCCGCGGGCCGGGGACCGGCTCGGTGTCGTTGTACTGGGCGATCATGCCGCAGATGGTGGCGCGGCCGTGCACGTTGAGCGAGGAGATCGCGGCTTCGAGGTGGTCGCCGCCGACGTTGTCGAAGTAGACGTCGATGCCGTCGGGGGCGGCCTCGCGGAGCTGGTCCCTGACCGGGCCGTTCTTGTAGTTGAAGGCGGCGTCGAAGCCGAGCTCCTCGACGAGGAACTTGACCTTCTCGTCGGAGCCGGCGGAGCCGATGACGCGCGAGGCGCCCCTGAGCCGCGCCATCTGGCCGACCTGGCTGCCGACGGCCCCGGCGGCGCCGGAGACGAAGACGGCGTCGCCCTCCTTGAAGGAGGCGACCTCGAAGAGGCCGGCGTAGGCCGTGAGGCCGGTCATGCCGAGCACGCCGAGGTAGGACGAGAGGGGGGCGAGCGCCGGGTCGACCTTGGTGGCGTGCTGGGCCGGGACCTCGGCGTACTCGCGCCAGCCGAGCCCGTGCAGCACGTGGTCGCCGACGGCGAAGCCCTCGGCCGCGGAGGCGACGACCTCGCCGACCGCGCCGCCGTCCATCGGGCGGTCCAGCGCGAACGGCGGGATGTAGGACTTCACGTCGTTCATCCGGCCGCGCATGTACGGGTCGACGGAGAAGTGCAGGTTGCGCACCAGGATGCGGCCCTCGGCGGGCTCGGCGACCGGGGTCTCGCGCAGGGCGAAGTCCGCGGGGACGGGCCAGCCGTGCGGACGGGCGACGAGGTGCCACTCACGGCTGGACGCGGGAAGAACGGACATGAGCACGGCCTCCAGGGGGAAGCTCGGAAGAGCTTCAGATCAAGAAAGGTTCACTTGCTGAAACAACCATGCTCCTGAATATTTCATGTTGTCAAGTAAATGGGTAGGATGTGCCCCATGGCCACCACACGCACGGACCCCCTCACCCTCGAAGTCGTCGAGCTGATCGGCACGGTCGTGGCGCGCTACTACGAGGAGTACGAGCAGGCGGCCGCGCAGCACGCGCTGACCGGCGCCCAGGCCCGCGTCCTCGGCCTCCTCTCGCTCGACCCGCTGCCGATGCGCCGCATCGCCCAGAAGCTGAAGTGCGAGCCGTCCAACATCACGGGGATCGTCGACCGCCTGGAGGCCCGCGGCCTGGTCGAGCGCCGACCCGACCCGGACGACCGCCGGGTCAAGCTCGCCGTCCCCACCGACGAGGGCCGGGACACCGCCCGCCGGCTGCGCGAGTCGCTGGACTTCGCCCGCGAGCCGCTCGGCGAGCTCACCGAGGCCGAGCGGACCCTGCTGCGGGACCTGCTCCGCCGGATGCTGGGCACGGACGTGGCCTGACCCCCGCGGCGCCCGGCCCGCCCCGGCGCCGGGCGCGCGGCCTGAGAAGCGGGCACACCGGAGCAGACGCGGACGCGGCGCCGGGGACTCAGCCGCACCACCAGCGGACGCGGCGCCGGAGGCTCAGACACACCACCAGAGGAAGCGCGTGCAGGTCGGCGTCGGGCTGGGCGTCGGAGTCCCGCTCGGCGTGGGACCGGTCGTGGAGGGCGCGGGACCGCCGGGCGTGCCCGAGCCGGTCGGCGCCGGGTCGCCCGGGGACGGAGTAGCGGTGGGCGTGGCGGTCCCGGTGGGCGAGTCGCTCGACGACGGCTGCCCCGGGGCCTCGCCGCCGCCCTGGCCCGTGGCGGGCCCCTGACCGGACCCGGCGCCGGAGCCCGGGCCCGGCGTCGCACCGGCGCCGGACGCCGACCCCGCTCCGCCGCGCGGACCCGTCGCGGAGCCCGCGCTGACCTGGCGGGGGCGGGAGGTCGGATCGCCCGGCCCGTCCGCGGACGGCGAGGGTCCCTCGCCGTCCGGAGGGCCGGTGGTGTCGACGGGTTCGGGCACGAGCGGGCTCGCGGTGACCTCGAGCTCCTCGACGGCCGTGGCGGCGCCGCTCGGCGGCGGGTCCTCCAGGGCGAGCCGGGCCAGGCCGAGCGTTCCGGCCGCGAGGACCAGACCCACCGTCCCGACCAGGACCGTGCGGCCCCGCCGCGAGCGGGAGCGCCTTCCTCTGCGGGCGGCGCCACGGCCCCGTCCCGCCTGGCTGCGGGCGGCGACGCGGGCGGCACGGCGCCCCCCGTCGGCCGGGCGGGGCGGCTCGACGACGTCCAGTTCGTAGACGTGGTCGGGCTCGGCCGGCGGGCGGACGGGCAGGTGGGGGGTCTCGTACCGCAGTTCCTCGACGGGAGTCCCGCACCCGGCACAGGCGAGGGCCCCGTTGAGATGCCGCCGGCACGCGTGGCAGTAATCCATGGGGCCCGCAGGCTATGCGTCCGGGTACGGCCACAGGTAGCCGCGAACGTGAGGATCCTGTGAGGAAACCGCAGGTCGTCGGCGGTGCGTCGCGATTCTCCCGCTTCGGGAAGGATCGCCTCCGGGTCACCCCCGGCCGCGCCGGACGCCCGGCGGACCCCGCCCGCGGCCCCCGCCGGAGGGCCCCGGGCGGCTCAGCCCAGCGCGCGCCGGGCCCCGGACGGCCGGACGATGCCAGGAGGACCGCGCTTCGCGTGCCGCCTCGCCCGTGCCAGCACCGCACTCCGGAGGATCCGCCGTGACCGTCAGCCTCGAACAGCTGCGCCGTTGCCATGTCGCCGTCGACCTGGGTGCCGCCCGCACCCGGGTCTTCGTCAAGGGCGCCGGACTCGTCGTCGACGAGCCGAGCGTCGCCGCCGTCAACACCCGTACCGGAGCGCTGATCGCCGTCGGCGCGCTGGCGGAGAAGATGACCGGCCGCACCCCGGACTACATCCGGGTCGTCCGCCCCGTCTCGGGCGGCACCGTCGTCGACATCGAGATGGCCCAGCGGATGCTGCGCCACCTCCTCGGCGAGAAGCTGCGCCGCCAGCTGCGGCGCAAGCCCCGGCTGCGCGCGGCCGCGTGCACCCCGCACGACAGCGATCCGCTGGCGCAGCGCGCCGCCGTGGAGACCCTCGTCGGTCTCGGGGCGCGCCGGGTCGAACTGGTGGACACCCTGATCGCGGCGGCGGTGGGCTGCGGCCTGCCGGTCGAGCAGCCGACGGCGACCATGATCCTGGTGTGCGGAGCGGCGACCACGCAGGTAGCGGTCCTCTCGCTCGGTTCCATCGTGACGGCCGAGCGGATGCCGGTCGGCGGCGACGCCATCGACCACGCCGTCATCCAGCACCTGCGCCACCACCACGAGCTGATGCTGCCGAGCCAGTCGGTCCGGCCGCTGCAACTGGCCCTGAGCGGCAACGGCCTGACTCCGCACGGGCCGGCCTGGACGGAGATCCACGGCCGGGACGTCGCGACGGGCCTGGCCCGTTCGGTCACGGTCGACACGGCCGCGGTGCGGGAGGCGATCCACACCCCGCTGACCGCGGTCCTGGACGGCATCGGGAAGGTGCTGCGGGACTGCCCGCCGGACCTGGTGGCCGACCTGGCGGACCGCGGGATCATGATGGTCGGCGGCAGCGCCCTGCTGCCCGGGCTGGACCAGATGCTGCGCGAGGCGACCGGGATGCCGGTGCACATCGCCGAACGCCCGGACGTCTGCGCGGTCCTGGGGCTCGGCGCGATGCTGGAGGGCAAGGTCCAGCCGATGGTGCTCGACCCGCTCGCGGTGCGGAGCCCGTTCGACGAGGACGAGTGACCCCGGGGCGTACACAACCCGGCCAAACCGCCTGATTCGTACGACAATGAGACCATGACGATCATGGATGAGGACACGGACGAGGACACCCCCCGCCTGCCCATGCTGCTCGAAGCGGTCCTGAGCGTCGGCACGGATCTCGAACTCCGCACCACACTCCAGCACATCGTGGACTCCGCCACCGAGCTGACCGGGGCCCGCTACGGGGCGCTCGGGGTCGTCGACCCCGAGCGCCCCCGCCTCACCGAGCTCTTCACCTCCGGCATGACCGACGAGGAGCGCCGGCGCATCGGCCGCCTCCCCGACGGCCGCACCGGTCTCCTCGGGGTCCTCGTCGGGGACCCGCAGCCGCTGCTGCTCGACGACCTGACGGCCGATCCGCGCTCCGCCGGAGTGCCCGAGGGCCATCCGGTGATGCGCACCTTCCTGGGAGTCCCGATCCGGGTCCACACCCAGGTCTTCGGCAACCTGTACCTCACCGAGAAGCGCGAGGGCGGCTTCACGGAGGAGGACCTGGCCCTGCTGCGGGTCCTCGCCTCCCAGGCGGGCATCGCCATCGGCAACGCCCGGCTGTACGAGACGGCCCGGCAGCGGGAGCGCTGGATCGAGGGGGCGGCGGCCGTCACCACCGCCCTGCTGACCGGCCGGTCCGCCGAGGACGCCCTGATGGCCGTCGCCGAGCAGGCCCGCATCCTCGCCGGCGCCGCGGCCGGCGTGGTCCTCCAGCCGACCGCCGAGGGCGGGATGGAGATCGTCTCCGCCTCGACCGGCGGCGACCCCGGCGACCTGGTCGGCACCACGATCGCGCCCGGTTCCGCCGTCCTCGTCCAGCTCCTGGGCGGGGAACCGGTCTTCGTCGAGGACTCGGCGAACGATCCGAGGATGACGACCGCGGTGCGCTCCCGCTTCGGCCCGTCGATGATGCTGCCGCTGCAGAGCGGCGGGAAGCTCATCGGCACGCTCGCCCTGCCCCGGCGGCGCGGCGACGAGCCGTACTCGGCGGTGGAACGGCTCCTGGCCTCGCAGTTCGCCTCGCAGGCGGCGCTCGCGCTGGTCCTCGCCGACGCGCGGCACGACCGGGAGCGGCTGGCGGTCTACGAGGACCGGGACCGGATCGCGCGGGACCTGCACGACCTGGTCGTGCAGCGGCTGTTCGCCACCGAGATGATGCTGGAGTCGACCCGCCGCAGGGGCACCGGCTCGTCCGAGGAGGACGCGCTGCTCGGCCGGGCCGTGGACGAGCTGGACTCGACGATCCAGGAGGTCCGCACGACCATCTTCGCGCTCCAGCAGCCGCCCGCGGAGGCGCCCGCCTCCTTCCGGGGACGGGTGCTGCGCGAGACCGGCGGGGCCGCCGCCCTGCTCGGTTTCCAGCCGTCGGTGCACTTCTCCGGCGCGGTCGACACGCTCGCCGAGGAGGAGGACACGGGCAAGCTCCTCGCCGTCCTGCGGGGGGCGCTCGCGGCGGCCCACCGGCGGCCCGGGGTGACCGCGGTGACGGTCGAGGTGACGGCCGGGGACGGCGGCGTGCGGCTGCGGGTCGAGGACGACGGGGCGCCGCCGGCCACGGTGACCTGGCCCTAGGGCCTGTCGTCACAATCCCCTCGTTGCCCGAAGGGCGGCCCTGCGGCGTCTGGTGCGTGCTCTCGGTGTGCCGGGTGGAAGTGCTCGTAC
>NZ_JBFBBC010000003.1:0-165932 GCF_040689545.1 Streptomyces sp. NPDC051180
TACGAGCACTTCCACCCGGCACACCGAGAGCACGCACCAGACGCCGCAGGGCCGCCCTTCGGGCAACGAGGGGATTGTGACGACAGGCCCTAGGGGACTTCTCCGGGGCGGGCAGCTGATTGGGCACGGCCGCCAGTGGTTAGGCTCGACAGCGTGAGCAGGCTCCAGGTCGTCAGCGGCAAGGGCGGTACCGGTAAGACGACGGTGGCCGCCGCCCTCGCGCTCGCCCTCGCGACGGAGGGGAAGCGGACCCTCCTCGTCGAGGTCGAAGGCAGGCAGGGCATCGCACAGCTCTTCGAGACGGAGGCCCTTCCGTACGAGGAGCGCAAGATCGCCGTCGCGCCGGGCGGCGGCGAGGTGTACGCGCTGGCGATCGACGCCGAGCGCGCGCTCCTCGACTACCTCCAGATGTTCTACAAACTGGGCAGCGCGGGGCGGGCGCTGAAGAAACTCGGCGCGATCGACTTCGCGACGACAATAGCCCCGGGCGTCCGGGACGTCCTGCTGACCGGCAAGGCGTGCGAGGCGGTCCGGCGGCGCGAGAAGCACGGCGGCCACACCTATGACCACGTGGTCATGGACGCCCCGCCCACCGGCCGCATCACCCGCTTCCTCAACGTCAACGACGAGGTAGCCGGGCTGGCGAGGATCGGCCCGATACACAACCAGGCGCAGGCCGTCATGCGGGTCCTCAAGTCGCCCGAGACGGCGGTCCACCTGGTGACGCTCCTGGAGGAGATGCCGGTCCAGGAGACCGCGGACGGCGTGGCGGAGCTGCGCGCCGCCGAACTCCCGGTGGGCCGGGTCGTGGTGAACATGATCCGTCCGCACGTCCTGGACGGCGCGGCGGTACGGGCAGCCTCCGGCGACCACCGGGAGGCGATCGCGCGCACCCTGGCCTCCGTCGGCGTGGCCGGCGGCACGCGGCTGGTCGACCCGCTGCTCGACGAGGCGGTCGAGCACGCCCGCCGGGTGGAGCTGGAGCGGGAGCAGCGCGCCGTCCTCGACGGCATCGGCGTCCCCGCGTACGAGCTCCCCTTCCTCGGCGACGGGGCGGACATCGCGGGGCTGTACCGGCTGGCGAAGGAACTGCGGAAGCAAGGAGTGGGCGCGTGACGGAGCAGGCTGCCGGCGGTCTCGACACCGCGTCCGCCGCGACGGGGCCCGACCCGGCCACCGCCGCCCAGGGGCTCGACTCCGTCCCCGTCCTGGAGCTCGACCCGCTGATCGACGACCCGGGCACCCGCATCATCGTCTGCTGCGGCGCGGGCGGTGTCGGCAAGACGACCACGGCGGCGGCCCTGGGCGTCCGGGCTGCGGAGCGGGGCCGGCGGGTCGTCGTCCTCACCATCGACCCGGCCCGGCGCCTGGCGCAGTCGATGGGCATCGACTCCCTCGACAACACGCCCCGCGAGGTCGACGGGATCAAGGGCTCCGACGGCGGCCGCCTGCACGCGATGATGCTCGACATGAAGCGGACCTTCGACGAGATCGTCGAGGCCCACGCCGACCCCGACCGGGCGCGGGCGATCCTGGAGAACCCCTTCTACCAGTCCCTGTCGGCCGGGTTCGCCGGTACGCAGGAGTACATGGCGATGGAGAAGCTGGGCCAGCTGCGGGCCCGCGACGAGTGGGACCTGATCGTCGTCGACACCCCGCCGTCCCGGTCCGCCCTGGACTTCCTGGACGCGCCGAAGCGGCTCGGGTCCTTCCTGGACGGGAAGTTCATCAAGCTGCTCATGGCCCCGGCGAAGGTGGGCGGCCGGGCCGGGATGAAGTTCCTCAACGTCGGCATGTCGATGATGACGGGCACCCTCGGGAAGCTGCTGGGGGGTCAGTTCCTCAAGGACGTGCAGACGTTCGTGGCGGCGATGGACACGATGTTCGGCGGGTTCCGGACCCGCGCGGACGCCACGTACAAGCTGCTCCAGGCGCCGGGCACGGCCTTCCTCGTGGTCGCCACGCCGGAGCGGGACGCGCTGCGCGAGGCGGCGTACTTCGTGGAGCGGCTGGCGGCCGAGGACATGCCGCTGGCGGGCCTCGTCCTCAACCGCGTCCACGGCAGCGGGGCCGCCCGGCTGTCGGCCGAGCGGGCGCGGGCCGCCGCGGAAAATCTTGACGAGCGGCGCATTGTGGATCAGGGGGGCGGGAAAGCTGAACTGCGTGGCTCCCCGGCCACCGAGCCCGAGCCGTCCGATCTCGCCACCGCCGCCGCAACGCCCGTATCCGAGGCTGCCCCCACAGCCGAACCGGCCGCACAGCACGACGACGAAGACGCACCCCTGGACGCACCGTCGGAAGCCGACACACGGTCGGCCGTGGAAGCACGGCCGGTCGTGGAGACGCGCCCGGACGGGGACGCGGAGACCGACGTACGCCGGCTCACCGCGGGACTGCTGCGCCTGCATGCCGAGCGCATGCGGGTGCTCGCGCGCGAGCAGCGCACGCGCGACCGCTTCACCGCGCTCCACCCCGAGGTGGCGGTGGCCGAAGTGGCGGCCCTGCCCGGCGATGTGCACGACCTCGCCGGGCTGCGGGCCATCGGTGACCGGCTCACGGCCGGGCGGATGCCCTCGGCCTGAGCGGTGTCCCCGCCTCCGTACCGCTGTCGCGTACGGGCCGGGGTCTAGCCGACCGCCGCGTACGCCTCGTACGTCGCGTCGTCCTCCATCGCGACGGGCAGCAGGCCCGCGCCACGCTCGTACTCCGTCCGCGCGGTCTCCAGGAGCCGGCGCCACGAGGTGACGGTCGGCCTCCTGCGCAGCAGGGCACGGCGCTCGCGCTCCGTCATGCCGCCCCACACGCCGAACTCCACGCGGTTGTCGAGGGCGTCGGCGAGGCACTCGGTCCGCACCGGGCATCCGGTGCACACCGCTTTGGCCCTGTTCTGCGCCGCTCCCTGCACGAATAGTTCATCCGGATCGGTAGTGCGGCAGGCCGCCTGCGCACTCCAGTCAGCTACCCAGCCCATACCGGCGCCGTCCTCTCCCGAATCGAGGCTCCCCCACGGCGACAGCGGCATATTCACCGCTGCCAGTTGGGACGTTACGGAAGGCGGGGACAGCGCAACACCCCCTTCGGGCCCAATCTTGGATGGCCCGAACGGACTATGCGTGCGCGTCAGATCACCCAGGGGAGTGATCGAAGGACATGCGTGTCATAGAGGACATATCGCGCAGATACGCCCTTCCTCGACGGGGCCACTTCGGGCACCGTGTGACGCATGAGCCTGAATCGGACACGAGCTTCCCGTGTTTCGGGGTCACGGGAATTCATACCGATGTCACGCAGGGGTCTTGATGCGAAACCCCACTGCTGTGACAGTTGTGAGCAGCTTAGGCCAAGGCATATACGCGTGTCCGGCGAATGAGAACGTAGGCGCCGGACACCGCCGTGCCACCGAGCCCGGGGCCCGGGACGCCCGCTCGCGGCGCGGCGGCGCCGCCTCGTCGAGCACCGTGATCGCGCGCCGATCCGCCTGTGGCCTCCGGGCCCCGCCCCGTTCGGATGTCACGGTCTGGTACTCGAACGCTCCGAGAGGCCCCCGCTCCTGCGGAACGCTCATCACGACGGATTAGGCTGCCCCCATGGCAAAGAAGCGCTCGGGCGGTGGTCTGACCGGGACCCAGCAGGCCGCCAAGTTCCTCGGTGTCAGTGTGCTCTCCGGAGCCGTGCTGGCGGGCATCGCCCTGCCCGCGGCCGGGGCACTCGGACTCGCCGCGAAGGGCACGGTCGAGGGGTTCGACGAGATCCCGTCCAACCTGAAGACCCCGCCGCTGAGTCAGCGCACCACGATCCTCGACGCCGACGGCGGAGTCATCGCCACGGTGTACTCCCGGGACCGGAAGGTCGTGCCGCTGGACAAGATCTCCCCGTACATGCAGAAGGCGATCGTCGCGATCGAGGACGGCCGCTTCTACGAGCACGGGGCGATCGACCTCAAGGGCGTGCTGCGCGCGATCAACCGCAACGCGCAGTCGGGCGGTGTCGCGCAGGGCGCGTCCACCCTCACGCAGCAGTACGTGAAGAACGTCTTCGTCGAGGAGGCCGGTGACGACCCCGAGAAGGTCGCCCAGGCCACCCAGCAGACCATCGGCCGCAAGGTCCGCGAGCTGAAGTTCGCGATCCAGGTCGAGGAGGAGCTGGGCAAGAAGAAGATCCTGGAGAACTACCTCAACATCACGTTCTTCGGGCAGCAGGCGTACGGCATCGAGGCCGCCTCCCAGCGGTACTTCTCCAAGCCGGCCGCCAAGCTGAGCCTGGGCGAGGCGGCGATGATGGCCGGACTCGTCCAGTCGCCGAGCCGCTACGACCCGATCAACGACATCCAGGAAGCCACCAAGCGCCGCAACGTGGTCCTCCAGCGGATGGCCGACGTGAAGGACATCAGCCAGGCCGAGGCGGACGAGGCGAAGGCCGCTCCGCTCAAGCTGAAGGTGAAGACGCCGAAGAACGGCTGCATCACCGCCGTCAGCGGCGCCGGCTTCTTCTGCGACTACGTCCGCAAGACGATCCTCACCGACCCGGTCTTCGGCAAGACGACCGAGGAGCGGCAGAAGCTGTGGAACCTGGGTGGTCTCACCATCAGGACCACGCTCGACCCGCGCGCCCAGGCCGCCGCCAACGAGGCCGCCATCGCGAAGATCAACAAGGACGACCCGGTCGCCGCCTCGGTGGTGCAGGTGCAGCCCAAGACCGGCCGCATCCTGTCGATGGGCCAGTCCCGCCCGTACGGCCTGGACCAGAAGCAGCACCAGACCACGCTCAACCTCGCCGTCGGCAGCAAGATGGGCGGCACGACGTACGGCTTCCAGGTCGGCTCGACCTTCAAGCCGATCACCGCAGCGGCGGCGCTGGAGAAGGGCCTGAGCCCGGCGCAGAGCTTCGACACGCCCGCGCAGATCAACCTCTCGGAGAGCGACTTCACCCGCTGCGACGGCAAGCCCGCGGGGTACGCGAACTGGGAGGTGAACAACGAGGTCGAGTCGGAGAAGGGCATGTACGACATGACCAGCGCGCTCGGCAAGTCCATCAACACCTACTTCGCCAAGCTGGAGCAGATGGCCGGCCTCTGCGAGACGCTGACCATGGCGAAGAACGTCGGCTACGAGCGCGAGCTGGGCAAGCCGGTCAAGCAGAGCCCCTCCATCACCCTCGGCAGCATCGAGAGCACCCCGCTCGACATGGCGGCCGTCTACGCGACCTTCGCCAACCGGGGCATGTACTGCACCCCGGTCGCCATCGAGTCGATCAAGGCCGCCAACGGCGACAAGCTGAACGTGCCGCAGACCAAGTGCTCGCGCGCCATGAGCGACCGGACCGCCGACACGATCAACCAGATGCTGAAGGGCGTCGTCGAGGACGGCACCGGTACGAAGGCCGGCCTCAGCGACCGCGACAACGCGGGCAAGACCGGTACGACCAACGACCGCAAGGACGCCTGGTTCGTCGGCTACACGCCGAACCTGTCCACCGCCGTCTGGGTCGGTGACGACGTCGGCGAGAAGCAGTCGATGTACCGCATCACCATCGGCGGCGAGTACTACGACAAGGTCTGCGGCGGCTGCCTCCCCGGCCCGATCTGGAAGATCGCGATGACCGGCGCCCTGAACGCCGGCGAGACGCCGGGCTTCACCCCCGTCGCCGTCCCGCGCGCCCAGGCGCCGAAGGACCCGGAGAAGGGCGACGAGGGCCCGAACAAGCCGCGCAAGCCCCGCGACGGCAAGCCGGGCGACGGCGACCCGGCCAACCCGTTCCCCGGCATCACGATCCCGCCGGAGATGCTGGGTCAGGGACGCGGCGCGGGCCGCGGAACCCACTGACACACCGACACGCGTGAGGGCGCCCCACCTGGTGGGGCGCCCTCACGCGTTCTCGGGTCGGCGGCCGGCGGACGCCGGCGCATCGCGGATCAGCCCGCGAGCAGCTTCTTCACGGAGGCGGCGACACGGCCGCCGTCGGCCTGGCCGGCCACCTTCGGGTTCACGATCTTCATGACGGCGCCCATGGCCCGCGGCCCCTCGGCACCCGCCGCACGCGCCTCCTCGACGGCCTCGGCGACGATGCCGTCGAGCTCCTCGTCGCTGAGCTGGCTGGGCAGGTACGCGTCCAGGAGGACGCCTTCCGCCCGCTCCCGCTCGGCGGACTCGGGGCGGCCGCCCTGCGCGAAGGCGTCCGCGGCCTCACGGCGCTTCTTCGCCTCCTTGGCGATCACCTTCTGCACCTCGTCGTCGGAGAGTTCGCGCTTCGTCTTGCCCGCGACCTCCTCCTTCGTGATGGCGGTGATGGTCAGCCGCAGGGTCGAGGAACGCAGTTCGTCGCGCTCCCTGATCGCGGCGTTGAGGTCGGCCTTGAGCTTCTCCTTGAGCGTGGTCATGGGGACAAGTGTGGCAGGTGCGGCGCCCCACCCGCCCGCGCATTTCCACCGCGCGGGTCTGCGACGATGGGGGGATGCGCGCACGGTACGGGATGCCCCTGAAGGTCACGGCCGGACTCGCGGCGACGGCCGCGGCCGGAATCGTCTACGCGGCCGGGATCGAGGCACGCTCGTTCCGGCTGCGCCGTGTGACGGTCCCGGTCCTCCCACCCGGCATGCGCGACCTGCGGGTCCTCCAGGTCTCCGACATCCACATGGTCCGCGGGCAGAACAAGAAGCGGGCCTGGCTCCAGTCGCTCGCGGGCCTCCGCCCCGACTTCGTCGTCAACACCGGCGACAACCTCTCCGACACCGAGGCCGTGCCGGATGTCCTCGACGCGCTCGGCCCGCTGATGGAGTTCCCCGGCGTCTACGTCTTCGGCTCCAACGACTACTACGGGCCCCGGCTGCGCAACCCCGCCCTGTACCTCATGGAGAAGGTCCAGGGCCGCCACGGGCTCAACGGCAACGCGCCCGTCGTCGGCGCCGTCCACAACCCGTGGCAGCCCATGCGCGACGCCTTCGACGACGCGGGCTGGGTCAACCTCACCAACACCCGCGGCCGGCTGAAGCTCCCCGGCGTCGAGCTCGCCTTCACCGGCCTCGACGACCCGCACATCAAGCGCGACCGCTACGAGCGGGTGGCCGGCGGCCCCGACACCTCGGCCGACTTCTCGGTGGGCGTGGTCCACGCCCCGTACCTGCGCTCGCTCGACGCCTTCACGGCCGACGGGTACGAGCTGATCCTCGCCGGACACACCCACGGCGGGCAGCTCTGCATCCCCTTCTACGGGGCGCTCGTCACCAACTGCGACCTCGACACGGACCGGGTGAAGGGGCTCTCCACCCACACGGTCGCCGACCGCACCTCCTACCTCCACGTCTCCGCCGGATGCGGCACCAACCGGTTCACTCCGGTCCGCTTCGCCTGCCCGCCCGAGGTCACCCTGCTCACCCTGACCGCGCGCGCCTGACCGCCTACGGTGGGGCCATGCTCACGCCCCGCCCCGCGGCCGTGCCGGCCTCCGCCGTCCTGCCCCCCCGCCCCGCGCCGGCCGTACGCCGCGGCCTTCCGGGGGCTGATCGCCCTCGCCGCCGCGACGGGCGTGGTCATCGAGTGCGTCGTCGGCGACGTGCTCGTCGTCCTGAGCTTCTTCACCGTCTGGACCAACATGCTGGTCGCCCTGGCCCTGAGCTGGGGCGCCGTCCGGGCCTGGACCCGCCGCCCGCCGCTGCCCGCGCTGTGGACCGGCGGGGTCCTGCTCTGCATCACGGTGGTCGGCCTCGTCTTCCACCTCGTGCTCGACAACCCGGCGAGCTCCTTCGACCAGGCCGCCGAGATCGCCCGCCTCACCGGCGCGCGGGCCGTCGCCAACCAGCTCCTCCACACCGTGACCCCGCTCGGCACGGCCCTGGACTTCCTCCTGCTCACCGCGCCCGGCGCCCTCCGGTGGCGGCACGCCGCCCAGTGGCTCGCGGTCCCCGCGCTCTACCTCGCCTTCGCCCTGGTCCGCGGCGCGCTGCTCTCCCCCGGGGCCCCCGCCCGCTACCCCTACCCCTTCGTCGACGTCGCCGTCCACGGCTACGCCGGCGTCCTCGTCAACGTCCTCGTCCTCGGCACGGCCTTCTTCCTGCTCGGCCTCGCCATCGTCGGCCTGGACCGCATCCGACCTGCGCCGCCGTCCCCCGAATACCGGATTTCGCCTGAGCGCGCGCGTGGGCTAAAGTAATCGATGTCGCCGCGACGTGAAGAACAGAGCAGCGACATCGGGGTGTAGCGCAGCTTGGCAGCGCGCTTCGTTCGGGACGAAGAGGTCGTGGGTTCAAATCCCGCCACCCCGACAGCCGTAACACCAGGTGAGGCCGGTACTGATTCCAGTACCGGCCTCACCTGTTTGCGTGGGCCTCGGGGGGCTTCACGGGAAGCCCACCCCCGAGGGGACCCGGGCTAGATGATCGGGGGGCGGCCGAGGCGGGTCATGCGGCGGACGGTGCTCCAGCGCATGGGGCGGCGGGGCCCGCAGGGGCGGCGGACTCCCTCGGCGAAGCCGCCGAACCAGGCCGCGAGGCCGGGCAGGGAGCGGGTGCGGGCCAGCGTGAGCAGGGTCCAGACGCCGAGGTAGACGGGGACGAGGAGCGCCGGGAGGTTGCGCTTGGCGAGCCAGACGCGGTTGCGGGCGGTCATCCGGTGGTAGACGGCGTGCCGGGCCGGGCTGGTCCTGGGGTGCTGGAGCAGGAGCTCGGGGGCGTAGACGACCTTCCAGCCCGCGTCGAGGGCGCGCCAGGCGAGGTCGGTCTCCTCGTGGGTGAAGAAGAAGTCCTCGGGCCAGCCGCCGATGCCGTCGAGCATCCGCATCGACAGGCCGTGGCCGCCGCCGAGGAAGGTCGTCACCTCGCCGCCGCGCATCGGGTCCTTCGCGCCGAGGCGGGGGACGTGCCGGCGCTGCGTCTCGCCGGTCTCGTCGGCGATGCGGAAGGAGACGACGCCCAGGTCGGGGTCGGCCTCGTACAGGTCGGCGAGGCGGCTGAGGACGTCGGTGTCGACGAGGAGGCCGTCGTCGTCGAGGTCGACCACCACGTCCACGTCGCCGAAGGCCCGCAGCGTCTCGATCGCCACGTTCCGGCCGCCCGACACGCCCCGGTTCTCGGGGAGTTCCACCCCGGTCACGCCCTCGGGGAGCTCCGGCAGGGAGCCGGTGCCGTTGCCGACCACGACGACGCGGGCAGCGGGCTCGTCCTGCCCGGCCACGGCGTCGAGCAGCGCCCGCAGCTCGGCGGGGCGCGTGCCCATCGTCAGTACCGCCACACCCGTACGCGGTCGCGCCACGACCCACTCCGTCCCACACAGCCGAACACTCAGGGGCGCGATGCTAGCCGCCCGGCACCACCCGCCGTTCACCCGGTGTGCACCGTGAAGCGGGCCGTTCGTCACGGGGTCCGGGCCCCGGGGAGGGGAGCGCGGCGAGAGCGGGCGGCGGGCGGCTCTACGCTGGTTCCCTTCCGTCGAATTGATCGATTGTCGAAAGGGTGGGCTCCAGGTGCTGGTCGCGGACCGATATCGGCTTCACGTGTGTATCGGCCGGGGCGGCATGGGCGAGGTGTGGCAGGCGACCGACGAGGTGCTGGGCCGGGCCGTGGCCGTGAAGCTGATGCTGGCGCAGGGGACCGACCCCTCCGCCGCCGACCGGTTCCGGCTGGAGGCGCAGACCGCCGCCCGGCTGAGCCATCCGCACGTGGTGGGCGTCTTCGACTTCGGCACGTGGGACGGAAAACTGTTCCTCGTCATGGAGTTGGTCGAGGGGGACAGCCTGGCGGGGAGCCCCTCCGACACGTCGGCGCTGCCGGCCGAGCGGGTCGCGGTGGTCGCCGCGCACGCCGCCGCCGGCCTCGCGGCCGCGCACCGGCAGGGCGTGGTGCACCGGGACATCAAGCCGGGGAACCTGCTGGTCGACGCCGAGGGCACGGTGAAGCTGGCCGACTTCGGCATCGCGCGCTTCGTCGACGACCCGTCGGCGGCGCTCACGACGACGGGTCAGATCGTGGGCACGGGGCTCTACCTGGCGCCCGAGCGGGCGCTGGGACAGCCCGCGTCGCCCGCGTCCGACGTGTACTCGCTGGGCTGCGTGCTCTACCAACTGCTCACCGGCCGGACGCCGTTCCGGGCGGACACGGCAACGGCCCTGCTGTACCAGCACATCGACACCCCGCCGGTGCCGCCGACCCGTCTGGGGGTGGCGCTGCCCCCCGAGTTCGAGTCGTACCTGCTGAGCCTGCTGGCCAAGCAGCCGGAGCAGCGGCCGTCGGCGCAGGCGATCGCCGACTGGTTCTCCTCGGGTGCCTGGCGCTCGTCCCCGCGGCCCGCCCGGGTCCAGGCCCGCCCGCCGCACTCCCGGCACCACGGCGGTGGCCCCGCGGTCGCCGCGGGGCCCGCGCCGACGCACGGGTCGGCGCCCCTGCCGAGTGCCGCGCCGATGCCGGTGCCGGGCACCGGCCCGATGGCGGGCACCGGGTCCCGGCGCGCGGGGTCGTCCCGGCCCTCGACCGGTCCCGTCGCCGCGCGCGTCCCCGCGCCCGCGTCGCGGCGGCGCGAGCGGTCCGGCACGGGGAGCGGGCTCGCGGAGCTGTCCAGACGCAGACCGCGCAAGACGGCGGCGGTCGCCGGGGCCATCGCCTTCGTGGTCTTCCTGATCATCGGCATGGCCTGGCTCTCCTGAGCCGGGCCGGTCACGGGGGGGGGCCGGGGCGTCCCGCGGTGCGGCCGTCGCCCGCGGTGCGGGCGGCGCGCTCGGTGCGGTCGGCGCGCTCGGTGCGGCAGGCGCCCTCAGTACAGCCGGGGCGCCATCACCTGTCCTTCGCCGTCCGTCCCGACGAGCAGCAGGCAGCGGGGGACGCCGGGGCCCGGTGTCGCGCGGATCGACACGGCGGTCGGCGGGTCGGTGGGCAGCTCGACCGGGATGGTGACGGGCCGGTCGTGGTCGGCCTGGGCGTGGCCGGTCTCCTTGCCGTCGACGAGGACCTCGACGACGGGGCTGTGACCGGTCTGGACGGTCGCGGAGACCGAGTGCCCGAGATAGTCGATGTGGAAGTGGTGGCGTGCCCTCATGGGCCACCTCCGTGCCGCCGGAGTGGGACGCGTACCTCCAGAGTAAGCAGACCGCGTGCGGTCCGCCGCCCGCCGCCGGGCCCCGCCGCGCTCCCCGGGCTCCGCGTGCGGCCGAGGGGCGCCGGTGGTCAGATGGACCGGTACGCCGACCGGCGCCCGCGCGGAACGGAGCTCCCGCAGATGAGCGAATCCCTGCCCTCCTTCGAGGACGAGACCGACTTCGAGAACGCGGACCGGGGCTTCCTCGGCGCCCTCGTCCCCGGTGTGGTGACGGCCGGCGACGGCAGCGTGGTCTGGGACAACGACGGCTACGCCTTCCTCGACGCGGAGTGCCCCGACACCGCGCACCCGAGCCTGTGGCGCCAGGGCCGGCTGAACGCCCGCCAGGGGCTGTACGAGGTCACCGAGGGCATCTACCAGGTCCGGGGGCTCGACCTCTCGAACATGACGCTCGTCGAGGGCGAGCGGGGGGTCGTGGTGATCGACCCGCTGATCTCCGTGGAGACGGCGGAGGCCGCCCTCGCGCTCTACCGGGAGCACCGCGGCGCCCGGCCGGTCACCGCGGTGATCTACACGCACTCGCACGGCGACCACTTCGGCGGGGTCCGGGGCGTCCTGCCGCACGGCGCCGAGGAGGGCGTGCCGATCCTGGCGCCCGCCGGGTTCCTGGAGCACGCGGTCAGCGAGAACGTGTACGCGGGCACCGCGATGACCCGGCGGGCGAGCTACATGTACGGCGTCGGACTGCCGAAGTCGCCGGCCGGCCAGATCGGCGTCGGCCTCGGCCAGGCCACCTCGACCGGCACGATCAGCCTGATCCCGCCGACGGTGGACATCACGGAGACCGGGCAGGAGGAGACGGTCGACGGCGTGCGGATCGTCTTCCAGCTGACGCCGGGCACCGAGGCGCCGGCCGAGATGAACTTCCTCTTCCCCGACCACCGCGCGCTGTGCCTGGCGGAGAACGCCACGCACACCCTGCACAACGTGCTGACCCTGCGCGGCGCGGTCGTCCGCGACGCCCGGATCTGGGCCCACTACCTGGACGAGGCGATCGAGTTCTTCCACGGGCGCTACGACGTCGCCTTCGCCTCGCACCACTGGCCCACCTGGGGCCACGACGCGGTGGTGGAGTTCCTCGCCGGGCAGCGCGACCTCTACGCGTACCTGCACGACCAGACGCTCCGCCTGCTGAACGAGGGGCACACCGGCGTCGAGATCGCCGAGCTGATCGAGCTGCCGCCGGCGCTGGCGAGGGCCTGGCACGGCCGCGGCTACTACGGCTCGCTCAGCCACAACACGAAGGCGATCTACCAGCGCTACCTCGGCTGGTACGACGGGAACCCCGCCCACCTGTGGGAGCACCCGCCGGTGGAACTCGCCCGGCGGTACGTGGAGGTGGCCGGCGGCGCCGCCGAGGCCCTGGCCAAGGCACGGAGGTACCTCGAGGACGGCGATCTGCGCTTCGCCGCGACCCTCCTCGACCACGTGGTCTTCGCCGACCCGGGCGACGAGGAGGCGAAGGCGGCGCTGGCCGGGGTGTACGAGCGCCTCGGGTACGGCGCCGAGAACGCGACCTGGCGGAACTTCTACCTGCGCGGCGCCCAGGAGCTCCGCGAGGGCGTCACGGGCGAGATGGTCGACACGACCAACCCCGAGATGGCGATGGCCCTCACCGTCCCCATGCTGCTCGACTCGGTCGCCATCTCGATCGACGGCCCGCGCGCCTGGGACGACGACCTGACGATCGACCTGGTCCTGACGGACGGCCCCACCGGCGCGGGTGAGCGGCGGCGCCTGACCCTGCACAACGGCGCCCTCACCCACCGGGTGGTCGCCGAGCCCCGGACGCCCGCGGGGCTCGCCCTGACCCTGGGCAAGGTCCAGCTGCTCGGCCTCCTGGCCGGGCGGGACCTCCAGGAGCTCGGGGTCGGCGTGGAGGGCGATCCGGCGCTGCTCGGCCGCCTCTTCTCGTACGTGACGAGGTCCGAGCCCCGCTTCCCGATCGTGACCCCGTGAGGAGACCCCGATGAACCGGACGGGCCGCTCTCAGCGCACCGCCCACGCCAGGATCCCGAACAGGACCAGCGTCAGGCAGATCCCGATGTTCACCACCTTGTACTGGA
Organism: Streptomyces sp. NPDC051180; assembly: GCF_040689545.1. Classification (NCBI taxonomy): domain Bacteria; kingdom Bacillati; phylum Actinomycetota; class Actinomycetes; order Kitasatosporales; family Streptomycetaceae; genus Streptomyces; species Streptomyces sp. NPDC051180. The sequence continues at coordinate 13,145 of NZ_JBFBBC010000003.1, forward strand.
GGAAGACCGCGACGAACTCGCGGAGGGTGGCCGACGGCCAGAAGTAGGCGGCGGTCGGCGAGCCGACGACCTGGCCGTCGACACCGGCCCGGCGGGCCGACAGGGCGGCCCGGAAGGCGTGGAAGTTGTTGGTGACGATCACGCACGAGGAGCCCGGCCGGTCCCGCTCCATCAGCTCCTTGCTGAAGAGCATGTTCTCCTCGGTCGTCCGCGAGCGGTCCTCGCGCACGACCGCCCCGGCCGGGAAGCCGCGCTCGACCAGGTAGTCGGCCATCGCGTGGGACTCGGGCAGCTCCTCGTCGGGGCCCTGCCCGCCCGAGGCGATGAGGACGGGCGTGTCCCCGCCGCGGGCGGCCAGCGTCTCGTACACCTCCCTGCCCCGCTCCAGGCGGCTCGCCAGGAGCGGCGGCACGCTCCGGCCGCCGATCAGTCCGGAGCCGAGGACCACGACGTAGTCGGCGTCGGGGCGGAGCCGCATCCGGCCGTAGAGGTAGGCGTAGCCCACGAAGCAGAGGAAGAGGAACGAGACGTAGGCCAGCACGAGCAGGGTGGTGCCCACGAGGACGCCGAGGACCGGTGAGCGGGTGAGGGCCGCCGCGATCGCGAGGCCCATCACGGCGAACATGCCGAGGCCGGCGAGGAGCGTGAGCAGGTTGGCGGGGCTCCGGCCCTCCCTGCGGACCATCTTCACGCCGTTCGCGCAGAGCAGCCCGGCCAGGACCACCGGACCGATGCCGAGCGCGAGGAGCAGGACGATCATCACGGTCTCGGCGACGCCGGGCGGGGCGTCGTCGATCCCCGCCAGGAGCCCGATGCCGAAGGAGGTGACGGCGAGGCCGAGGTACACGGCGTTGCCGAAGCGGCGGCGGTCGCGCAGCACGCCGACCCCGAAGAGCAGCAGGAAGACGGCGGCCGGGACGAAGGCGAACATCCCGACATCGTAGACATGCTCGGCGACGACGCCCGGTGTCCCGCCGGCCGGGACGGGCAGGGGCGTCACGCCTCGCCCGCCAGCCCGAACAGACCGCGTCGCGCGCCCTCTTCGTACGCGCTCCTCAGCTCCGGATCGTCCAGCAGGGACCGGAGGGACGGCTCGCCCCGCCGGCGGGTCGCCGCACAGTGCTCCGCCGGCCGGTACGCGGAGTCGAAGACCGAGGCGCGCAGCAGGTCCACCGCGCCGAGGAGATGGGCTGCCGCGGTACGGCGGCCGCTCATCGCCCGCAGCTGCGCGAGGATTTCCGCCGCGCAGGCCGCGCCCACCGAGGAGCCGAGCCGCAGGTGCTCCCGCAGGGCCCGCCGGGCGTACTCCGCGCCGCGCTCCTGCTCCCCCTCCCAGGCGGCCAGTTCGGCCTGCACCTGGAACGCCCAGGCGTCGGCGAACAGATCGCGGCCCGCCCAGGCCCGCCGGCTCTCCCGGTCCAGATCGCTCTGGTCGAGCGCCTCCTGCGCGGCCTCCGGGTCGGTACGGCACAGGGCGAGCGCCAGGCCCACCCAGCAGGCCCGCCGGGTCGGCCCGAACTCCGGGTGCTCCTCCGTCAGGGCCAGCGCGTCGCGGAACTCGGCCGCCGCCGCGCGCGTGCGCCCCTGGTGGAGGGCGGTCGCGCCGCGCAGATGGGCGAGGAGCGCCAGGCACCGCTCGTCCCCGTCGCGTACGGCCGCCGCCCACGCCTGGGCCAGGAGCGGATCGGCGTCCTCGGGCCGGCCCGACTCCAGCTCCAGGAAGGCGGCGAGCCACAGACCGCGGGCGGGCGCCGGGCCCGAGTGCAGGCTGAGGGCGTGCCGCAGCCGGGTGCGGCCCTCGGCGGTCCGCCCGCAGGCCACCCACAGGAACCACAGGGAGACCGCGATCTCGACGGAGGTGTCGGCCTCGGCGCTCGGCGACAGCGGCGCGGTCGTCGGGTCCATCGCGGCGGCCAGATCGGGGAGTTCCCGCAGCGCGAGGTCCCGTGCGTCGAGCTGCCTGCCCCGCTGCCACCACTCGGCGGCCCGCCGCGCGAGCTTCACGCACCACCGGCGGTGGTGCAGCACGACGGCCCAGCGGTCGCCGCGGGCGGTGAGCCGGCGGGCGCCGACCGCCCGCATCGGGTGCGGCATCCAGTAGCGCGGCAGGCCGTCCTCGCCGTCGAAGAGGTCGTCGACGGGCAGGAGCGCGAGCGGGGCCAGCCGGTCGAGGACGGCCTGGATCTCGCCGGCGGGCAGGGTGCCGGAGGCGCAGACCTCACGGACGGCGTCCCGGCCGAAGGCGCCCTCGAAGACGGACAGCCGCTCCCACAGGAGCTGTTCGGCCGGGTCGCAGCTCGCGTAGCCGCGCTCGGCGGCGGCGAGCTGGTCGAGGCCGACGGGCTCGCCCCACAGCACCTCGGTCTCCGGTGATTCTCCAGCCCACATGTGCCCAGCCCCCCGTGCCCTCCTCCGTCCCTCCTCTGCGGCCGAGGACGGATGCCCCGGAAATCGTCGACCGGGGAGGTACATGCATACCGGGGAATCCGTCCGGGGAGAAGCCGGTCCGTCACCGATCCACGCACGGCGCCCGCCGGCAGGCCGGGGCAGCCGGCGGCATCCGGGGCGGGCGTCCTGTCTCAGGCGGGGCGGGACGCCTTGACCGAGTACATGAGCGGGATGCGGGGACGGTCCGCGGGGAAGCGGTAGTAGCCGTCGTCGTGGCGCTGGAGGGCGCCGTAGCGCGGGAACAGCGACGCGTCGTGCTCGTGCAGGAACTCGATCCGCAGCCCCGCCCTCGCGAGCGCCGTGACGACCTCGCCCACCGGGTGCACCCACTCCACGCTGCGGTTGTGGACGGTCGCGGCGTCGAGCTCGGCGTAGGTCCCCGGCGTGGTGTCCACCCACGGCTCGCGGACGAAGTAGTCGTGCACGACCCGGCTGCCCGTCTCGTCGTCGAGCGAGTCGGTCAGCGGGTGGAACTCGGCCACGTAGAGGAAGCCGCCCGGAGCGACGAGCGAGGCGGCGGTCTCCGCCCAGCGGTCGATGTCCGGGAGCCAGCACAGCGCCCCGCTGCCGGTGTAGACGATGTCGTAGGCGCGGTCCGGGACGGCCTCCGCGGCGTCGTACGCGTCGGCGGCGACGAAGGCGGCCCGGTCCTGCGACAGGCCCAGGTCGGCGGCGAGCGAGCGGGCCGTCTCCACGGCGGGCTCGGAGAAGTCCAGGCCCACGACGCGGGAGGCGCCGTGGCGGGCCCAGGAGAGCGTGTCGAGGCCGATGTGGCACTGGAGGTGCAGCAGGGAGCGTCCGGTGACGTCGCCGACCTCCGCGAGCTCGAAGTCGCGCAGGGCGTCCTTGCCCGCGCGGAAGGCGTCGAGGTCGTAGAACGCGCTGGCCGCGTGGATCGGGACGCGCTCGTCCCAGCGCGCGCGGTTGGCCTCGAGCCAGTCGTCGGGGGTCGGAGAGTACATGTCGGCGAGGTTATCCACAGGCCGCGGAGGACGCGACCCGAATTGTCGCCGGCCCGGAGCATCATGGGTGCCATGACTGAGAGCAAGAACGACGGGCCCACCGACCGGACCCCCGCCTGGGAGCAGCGCTTCCGCGCCCCGCGCGTCTCCCTGCCCGAGTGGGCCGAGGAGGCGCCGGACCGCTGCCTCTTCGTCTCCAACGCGACGGGGACGTACGAGCTGTACGCCTGGGACCGGGCGACCGGCACGCAGCGCCAGGTCACCGACCGGCCGAACGGCACGACGGACGGCACGCTGTCCCCGGACGGCGCGTGGATCTGGTGGTTCGCGGACACCGACGGCGACGAGTTCGGCGTGTGGATGCGTCAGCCCTTCGCCGGCGGTCCGGACGAGCCCGCCGTGCCCGCCCTCGCCGCGTCCTACCCGGCCGGCCTGGCGATCGGCCGGGACGGCACGCTCGTGGTGGGCCGCTCCACCGACGAGGACGGCTCGACGCTCCACCTCCTGCGCCCCGGGGCCGACGCCCCGGTCGAGATCTACCGGCACCGGGAGTCCGCCGGGGTCGGCGACCTCTCGTACGACGGCTCGCTGGTCGTCGTCGAGCACACCGAGCACGGCGACGCGATGCACTCGGCGCTGCGGGTGCTGCGCGCCTCGGACGCGGGCGTGCTGGCCGAGCTCGACGACACCAAGGGCGGCACGGAGGAGCTGGGGCTCACCGTCCTGGGCTTCGCCCCGGTGGCCGGGGACACCCGGCTGCTCGTCGGCCACCAGCGCCGCGGCCGCTGGGAGCCGATGCTCTGGGACGTGGCGGCGGGCACCGAGACCGACCTCCGTCTCGACCTGCCGGGCGACGTGTCGGCCGAGTGGTACCCGGACGGCTCCGGCCTGCTGATCGTGCACAGCTACGAGGCCCGCAGCGAGCTCTGGCGGTACGAGATCGCCACCGGCGCCCTGGTCCGGGTGGAGACCCCGGCCGGCTCGGTGTCGAGCGCGACGGCCCGGCCCGACGGCAGCGTCGAGTACCTGTGGTCCTCGGCCGCCCGGCCGCCGGTGGTGCGCTCCACGGCCGGCGGCGTCGTCCTCGACCCGCCCGGCCCCGAGGCACCCGCGTCGGTCCCGGTGGAGGACGTGTGGGTGGACGGCCCCGGCGGCCGGGTCCACGCGCTCGTGCAGCGCCCGGCCGAGGGCGAGGGCCCCTTCCCGACGGTCTTCGAGGTGCACGGCGGTCCGACCTGGCACGACAGCGACGCCTTCGCGTCGGGCCCGGCCGCCTGGGTGGACCACGGATACGCGGTGGTCCGGGTCAACTACCGGGGCTCGACCGGATACGGCCGGGAGTGGACCGACGCGCTCAAGCACCGCGTCGGCCTGATCGAGCTGGAGGACATCGCGGCGGTCCGCGCGTGGGCGGTGGAGAGCGGTCTCGCCGACCCGTCGCGCCTGGTCCTCTCGGGCGGTTCGTGGGGCGGCTACCTCACCCTCCTCGGCCTGGGCACCCAGCCCGACGACTGGGCGGTCGGCCTGGCGGCGGTCCCGGTCGCGGACTACGTCACGGCGTACGAGGACGAGATGGAAGCCCTCAAGGCGCTCGACCGGACCCTGCTCGGCGGCTCGCCGGAGGAGGTGCCCGAGCGGTACGCGGCCTCGTCGCCGCTGACCTACGTCGACGCGGTCAAGGCCCCGGTGCACGTGTCGGCCGGTGTCAACGACCCGCGCTGCCCGATCCGCCAGATCGACAACTACGTGGACCGCCTCGCGGCCCGGGGCGCGGTCCACGAGGTCTACCGGTACGACGCGGGGCACGGCTCGCTGGTGGTCGAGGAGCGCATCAAGCAGGTCGCCCTGGACCTGGCCTTCGCCGCGAAGCACCTGGGGGTGCCGGGCCCGGCCTGACCGGACGGCCCGTCGGCCGGTTCCTCGGGGACCCGGCCGACGGGGGACCGGGCCCGCTTGCGTACCGTGGGGGCGTGTACCGGTTCCTGAGAACGCCCCGCTGGTGGGGGATCAACGCCTTCGTCCTGCTCGCGATCCCGTTCTGCGTCTTCATGGGCACCTGGCAGCTCGGGAAGTTCGAGGACCGCGTCGACTCCCATCAGGAGGCCGAGCAGCGGCCCGCCCCGAGCACGCGGAAGGCGGAGCCGCTGGCCGCCCTGCTCCCGGTGGACACCGAGACCTCGGGCCGCACCGCGGAGGCGCGCGGCCGGTTCGGCGAGCAGTTCCTGGTCCCCGACCGCGAGCTGGACGGCCGCTCCGGCGCGTACGTCCTGACGCTGCTGCGGACGGACGGCGGCCGGGCCCTGCCGGTGGTCCGGGGCTGGCTGCCCACGGGCGCGGAGGCCCCCGCCCCGCCGTCCGGCGAGGTCACGGTGGTGGGCGCGCTCCAGGCGTCGGAGACGGCGGGCACGAAGGGCGTCCACACGGCGGGCGGCCTGCCCGAGGGGCAGCTCGGCATGATCAGCGCGGCGTCCCTGGTGAACGTGGTGCAGGACGACGTCTACGACGCCTGGATCACCCTCGTCGACTCCCCCGCCGGCCTGACGCCGGTCCCGGCCGCCGCCGCGGCGGGCACCGGCCTGGACGCGAAGGCGTTCCAGAACCTCGGCTACACGGCGGAGTGGTTCGTCTTCGCGGGCTTCGTCGTCTTCATGTGGTTCCGCCTGGTGCGCCGCGAGGCCGAGGCGTCCCGGGACGAGGCACTGGGCCTGTAGGACCGCCCTGGGGCTGTGGGGCCGCCCTGGTCCTGTGGGGCCGCCCGTTCCGCGGTCCGGGGCCGCGCGGCCCCGGGAGGACCCGGCGGCCCGAGCGGCTTCCCGGGCCCGAAGGGTCCCACGGGGCCGCGACGGCGCTCAGGAGCCGCTCAGGATCCCGGTCCGGTAGATGGTGCCGGCGCAGGCGTTCGCGACGACCGCGGAGGCCGTGGGGCCGCCCGGCTCAGCGGTGTGGCTGACGACGACGCTGCCGTCCGCCGGCCCGTCCTCGCGGAGCAGCTGGGCCGCGACTCCGGCGCCCGCCTCCGAGCCCGCGCCCGCCTCGGCGCCGGTGCCCGGCCCCGTACCGGTGCCGCCTGCTCCCCCGCCCGAGGTGGGCGTGGGGTTGGCGGTGGTGGGGGGCGGCTCCGTCGGCGGCGGCGTGGTCGGCTGCTCGGTCGGGGTGGTCGGCGTCGGCGTCGGGGTGGTCCCGGTCGTCGGGCAGGTCTCGCTGGGCACCCAGACGAACCGCACCTCGTAGGAGCCGTTCGGCTTCAGCAGGAGCGAGGACGACTCCTGCGAGGGGTCCGGCAGGCCGCTGCCGCCGTCGCCCGAGGTGTGCCGGACCACCGAGATCCGCCCCGGGTCGGCCGCTCCCCTGGCCTCGAATCCGACGACCCCGCTGCCGTCGACGACGCAGCTCGCGGCCGAGACGTTGGCGATGCGGAAGGTGCCGTGGACCCGGCCCTCGCCATTCGGGCCGTCGGCGCCCTCGCCGGTGACGCCGAGCTGGTCGGCGGTGCAGGGCGGGGCTGAGCCGTTCGCGTCCTGGGTCTGGCGGGGCCCTCCGTCGGCGCCCGCGGCGGCGGCCCTGCCGGCGGTGCCTTCGTCGGCGCCCTGGCTCGGCGAGACGCTGCCCGCCGGGGGCTTGGATCCCTGGCCGCCCGCGCCGCCGCTCTCGGCGGCGGTGCCGCCCTGGGCGTCCTCGCCGTGGCCGGCGTTCACGGGGTTCGCGGCGGACAGCCCGCCCGAGGAGGCGACGTGCACGAAGGCGGGGACGGCGGTGCCGATGAGGACCGCGGCGGCGCAGGCGCCGACGAACGCCTGGCGCTTGCGGGCGCGGCGCGCGGGCACGGCGCGCCGCAGGTGCTCCAGGGAGCCCGCGGACGGCTCCAGGCCGGAGACCGCGCCCTGGAAGAGCCGCCGCAGCGCGAGTTCGTCGTCGCCGTCGCCCTCGCCGGGCCCGGGCTCGATGTTCACCATGCGCTGTCCACTCACGTTGTCGCGTTCGTCCGGGGCGGCGTGCTCCTCGGGAGCGTCACCGCCGTCCTCACCGGGCGTCCTGCCGGGGGTCTCGGTCATGCCGTCGCTCCCATCGCGACGCGCAGCGCGGCGATGCCCCGCGAGCCGTACGCCTTCACCGAGCCCAGGGAGATCCCCAGCGTCTCGGCGACCTGAGCCTCGGTCATGTCGGAGAAGTAGCGCAGGGCGAGCACCTCGCGCTGGCGGCGCTGGAGTCCGCGCATCGCCTTGATGAGGTCCTCGCGCTCCAGCTGCTCGTACGCCCCTTCCTCCGCGCTGGCCATGTCCGGCATGGGCTTGGACAGCAGCTTGAGGCCGAGGATGCGGCGGCGCAGCGCGGACCGGGAGAGGTTCACGACGGTCTGGCGGAGGTACGCCAGGGTCTTCTCGGGCTCGCGGACGCGCTTGCGGGCCGAGTGGACGCGGATGAACGCCTCCTGGACGACGTCCTCGCAGGATGCGGTGTCGTCGAGGAGGAGCGCGGCGAGTCCGAGCAGCGACCGGTAGTGGGCGCGGTAGGTCTCGGTGAGGTGGTCGACGGTGGTGCCGGCGGCCGCTTCGGTGCTCGTGCGGGGCGACGGGATGGCGTCGATCCCCGTGGCGCGGGGTGCTGTGGGCACGGGGGCGATCACCGGCATCCCGCCGAGCGCGCGCGGCCGCCTGAACGGGCGGGCCGCGGGGCCGCGTACGGGTCCGATGGCGCTGCCCCGGACGGGCAGCACGGCGGTGCTCCGCACGGGGAGCACGGCTGTGCCCGCGCCGCGGAGCGGAGCGATGGTCGCGATGTCGAGTACCTCTGCCACGCATGTTGGACACGCGTCCCCCCGACAGGGTTGTACGCGTACGCCACCCTTTTTGACGGCGAGTCGTTTGTCCTCATGCCTAACCGTTCTCCCCCTGTGCCCCGCTTTCACAGCGTGCTCCGCGCCACACAGCTGTGGGTGCACGCGAAGACGCCTCCACCCCGGCCGTTGGTTGCGACAGGGGGGAAAAGCATCCTCGTCCACGGCATCACCGCAGTTCAAGAGGGATCTGACGGCTATTTGCTCACAGGACGTTCACAGATCCTACAAAGCCGTGACAACCGATTCCGCGATCTGAAGGGCGTTCAGGGCGGCCCCCTTGCGCAGGTTGTCGGCGCAGACGAAGAAGTCGAGCGCGCGCTCGTCGTCCATGGAGCGCCGGACCCGTCCGACCCAGGCGGGGTCGGTGCCGACGACGTCGGCGGGGGTGGGGAAGTCGCCGGCCGCGGGGTCGTCGTACAGCACGACGCCGGGCGAGGTCGCGAGGACCTCGTGCGCCCGTCCGACCGGCACGGGGTGCTCGAAGCGGGCGTGCACGGAGACCGAGTGTCCGGTCACGACGGGCACGCGGACGCAGGTGGCGGCGACCCGCAGTCCGGGCAGGCCGAGGATCCTGCGGGTCTCGTCCCGGACGTGCTCCTCCTCCGAGGAGGCCCCGTCGGCGCCGGCCGTGCCCGACCAGGGCAGGACGTTGAGCGCGAGGGGGCCGGGGAAGGGGCCGTTGTTGTCCTCGCCGACGGCCCGGCGTACGTCGCCGGGGTGGGTGCCCAGGTCTCCGGCGTCGGCCACCAGGCCGAGCTGGGCGCGGAGCACCTCGATGCCGGCCTGTCCCGCGCCGGCGCCGGACGCGGCCTGCTGGGCGGTGACGACCAGTTCGGTGAGCCCGAACTCGGCGTGCAGGGTGCCCACGGCGACGATCAGCGCGAGGGTGGTCGAGCCGGGGCTCGCGACGATGCCCCGGGGGCGTACGCGCGCGGCGTGCGGGTTGGTCTCGGGGACCACCAGGGGGACGTCGGGATCGGCCCGGAAGGCCGCGGAGGTGTCCACGACGACGACGCCCTTGGCGGCGGCGATGGGCGCCCACTGCGCCGCGACCGCCTCGGGCGCGAGGAAGAGCGCCAGGTCGACGCCGTCGAGGGACTCCTCGTCGAGCGCGAGGATCTCGCACTCCTCCCCGCGCACGGCGGCCTTGCGGCCGGCCGAGCGCGGGGAGGCGAGGAGGCGTATCTCGCCCCAGACGTCCGCGTGGTGCGTGAGCATCTGGAGCATCACCGAGCCGACGGCTCCGGTCGCACCGACGACCGCGAGCGTCGGCTTCGGGGTCATCGGCCGGTGCCTCCGTAGACCACGGCCTCGTCCGAGTCGCTGTCCAGACCGAAGGCGGTGTGGACGGCGCGCACGGCCTCGTTGACGTCGTCGGCGCGGGTGACGACCGAGATGCGGATCTCGGAGGTCGAGATGAGCTCGATGTTCACGCCCGCGTCGGACAGCGCGCGGAAGAAGTCCGCGGTGACGCCCGGGTTGGTCTTCATGCCGGCGCCGACCAGGGAGATCTTGCCGATCTGGTCGTCGTAGCGCAGGGAGTCGAAGCCGATCGCGCTCTTCGCCTTCTCCAGGGCGTCGATGGCCTTGCGGCCCTCGGCCTTGGGGAGGGTGAAGGAGATGTCCGTGAGGCCGGTGGAGGCGGCGGACACGTTCTGCACGATCATGTCGATGTTGATCTCGGCGTCCGCGACGGCGCGGAAGATGGCCGCGGCCTCGCCCGGCTTGTCCGGCACGCCGACGACGGTGATCTTCGCCTCCGAGGTGTCGTGGGCGACACCCGAGATGATGGCCTGCTCCACCTTCTGGTCCTTTGCGTCGGAGAGCGGTTCGTTGCTGACCCACGTGCCCTGCAGCCCCGAGAAGGACGAGCGGACGTGGATCGGGATGTTGTAGCGGCGCGCGTACTCGACGCAGCGGTGCAGCAGCACCTTGGAGCCGGAGGCGGCGAGCTCCAGCATGTCCTCGAAGGAGATCCAGTCGATCTTCTTCGCCTTCTTCACCACGCGCGGGTCGGCGGTGAAGACGCCGTCGACGTCGGTGTAGATCTCGCAGACCTCGGCGTCGAGCGCGGCGGCGAGCGCCACGGCCGTGGTGTCCGAGCCGCCGCGGCCGAGGGTGGTGATGTCCTTCTTGTCCTGGGACACGCCCTGGAAGCCGGCGACGATGGCGATGTTGCCCTCGTCGAGGGCGGTGCGGATCCGGCCCGGCGTGACATCGATGATGCGCGCCTTGTTGTGGACCGAGTCGGTGATGACACCGGCCTGGCTGCCCGTGAACGACTGGGCCTCGTGGCCCAGGTTTTTGATCGCCATGGCCAGCAGGGCCATGGAGATCCGCTCCCCGGCGGTCAGCAGCATGTCGAACTCTCGCCCGGCAGGGATCGGGGATACCTGCTCGGCGAGATCGATCAGCTCGTCCGTCGTGTCGCCCATCGCGGAAACCACGACGACCACCTGGTGGCCGTTCTTCTTGGCGTCCACGATCCGCTTGGCGACGCGCTTGATGCCTTCGGCATCGGCAACGGAGGAGCCTCCGTACTTCTGCACGACAAGGCCCACGTGCGCTCCTCGCTCAGTGTGTGCCGCAGCCGGCGCTGCGATCGGCTCAGTCTAACGAGCGACCCGGAAACACCGGCTTGATATCACATCCTGAGATGTGCTGCTCGGAGAGTGATCAGCTCTTCAGCGTGCGCAGGCCGAGCGGGGTGGCGATCTCCTCCAGCATCACGCGGCCCGCCTCCTCGGCGAGGTCGTCCTCGGTGAGGTCCTCGTCGGTGTCCAGCCCGTCGAGGGCGGCCAGCGGCTGGTCGAGGCGGACGTGGGCGACGAGGGACTGGAGGGCGCGGAGGGTGGCCGAGGCCGTCGGGCCCCAGTTGGAGAAGTACGAGAACTGCCACCACCAGAGCGCCTCGCTGGTGCGGCCGGCCCGGTAGTGGGCCAGGCCGTGCCGGAGGTCGGTGACGATGTCCGCCAGGTTGTCCGAGATGCGGGCCGGGACCGGGGCCTTGCGCGGCTCGTACGGGTCGAAGACCTCCGAGAAGACGTCGACCGGGTCCAGCATCACCGCGAACCGCTCGCGCAGCTCGTCGACGTCCGGCTCGGGACCCGTGTCCGGCTCGTAGCGCTCGTCCGGGACGATGTCCTCGTGCGCGCCCAGCCGGCCGCCCGCCAGGAGCAGCTGGGAGATCTCCAGGAGCAGGAAGGGCACCGCGCTGTCCGGCTCGTCGCCCTTGGCGACCTCGGTCGTCGCGACGATGAAGCTCTCGATCGAGTCGGAGATCTGGACCGCGAAGTCGTCGGGGTCCTGCGTGACGGAGTGCAGTGTGGCGTCAGACATCGAGCTGCCTTCCTCGAAGCACAAGTCGGAGCACACGGGCCCGGGCCCGGTCGTCGTCATACATCTAGCAGCCTCCGTCCCTCGAAGGCACGGCCGAGGGTGACCTCGTCGGCGTACTCCAGGTCGCCGCCGACGGGCAGACCGCTCGCGAGCCGGGTCACCTTCAGCCCCATGGGCTTGATCATCCGCGCCAGGTACGTCGCGGTGGCCTCGCCCTCCAGGTTCGGGTCGGTCGCGAGGATCAGCTCGGTGACGGCCCCGTCCGCGAGCCGCGCCAGGAGTTCGCGGATCCGCAGGTCGTCGGGCCCGACGCCCTCGATCGGGCTGATCGCGCCGCCCAGGACGTGGTACCGGCCCCGGAACTCGCGCGTCCGCTCGATCGCCACGACGTCCTTCGGCTCCTCGACCACGCAGATGACGGTGAGGTCGCGCCGCGGGTCCCGGCAGATGTTGCACTGCTCCTGCTGCGCCACGTTGCCGCAGACCTCGCAGAACCGGACCTTCTCCTTGACCTCCAGGAGCGCGTGCGCGAGCCGGCGGACGTCCGTCGGCTCGGCCTGGAGGATGTGGAAGGCGATCCGCTGCGCGCTCTTGGGACCGACCCCGGGCAGCCTGCCCAGTTCGTCGATGAGCTCCTGAACCACGCCTTCGTACACGGAACGCCCTTCCAGGGGGAGTGCTTGTTTCTTACGGTAGTGGCTGAAAGCGAGCCTTAGAAGCCCGTCGCGGCCACCGGGAAGACGGGCCTCAGAAGCCCAGGCCCGGCATGCCGCCCATGCCCTGCGCCAGCGGGCCCAGCTTGGCCTGCTGGAGCTGCTGCGCGTTGTCGTTGGCGGCCTGCACCGCGGCGACGATCAGGTCGGCCAGCGTCTCGGTGTCCTCCGGGTCGACCGCCTTCGGGTCGATCACCAGGCCGCGCAGCTCGCCGGAGCCCGTGACGGTCGCCTTCACGAGGCCGCCGCCCGCCTGGCCGTCGACCTCGGTCGCCGCCAGCTCCTGCTGCGCCCGGGCGAGGTCCTGCTGCATCTTCTGGGCCTGCTGGAGAAGCTGCTGCATGTTGGGCTGGCCACCACCGGGGATCACGGTCACTCCTGAGGGTCGGTACGTCCGTATGTGTCGGTACGCCGAGCCTACGTGCTCGCCGCCCGCCCTGCCTCCATCACTCTTTCGGGTGAGAAACTGCGGCCTCCTCTACCTGATCAACACCCTCTTGCGGACGGAAATCCCGGGATTCCGGGCCCACCGCCCACCATTCGGCGGTAGGAAGGGCAGGCACCACGTGCACCGCACGTCACAGAAGGACATGAGCGCTGAGCTGAACAGAGGAGTCCCCCGGTGAGCCAGCAGCCGGAGATGCAGCCACCGGGACCCCCGGGCGGCGACGTCCACCGCGATCTGACCGCTACGCCCTTCCCCCTGGGCGACTGGGGTGAGCCGGCCGAACGGCTCGACGAGCTGTACCGCTGGGTGGAGTCCAACGCCCTGCGCACCGCCGAGTGGTACCTGTCGGACCGCGTGTGGAAGCGCCGCTGCGCCCGGGCGCTGCGCCTCGGGACGGCGGCCGGGGTGATCGCGGGCGCCGCGCTGCCGCTGCTCGACCTGACCGGGGTGGCCGCGGGCACCGCGGGCTGGGGCTATCTGTCGCTGCTGCTCGGCGCCGCCTGCCTGGCGTGCGACCGGTACTTCGGTCTCACCTCGGGGTGGATAAGGGACGTCGCCACCGCGCAGGCCGTGCAGCGCCGTCTCCAGGCGCTCCAGTTCGACTGGGCGTCGGAGAGCGTCCGGGAGGTCCTGGGGCCCACGGAGGGCACCGCGAGCGAGGCCGCCGAGCGGTGTCTCGGCGTCCTGCGCCGCTTCTCGGAGGACGTGACGGAGCTCGTCCGGGCGGAGACCGCGGACTGGATGGTCGAGTTCCGTTCGGGCCCGGCGCCGCTGGCCCTCCAGTCGGTGGGCGTCGTGCCCGCGCGGGCCGAGAGCCACCACCCCTCGGGCCGGTTCCCCCTCCCGCCGGGCACCCGCCCGAACATGCCGCGCCAGCGCCCCCCGGAGACCCGCTAGGGAGTGTCCGGAGGGGGCCGGGGCGGCCGGGGCCGCCAGGGGGCAGTCCCGGGGGCCCGCCGGGGCCCGGTCCCCGAGGGCTTCGGGTTCCCGAGGGCTTCCGGGCCCCGGGGCGCGGCCCCGGACTCAGCTCAGGATGATCATCGAGCCCTGGGCCAGGCTCCGCGTCGCCGCCGCGTGCAGCCCCAGCCACACGTGGCGCTCCCGGGCGAAGGGACTGCCGTCGTGCGGGACGGGGGCGGCCGGCTCCTCCAGGGCGGTGGGCCGCTCCGGCGGCACCGGGGCGGCCGGCGGGTTCGCCGGGTCGATGCCGATCGAGGGCGCCACGAACTCCAGCTCCCGCAGCAGCCCGTACGAGGAGCCGAGCGGGCCGCCGCCCTCCAGGAGCTCGTCGGTGGTGAGCGGGGCCGGGAAGTCGACCGGCACGTACGCGCCCGCGTGGTCGTAGTGCCAGACCAGGTGGGACTGCTGGGCGGTCGCCTCGAACATCTCCAGGAGCTGCTCGTAGTCCCCGCCGAGCTCGCCGACCGGCTCGACCGGCAGCCCGCACATCTGCAGCAGGTACGCGCGCCGCAGGAAGTGCAGGGCCTCGTAGTCGAAGCCCGCGACCGGGGCGACGTCCCCGGTGAGCCCCGGCATGTACGCGTAGACGGGCACGGTCGGCAGACCGGACGCGCTGAGTACGGCGTCGAAGACGGCTATCTCTTCGGCGAAGGGGTTGTCGGGGCTGTGGCACAGCACGTCGACGAGGGGGACCAGCCACAGGTCACAGGCCAAGGGAGGCTCGCTCTCCGTCAGTTGCAGGGACGGCCAGGGTAGTCGGCGCAGCCGGCCACGCCCACCCGCTGAGGAACTGCCCCCGGAGGCCCGGCCTCAACCCGCCCCGGCGCGCTTCGGTCCGGCGCGCCCCTCCGCCGGGCGCCGTCACCGCGCCCGTGATTCCAGGCGGTCCGCCCACTCCAGCGCGTGCGCGTTGTAGGCCCGGACGACCTCGACGGCCGCCGCGGCGTCGCCGCGCGTGATCGCGTCCACGAGCTCCACGTGCCCGCCCCACAGCCAGCCGAGGAGGTCCCGCTCGGAGCGCAGGTAGGGCACGGAGAAGACCCATGCCTGGACGCGCAGCCGGTGCAGGAAGTCGGCGATGTAGGCGTTGGCGGCGACGAGCCGGCCCAGCTCGCGCCAGTACCGGATGTCGTAGCCGATGAGGATGTCGAGGTCGCCGGCGCGGGCCGCGCGGGCCGCCGCCTCGCCCCGGCGCCGTACGGAGACGAGCGCGACCCCGACGCCGAGGTCCGGCTCCGTCGCGGAGGACGGCGGGAGGGGGGTGAGGACGGGTTTGTTGCGGCGGAAGATGCCGTCGACGACGAGCATCCGGGCCTCGACCATGCCCCGGTAGTCGTCGACCGAGTACTGGTGGACGCGGAAGCCGCGGTGCTGGTCGGAGTCGAGGAGCCCCTGCGCGCAGAGGTCGACGAGGGCCTCGCGGACGGGCGTCGCCGACACCCCGTACTGCTCCGCGATCTGCTTGACGGTGAATTCCTCGCCGGGCTGGAGACGGCCCGCGAGCACCTCGTCACGCAGCGCGTCCGCGATCTGCTGTCGCAAGGTGTTGCGGGTGACAGCTCCGCTCGCGGGCATCGTGGTCGGCCCCCTCCGTCAGGTTTCGGGACACCCTAGTCCAGACGGAGGAAACCTCCTCGTCCTGCGGTTACGCGGTGTGCTCGTCGGCCACCGAGAGCGCCGCGTCCAGCGCCGCCAGGCCCTCCTTGGCCTCCGCCTCGGAGACGTTGCAGGCGGGAACGGCGTGCGTGCGGTTCATGTTCACGAAGGGCCACAGGCCCTGCTTCTTCGCCGCGGCGCCGAAGGCGGCCATCGGCGCGTTGGCCTCGCCGGCGGCGTTGTACGGGACGAGCGGCTCGCGCGTCTCGCGGTTCTTGACCAGGTCGAGTGCCCAGAAGACGCCCATGCCGCGGACCTCGCCGACCGAGGGGTGGCGCTCGGCGAGCTCGCGCAGGCCGGGGCCGAGGACGGTCTCGCCGATGTGGGCGGCGTTCTCGACGACCTTCTCGTCCTCCATCACCTGGATGGTGGCGACGGCCGCGGCGCAGGCGAGCGGGTGGCCGGAGTAGGTGAGTCCGCCCGGGTACGGCCGCTTGTCGAAGGTGGCGGCGATCTCGGCGTTGATGGCGACGCCGCCGAGGGGCACGTAGCCGGAGTTCACGCCCTTGGCGAAGGTCATCAGGTCGGGCACGACGTCGAAGTGCTCGGCGGCGAACCACTTGCCGGTGCGGCCGAAGCCGGCCATGACCTCGTCGAGGACGAAGACGATGCCGTACGTGTCGCAGATCTCGCGGACGCCGGCGAGGTAGCCGGGCGGCGGGGTCATGATGCCGGCGGTGCCGGGGACGGTCTCCAGGATGATCGCGGCGATGGTCGCCGGACCCTCGAAGGCGATCGTGTCCTCGAGGTGCTGGAGGGCGCGGGCGCACTCCTCGGCCTCGGTCGTGGCGTAGAAGGGCGAGCGGTAGAGGAAGGGCGCCCAGAAGCGCACGACGCCGGCGGAGCCGTTGTCGGAGGCCCAGCGGCGCGGGTCGCCGGTCAGGTTGATCGCGGTGGAGGTGGCGCCGTGGTACGAGCGGTAGGCGGAGAGCACCTTCGTGCGGCCGGTGTGCAGCCGGGCCATGCGGACGGCGTTCTCGACGGCCTCGGCGCCGCCGTTGGTGAAGAAGATCTTGTCCAGGTCGCCCGGGGTGCGCTCGGCGATGAGGCGTGCGGCCTCGGAGCGGACGTCGACGGCGAAGGCGGGCGCGAAGGTCGCGAGCTTCCCGGCCTGCTCCTGGATGGCGGCGACCACCTTGGGGTGCTGGTAGCCGATGTTCGTGTAGACGAGGCCGCTGGTGAAGTCGAGGTAGCGGTTGCCGTCGTAGTCCCAGAAGTACGAACCCTCGGCGCCGGCGACGGCGAGCGGGTCGATCAGGCCCTGGGCGGACCAGGAGTGGAACACGTGCGCGCGGTCGGCGGCCTTGACGGCCGCGCCGGCCTGGGGATCGGGTTCGATGACATGAGGGGTCATGGGGTCGAGGGTAAGGAACCGCAGGTGGGGCGGGCCATGGCCATCTTGTCCACCGAGACCGGGGCGGACGCGACACGTTGTTTTCCCGCGGGCGTCCACCCCGACATTGTTGACAGCATGCTGTCGACATGACAGTCTTCTGTCATGGAAGCCAAGGGATCCACGACCGTCCACCTCGCCGTCTACGACACCCTCGCCGACTGGGAGACCGGCCACGCCACGGCCTGGCTCGCCCGCGCCGGATACACGATCAGGACCGTCGGCCCGGCCGCCGGAGAACCCGTCACCACGATCGCCGGCGTCCGGATCGTCCCCGACCTCGCACTCGCCGACCTCACCCCGGACGACAGCGCCCTGCTGATCCTCCCGGGCGCCGAGAAGTACGACGAGGGCGACGAGCTCACCCCCTTCACCGCCAAGGCCCGCGCCTTCCTCGACGCCGGGGTCCCGGTCGCCGCGATCTGCGGCGCCACGGCCGGTCTGGCGAAGGAGGGCCTCCTCGACGACCGCTCCCACACCGGCGCGGTCTCCTTCTACCTCGCCGCCACCGGCTACAAGGGCGGCGAGCACTACGTCGACGCGGACGCCGTGCGCGACGGCGACCTCATCACCGCGGGCCCGACGGAGCCGGTCGCCTTCGCCCGCGAGATCTTCGCCCGCCTCGGCGCGTACGAGGGCAAGCGGGACGCCTGGTACCGGCTCTTCCAGCACTCCGACCCGGCCGCCTTCGCCGAACTGAACGGCTGAGGAGCGCACATGAGCCGTGAACAGCAGGACGCCCTCTCCCGTACGGCCCTGGGCGTCTTCCGCCTCAACGGCCAGTTCCTCGCCGTGTCCGAGAAACTGGCCGAGCCGGCGGGGCTCACCGCCGCCTGGTGGCAGGTCCTCGGGGCCGTGCTCCCCGAGCCCCTCCCGGTCGCCGGGATCGCCCGGGTCATGGGCATCACCCGCCAGAGCGTCCAGCGGATCGCCGACCTGCTCGTCCGCGACGGACTCGCCGCCTACGAGCCGAACCCCGCCCACCGCCGCGCCAAGCTGCTGGCCCCCACGGAGGCCGGCCGGGCGGCCGTCCACCGCATCGACCCGGGCCACGCCGAGCTCGCCGCCCAGCTCGTCCGGGAACTGGGCGGCCAGGACGCCTTCGACGAGACGGTACGGGTCCTGGAGCGGCTGTCGGCGGCCCTGGAGGCGGTCGGGGAGGGCGACCGGGCGTCTGCCGCGCCCCAGGGGTGAAGCGGGAATCCGGGCCGCCGCCCCGGCCCTGACCCGGGTGGCCGAGAAAGCACGAACGCGCCGTCCGCCGTCGCACGGAGGCGAGGGCGGACGGCGCTTCGGGGCGATCCCTAGCAGTACAGGTTCGCGCCCGTGGGGACGCCGAGGATCTGGGTGAACTGCTGGTACTTGGTGACGCGGCTCTGGACCTGGGCCGGGTTGCGGCCGTCGCACTCCAGGGAGCCGTTGATGGAGCGGATGGTCTGGCCGAAGCCGGCGCCGTTGACCATGGCGTTGTGGCCGGTCATGGTGCCGGGGCCGCTCTGGGTGTTCCAGTACCAGAGGCCGGTCATCATGGCGACGGCCGGCTCGCGCTCGACCCGCCAGGGGTTGTTGAGCAGGTCGATGCCGAGGGAGTCGCCGGCGGCCTTGTAGTTGAAGTTCCAGGAGAGCTGGATGGGGCCGCGGCCGTAGTAGGCGGCCTGGCCGGCGGGGCAGCCGTAGGGCTGGCTCGTGTCGCAGTAGTGGGGGTAGTTGGCGGTGTTCTGCTCGACGATGTAGTAGAGGCCGCCGGTCTCGTGGGAGACGTTGGCGAGGAAGGCCGCGGCCTCCTGCTTCTTCACCGTGTCGCTGCCGGTGTTGGCGAACGCCGGGTAGGACTTGAGGGCCGCGGTGAGGCCGGCGTACGTGTAGAAGGGGTTCCGGTTCGGGAACATCTGGTTGAACTGGGCCTCGGAGACGACGAATCCGGAGGGGTTCGGGTCCGTGCCGCCACCGCCGCCGCAGCCGCCCTCGTCACGCCAGACGTCGGAGGAGCCGGGGCGCTCGTTCTGGGTCCACCACTTCGCGTACCAGTTGTGGCCGTTGTACGAGGCGGTCATGCCGCCGGTGTAGACGCTGCCCGAGTTCCAGGCGGCGACGCAGGCGGGGGCCGCGCCGGCCGGGGCGTTGGGGAGGAGTACGGCGAGTCCGACCGCCGTACAGAGGGCGGCGAACAGGGTGACGAGTCTGCGCTTCATGCGCGGGTCCTTCCGGGTGGGGGTCCGGGCGGCCCTAGCGAAGCGCGATTGGTCTGGACCTGTCAAGGTCTGGACCAGACATTGTGACAGTTGGGGTTCCACTTGCCTCAGCGGTCGAGGAGTCGCTCCAACAGCGCGGCGAGGAGGGCCCGTTCGGCGACGGTGAGCGGTCCCATCAGCTCGTCCTGGGCGTCGACGAGGACCTTGTCGAGCCGTTCGAGATGGCTGCGGCCGCGCGCGGTCAGGGTGATGACGTTGCGTCGGCGGTCGGCCGGGTCGGGAGTCCGCTCCACGTGCCCCTGGTCGACGAGTTCGTTGATGACGGAGACCAGGTCACTGCGGTGGATGCCGGTGCGGCGGCTGAGGTCGGCCTGACTGGCGGACCCGTGCTCGTCGAGCGAGACCAGGGCCGCGTAGTGCCACTTGCGGGCGTCCTCGGCGGCGAGGCCGGCGCTGACGAGGCGGTCGGCCCGGGCGGCGGTGAGGGCGAGGAGGCGGCTGGGGAGGGCGCGGAGGCGCTCCGGGGTCTCCGGGGTCTCCGGCGAGTGCTCGGTCATGCCGCGCAGATTACCCGTTGCGTTAGTGGCACGAACGATATAACTTCATTCGTGGCACGAACGTTAGTGCCGCGAACATTAGTAATGTGAACGTTAGAGGAGCGAACGCCATGCCCGTGATCGACGTCCTCGATTCGACGATGTACTACGAGTCCCGCGAAGGAACCGGCACTCCCTTCGTCCTCCTGCACGGCAACCCGACCTCCTCCCACCTCTGGCGGCACGTCCTGCCGGCCGTCGGCGGCGGGCGGCGGCTGCTCGCACCGGACCTGATCGGGATGGGGCGCTCGGGGAAGCCGGACGTCGCCTACGACTACGCCGACCAGGCGCGGTACCTGGGGGCGTGGATCGAGGCGATGGGGCTCGACGAGGTGGTGTTCGTCGGCATCGACTGGGGCGGATCGCTCGCCTTCGACTGGGCCGCCCGGCACCCGGAGCGGGTGCGGGGAGTGGCGTTCATGGAGACGATCCTGCGCCCGATGGGCTGGGAGGAGTTCCCCGAGAAGGCTCGGGGTCGCTGGGAGGCGTTCCGCACCCCGGGGGTCGGCGAGCGCATGGTCCTGGAGGAGAACCTCTTCATCGAGGACTCGTTCGCCCACACCGTGGTGACGGGGCTCGGCACGGCCGACCACGACGTCTACCGGGCGCCGTACCCGACACCGGAGTCCCGGCGGCCGATGCTGGAGTGGGCGCGCGCGATGCCGCTGGGACGGGAGCCGGCCGAGGTGGTCGCCCGCATCGAGGCGTACGGCACGTGGCTGGGGGCCTCCACCGAGGTCCCGAAGCTGCTGCTGACCTTCTCGGACTCGCCGACGCTGATGATCGACGCCCCGGCGGCGGCCTGGTGCGCCGAGAACATAGCCGCGCTCACGACGACCGCCTGCGGCCCCGCCGGGCATCAGGCCCCGGAGGACCGGCCGCGGGAGATCGCGGCCGCGCTCACCGCGTGGGCGGACGGGGAGGGGCTGGGCGGGCAGGGTCGGACCGGGGAAGGTCGGGGTGGAGAGGGGCGGGCCGGAGAGGGTCGGGGCGGACGGGCGTAGACGGCCCTGCCCGCCGGCCCGTCCGAGGACGCCCGGCGAGCAGGGTGGCGGACCGGGAAGGCGGCTTCCCGTCCGCTCGGCGGCGGCTCAGATCATCAGGATGATGCGGCCGGGCCGGTGACCCGCCTCCGCCCTGCGGTGGGCCTCGGCGGCCTCCTCCAGGGGCATGACGTCGGCCACGCGGGTGGTCAGCTCACGGTCCGCGACCTTCTGCAGGCTCTCCTTGAGCCGGACGACGTCCGGCTGGGCCCGGACGGTCTCGACGCGGATGTCCCGCTCGGGGACCGGGACCCGGTCGGGGGCGAGGGCGAGGAAGACGCCGTCGTCCCTCAGCACCGGGAGGAGCGCCTCGCCGACCAGGGCGCCGTCGAAGATCGCGTGGACCCGGTCCGGGTCGCCTTCGAGCACCTTGGCGACGACCTCCTCCGGGGTGCCGCGGGTGATGACGTGGTCGGCGCCGAGGACCCTCAGTTCGCTCTCGTCGCCCTCGTGGACGACGGCCACCACCCGCAGGCCGGCGGCCGAGGCGTACTGGACGGCCAGGCGGCCCACCACCGCGCTGGCGCCGGTCACGAGCAGGGTCGCGCCCGGCGCGAGCGTGAGGCGGTCGAGCCCCTGCTGCGCCGTGGCGGAGGCCAGGGGGAGGGAGGCGGCGACCGTGAACTCCACGTCGTCCGGGACCGGGGCCAGCCACTCCGGGGCGACCCGCACGATCTCCGCGTAGGTGCCCTCGCCCGTCAGCTCCGTGTACCAGGGCACGAAACCGGCCACTCGGGCCCCGGGCTCCAGGCCCGGCACGGGATCGAGCAGCTTGCCCGCGAAGTCCGTCCCCAGCACGAAGGGAGGAGTGAGAGCGCCGACGGCGTCGGCGTAGTGACCGGCGCGGATGCGCAGGTCGGCCTGGTTCACGCCCGCCGCTTTGAGACGGACCCGCACCCGGCCGGGGACGTCCCCGGCCTCCGGTTCGGGCCGGCGGGCCATTCTGAGGACCTCGGGTCCGCCGTAGGCGGTCACTTCGACGACACGCATGGGGTACTCCTCAGACGGAAGGCCCCCTCGTCGCCATTACACCCACGCTCCACACCCCCGGCAACTCTGGTGACCCACCCGCGCACGACGGGCCGGGGTTCCACTGACGGAAGGGAGAACTCCAGGTGGCGGGCCGCGACGTGTCCCACGCGACCGCACACACGTCCGTACCGTCGCGACGGTGGACTGGCTCACCGCTGAGAACCTCATCGCCGTGGTCACCGCGCTGCTCGGCGTCCTCGTCTCGGCCGGCGCCGTCTGGTACGAGCGCCGGGTGCCGCACCAGCGGCGGATCGGCTACCGCGTCCAGCTCGACACGGCCATCGGCGACGGCGCGGCGAACCGGGCCGTCGCCGGGGCCTCGGGGGCCGGCGCGGCGGTCCGGCGCGGGTACTTCAACGCCAGCCCGGACCTGGCGGACGCCACCCTCGTCCTGCTCCGGATCGAGAACGACGGGGCGCTCGCCCTGACCCGCGAGCACTACACGGACGGCGACGACCACGGGCTGACGGTGGAGTTCGACGGGCGGCGGGTGAAGGCGGTCGTGGTGACCGCGCCGGAGCACCCCCGGCTGCTGAGCCACTTCCCCGCCGACTGGCAGGGCCCGGCGGAGGGCTCCACCACCATCCTGCTGCCCAAGGTCCCGCTCAACCGGGGCGCCCACTACAAACTGCTCGTCCTGCTGACCGGCGGACCCATCGGCGGTCCGGTCTCCGTCGACGGGAACATCGCCGAGGGCCACGTCCACGTCAACCACAGCACCACCCCGGACGACAAGGCACCCGTCTTCAGCCGGGCCGCGCGGACCGTCACGATCATCCTCACCGCCTGCGTCGTGGCCCTCGCCGCGATCATCGTCCGGGAGCGGACGCCGCCGCCGATCGGCTGCGCCCGGGGCACCCTCACCGTCACGGGCTCGACGGCCTTCGCGCCGGCCGTGCGGGAGGCCGCGGAGAAGTACCAGCGGGACTGCGAGGGCTCGACGGTGATCGTGGACGCGCACGGTTCGACCGCCGGGATACGGGCGCTGGCCGAGGCCGGGGCCAGGTCCCCCGGGGGGGGGTCGCCCGCCGTCGTCGCCCTGTCGGACGGGCGCAAGCCGGGCGGCTACCCGGAGCTGCGGGAGAGCATGGTCGCCGTCTCCCTCTTCACCCTCGTCCTGAACGACGGGATACCCGTCGACGATCTCACCCGGGACCAGATCCGGCGGCTGTACCGGGGCGAGATCGCCGACTGGGGCGAGATCGTCCCCGGGCTCGACCGGCCGGTGCTGCTGGTGAGCCGGGACGCCGGCTCCGGGACCCGGCAGGTGTTCCAGCGCCGGGTGCTGGGCCGCAACGAGCCGGCGAACTCCTCCCAGGACTGCGTGACGCGCGACGACCCGGAGGCGAAGGTGGTCCGCTGCGAACTCGACTCCACCGAACAGGTCCTGTCCGCCGTGGCCAGGCTCCCCGGCGCCATCGGCTACGTCGAGCTCCGCGCGAGCGAGGGCCGCAAGGGCCTGCACCGGGTGGCCGTCGACGGGCGGCGGCCGGTGGTGGACGAGATCGGGACGTCCGGCTACCCGTACCGGGAGATCGAGTACGCCTACACCTGGGGGCGGCCGTCGGCCGACTCCCTGACCACCAGCTTCCTCACCTACCTCGGCCGGGGCGGCGGACAGGACGTCGTCCTGGCCCACGGCCACCTGCCCTGCGCCACCCCGAAGGGGCTGCGGATCTGCGGAGACGGCTGAGGTCCCGTCTGGCATGCTCTGACGACGTGGAGCCATTGAACGCGGAAGACCCGGTCGGCATCGGCCCGTTCCGACTGATCGGCCGCCTCGGGGTCGGGGGTATGGGCCGGGTGTTCCTGGCGCGTTCGGCGGGCGGGCGGACGGTCGCGGTGAAGGTGGTGCACGCGGAGCTGGCCGCCCAGGACGAGTTCCGGCGCCGGTTCGCCCGCGAGGTCGCCGCGCTGGAGCGGGTCGGGGGCACGGGCACCGCCCCCGTCCTGGGCTCGGACACGGCCGCCGAGTCGCCGTGGGTGGCGATCGGATACGTCCCGGGGCCGTCGCTGCGGACCGTCGTGGGCGACGAGTTCGGACCGCTCCCGCCGACGACCGTGCGGTCGCTGGCCTCGGGTCTCGCCCGCGCCCTCGTCCACATCCACGCCGCCGGGCTCGTCCACCGCGACCTCAAGCCCTCCAACGTGCTGCTGACCGTCGACGGCCCCCGGGTCATCGACTTCGGCATCGCCCGCGCCGTCGACACGGTCGCCGAAGGCGGCGGCCTGACCAGCACCGGGGCCGTCGTCGGCTCGCCCGGCTTCATGTCACCCGAGCAGGTGCGCGGCGAGCACCTCACGCCGGCGTCGGACGTCTTCTGCCTCGGCTCGGTGCTCGTCTACGCGGCGACCGGCCGGGCCCCGTTCGGGACGGCGGACAGCGGCGTGCACGCGACCATGTTCCGCATCGCCCACGACGAACCCGACCTGAAGGACCTCCCGCCCGAGCTCTCCGGACTGATCCGCGCCTGCCTCGCCAAGGATCCGGAGGCCCGTCCGTCGGCGGCGGAGATCGCCGAGACCCTCCCGATCGCCGACCCCTGGCTCCCCGCGGACGTCCTCGCCCCCATCGGCCGCCACGCGGCCCGGCTCCTGGAGGCCGAGGGCAGCGCCCCGGCGTCCGAGACTCCCCCGCCCACCGCCCCGGCCGGTGCGGGCACGTCCGCGACCACCCCCGCGGCCGCCGCGCCCCGGCGGCGGGGCCGCACCGCCCTGCTCGCCGCCGTCACGGCCCTCGCGGTCGCCGCGGCGGCGGGCGTCGCCTTCACGTACTGGCCCCGCGGCGACTCCCCCGGCGCCACGGGCACCTCGGGCGGCCAGAAGAACGGCGGCGGCACCGGAGGCACCGCGCCCGGGATCGTCCCGGCCACCTTCCTCGGCGCCTGGGAGGGCGTCCTCAAGGGCTCCGCCGACGTCCCGTACGAGACCCGCAGGATCGAGGTCACCCAGGGCCCCGCCGGGGCCAGGGCCGCCGTCTACACCCACGTCACCGGGGAACAGCTGTGCATCGGCCGGGCCACCCTGGTCTCCGCCACCGACGGCGAACTCGTCCTCGGCGAGGCGGAGATCACCGCGAGCGTCCCCGCCCAGCGCTGCACCCCGGCGGCCCGCCAGACCCTCACGCTGCGCTCGACCGACGTCGTCGAGTGGGGATCCGGCGTCGCGAAGGGCACCTTCCGCCGGGTCGAGGCCGGCACGGACGTGGTCCCCGCCGCCTATGTCGGCACCTGGAAGCAGGCCCCCGACACGCTGACCCAGCCCCAACCCGACCGCTGGTCCTACCGGCTCATCGTCACCCAGGGCCCGGTCGGCGCACCGCTCGTCCGCTTCGAGCAGTCGTACCCGCGCATGGACGACCAGGGGAACCTCCTCGCCGACGACGTCGACTGCGCCTCCACGGCCATCGTCGGCGGCGCGGGCTCCCTCCTCGTCATCGGCCCGGAGACCCGGGACCCCGACACCTGGGACTCGGACTGCGCCGAGAACGGCTCCAGCAACCTCCGCATCGTCCGGTACCAGGGCAAGGAACGGCTCCAGGTCTACGGAATGAGCGCGGACGGCGAACCGGCCGAGTTCGTCCGCGACTAGGTCGTCCCTTTCGGACCGTGCCGGCCGAGCCGGCTACGGACGACCCTCAGGGCGCAGTCGAACCCCTTTCCCACGAGGCGAGTTCAGGACGCCTGCGAGACGACGTCGGAGGCGGCGCGGGCGTACGCGCGGATCAGGGGGCGGGTGTCGTCGGCGCGCCAGGCGAGGGCGAAGCGGCTGGGCGAGACGCCGTGGACGGGGCGGGTGACGACGCCGTCGCGCGTGAGCAGGGGAGCGTTGCCGGCGGCGACCAGGCAGATGCCGAGGCCGCCGACGAGGGCTTCGTAGGTCTCGTCGGCGCTGGCGATCTCGGCGCCGACGACCGGCGGCCGCCCGCCTCGGGCGTCCACGGCCAGCCAGTGGTCGCGGAGTTCGGGGCCGCTGGCCGGCAGGGCGAGGAAGGGCTCGTCGAGGAGGTCGTCGAAGCCCAGTGCGGCGCGGGCGGCCAGCGGATGGGACTCCGGGAGGGCGACCAGCCGGGGCTCGGTGGCCACCACGACCCAGCGGAAGCGGTCGGCGCCGGCCAGCGGGAGCCAGACGAACGCCACGTCGCTGCTCCCGTCGGCGAGACCGGCCGTCGGGTCCTCCCAGCCGACCTGGCGGAGCTTCAGCCGGGCCTCCGGGTGGCTCCCGGTGAAGCGGGAGCGGATCGCGGGAAGCAGCCCGCCGCGGCCGGGGCTGGTGCTCATCCCGACGACGACGGTGCTCTCCGACGCCTCCCGGGCGCGGCGTACGGCCTCGTGGCCCTCCTGCCAGGCGGCGATCGTGGCGCGGGCGTGCGGCACCAGGGCCGTACCGACGGAGGTGAGGGTCACGCCCTGTCGGTCGCGGTCGAAGAGGGCGGCGCCCAGCTGCCGCTCCAGCGCCCGGATCTGTTTGCTGAGCGCGGGCTGCGAGACGTAGAGCCGCTCGGCCGCGCGGGTGAAGTGGAGCTCCTCGGCCACCGCGAGGAAGTAGCGCAGATCCCGCCCGTGCACATCCATAGCCATGGGTTATCACGGGAGATCTTGGACGGGCAAAGCCCTTGCGGCGCAAGCTTGTTGTGTCACCGGGCAGCATCCACGAGGGGGAGTACGCACATGAGCAAGGTCTGGCTGGTCACGGGCGCCAACAGCGGTTTCGGGCGCGCCTTCGCCGAGGTCGCGGTCGCGGCCGGCGACGTCGTGGTCGCCGCCGCCCGCCGCACCGAGACGCTGGACGACCTGGTCGCGGCCCATCCGGACCAGGTGGACGCGGTCGCCCTGGACGTGACGGACGCGGCGGCGGTCGACCGGGTCGTGGCGGCGGCGGTCGAGCGCCACGGACGCATCGACGTCCTCGTCAACAACGCGGGCCGCACCCACGTCGGTTCGGTCGAGGAGACGGACGACGCCGAGCTGCGGTCCCTCTTCGACGTCCACGTCTTCGGCCCGGCCGCCCTCACCCGGGCCGTCCTGCCGCACATGCGGGCCCGCCGTTCCGGCGCGATCGTGCAGCTCAGCAGTGTCGGTGGGCAGATGTCGATGGCCGGGTTCGGCGCCTACAGCGCCACCAAGTTCGCCCTGGAGGGCATGTCGGAGGCGCTGGCGGCCGAGGTCGGCCCGCTCGGCGTGAAGGTGCTGATCGTCGAGCCCGGCGCCTTCCGCACGGGCCTCTTCGGCAACCACAGCCTCAGCGGTGACGGCATCGCCGACTACGCCGACACCGTCGGCGCGACCCGCGCGTTCGTCGAGACCGGCGGCGGCACCCAGGCCGGCGACCCGGCGAAGGCCGTGGCGGCGGTCGTCCGGGCGCTCGAAGCGGACGAGACCCCGCTCCGGCTCGCGCTGGGCGACGACTCCATCGACACGATCCTCGCCCACCTCGACCAGGTCCGCGCCGACGTCACCGCCTGGGAGAAGGTCGGCCGCGACACCAGGCTGTCCTGACGCGGCCGGGCCCCGGGCCCGGACGCGACCGTGCCCCTCCCCCGGATCGGTCCGGGGGAGGGGCACGGTGCCGTGCGCGGTGCGTGCCGCGCGTGGGCGTCCTAGAGGAACGAGTTGATCTCGATCGTCTCGGTACGGCCGGGGCCGACGCCGATCGCGGAGATCGGGGCGCCCGACATCTCCTCCAGGGCCTTCACGTACGCCTGCGCGTTCTTCGGCAGGTCGGCGAAGGTCTTGGCCTTGGTGATGTCCTCGGACCAGCCCGGCAGCATCTCGTAGATCGGCTTCGCGTGGTGGAAGTCGGTCTGCGAGTAGGGCAGCTCCTCGACGCGCTTGCCGTCGATCTCGTACGCGACGCAGACCGGGATCTGCTCCCAGCCGGTCAGCACGTCCAGCTTGGTGAGGAAGAAGTCGGTCAGGCCGTTGACGCGGGTGGCGTAGCGGGCGATGACCGCGTCGAACCAGCCGCAGCGGCGGTCACGGCCGGTGGTGACGCCCCGCTCGCCGCCGATGCGGCGCAGCGCCTCGCCGTCCGCGTCGAACAGCTCCGTCGGGAACGGGCCGGCGCCGACACGGGTCGTGTACGCCTTGAGGATGCCGATGACCCGGCTGATCTTCGTCGGGCCCACGCCGGCGCCGGTGCAGGCGCCGCCCGCGGTCGGGTTCGAGGAGGTGACGAAGGGGTACGTGCCGTGGTCGACGTCGAGCAGGGTGCCCTGGCCGCCCTCGAAGAGCACGACCTTGTCGTCGTCGAGCGCCTTGTTGAGGATCAGCGTCGTGTCGGCGACGAAGGGCTTGATCTGCTCCGCGTACTGGAGCATCTCCTCGACGATCTGCTCGGCCTGGATCGCGCGCCGGTTGTAGAGCTTGGCCAGGAGCTGGTTCTTGCCCTCCAGCGCCGCCTCGACCTTCTGCTCGAGGATCGACTCGTCGTAGAGGTCCTGGACCCGGATGCCGACGCGGTTGATCTTGTCGGCGTAGGTCGGGCCGATGCCGCGCCCGGTGGTGCCGATCTTGCGCTTGCCGAGGAACCGTTCCGTCACCTTGTCGAGGGTGACGTTGTACGGGGTGATCAGGTGGGCGTTGCCGCTGATCAGGAGCTTCGACGTGTCGACGCCGCGCTCGTTCAGTCCGCTCAGCTCGGAGAGCAGGACCGCCGGGTCGACGACGACTCCGTTTCCGATCACCGGGGTACACCCCGGCGAGAGGATTCCGGAAGGGAGAAGATGCAGCGCGTACTTCTGGTCGCCGACGACGACGGTGTGGCCGGCGTTGTTGCCGCCCTGGTAACGCACTACATAGTCAACGGATCCACCGAGGAGGTCGGTGGCCTTTCCCTTGCCCTCGTCACCCCACTGAGCACCGAGCAGCACAAGTGCGGGCACAGGCGTACACCCCTTCCGGGTGGGGCATGTCCAAGGTCAGGGGGCATACGCCGCCTCACCGGTGTGCCCCGGAATAGACGAAGCCCCTGGCGCAATAGCGCAAGGGGCTCTTGCACAAAGATGCTACCCGAGGAAGGACCGAGGTGTCGGATCACGACCAGCTGCTGGTCATCGTCGACCCGGTCGCCCGCCGATGTGACGGCGAGTCCGTGCGGATCGCGAAAGATGTCCTGTCCGCGGGCGCGGAGGCGAAGATCTGCCTGCCGGACGGCCCGGAGGAATTCTCCCGCGCCCTGGCCAGGCGCGGTTCCCGGCGCCCCGTGGTGCTCGGCGACGACCGGGCGCTGCTGCGCACGGTGGCGCTCCTGCACCGGGAGCGGGAGCTCTCCGGGGCCGCCCTCGCCCTCGTCCCGATCGGACCGCCGGACGCCCGCGAAGTGGCCCACGCGCTCGGCGTGCCGCGCTCCACGCCGGCGGCGGCCCGGGCGGTCCTGGACGGTTCGGTCCGCCGTCTGGACCTGCTGGTCGACGACAGCGACGGCGTCGTCCTCGGCGACCTGCTGGTGCCGGCCGTCCCCGCGCTGTCCTCGGCGGCCCCGTCCGTCTGGGGCACCTGCCGCTCCCTCGTCCGCACCCTGGTCCGCCCCGCGCCCACCGCCCTCGCGGTCCGCACCCACCGGCTGCGCGTGGAGGCGGACGGGATCCTGCTCGCCGACGTGGACGACCCGGTGGAGGGCCTGACGGTCCGCTCCGCCGCCGGCACCGCCCGGGTGACCGTCCATCCCGCGGCCGCCCCGGCGCGCCACGTCTCCGCCCGCACGCTCACCGTCTCCGGCCCCGACTTCCGCTACCGCGCCGACGGCCGCCTCTCCGGCCCCGTCCGCCGCCGCACCTGGACCGTCCGCCCCGCCGCCTGGGGGCTGACCCTCCCCCGCGACCCGGCCCGCGACCCGGCCCGGGAGCAGCGCACGGCCACCTGACGCCGGCATCGGTACGGGGGCCGCGCTAGCGTCGGCAGCCGGACACCTGGTGGGGGGACGTGCGATGACGTGTGCGCTGGCCGTCGAGGCGACGGCGAGGGAGCTGGAGCGGTACCGGCGAAGAGCCGCCGGACTGGTCGTCACGGGGCTGGCGGTCCTCGGGGCGGCCGTCGGCCTCGGGGTGCTCGTGCCCGAGGCCGCGTGGGGCGACGACGCGGCCGGCCTGTCGGCCGTGGTCGGGATCCTCTGCCTGGGCGGCGGGACCGGATCGCTGGTCCTCGCGCGACGGATGCGCCGGGCGCTCGGCGCGGCCGTGTGGTCCGCGCACCCCGCGGTGACGGTCGGGCGCACCGGGCACGCGACGACCGTCGTGCTGCGCGCCGCGGACGGGTCCGAGACCTGGCCGCTGGCCGTGGTCGCGGCCCGGCACCGGTACGAGGCGGTGCGGCCGGGGCCGGACGGCGTGCTCTGGTGGTGCGGCGACCCGCGCGTGGGCGGGGTCCTCGCGCCGCCCGGCGGCGAGCCGCTGATCTGGGCGAAGCCGCTCCGGGGCACGCGGGTGCGGCGCATCGTCGTCGGTCAGGCGGAGGCCCGGGGGCTGCTGGAGCGCCCTGTCCCGCGCCGGCCGCAGGCGGCGCCGGCCGCGCCGGAGCGTGGGGGGCCGGATCGGACGGCGCCGGACCGGGTGCGGTCCGTGGCCGGGCCGACGTACGCGGTGCTCGCCGAGCACGCCCGGCGGCAGGCCCTGCCGCAGGACCGGGCGCCGCGGCCGGAGGCGGACGTGCGCGGGGTGCCGTGGTGGCGGGTGCGGAGCCTGCGGCGGGTCGCCGGGCTGCCGTCGGTGCTGGTCGCGCTGGCGTTCTGCGCGGCCGTGGGCGCCGTCGCGCTGACCGGGCCTCCGGCGGAGGACGCCCCGAAGCTGTGGGCGGCGGGCGCGGTGTCCCTGGCCGGCCTCCTGTACTCCGCCTACCGGGCGCTGGTCGGCGGCCTTCCCGCGGCGCGGCTGATGGCCCGGGCCGCGGTCTCCGCCGTGTCCGTCTCGCGGCGGTACGTCCTGCTGTACGACCCGCACGGCGGCGTCCCCGTCCTGCTGCTCTTCCCGGCGCGCGGCGGACCGGACGACCGGCCCGAGGCGGCGGTCCCGCTCCTTCTGCCCGGATCCCGGAAGCGGCCGCGCCGGGGCCTGCCGGCCGTGCCCGCCGGCATCGTCGAGCTGCACGGCCGGTGGGGCTTCGACCCGGCCGGCGAGCGGCTCGTCCCCTGGGTCGAGGGGCGCCCGCTGTGGCCGGGCGGGCCGTACCGGGAGGCGGACGCGGAGGGGTTCGCGGCGCTCGTGGACCGGCTCGCCCCGCCCGTGGAGGAGAGGCTCTCCCCCTGACCGGGCGGCCGGGGCCCGGGCGGGCGGTGGACGGTCGGGCGGTGGACGGTCGGGCGGTGCCCCGTCGGGCAGGGTTCGGTCGGCCGGGGCTCCGTCGGGCCGGGCTCCGCCCGGCGGGTCAGACCTCCACGAGCAGCTCGTCGAAACCGCGGATGACGTAGCCGGGCTTCCAGGCCGGTTCGGCGGCCAGCCGGAGGCCGGGGGCCTGCCGCAGGAGTTCGCCGAAGACGGCGGTGAGTTCGAGGCGGGCGAGCGGGGCGCCGAGGCAGTAGTGGATGCCGGCGCCGAAGGTGACGTGGGGGTTGTCGGCCCGTTCGAGGTCGAGGACGTCGGCGGTGGGGCCGAAGCGGGCCGGGTCGCGGTTGGCGGAGCCGAAGAGCAGGGCGACCTCGGAGCCGCGCGGGAGGACCTGCCCGCCGAGGTCGATGTCGTCGAGGACCCAGCGCTCGAACATCTGGAGCGGGGTGTCGTACCGCAGAAGTTCTTCCACAGCTGTGGACAACTTTTCGGGATGCGGACGGACACCCTGCTCCAGGAGCGTCCGCCAGCCGTTGACCGTGGTGTTCACGGTGGCCTCGTGACCGGCGTTCAGGAGGAGTACGCAGGTGGAGACCATCTCCTGCTCCGTCAGCCCCTCGACCGCGATCAGCGACGAGACGAGGTCCGTGCCCGGCTCCCCGCGCCGCCGTGCGATCAGCTCCCGCAGGTAGCCGGAGAACTCGATCGACGCCTCGACCGCCCGCCGGGCCGTCTCCTGCGAGGGGTTCAGCTCGAACATCCCGCAGATCGCCGCCGACCAGGGCCGCAGCCTGCCGCGCTCCTCGTCGTCCTCCGGGATGCCCAGCATCTCCGCGATCACCGCGACCGGAAGGGGTTCGGCGACGGCGGACAGGAGGTCCCCGCCGCCCGCGGCCACCAGATCGCCGACGAGTCCGGCGGCGAGCCGCCGTACCGTCGGGGCCAGGTCCTCCACCGTCCGAGGCGTGAACGCCTTCGAGACCAGCCGCCGGATCCGGCCGTGGTCGGCCCCCTCCAGATCGAGCAGCCCGTGGTCGTTGAGCGTGTGGAACGGCTCGTGCGCGGCGTCCGGGGCCTCCCGCCCGAACTCCTCGTGCGTGAAGCGGTGGGTGTACGTCCGGCCCAGCCTCCGGTCCCGCAGGAGCGCCGAGACGTCCTCGTGGTGCGGGATCAGCCACTGCCGCGTCGGCGCGTACCAGTGGGCGCGGCCGGCGGCGCGCAGCTCCGCGTAGGCGGGGTAGGGATCGGCGACGAACTCGGGCGACCAGGGGTCGAAGGCAGCGTCCATGGACGGACGCTACCCGCGCCGGCCGCCGGCACCGCTCCCGTCGGCGCCCCGCGGCGGGCCCGCGGGCCGGTCAGCCTCCGACGCGGACCAGACCCGCCTCGTACGCGAAGACCGCCGCCTGCGTGCGGTCGCGCAGGCCCAGCTTCACCAGGATCCGGCTGACGTGGGTCTTGATCGTGGACTCTGCGACGACGAGGTGCTCGGCGATCTCGGCGTTCGACAGGCCCTGGGCGATGAGGACGAGGACCTCCGTCTCCCGCTCGGTCAGCTCGCCGATCTGCGCCATCGCGGGCGGGCGGGGCGCGTTTCCGGGCGCCTTCGCGAACTCGGTGATGAGCCGCCTGGTGACGGTCGGCGCGAGGAGCGCCTCGCCGGCCGCGACGACCCGCACCCCGTCGGCGAGCTGCCGGGCCGAGGCGTCCTTGAGCAGGAAGCCGGAGGCCCCGGCGCGCAGCGCCTGGTAGACGTACTCGTCGAGGTCGAAGGTGGTCAGGACGAGCACCTTGGCGTCCGCGTCGGCGGCGACGATCTCCCGGGTGGCGTCGATGCCGTTCAGCTCGGGCATCCGGATGTCCATCAGGACCACGTCGGGGCGGAGGGCGGCGACCTGGGCGATCGCCTCCCGGCCGTTGACCGCCTCGCCGACGACCTCGATGTCCGGCATCGCGCCGAGCAGCACCGAGAAGCCCTCGCGGACCATCATCTGGTCGTCGACGATCAGGACCTTGATGCTCATTCCGCGTTCTCCCCACGGCTCACGGGGACGAAGGCCGTCACCTCGTAGCCACCGTCCCCGGTCGCCTCGGCCGTCATCTCCCCGCCGAGCATCGTCACACGCTCCCGCATGCCGGTGATGCCGTGACCCGCGCCCGGCGACGGCTTGACGATTCCGCGTGCGGGACCGTTGGCGATGCGCAGGCCGAGCCCGCCGAGGACGTAGCTGACCTCGACCTTCGCCGCCGCGCCGGGCGCGTGCCGCAGCACGTTCGACAGGGCCTCCTGGACGATCCGGTACGCGGAGAGCTCCACACCCTGCGGGAGCTCCCGCACGGCGCCGGTGACCGTCTTCTCGACGTCGAGCCCGGCATCGGCGACGTTGCGGATCAGCGCGTCCAGGTCGCCGAGGGTCGGCTGCGGGGCGTCGGGCGCCTCGTAGTCCTCGGCCCGGACGACGCCGAGGATGCGGCGCAGCTCGGTGAGGGCGGCGACGGCGTTCTCGCGGATGGTGAGGAACGCCTGCTCCAGCTCCGGCGGCGGGTTCTCGACCCGGTAGGGCGCGGCCTCGGCCTGGATGGCGACCACCGACATGTGGTGGGCGACGACGTCGTGGAGCTCGCGGGCGATGGTGGTGCGCTCCTCCAGGACGGTCCGCTTGGAGATCTCCTGGGCGGTGACGGTCTGCTGCGCGGTGACGTCGCGGTCGGCCTGGCGGCGGACCTGGAAGACGGTGACGGTGAGCAGGACCATGGCCGACACGAACACCATGGGGAGGGCGTCGCTGCCGCCGCCCGACCCGAGGAACATCTCGGCGAAGAGGGCGTAGCAGGCCGTGGCGATCCACATCCACGCGGCGGTACGGGGCCGGGTGCGGGCGGCGACCACGCCGAGGACCACCAGGTGCGCGGCGAAGGAGGCCGCCGACCAGGGGAAGCCGGTACCGAAGCCGCCGACGGCCCCGATGAACGGCGCCGACGCGAGCGAGGCCCAGAAGGCGAGGACCGGGCGGACCAGGGTGAGCAGCACGATCGCGGGCGGCGCGCAGGTCGCGACGAACGTGATCGGACCGAGGGAGCCGTAGGTGCGCTCGTAGCCGACGAAGAAGACGATCATCGCCAGGAAGCCGACGACGGCGTGCGGGAAGAGGCCGGCGGACTCCCGTATCCGCGACGGCAGGAAGCGGGCGGGGCCGCCGGTCACGTCCGCGCGGGGCAGCGGCCGGTAGGCGAAGGCGTCGTGGACGAGTTCCTGGCGCAGCCCCCCGAGCGCCACCTGCACCAGGCGGAACTCGGGGCTGCGGCTCGTCTCGGAGAGCGGTGTCTGGGTCACGGGAACAACGGTACGGGCGGAGCCGGACGGGGTCGTCCGGCTCCGTACGGATCCTCCCGGGTCCCCCTTGAGGAGGAGGAGGGCGCCGGGGCGCCCCCTCCGGTGCTCAGGCGAGGTGGTTGAACTTCGTGCCCTCGCCGGCGTAGACCGTGGTCGACTGCCGGGTCAGCGGGGTGGTGGGGTTGCCGGTGGCGGGGTAGACCGTGGCGCCGGCGGGGCCGTAGGCGACCAGGTCGGGGCGGCCGTCGGCGGTGACGTCGCCGGCGCCGACGAGGTGGGTGAACCCGCCCCAGCCGGCGCTGATGCGGACGCGGGCGGAGAAGGTGCCCGCGCCGTTGCCGGGGTAGAGCCAGAGGACGCCGGCGGTGTCACGGGCGAGGAGATCGCCCGCCGGGGTGCCGGCGACGTCGCCGACGGCGGTGATCTGGTCGAAGCCGTTCCAGCCGGCGCCGAGCCGGGTGCGGCCCGAGTAGGGGGCGGACCAGCTTCCGGTGGCCTTGTAGAGCCACATGACGCCGGCGGTGTCGGTGGCCACGAGGTCGGGGCGGCCGTCGCCGGTGAGGTCGCTGCCGGCGGCGAACTTGTTGTAGCCCTGCCAGCCCGCGCTGATCTTCGTGCGGGTGGCGAAGGTGCCGTCGCCCTTGCCGAGGTAGCTCCACAGGACGCCGGCGGTGTCGCGGGCGATGAGGTCGCCGGCGGGCGCCCCGGCGAGGTTCCCGGCGGCCTCGATCGTGTTGTAGACCTGCCAGCCGGCGCCCAGCCGGGTCCGCCGGGCGGGGACGATCTGTCCGTCGACGGGCCGGTCGCGCAGGTCGTCGCGCCACAGGACACCGGCGGCGTCGCGGGCGAGGAGGTCGGTGGCGCCGTTGTCGTCGTAGTCGTGCGGGTTGGCCGTGCGGGTGACGTTCATGAGCCAGCCCTGGTAGGCGGGCTCGCCGGCGCCGCCCGCGAGCGTCGCCTCGGCCTCCACGCCGTACCTGCCGTTCGGCGCGTCCACGCCGTCGATCACGCCGTCCCAGTCGAAGGAGAACAGGGTGCCGGACGCCGGCGCGGTCAGGCGCTTGGTGAACTCCTTGCCCGTGGCGGTGTGCGTGAGCGTGACGTCCAGGGAGGCGTCGGCGCGCGACAGCGTCCAGCCCAGCGTCACCTTGCCGCCGGTCTTGTCGAGGTCGACCGTGTCGGGGACGTGGACCTGCTCGATCGCCAGCGGCTTCTCCGCCGAGGGCGGGCCCGTCTCCGCGACCTTGGTGACCGTCGGGGTGCCGTCCGCACCGGCCACGACCCGGAACAGGCCGGCGCCGTCGGCGGCCCGGCTGCCGAGCAGCACGGCGCTGCCGTCGGACGAGGCCGTCGCGCGCGGGGCCGAGACGCCGAGGTCGACGGTCTGGCCGCCGGTCAGGGAGACGGCCTTGGCGGGGTGGTCGGCGTTGCCGTAGACCAGCCACTCGCCGACCAGCGTGCTGTGCCACTCGTCGCCGTGGGAGCCGAGGACGGTGTCCTTCCGCTCGCCCGTCTCGCGGTCGACGGAGGTGATGTAGTCGCCGACACCGGCCTTGTAGTTGAACCAGGCCACGTGGGAGGCGGAGAATTCCAGGCCGCCGTATTCGAACCCCGACTCGGGCGAGGCGTAGGTCGAGGTCGCCGTCCCGGCCGCCACGTCGATCAGGGCCCGGCCACCGGTCCGCCCGTCCTGCGGCCCCGTCTCGTACCCGACGAGGACGGAGCCGTCGTGGGCCTGCGAGCCGAAGAAGTCGGTGGCGTCCGCCGGCAGGCCGGTGATCTTGCGGCTGGTCGTCGTGGCGCCGTCCTTGGTGACGACGTGCAGTTCGGCCTGGCCGACCTCGTTCGTCACCTGCGCGAGCACGCTCGTCGGGCTCAGCACGGCCACGTAGGTGCCGTTCAGCGCGCCGAGGTCGATGGCCACGGCGGGGGCGGCGGGGGCGGCCATGTTCCGCAGGGTGATCGAGCGGAAGTTGACGGTCCAGGAGGCGTCGCCGAGGACGACCACGTCACCGGCGCCGATGGACCATCCCTTGGGCTCCTGGAGCGGGGTCGCGGTGCCGCCGTCGTACGGCGTCCACAGCAGCTTGCGGCTGCCGTCCCGGTCGAACGAGTAGGTGAGGAAGCCGGACGGGCCCACGCCCCCGAAGTCGGAGCCTTCGGGGAAGACGGGCAGCCCGGAGGCGGACTGCGCGGCCGAGGAGGAGGTGGCCGCGAACGCGGTCGGCGCGGTGGCCAGCGTGCCGGCACCGAGGGCGGTGACGGCGAGGGCGGCGGTGACGGCCAGGGCGAGCCGGGTGCCGGCGGAACGGTGCTGCAAGGTGAAAACCCCCACGAGGACGGTCGGACACGGGACTGCCGTGTCTGATGTGACACGCGACCGCCTCGAAGAGTTGTACGAGAGATGCGATTTCCCCGGTCACCAGGCCAGCTGGGCGATCTCCTCCGCGACCACCGCGCAGGCGTCGGCCGCCGGGTCGATGAGGGGGAAGTGGCCGACCTCCTCCAGGAAGGTGAGGCCGGTCTCCTCGCCCGCCTTGCCGGCCGCCTCCGCGTACGCCTCGGCCACGACGCACGGGACCACGAGGTCCTCGCGGCCGTGGACGACGGTGGTCGCGATGCCGGTCGGCAGGAGGACGGAGGGGTCGGCGAGGGCGGCGCGGGCCTCGAACTCGGCCGGTTCGCCGAGCAGTTCGCCGACGGCTCCGCCGCACACCCCGAGCTCCACGGCACGGGCGAAGTGGGCGATCGGGGCGAGGGCGACGACCCCGCGGAAGGCCGGCGGGGCGGGGAGGTGCCACGGGGCGTCGGCGGGCAGGCCGTGCCGGGCGGCGGCCCACAGCGCGAGGTGGCCGCCCGCCGAGTGGCCGGTGAGGACGACGCGGCCGACGTCGGCCTGCGGCAGGTGCGCGGCGGCCAGTTCGGGTACGGCGTCGAGCGCGGCGGCGACGTCGTCGAAGGTCTCGGGCCAGCGGCCGGCGACCGGGGCCGTGCCGCCCTGGCGGGGGATGTCGCTGCCGCGCCGGTACTCGACGTTCGCCACGGCGAACCCCCGGCGGGCCAGGAAGTCGACGAAGGGGGTCAGGTGCTGCCGGTCGTACGGGGCGCGCCAGGCGCCGCCGTGCAGGGCGACCACGAGCGGCGCCCGGGTGCTCCCGTCGCGCGGGGCGTAGAAGTCGATCACCTGGTCCGGGTGGTCGCCGTACGCGGCGGAGGCGTCCGGGGGGACGGCCGGGTGCGAGAACGCCGACGCCTCTTCGGCGGCATCACGCGCGGCGGGGTCCGGCATGCTGTTCCAACCTCTCGGATACGCGGCCGAATCGGCCTGATCTGCGGGGACGGTACCAGCACCGGAGTCCCCGCGGACCAGGCGATCCTCGGACGGTCGCGCCGCTAGGCGGGGAGGTCGGCCAGGACCTCCGCGAGGACCCGCGCGGCCCTCTCCGCGTCGGCGAAACCGACGTACAGCGGCGTGAATCCGAACCGCAGCACGTCCGGGCGGCGGAGGTCGCCGACCACCCCGCGCCGGATGAGCTCGGCCATGACGGCCGGGGCCTCGGCGCACCGCAGGGCGACCTGGCTGCCCCGCTCGCCGTGCGCCTCGGGCGTCGCGGACTCGACCCGGCCCTCGGGGGCGTACGCCCGCACGCACTCCAGGAAGAAGTCCGTCAGCGCGAGGGACTTGGCCCGCACGTCCTCGACGTCGACGCCGTCCCAGACGTCCAGCGCCGATTCCAGGGCCAGCATCGACAGGATGTCCGGGGTGCCGACCCGGCCCCGCACGGCGCCC
Source organism: Streptomyces sp. NPDC051180 (assembly GCF_040689545.1). NCBI lineage: Bacteria > Bacillati > Actinomycetota > Actinomycetes > Kitasatosporales > Streptomycetaceae > Streptomyces > Streptomyces sp. NPDC051180. Next base: position 51,147 of record NZ_JBFBBC010000003.1, read on the forward strand.
TCGGCCGCCGTGTACCCGGGGGTCATGGCGAACGGGTCGGCATGCGAGTTCCAGCCGGGCAGCGGCGAGTCGAAGGCGGCCTGGTGGCGCTCGGCGACGTACAGGTACGCGGGCGAACCGGGTCCGCCGTTCAGGTACTTGTAGGTGCAGCCGACGGCCAGGTCGACGCCGTGGGCGTCCAGCCCGACGGGCAGGGCGCCCGCGCTGTGGCACAGGTCCCAGACGGCGAGCGCGCCCGCCGCGTGGAGCGCGGCGGTGATGCCGGGCAGGTCCTGGAGCCGGCCGCTGCGGTAGTCGACGTGGTTGACGAGTGCGGCGGCCGTGCGCGGTCCGGCCGCGCCGGGGATCGCGGCGGGGTCGACGGGCACGATCCGGTGCCCGGTCATCCGCGCCGCCGACTCCGCGATGTACCCGTCCGTGGGGAAGGTCGTCGCGTCGACGAGGATCTCGTCGCGGCCGTCCCCGGCGAGCCGGGCCGCGGCGACGACGGCCTTGAAGACGTTCACGCTGGTCGAGTCGCCGACGACGATCCGGCCCGGGGCGGCGCCGACGATCGGCGCGATCCGGTCGCCGATCCGCTCGGGCGCGGTCCACCAGCCGGACTCGTCCCAGGAGCGGATGCGCAGCTCGCCCCACTCGCGGGTGATGACGTCGGCCATGCGGGCCGGGACGTGGGCGGGCAGCGCGCCGAGCGAGTTGCCGTCGAGGTAGACGGTCCCGGCGTCGAGGGCGAACTTCTCGCGGTGCTTGCCCAGCTCGTCGGCGGCGTCGAGCTCCAGCGCCCTGTTCAGGAGGCGGTCAGACATGGCTGCGGGCCGTCCAGAGCTCGGGGAACACGTTCTTCTGGGCGCGCTTCTCCAGCCAGGCCACGCCGGCCGAGCCGCCGGTGCCGGTCTTGGCCCCCATCGCGCGCCGGGTCGCGACCAGGTGGTCGTTGCGCCAGCGCCAGACGAGTTCGGCGACGTCGCTGAGGGCCTCGCCCAGGCGGACGAGCTCGCCGCTCTGGTCGGGGTCGGCGTAGATCCCGGCCCAGACCGCCTCGATCTCGGGGGACGGCTCGTAGCGCTGCGACAGGTCGCGGCCGAGGACGCCGGCCGGCACGGGCAGGCCGCGGCGGGCCAGGAACGCGAGGACCTCGTCGTACAGGCTCGGCTCGTGCAGCGCCTTCTCCAGCTCGGCGTGGACGCGGGGCGCGCCCCGGTGCGGCACGAGCATGGAGGCGGCCTTGTCGCCGAGCAGGAACTCCATCCGCCGGTACATCGCCGACTGGAAGCCGGAGCCCTCGCCGAGCGCGGCGCGGTAGGCGTTGAACTGGGCGGGGGTGAGCTGGGCCAGCGGCCGCCAGGAGTGGTTGAGCGCCTCCAGCTCGCGCACGGAGCGCTTGAGCGCGTCCATCGCGACGGGGACGCGGTCCTCGCGCAGGGCGCGGCTCGCGGTCTCCCACTCGTGGACGATCACCGTGAACCACAGCTCCATGACCTGGGTGGTGACCAGGAAGACCATCTCGCCCGGGTCGTCCGAGCGGAGGTGCTGGAGGTGGGTGAGGACGTCCGCCTGGACGTAGTCCTCGTACGGCGTGGTACCCGCGAAGTCGAGGTTCGGGTCGTCTGCGACCGAACCGGCTCCGGCATCGGGGAAGGTGGACATTGCTGTCTCCTCGATACGTACTACCGGGTAGCGGTCTGCTCCTCCGTGCGGCACGTCGTCCGGCACGGGAGCCCCGGTCCCCTCGGGAGGCGTGCTTCGTCGCGCGCCGTCCCAAGCGCATCATGACACGATCGGACCAGTGATGTAGCTCCCGTCTTCGTCATACGGAAACGCGTTCGAGCGACATCCGTGGAGTCCCTTGATCTGCTGCATCATCGCCGGGGCGGGCCTGCCCGGCCCCGGGCAGCCCAGGTGCGCGCGGAGCCCGATCTCGTGGCCGACCTCGTGGTTGATGATCAGATGCCGGTACTCCTCCGGCGGCCCCGCGAAGGTCGGCGAGCCCAGCATCCACCGCTTGAGGTTCACCACGACACCGTCGGCGGTCTCGCAGTTCAGCTCGCCGTGGGTCCGCAGCCCCTGGCGGAGGCAGAGCGCGTCCGCCGTGTCCGGGGTGGCGATCCGGATGACGAAGTCGGCGTTCTCCGACACCAGCTGGAACCGGCCGCGGCCGTGCGCGGCCCAGCCGCGGGGATGGGCCAGGATCCGCTGGATCTCGGCGGCCGTCTCCTGCGCCGACAGGGCGATGCCGTTCTCCACCTGGACCCGGTAGCGGCGCAGGGTGCCGCCGGCACCGGTCGGCGCCCCGGTGGACCTCGCGGTGGTGAAGGTCCCGGCACCGGACCGCGGCACCACGGGCTTCTTCGAGGCGGTGCGCTGCGGCGTGCCGGTCGGCCGCGGCGTCGGTGCCGGCATCGGCGGGGGCGTGGAGCTGGGGGGCGCGGGCTTCGCCGTCGGCGCCGGCTGCTCCGAACGGGTCGCCGGCGAGGCGGTGGCACGGGGGCTTTCGGCGTCCGCCGTCCGCCCGGCCGCCGGCGGCGCCGCGGCCTTCCCGTCCGTCGTGTCGTCGAAGTCCGCGAGGGCTGCCCCCGCCCCGAGCACGACGGTCATCAGGACCATGGCGGGCAGCCCCAGGCGGGTGCCCGACCGGTGTGTCCCACTCCTGCGCCGCCGTCCGGCGGGTGCGGCTCGTCTCCCCACGACAGACTTCCCCCTCGTCCTGCGGTTCCGGGGATCGTACCGGGGACGTCGAACGCCCTTTCCCCACACGGGGAAAGGGCGTGCGAGCCGGGCGGGGGAACCGTCAGCCGAGCGTCTCGGCCGCCGTCTCGGAGGAGTCCCGCAGGAAGGTGGAGCAGCGCTCGTACTCGTCCTTCTCGCCGATGTCGCCGGCCGCGCGGGCCAGGGCGTGCAGGGCGCGCAGGAAGCCGCGGTTCGGCTCGTGCTCCCACGGCACCGGGCCGTGGCCCTTCCAGCCGTTGCGGCGCAGGGCGTCCAGGCCGCGGTGGTAGCCGGTCCGGGCGTAGGCGTACGACTCGACGACCGAGCCGCGCTCGTAGGCGTCGTCGGCGAGCCGGGCCCAGGCGAGCGAGGAGGTCGGGTACTTCGCGGCGACGTCCGCCGGCGCCGTGCCGTTCGCGAGCAGCTCGCGCGGCCCCGGGTCGTCGGGCAGGTGGGTGGGGGCCGGTCCCCCCAGGAGGTTCTCGTGGATGGCCATGGGCCCAGTCTGCCTCAGGCCGCGGGCCCCGGGCCGCCCCGCTCCCCCGTCTCCCCGGTGCGCCCCCGCTCCCCCGGGTCCAGGGGTGGCGACGTCACGCCGCAGTGCACCCGGCACTCGGGGTGGCAGCCGGCCCGCGGGGCCGGCACCCGCAGGGTCGTCCAGGCGATGACCGCGCCCGCCACCAGGAGCGCCGCGCACATCGGCATCGCCCGCCGGAAGGTCGCGCCGAACTCCTCCGCCGAGCGGTACGCCTCCGGGCCCATCCCGGCGAGCAGCGGCAGCGCGGCCACCGCGAGGAGGCCGGCCGCCCGGGCCGCCGCGTTGTTGATCCCGCTGGCGAGCCCCGCCCGGCCCACGTCCACCGAGGCGAGGACGGTCGCCGTCAGCGGCGCGACCAGGGCCGTCATGCCGAGCCCGAGCACCAGGAGGGCCGGCAGCACGTCCTGCACGTAGTCGGCGTCCTCGCCCACCCGCAGCATCAGCAGCATCCCGGCGGCGCACAGCAGCGGCCCGACCGTGAGCGGGATGCGGGGGCCGATCCGCTCGCCCAGCTCGCCGGACTTGGCCGACAGCAGCAGCATCAGCACGGTCGTCGGCAGCAGGGCCGTGCCGGCGGCGAGCGCCGAGTAGCCGGAGACGACCTGGAGCTGGAGCGCGGCGAGGAAGAAGAACCCGCCGAAGGCCGCGTAGACGCAGAGGGTGACCACGTTGACGGCCGTGAAGAGCCGCGAGCGGAAGATCGACGGCGGCGTCATCGCCGACTCGCCGCGGCGCCGCTCCACCCCCACGAACGCGGCGCCCACCAGGACGCCGGCCGCCCCGGCCCACCACGCCTCGCCGATCAGCGCGTAGGTGACGAGGGCGAGCGCCGCGGCGCCGAGCACGGCGCCGAGCACGTCGAAGCGGCCGTGCGCCGCCTCGTCCCGGGACTCGGGGACGTGCAGGAGGGCGACCGGCACGCAGACGGCGGCGAGCGGCACGTTCAGCAGGAACACCCACCGCCAGCCCGGTCCGTCCACCAGCCATCCCCCGACGAACGGCCCGATCGCCGCCCCGACCCCGCCGAAGCCCGACCACAGCCCGACCGCCCTGGCCCGGTCGTCCTCGTGGAAGCTGGCCTGGATCAGCGCGAGCGAGCCGGGGGTGAGCAGCGCGCCGCCCACCCCCTGGAGGGCGCGGGCCGCGATCAGCACGCCGGTGTTCGGGGCGAGCCCGCACAGCAGCGAGGCGATCGCGAACCACACCACGCCGATCACGAAGACCCGCCGCCGGCCGTAGCGGTCGCCGAGCGCCCCGCCGAGCAGGATCAGCCCGGCGAGGGTCAGCATGTAGGCGTTGACGGTCCACTGGAGCGCGCCGAGGTCGGCGTCCAGGTCCTCGCCGATGTGGGGCAGGGCGACGTTGACGACGGTGGAGTCGAGCAGCGCCATGCCGGACCCGAGCACGGTCGTGAACACGATCCACCGGCCCGTGCCCGAGGCCATCCTCACGTCCCGCACACCCATGTCTGCATGGTCCCGCGAACGCCGGAGCCCCGCCCATCGGACGCCGCCGGGGCAGCGCGGCCGTCGAAGGGCGCCGTCAGGCCGTGCGCAGGCGGTTCGCCGCGCGGACGAGCGCGTCCACGCCGCGCTCGGCCTTGTCGCGGGGGCAGCCCACGTTGAGCCGGACGTGCCCGGGAGTGCCGTAGACGCTTCCGGGCATGATGGCGACCTTCTCCACCGCCACCAGCTCCTCCTGGAGCCGGGCCTCCTCGATCCCCAGCGGCCGCAGGTCGATCCAGGCGAGGTAGCCGGCCTGCGGGGGCGTCCAGTCGACCTCGGGAAGGCCCTCCGCGAGCCGCTCCCGGACCGTGGACATGGTGCCCGCGACGTACGCGCGCAGGGCGTCCAGCCAGGGGGCGCCCTGCCGGTACGCGGCGATGTGGGCGGTCAGGGAGAGCACGGCGGGCGAGGCCAGCCCCTCACCCGTCTCCATCCGCCGGATGAAGGCCGTGCGCTCGTCGGGGTCGCCGATCAGCCCGTACGAGCCGGAGAGCGCGGGGAAGTTGAACGCCTTGGTGCCCGAGGTGACCAGGGCCCAGCGGTGGCCCCGGCCCGGCTCGGCGACCCGGGTCCAGGGGATGTGGCGGTGGCCGTCGGTCGTCAGGTCCGCGTGGATCTCGTCGCTGACGACGGCCGCTCCGTGGCGCTCGGCCAGCCGGGCGAACGCGGCCAGCTCCTCCTCGGTCCACACCCGTCCGGTCGGGTTGTGCGGGGAGCAGAGCAGCAGCATCCGGCTGTCCGGACGGGCCAGCTCCCGTTCGAGGGCGTCGGGGTCCCCGAGGGGGACGCCGCGCAGCTCGCGCCCGAGCCCGGTGACGGCCTTGCGGAAGCCGTCGTAGGTGGGGGTGTGCACGACGACGCCGTCGCCGGGCTCCGTCCACATCTGCAGCAGCTGGGAGAGCTGGCTGAGCACCGACGGCGCGTAGACCAGGGTCTCGGTGTCGATGTCGGTGGCGAACCGGCTCGCGTACCAGTGGCGGATCGCCTCGCGGAAGCCGCCGAGACGCCAGTCGGTGTAGCCGAAGACGCCGTGGTCGACCCGCTCGCGGAGAGCGTCGAGCACCTCCGGCGGGGAGGCGAAGTCCATGTCGGAGATGGTGAAGGGAAGCAGGTCGGAGACGCCGAAGCGGTCCGCGATGCCGTCCCACTGGACCGACGAGGTACCGCGCCGGTCTATCTCTCGGTCGAAGTCGTACATCAGGCCCTTCCCGTCGGTCGACGCACGAGAGCCCGGCACCTGAGGAGGTACCGGGCCCTGTGTGCTCACACCTTGACTGCGTTACTTCAGCTTGGTGCCGGTCGAGCGCAGCGCGGCGCACGCCTCGGTCACGCGGACGGCCATGCCGGCCTCGGCCAGCTTGCCCCAGGTGCGCGGGTCGTAGGTCGACTTCACGCCGACCTCGCCGTCGACCTTCAGGACGCCGTCGTAGTTCTTGAACATGTGGTTCGCCACCGGACGCGTGAAGGCGTACTGCGTGTCGGTGTCGAGGTTCATCTTCACGACGCCGTTCTCCAGCGCGGTGGCGATCTCCTCGGCCGTGGAGCCCGAGCCGCCGTGGAAGACGAAGTCGAACGGGGACGCCTTGCCGAACTTCTCGGAGACGCCCGCCTGGAGGTCCTTGAGGAGCTCGGGGCGGAGCACGACGTTGCCCGGCTTGTAGACGCCGTGCACGTTGCCGAAGGACGCGGCGAGCAGGTAGCGGCCCTTCTCGCCCAGGCCGAGGGCCTCGGCGGTGCGGATCGCGTCGTCGACGGTGGTGTACAGCTCGTCGTTGATCTCGTGGCTGACGCCGTCCTCCTCGCCACCGGTCGGGGTGATCTCGACCTCAAGGATGATCTTGGCGGCGGCGGCCTTCGCGAGCAGCTCCTGGCCGATGGCCAGGTTGTCCGCGAGGGTCTCGGCGGAGCCGTCCCACATGTGCGACTGGAACAGCGGGTTCTCGCCGCGGGCGACGCGCTCGGCGGAGACGTCGAGCAGCGGACGGACGTAGCCGTCCAGCTTGTCCTTCGGGCAGTGGTCGGTGTGGAGGGCGACCGTGATGTCGTACTTCGCGGCGACGATGTGCGCGAACTCGGCCAGGGCAACGGCGCCCGTGACCATGTCCTTGTTGTACTGACCGCCCAGGAACTCGGCTCCGCCGGTCGAGATCTGGATGATGCCGTCGCTCTCGGCCTCAGCGAAGCCGCGCAGAGCGGCGTGCAGGGTCTGGGACGAGGTCACATTGATGGCCGGGTAGGCGAACTTGCCTGCCTTCGCCCGGTCGAGCATCTCGTTGTAGACCTCGGGGGTTGCGATGGGCATTCGTCCGCTCCTTGTGATGTGCGGGGTGTGTGCGTTTCTGTCCCTGACCTGGGGGCGACGTCATCGTCGCCCCCATCCTTTCAGACTCTCGTCCGGGCTCCCATGGGCACGGCACGGCAAGGGGCGGGGTGTTTCACGTGAAACACCCCGCCCCTGAGTAAAAGTGCAGGTCAGAACCGTTTACGTCCCGGTCCAGGACCTAAGTCACGACTTCGCGGCGGTTACGCCAGGTCGAGATCGGCCAGCTGGTACCCCGTGAGGTACGTCAGGCCGGCCCCGGCGATCGCCTCCGAGGCGCCCCGGTCCACGATCGTGGCGACGGCGACGACCTCGCCGCCCGCCTCGCGGACGGCCTCGACGGCCGTCAGCGGCGAGCCGCCGGTGGTCGAGGTGTCCTCGACCACGAGGCAGCGACGGCCCTTGACGTCCGTGCCCTCGATCCGGCGCTGCATGCCGTGCGCCTTCTGCGCCTTGCGCACGACGAAGGCGTCGAGGCGCTCGCCACGGGCGGCGGAGGCGTGCAGCATCGAGGTGGCGACCGGGTCGGCGCCCAGCGTCAGCCCGCCGACGCAGTCGAAGTCCAGGTCGGCGGTCAGGTCGAGCATGACCTGACCGACCAGCGGCGCGGCCTCGCCGTCCAGCGTGATCCGGCGCAGGTCGATGTAGTAGTCGGCTTCCAGACCCGACGAGAGGGTCACCTTGCCGTGCACCACGGCCTTGTCCTTGATCTGCTGGAGCAGCTCAGCGCGTACGTCAGTCATGGTCAGCAGCTTAGAGCCGCCGCCAGCTCCAGACGCTCTCGACCTCCAGGGGGTCGATCGGGGTGACGAGACGCGGGTGGGTGTTGAGGCCGTTCGGCGGGCCGGACTGCGGCTCGACGCAGACCGCCTCGGCCGGCTCGTCGTAGATCACGACCCACTCGGCGCGGCTGGTGACCTTCAGCTCCAGCTCGTCCGGCCAGGTCAGGGTCACGTCGACGCCGTCGGGCATGCCGAAGCAGTCGTCCCACGGCCCGGGAAGGGGGTCGATCCGACGGCCGGTGGGAAGGTGGTCGGCACCGCGCTCCTCCTGCCAGGCGGGGGCGAAGCCCAGCTCCACGTCCTGGCCGCCCCGGCCGAGGTTGCGCAGGAACCAGGGGTGCCAGCCGGCCTGGGCGGGGAACGAGTCGTCATAGGTCTCGACGCCGAAGCGGAGGGTGAGCGAGTCCTCGGCCAGCTCGAAGACCTGGGTCACCCGGCCCTGGTAGGGCCACGGGTCGCCGAGGTCGCAGGTGAACACGGCCTCGGTCGCGGAGGTCCGGGCGGTCTTCCAGGCCACGTCGCGGACGGTGCCGTGAATGGCGTGCGGGGCCGCGTTGACGGGCAGGCGGTGGGTGGTCGCGCCGTTGCGGAAGACGCCGTTCCCGGTCCGGCCGCACCAGGGCACCATCGGGAAGCTTCCGTACCGGTCGCCCTGCCGCAGCAGCTCGGTGCCGCCGATGCTCAGGCTCTCGATCCGGCACCCGTGCTCGGGGTTGATGGTCAACTCGGCGTCGCCCGCCGTCAGTCGCGTCTGCATCGTCACGTCCCGACCCTAGCCCCGATGGGACCCTTTCAACGACGGCGGCGCAGGGCCCGCCCGACGACGACGGCGGAGGCGAGGGCGAGCGCCGCGGCAGGTGCGATCCAGCGCAGGGTGGCGCCCGCGCTCGTCGCCTCGGGCGCGGGCACGGGGGCGTAACGGCCGCGCGGTGGTGCGTGGTCGACCTCCTCGGCGCTCCGCCCGATCATCGTGCGGCGGGCGTGGGCGGCCTCGGCGGCGGGCTGCGGGGCGGGGAACTCGATCGGAGTCTCCCCGAAGTCCTCGTCGAGGAGCGGGTCGAGGGCCGGCGGCGGCACCGGGGTGTCGAACACGGCGGCGTGGCCGGGCTCCTCGACACCGTCGTCGACGCCGTCGTCGTCGGCCGCGCTCCCGGTGCCGGCCTCGGCGGGAGCGTCGACGTCGGCCTCGGCACGGGCGTCGGTGCCGGAGTCGGTGCCGGCGTCGCCCTCGGCGGGAACGTCGGTACCGGAGTCGGTACCGGAGTCGGCCTCGGTGGCGTCCGTGGCCGCGGCGGGAGCGTCGCCGGCGGACTCGTCCGTGCCGGCCGGTTCCTCCGTCAGGGCGGCCAGCGCCTCGACGAACCTGTCGAGGAGTCGGGCGCCGGCCAGGGAGCGTGCCCCGTCCGACGCCTCGGCGAGCCGGCCCTCGGCCGTGAGGGCGCCCGTGAAGCTCAGGCTGGTGCCCTCGGCCACCGGAGTGAGGACGACGGTGAGCGACAGCTCGGCCGCGCCCTTGCCGCGTACCTCGGTGCCCTGGCCCTCGTAGGTGATGGCGCCGTCGCGCTCGACGACCTTCAGGGCGCCGCGGTAGGTGATGGTGTTGCCGCCGACCCGGACCTTGAGCCGTCCCGTGAGGGGGCCCGCCGCCGCGTCGGCGTCGCGCTGGAGGCCGGGCACGCAGCGCACCACCCGGGCCGGGTCCGTGAGCGTCGCACGCAGGGCCTCGGCCGGGACGGGAACGAACACCTCATGCTCCATGGAAGCCGAGCCTACTCAGGCCGGGGCGCGGCGTCGCCTGTTTCACCCCGGGCGCGCGCCCCCGCCCGCCGTCTCAGGAGCCGTACCGGGGGTGGACGAGCGTGGAGGGCGGGAGTGCGGAGCCCCGGGTCCGTTCGGCTCGGCGGGCCGCGGCCGCCAGGGTGTCCGGGGCCAGGGAGCGCAGCCGGGGCGCGTCGGGGGCGAGCCCGAGGACGGGCGGCCGGTCGCCGGGCCGCGCGAGCAGGAAGCCCCAGTCCCCCGGCCCCCGTCCGGTGCCGCTGGTGCGGTCGGCTCGGTCGGGCCCGGCGGCGAAGCCGGGGGTGCGGCCGCTCGCGCTGTAGGGGCGGGTCGCGAAGCCCGCGGCGCGCAGGGTGGCGTCCACGGTCCAGTAGGTGCGGGGCCTGTCGGCGGCCGATCCGGCGTGGACGGCGAACCGCCCGGTGTCGGTGAGGACGCGGGCCACCAGACCGTAGAACTCCTCGGAGTACAGCTTGGTGCTGGGGGTGATACCGGGGTCGGGCAGGTCGGAGATCACCACGTCGTACCGTTCCTGCAGACGATCGGCGGCGTCCCGCAGCCAGCCGAACGCGTCCGCGTGGACCACCCGGACGCGCGGGTCGCGGAACGCCTGGGCGTTGAGCGCGGCGAGGGCCGGGTCCGTGCGGGCGAGGCGCACGACGCCGGGGTCGAGTTCGACCACGGTGACGGCGCGGACCCCCGGGTAGCGCAGGGCCTCGCGGGCGGCGAGGCCGTCCCCGCCGCCGACGATCAGCACGCGCCGGTGGCGGCCCTTCATCGCCGGGTGGACGAGGGCCTCGTGGTAGCGGTACTCGTCCCGGCCGGCGACCCTCAGCCGGCCGTCGAGGAAGAGGTCCGGCGGCCCCTCCCGGCCGCCCGTCACCACGATCTCCTGAAGGTCGGTGTGGACGGCGACCCGCACCCGGTCCCCGTACACGGCGCGGCGCGCGGCCTGCTCGAAGTCGTCGACGAGGACGGTCGCGGTGGCGAGGACGGCGAGGACGCAGACGTTCACCGTCAGGAGCAGGGCGCGGGAGCGGCGGGTCAGGTCGTGGCGGAACACCCACAGGACGAGGCCGCCGCCGGCCACCGCGTTGACCGCGCCGGTGACGAGCGCGCCGGTGAGCTGGCCGAGCCAGGGCAGCAGCAGGAACGGGAAGGCGAGGCCGCCGACCAGCGCGCCCACGTAGTCGGCGGCGAAGAGGTCGGCGACCGTCCCGGCCGCGTCGTCCGGGTCCCCGGCCGCGGCCTTGCGTCCCGGGCGCCGGGGACGGTCACCGGGGTCGGAAGAACGATCCGCCTGCCCGGACCGGCCGGCCCGCTGTATCAGCGACATCAGGAGCGGGATCTCCGCGCCGATGAGCACCCCGATGGCGAGCGAGAACGCCACCAGGACGTACCGCGACTCGCCCAGCCAGGCGAAGGACGCGTACAGCACCATCGCCGAGCAGCCGCCGACCAGCGCGAGCCCGGCCTCGACCAGGCCGAAGCCGACGGCGGCACGGCAGCGCAGCCGCTTGGCGAGCAGGGAGCCGACGCCCATCGCGAAGACCATGACGGAGAGCACGACGGACGCCTGGGTGACCGAGTCGCCGATCAAGTACGAGGCGAGCGCGACCAGTTCCAGTTCGTAGACCAGTCCGCAGGCCGCGCAGACGAACACCACCGCGAGGACCGGGAACCGGACCGTCTCGCGCGGCCGCACCGGCCGCCGCTCGGGCGGCCGACGCGCCCTCGTGGGTGGCATGGTCACGGTCGGCTCGATCATGACCGTAACGCTACGTCACGACTGACGGACCCCTTGTCACCCACACGAGTGCATCTGGGGCGCCAGGAGGGCGTATCAGAGCGTGGCGGGCATACGTGCGCCGATCCGGGTCCTGGTCACCACCAACTGCCCCTCCTGGGGGTAGGCGTGCCAGGTGCGCCACCGCATCTGGCCCTCGTGACGCTGCGCCAGCATCGCCGTGAAGGCGTGCGGGGAGCCGGGGAACGTCCCCGCCAGTCCGTGGGGATGGTCGGCGACCAGCGCGAGCAGCTCCTGGGCGCGGCCCGCGAAGGAGCCCTGCGAGAGCGTCTCGACGCGCGCGGCGAATTCGTACTCCCATTCACCGACGCGCTTGGAGACGCCCAGCGGCAGCGGGGTGCTGCTGCCGGGCATGCAGGCCACGGTCTCGGAACAGCTGCGGCCGTCCTCCTCCAGGAGGATCTGGTGGGAGGCGCCGAGCAGCCGCAACTGGACTGTGGCGCCGGAGAGTTCGAGGTCGAGCACGGCGAGGGCGGGCAGCGGCTCGCGGCCGAGGGCCCAGGCCAGGTCGGATGCACGCGTGTCGGTGTAGGTGGTCTTCAGGGTGGTGAGCATGGGTCGGCTCCGCAAACACGGTTTGACGGGTGGGCCGGGGGCGCCCCGGAGAGGGTCCAACGGGAGTGGGGGTCGCCGGCTCGGTTCCACACACGGTCCGAGGGCTGTCTCTGTCAGGAGCGAGAGAACCACGGACGCCGGGCGACACGCAGCGTTTTTACCCAACTTGCTGTGTTTTCCAACCCCTTCGGGGAACCCACAGTTCACTTGTTCAATCAGAATTGATCGAGTTGTCGGCACGTAATGCCAATGTCACGTGCCTCCGGGGCCGTCGGGCGCGGCCGCCGCACCGGTCGCGCGCCCCCTTCACGGTGCCGGGCGGTCAGCTGCCGCCGCCGCAGCCGCCTCCCCCGCAGCCCGATCCGCAGGAGCTGCCGCCCCCGCCGCAGCCGCCGCCCCCGCCGCTGCCGCCGCCGTCGGCCCACCCGCCCCGCTTCCGGCCGCCGCGCCGCTTGGCGCGCCCCCGGTCCCGGACGGTGGAGATCAGGCCGATGACGACCAGAGCCCCCAGAACCACGATGAAGATCTCCATCAGTACTACCCCCGTTCTTCTGTGCGAGGGGGATGCCCTCTACGGGCCCCCGTCAAAGCGGACTTGAGCGAATCGAGAGCTTCAGCTGCAGGACGACGACGAGCACGAGGACGACGAGCACGACGAGCTCGAACACGAGGAGGACGAGCACGAGAACGAGGACGTCGAGCAGGACGAGGACGAAGACGAGGAAGAGGACGACGAGGAGGACGTGGAGGAGGCCGAGCCGGCCCACCAGCTCTCACTGCCGCCGGACCGCGTCGTGCCGCTCAGCGACCGCGCGACGACCCACACCACGATCGCGATCACGACCGCGATCCCGAGGATGAAGAGTGCGATGTTCATGCCAGGGCGATCCCCTCGTCGGAACACCGTCAAAGCGCACTTGAGCAACTCCAGAGCTTCCCCCCAGGATGGCCGTCATGACACGACCGCTGCTCAATCGCCGGCTCGCCGAGTTCGAGACGACGATCTTCGCCGAGATGTCCGCGCTCGCCGCCAGGACCGGGTCGATCAACCTGGGCCAGGGCTTCCCCGACACCGACGGCCCCGAGGAGATCCGGGAGGCCGCCGTCCGGGCGCTGCGGGACGGCCGCGGCAACCAGTACCCGCCCGGTCCCGGTGTCCCCGAGCTGCGGTCCGCGATCGCCGACCACCAGCGGGAGCGGTACGGCCTGGAGTACGACCCCGAGACGGAGGTGCTGGTCACCGCGGGCGCCACGGAGGCCATCGCGGCGGCGCTGCTCGCCCTGGTGGAGCCGGGCGACGAGGTGATCGCCCTGGAGCCGTACTACGACTCGTACGCGGCGTGCGTCGCGATGGCCGGCGGCACCCGCGTCCCGGTCACCCTCCGCCCCCACGAGGGCGCCTACGTGCTCGACCTGGACGAGCTGCGGGCCGCCGTCACCGACCGGACCCGGCTGATCCTGCTCAACACCCCGCACAACCCCACCGGCACCGTGCTCACCCGGGCCGAGCTGACCGCGATCGCCGAGCTGGCGGTCGAGCGGGACCTGCTCGTCGTCACGGACGAGGTGTACGAGCACCTGGTGTTCGACGACGCCGCGCACGTGCCGATCGCGACCCTGCCCGGCATGCGCGAGCGGACGGTCACCATCGGTTCGAGCGGCAAGACGTTCTCGTTCACCGGCTGGAAGGTCGGCTGGGTCACCGCGAGCCCCGCCCTGACCAGTGCCGTCCGCTCGGCCAAGCAGTTCCTGACGTACGTGTCGGCCGGCCCCTTCCAGTACGCGATCGCCGAGGCGCTCCGGCTCCCGGCCGCCTACTTCGACGACCTGCGCGCCGACCTCCAGGCCAAGCGGGACCTGCTGAGCGAGGGCCTCGCCCGGGCCGGCTTCGCGGTCTACCGGCCCGCCGGCACCTACTTCGTCACCACCGACATCCGCCCGCTCGGCGCCGAGGACGGCTTCGCGTTCTGCCGCTCCCTCCCCGAGCGCGCCGGCGTCGTCGCCATCCCCAACGCCGTCTTCTACGACCACCGAAAGGCCGGCGCCCCCTTCGTCCGCTTCGCCTTCTGCAAGAAGACCGAGGTCCTGGAGGAGGCGGTCTCGCGTCTCGGGCGGCTGGCCCGCTGAGAGCGAGGCGGGTGGACGTGCGGGAGCCCGGTCCCCCTCGGGAGGGGGGCCGGGCTCCGGCGGTGGGGCGGGGAGGCTCAGGACTCCTCGTCGCCCGCCTTGTCCTCGGGGGACTCCAGGCCGAACTGCTCGACGATCCACTTGTCGAACTCGATGGAGGCGCGGACCCAGCTGACCGTGGAGGACACGAAGTGCTCCAGGGCGACGCCGGTGCCGATCAGCATCTGGGCCTCGCCGATGAGGCGGAGGGTGGCGGAGCCGTCCTCCTCCTCGTGCAGGTGCGTGTAGACCTTGGGCCACAGGGTGCGGCGGTTCCAGTCGTCGATCGCGTCGAGGATCTTCGCGCGGTCGTCGGCGGAGTGCGGGCGGTCGTAGAACGTCCGGACCGAGAAGACCTGCTGCTCGTCCTCGCCGCGGAACATGAAGTAGGTGCGGAACTCCTCCCACGGCGCCGCGAGGTCACCCTCGTCGTCGACGACGTACTTCAGCTCCATCTGCTCGAGGAGCTGCTTGACGAGGTCCTGGTCGGGGACGACGGGGCCCGCCGGTCCTGCTGCCTGAGGCTGGGGCTGGCCCCCGAAATTCGGAATCGAGGACGGGTCGATGCTCACCGTGTATTTCCCTTCGTACGGATGTCGCCATCCTCTCCCATGCCAGGCGGTACGTGGCAAGCCCCGCCGGTCCGGAAGCGGCGAGATCCGCTGCCAGCTGACAGGATCACGCGCTCCCGGACCGGGGAGGAAGGCGCCGTCTAGCGCACCGGGCCGACGATCAGCCCGTCCTCGAAGCGGTCCACCCGGACCGTGTCGCCGTCGACGACCTCGCCGGCGAGGATCTCCCGGGCGAGCCGGTCGCCGATCGCCGTCTGGATGAGCCGGCGCAGCGGCCGCGCGCCGTACGCGGGGTCGTTGCCCTCCTCGGCGAGCCACTCCAGGGCCTCCGGGGTGACGTCCAGGGTGAGCCGGCGCTCGGCGAGCCGCCGTCCGAGCCGGTCGATCTGGAGGTGGGCGATCCGCCCCAGCTCGGCCCGGTCGAGGGCGGAGAAGACCACCAGGTCGTCCAGGCGGTTGAGGAACTCCGGCTTGAAACTGGCCCTGACGACGTCCAGGACCTGCTGCTTCTTCACGTCCTCCGAGGTCACCGGGTCGACCAGGTACTGGCTGCCGAGGTTCGACGTCAGGATCAGGATGGTGTTGCGGAAGTCCACCGTCCGGCCCTGGCCGTCGGTGAGCCGTCCGTCGTCCAGGACCTGGAGCAGGACGTCGAAGACCTCCGGGTGCGCCTTCTCCACCTCGTCGAGCAGGACCACGCTGTACGGGCGGCGGCGGACCGCCTCCGTGAGCTGGCCGCCCTCCTCGTAGCCGACGTAGCCGGGGGGCGCGCCGACGAGCCGGGCGACGGAGTGCTTCTCGCCGTACTCCGACATGTCGATGCGGATCATGGCCCGCTCGTCGTCGAAGAGGAAGTCGGCGAGCGCCTTCGCCAGCTCGGTCTTGCCGACGCCGGTCGGGCCGAGGAAGAGGAAGGAGCCGGTGGGCCGGTCGGGGTCGGCGATCCCGGCGCGGGTGCGGCGCACGGCGTCGGAGACGGCCCGGACGGCCTCGGACTGGCCGATCAGCCGCCTGCCGAGCTCGTCCTCCATGCGCAGCAGCTTCTGCGTCTCGCCCTCCAGGAGGCGGCCGGCGGGGATGCCGGTCCAGGCGCCCACGACGTCCGCGATGTCGTCGGGACCGACCTCCTCCTTGACCATGGTGTCCTTGGAGGACTCCTGCTGGGCCTCGGCCTCGCTCGCCTCCGCCAGCTCCCGCTCCAGGCCGGGGATCTCCCCGTACAGCAGCTGGGAGGCCGTGTCGAAGTCGCCGTCGCGCTGGGCGCGCTCGGCGCGGCCGCGGGTCTCGTCGAGGCGCTCCTTCAGCTCTCCGACCCGGTTGAGGGACTGCTTCTCCTTCTCCCAGCGGGCGGTGAGGCCGCGCAGCTCCTCCTCGCGGTCGGCGAGGTCGCGCCGCAGCTTCTCCAGGCGCTGCTTGCTGGCCGCGTCCGTCTCGTTCCTCAGGGCCAGCTCCTCCATGCGGAGCCGGTCGACGGAGCGCTGGAGCTCGTCGATCTCGACGGGCGAGGAGTCGATCTCCATGCGCAGCCGGGAGGCGGCCTCGTCGACGAGGTCGATGGCCTTGTCGGGGAGGAAGCGGGAGGTGATGTACCGGTCGGAGAGGGTCGCGGCGGCCACCAGCGCGGAGTCGTTGATCTGCACCTTGTGGTGGGCCTCGTACCGGCCCTTGAGGCCGCGGAGGATGGCGACGGTGTCCTCGACGGTCGGCTCGGCGACCAGGACCTGCTGGAAGCGCCGCTCCAGGGCGGGGTCCTTCTCGATCCGCTCGCGGTACTCGTCGAGGGTGGTCGCGCCGACCATGCGGAGCTCGCCGCGGGCCAGCATGGGCTTGAGCATGTTGCCGGCGTCCATGGCGGAGTCGCCGCCGGCGCCCGCGCCGACGACGGTGTGCAGCTCGTCGATGAAGGTGATGACCTGGCCGTCGCTCTCCTTGATCTCGGAGAGGACGGTCTTCAGGCGCTCCTCGAACTCGCCGCGGTACTTGGCGCCGGCGACCATCGCGCCGAGGTCGAGCGAGACCAGCCGCTTGTTCTTGAGCGACTCGGGCACGTCGCCCTTCACGATCCGCTGTGCGAGGCCCTCGACGACGGCGGTCTTGCCGACGCCGGGCTCGCCGATGAGGACGGGGTTGTTCTTGGTGCGGCGGGACAGCACCTGCACGACGCGGCGGATCTCGTGGTCGCGGCCGATGACCGGGTCCAGCTTGCCCTCGCGCGCGGCGGCCGTGAAGTCCGTGCCGAACTTCTCCAGCGCCTTGTACTGCCCTTCCGGGTCGGGTGTGGTCACCCGGCGTCCTCCCCTGCTCTTCTCGAACGCGTCGAGCAGCCTGGAAGCGCTCGCGCCCTGCCGGTCGAGGATCTCACCGGCCTGCCCGCCCTTGTCGGCGATGCCGACGAGGAGGTGCTCGGTGGAGAGGTAGTCGTCGCCGAGCTCCTTGGCCCGCTTGTCGGCGTCGGCGATGACGGCGAGGAACTCGCGGTTCGGCTGCGGGGGCGCGACCGTGGACCCCGTGATGCTGGGCAGACCGGCGAGGAGCCGCTCCGCGCCGGCGCGCACGACCGCCTGGTCGGCCTCGGCGGCGGCGAGCAGGTCGGTGATGTTCTCGTTGTCCTGACCGGTCAGCAGCGCGAGCAGCAGGTGCGCGGGGGTCAGGTCGGCGTGTCCCGCGGACACGGCGCGGCTGCTCGCGGCGTTGATCGCGTCCCGGCTCCGGTTGGTCAGTTCGGCGTCCACGTGCGGTGCTCCTCCTGGGTTCTCGTGGGTCCTCTCCTCTATGACTTCTCCAGGGTACACAAAGTTGAGTCGAATGCGCTCAAGTTGTCGGAGGGAGCTCCGCCCCGGGTAGTTTCCGGGCATGGCCACAGACCCGAGGAACCCCTCCGACGCGTACTTCGCCTTCTGGCGCGAGTACCACATGAGCACCCTCACCACCCCGCGCCCGGACGGCACCCCGCACGTGGTGGCGGTCGGCGTCACGTACGACCCCGAAGCCGGGTACGCGCGCGTGATCACCAACAGGCACAGCAGGAAGGTCGCCAACGTCCTCGCGGCGGGCGAGGAGGGCGCGCGGGTCGCGGTCTGCCAGGTCGACAAGGGGCGGTGGGCCACCCTGGAGGGCGTCGCCCGCATCCGCACCGAGGCGGAGGCCGTCGCGGACGCCGTCGCCCGCTACGCCGAGCGGTACGGCCGCACGCCGGCCCCGAACCCGGACCGGGTCGTCATCGAGATCGCCCTCACCCGGGCGATGGGGCGCGCCTGAGGAGACGCGGACGCCCGCGCCCCGGAAGGGCGCGGGCAGCACAGCGGCGCCATCGCGTTTCAGGTCCGCGATGGCGCCGCTGTGTGGGGGAAGTGCCTGAGCGATCTACAACGACGGGGGAATCGCTCAGGCACTGCGGGGGGTGGCGGTGATGGTCTCGGGCTCGATCAGCTGGTGGTCCCGCTGGTCGAGGTTGACGAAGATCATGCCGTACCGGATGGCACAGCGGATCGGCTGCGGTGCGCCTCGGGGGCGGCGCAGACAGCGGTAGGCACGGACGTCCTCGTCCTGCTCCCGTGCCACGACGATGGGCTCTCCGAAGAGGGTGACCTTCAGCGCGTCGCCACGGTGGGGGATGGCCGTGGCGAGGTCGACGAAGTGCCATCCGGACCGGTAGGCCGAAGCCATCTCCCGGCGGAACCTGGGGTCGTCCGGCGGGACGCTCATGCTTCAGCGTCCGCCGGGGCGGAGTCCCACACCGGGTCGGTGACCTTCGCCGAGGCGACGTCCCACACCGGGTCGACGGAACGCGCCGGGGCGACGTCCCACACCGGGTCGGGGCGACCCGCCGGCGCGATGTCCCACACCGGGTCGATCGGGGCTGCGACGACCTGGGCGGGCGCGCTGTCCCACACCGGGTCGCTGACGGCCAGCGCTCCTACTGCCGCCGCCCCAATGAAGACGGAAGCAAGTATCGAGCGAAGCATTTTCCTGGACATGAGCGGCTTCGACCTCACTTGATGGTTTCCTCTCCCCCGCGTACTAGACGATGGCTCACTCTTTGCGCGCACACCACCAGGGCAATGCATCATGTTCCTGAAAAGCAGGATCCTGGGGGGTGTGCAAATGGCGCAAAATCACATAGATGGGCCACATCCTCACGGGCATGTCGACCTCTGTGCAGCCGGATCGGACTTGTACGCACGTGCGTTGCGCATCGGGCGAATCACACGGAGTGAGGCAGAAGCCACACCGTGCCTCATGGACCTCGACCTGCTCCATCCGGACCCCGACGACCCGGCGTGGCTCCGGCCGGTTCCGCCGTCCGCGGCCCTCGCACGGCTCGTCCACCCTCTGGAACGCGAGATCCAGGAGCGGCGTTCCCTGGCCATGGGGCTGTCCAGCACGTTCGAGCAGTTCATGGCGATCAGTGCGCAGGACCCCTCGACGACCCACGCCATCACCGTCCTCGAAGGCATCCACCGCATCGACGCGGTCCTGAGCCGGGCCACGGCCGAGTGCTCGAAGGAGCTGCTCACCGTCCAGCCCGGCGGCGCGCGCAGCGAGCACACCCTGAACACCGCGCTCAACCGGATCCAGCCACTGCTCGACCGCGGCGTCCACGTCCGCACGCTCTACCAGCACACCGCCCGGCACAGCCCCGGCATGCAGGTCTACCTCGAACAGGCGGGCATGGACCGGCTCCAGGTCCGCACCCTGGAGGAGAGCATCGAGCGGCTCATCATCATCGACCGCTCGGTGGCCCTGATCCCCGCGCGCCAGGACCGGCAGGTCGCCCTGGAGCTGCGGCACCCCGGCCTCGTCGAGTACCTGGCCTCGGTCTTCGAGCAGTCCTGGGCGCGGGCCACCCCGTTCGGCGAGCAGCTGCCCAACGCCCAGCCCCGGGACGGGATCAGCGGCGTGCAGCACTCCATCGCCAAGCTCCTGGTCGAGGGCCACGTCGACGAGGCCATCGCCCGCCGGCTCGGCATGAACGTGCGGACCTGCCGCGCCCACATCGCCAAGCTCGCCACCGCGCTCGGCAGCGGCAGCCGGGCACAGCTCGGCTACCTCATCGCCCAGTCCGGCATCCTCGAACGGGACGACTGACCACCGTGTACGTACAGATCGACCTCGACGGCCCCGCGGGGACCCTGCGGGTCTCCGGCCACGGCCTGCCGGTCGTGGAGCTCGTCCGGGCCCCGGGCAGCCCCCCGGACGCCCACACGCCCATCGGGAGCCGCCGGAGGGCCCTCCTGGCGCTCAGCGTGGACGGGGTGCCCGCGAGCATCGGGCCGGCCCGGGGACGGCTGCTCCGGCGCTCCTACCGGGTCGACGCACGCGTCGGCGGCGTCCGGTACCGGCTGATGCCCTGCGGCTACGAGCACAGCGCCCTCTCCCGCGACGGCCGCCGGATCGGCACCCTGCAGTCGTCCGGGGACGGCCGGGTCGTCGACGAGTGGGAGGGCGCGCCGGACCCCCTCGACCTCGTCCTCGGCACCGCCCTCGCCGCCGCCTTCGGGACCGGGGCGGCGCCCTGGTGGGAGACGGTCGGCGACATCGTGGGCGAACTGATCCCGTGACGCGCGCGAGGCCCCGTCCACGGCTGTGGACGGGGCCTCGACGGGGAACGCGGAGGACTACTCGCCGCGCTTGGGACGCCACACCACCAGGGCGCTGGCCTGCTGCACGTCCTGGTACGGCACGAGGTCGCGCCGGTAGGAGGCGTGCACCTGGGCCTCGCGCTGGCGCATCGCCGCCGCCGCGCCGTCGACCGCCGCCGCAAGCTCGGCGATCCGGCTCTGCAGCGCCGCGACCTGGTTCTCCAGTTCGATGATGCGCTTGATTCCGGCCAGATTGATGCCCTCGTCCTGCGACAGCTGCTGCACCTGGCGGAGCAGCTCGATGTCACGGGCCGAGTAGCGCCGGCCCCGCCCGGCCGTGCGGTCCGGGGAGACCAGGCCGAGCCGGTCGTACTGCCGCAGGGTCTGCGGGTGCAGACCGGAGAGCTGGGCCGCCACCGAGATGACGTACACCGGCGACTCGTCGGTCAGTTCGTACGGATTGCGTCGGCGTCCGTCCATCGGGTCACGCTCCCTTCGCAGCCTGGAACAGCTCCGCCCGGGGGTCCTCGGAGGCGGTCGCCTCGCGGTAGGTCTCCAGGGCCTCGCGTGCCTTGTCGTCCAGCTCCTTGGGCACCGCGACCTCGACCGTCACGAGGAGGTCGCCGCGGGTGCCGTCCTTGCGGACCGCGCCCTTGCCCCGGGCGCGCATGGTCAGACCGTTCGCCGAGCCCGCGGGCAGCTTGAGGGTGACCGCGGGGCCGCCGAGGGTCGGGACCCTGACCTCGCCGCCGAGCGCCGCCTCCGTGAAGGAGACCGGCACCGTGACCGTGAGGTTGTCGTCCTTGCGGCCGAAGACCGGGTGGGCGTCGACGTGCACGACGACGTACAGGTCGCCGTTCTGCCCGCCGCGCTCGCCCGGTGCGCCCTTGCCGCGCAGCCGGATCTTCTGCCCGTCGGAGACGCCCGCCGGGATGCGGACCTGCATGGTGCGGGAGGACTTGGCCCGCCCGCTGCCCTTGCAGACCTCGCAGGGGTTCTCGGCGATGAGGCCGCGGCCCTTGCAGTCCACGCAGGGGTCGGTGAGCGAGAAGCCGCCGCCGCTGCCGCGCGAGACCTGACCGGTGCCGACGCAGGTCGGGCACACCCGGGGCGTGCCGTTCTTGTCGCCGGTGCCCGAACAGGCGGTGCACGGCTGCTGGCTGGACATCCGCAGCGGTACGGTCGCGCCCTCGATGGCCTCGGTGAAGCTGAGGGTCACCTCGGACTCGACGTCCTGGCCGCGCCGCGGCTGGGTGCGCGCGCCCCCGGCCGCCCCGCGGTTGAACAGGCCGCCGAAGACGTCCCCGATGCCGCCACCGCCGCCGGCGCCGCCGAAGCCGCCGCCCGACCCGCCCTGGGCGCCCCCGAAGAGGTCGCCCAGGTCGAAGTTGAACGAGCCGCCGCCGGGTCCGCCGGCGCGGAAGCCGCCGTTGCCGAAGAGGGCGCGGGCCTCGTCGTACTCCTTGCGCTTCTTGGGGTCACCGAGGATGTCGTTGGCCTCGGAGATCTCCTTGAAGCGCTCCTCGGCCCTGGTGTCGCCCTTGTTGGCGTCCGGGTGGTTCTCGCGGGCGAGCTTCCGGTACGCCTTCTTGATCTCGGCCTCGGTGGCGTCCTTGGGGACGCCGAGAACCTTGTAGTAGTCCTTCTCGACGAAGTCCTTCGTGCTCATCGACGTCCCTCCTTCCGGACGATCGTTGCGTCACCCCTCGTCGGGGGCACCGCTCTCCTCGTCGGCCGACTTCTTCTCGTCCTTGGCCGGTGCCGCGCCCGGCTGGGGCTCGGCGACGGCCACGCGGGCGGGCCGGATGGTCCGCTCGCCGATCCGGTACCCCGGCTGCAGGATCGCCACGCAGGTCGTCTCGGTGACGTCCGGCGCGTACGAGTGCATCAGGGCCTCGTGGATCGTCGGGTCGAAGGGCTCGCCCTCCTTGCCGAACTGCTGCAGACCCATCTTGGCGACGACGGTCTCCAGCGATTCGGCCACCGACTTGAACCCGCCCACGAGCTCGCCGTGGTCCCGGGCCCGGCCGACGTCGTCGAGCACCGGGAGCAGCTCGCTCAGGAGGCTCGCGACGGCGATCTCCTTCACGGTGACCCGGTCCCGCTCCACGCGGCGGCGGTAGTTCTGGTACTCGGCCTGGAGCCGCTGGAGGTCCGCGGTGCGCTCGTCGAGCGCGGAACGGACCTGGTCCAGCTGGGCGGTGAGGCCCGCGGCGGCGGCCGGCTTCTGGTTGCTTGCGTCCCCGGCCGGGGCCGTCGAGTCCTCCTTGGCGGAGTTCTCGACGGCCTCGGCGGCGTCGTCAGGGGTGGCGCCGGAGGGGACGTCGGACTTCTCCTCGAAGCCCGGGGTCTCCTCGGTCACGCCTGACCGCCCTTCTTGGGCTCGTCGTCGATGATCTCGGCGTCGACGACGTCGTCGTCGGCCTGGGCCTGGCCGGCACCGGCGTCGCCGGCGGCCTGGGCGCCCTGGGCGTCGGCGTACAGCGCCTGGCCGAGCTTCTGGGAGACGGCCGCGACCTTCTCGGTGGCGGTGCGGATCTCCGCGGTGTCCTCGCCCTTGAGCTTCTCCTTCAGCTCGCCGAGCGCGGCCTCGACCTCGGCCTTGACGTCGCCGGGGACCTTGTCCTCGTTGTCCTTGAGGAACTTCTCCGTCTGGTAGACGAGCTGCTCGCCCTGGTTGCGGGACTCGGCGGCCTCGCGGCGACGGTGGTCCTCGTCCGCGTACTGCTCGGCCTCCTGGCGCATCCGGTCGACCTCGTCCTTCGGCAGCGAGGAGCCGCCGGTGACGGTCATCTTCTGCTCCTTGCCCGTGCCCAGGTCCTTCGCGGTCACGTGCATGATGCCGTTGGCGTCGATGTCGAAGGCGACCTCGATCTGCGGGACGCCGCGGGGCGCCGGCGGCAGACCGGTCAGCTCGAACATCCCGAGCTTCTTGTTGTACGCCGCGATCTCGCGCTCGCCCTGGTAGACCTGGATCTGCACGGACGGCTGGTTGTCCTCGGCCGTCGTGAAGATCTCGGACCGCTTGGTCGGGATCGTGGTGTTGCGCTCGATGAGCTTGGTCATGATGCCGCCCTTGGTCTCGATGCCGAGGGACAGCGGGGTCACGTCGAGGAGCAGGACGTCCTTGACCTCACCCTTGAGGACACCGGCCTGGAGGGCGGCGCCGATGGCGACGACCTCGTCCGGGTTGACGCCCTTGTTGGCGTCCTGACCGCCGGTCAGCTCCTTGACGAGCTCGGCGACGGCCGGCATGCGGGTCGAGCCGCCGACGAGGACGACGTGGTCGATCTCGCGCAGCGCGATGCCCGCGTCCTTGATGACGTTGTGGAACGGCACCTTGCAGCGCTCGAGCAGGTCCGAGGTCAGCTGCTGGAACTGGGCGCGCGTGAGCTTCTCGTCCAGGTGCAGCGGGCCCTCGGCGGACGCCGTGATGTAGGGCAGGTTGATCGTGGTCTCGGTCGAGGACGAGAGCTCGATCTTCGCCTTCTCCGCGGCCTCGCGGAGACGCTGGAGAGCCATCTTGTCCTTGGCCAGGTCCACGCCGTGGCCGTTCTGGAACTGCGTCACCAGGTAGTCGACGACGCGCTGGTCCCAGTCGTCGCCACCGAGGTGGTTGTCACCGTTGGTGGCCTTCACCTCGACGACGCCGTCACCGATCTCCAGGAGGGACACGTCGAAGGTGCCGCCACCGAGGTCGAAGACGAGGATCGTCTGGTCGTCCTTGTCGAGGCCGTACGCCAGGGCGGCGGCGGTCGGCTCGTTGACGATGCGCAGGACGTTGAGGCCCGCGATCTCGCCGGCCTCCTTCGTGGCCTGGCGCTCGGAGTCGTTGAAGTACGCCGGGACGGTGATGACCGCGTCGACGACCTTCTCGCCCAGGTACGCCTCGGCGTCGCGCTTCAGCTTCTGCAGGATGAAGGCGCTCATCTGCTGCGGGTTGAAGTTCTTGCCGTCGATCTCGATCTTCCAGTCGGTGCCCATGTGGCGCTTGACCGACCGGATGGTCCTGTCGACGTTGGTGACGGCCTGGCGCTTGGCCACCTCGCCGACGAGCACCTCGCCGTTCTTCGCGAAGGCGACGACGGACGGCGTGGTCCTGGCGCCCTCGGCGTTGGTGATGACGGTGGGCTCGCCGCCTTCCAGAACGCTGACGACGGAGTTTGTCGTGCCCAGGTCGATGCCGACCGCACGTGCCATTTCGATTCCTCCAGCTGACTGACTTGAGTGGAACTGACTCAAGGATGCACGACGACGCCGATCGCGTCAACAGACCTGAGTGGAGGCGACTCAACTCTTCGCCTGCAATCTCACTCAAAGGGCGGTCGGGAGCGCGTCGATGCCGGACCGGACCGGGTGCGGCGTGAGAGAGTCCGGATGCCCGCGGCCGGGCAAAGCAGGCATATCCCACGAATATCCCATGATTCCTTTCGGATCCCGTCGGAGCACGGAGGCAGGGCGCATGACGGCGAAGCGGACGCTCGACCTGACGGGCGGAGTCACCCTCCTCGCCCTCCTCTCACCCCTGGTCCTCGCCGTCGCCCTCTCGGTCGCACTCGGCTCGGCCACCCCGGGCCGCGGGGTGCTGCGCCGGCGGACGGTGGCGGGTCTCGACGGCCGCCCCTTCACGATGCTGACCTTCCGCACGAGGAGCCCGCTGGCCGCGCTGCCGCTGCTGCTGCACGTGGTCACCGGCCGGATGTCGCTGGTCGGGCCGTGCCCCCTGACCCCCGCCCACCGCGAGTGCGCGGGCGAGGGCCGCCGCCGGCTCTCGGTGCGCCCCGGACTCACCGGCCCGTGGCAGATCAGCGGCCGCTCGGAACTACCGTGGGAGGAGCGCGAGCTGCTGGACCTCCACTACGTGGACCACCACTGGCTCGGAATGGACCTGGCGATCCTGGCGCGTACGCTTCCGGCAGTACGCAGACGTCGCGCGGCAAGGTTTGCCTGAGCGACACATATCACCGCGAGCGCCGCTACAGCGCGGGGCCGTGACCGGGTAATCTCAGCAGGAACTCAATAAGTTACCGCTTAGTAGGCCCGCCCGAGGAGCCCTTCATGCAACTCGCCGCGATCATCGTGTCGATCGCCATCACGGTGGTGGCCGTCGCGCTGTTCGGCCGCGCCACCGTGCAGATCTACCGCTTCGTGCGGCTCGGTCAGCCGGTGCCCGCCGGCACGCGCACCGGTGACCCGAAGCAGCGCACCATCACCCTGGTCAAGGAGTTCCTCGGCCACACCAGGATGAACCGCTGGGGCATCGTCGGCTTCGCGCACTGGTTCGTGGCGGTGGGCTTCTTCTCGCTGCTCCTCACGATCGTGAACGCCTTCGGCCAGCTCTTCCAGGCCGACTGGCTTATCCCGATCATCGGCGACTGGCTGCCGTACGAGATCTTCACCGAGTTCCTCGGCCTGATGACGGTCCTCGGCATCGTCACCCTGATCGTGATCCGCCAGCTCAGCAAGCCGACCAAGGCGGGCCGCAAGTCCCGCTTCGCCGGCTCCAAGACCGGCCAGGCGTACTTCGTCGAGGCCGTCATCCTGATCGTCGGCGTCTGCATCATGACGCTGCGCGCCCTGGAGGGCGTCCAGCACCACGTGACGAGCTGGGAGCCCGGCTTCTTCGCCTCGTACCCGCTGATCGCGCTGCTCGACGGCCTGGACCTGAGCACGATCCAGTACCTCACCTACTTCTTCGCGTGCCTCAAGATCGTCACGTCCTTCACCTGGATGATCACGGTCTCGCTCAACACCAACATGGGCGTCGCCTGGCACCGCTTCCTCGGCTTCCCGAACATCTGGTTCAAGCGCAACGCCGACGGCTCCACCGCCCTCGGCGCGCTCCAGCCGATGACGACGGCCGGCAAGGAGATCGACTGGGAGGACCCGGCCGAGGACGCCGTCTTCGGCGTCTCCCAGGTCGAGCAGTTCTCCTGGAAGGGCATCCTCGACTTCTCCACCTGCACCGAGTGCGGACGCTGCCAGTCGCAGTGCCCCGCCTGGAACACCGGCAAGCCGCTCTCCCCCAAGCTCCTCATCATGTCGCTGCGCGACCACGCGCACGCCAAGGCGCCGTACCTGCTCGCCGGCGGCGGCAAGGACATGGAGGGCAACGAGAAGGCGACCGAGGAGCAGCTGAAGGACGTCCCCGCCTCCGCGATCGCCGAGGCCGAGCGCCCGCTCATCGGCACCGCCGAGGAGAACGGCGTCATCGACCCCGACGTCCTGTGGTCCTGCACCACCTGCGGCGCCTGCGTCGAGCAGTGCCCGGTCGACATCGAGCACATCGACCACATCGTCGACATGCGCCGCTACCAGGTGATGATCGAGTCCGCGTTCCCGTCCGAGGCGGGCACGATGCTCAAGAACCTGGAGAAGAAGGGCAACCCCTGGGGTCTGGCCAAGAAGCAGCGCGTCGAGTGGACGAAGGAGGTCGACTTCGAGGTCCCGATCATCGGGAAGGACGCGGAGGACCTCTCCGAGTTCGACTACCTCTACTGGGTCGGCTGCGCCGGCGCCCTGGAGGACCGGGCCAAGAAGACCACCAAGGCGTTCGCGGAGCTGCTGCACATGGCGGGCGTCAAGTTCGCCATCATGGGCGGCGACGAGAAGTGCACCGGTGACTCCCCCCGCCGCCTGGGCAACGAGCCGCTCTTCCAGCAGCTCGCCCAGGAGAACGTCGCCATGCTGAACATGGCGTTCGGCGAGGACGACGAGGACGAGTCGACGAAGAAGCCGAAGTCGGCCAAGCGGATCGTCTCGACCTGCCCGCACTGCTTCAACACCATCGCCAACGAGTACCCGCAGCTCGGCGGCGAGTACGAGGTCATCCACCACACCCAGCTGCTCCAGCACCTCATCGACGAGGGCAAGCTGGTCCCGGTGACCCCGGTCGAGGGCCTCATCACCTACCACGACCCCTGCTACCTGGGCCGGCACAACAAGGTCTACACGCCGCCGCGCGAGATCATGTCCGCCGTCCCCGGCCTGCGCCAGCAGGAGATGCACCGCCACAAGGAGCGCGGCTTCTGCTGCGGCGCCGGTGGCGCGCGGATGTGGATGGAGGAGCGGATCGGCAAGCGCATCAACAACGAGCGCGTCGACGAGGCCCTGTCCCTCAACCCGGACATCGTCTCCACCGCCTGCCCGTTCTGCCTCGTCATGCTGACCGACTCGGTCAACGGCAAGAAGAACGACGGCAAGGCCAAGGAGTCCGTCACGGTCGTGGACGTGGCCCAGCTGCTCCTGGAGTCGGTGAAGGCCCCCGTCGAGCCGGAGGAGCCGGCCGTCGAGCCGGAACCGGAGCCCGCCTCGTAAGGTCCCGCACCTCGGAAGGGCCGCCCCGCGTCGATCGCGGGGCGGCCCTTCGCGTGGGCCTGGGCCGTGCAGGACATCCCCTAGGGGATGTCACAGCTCAGTGGCAAGGAGCGGCCTGATGAGCGTCCGCACGGCTTGAGCGGGTACGTTCGACGACGTGGCTGGATTCAGGAACGGACGCGGCCGGGACAACCGCCCCCCGCAACAACAACCGCAGCAGGCGCCGTACGGGTACAACGCGGCCCCGCCGCCGTACCCGCAGCAGCAGTGGCAGCAGCCCCCGCAGGGGCAGCCGTACGGGCAGCAGGGACAGCACGGGCAGCAGGGACAGCAGCCCTACGGCGAGCCGGAGTACTTCGGCGAGCCGTACGGCCGTCAGCAGCACCCGCAGGACGCCGCGGCGAACAACCCGGGCCACACGCAGATGTTCAGCGTCGACGACCCGTACGCCCAGGGCGGACCGGCGCCCGCGCCCGTCCCGGTGGGCCCGCGCCTGCCCTGGAAGCAGCTCCTGAGCGGCATCGTGCTGCGCCCGGCGGACACCTTCCTGCGCATGCGGGACCACGCCGTCTGGGGCCCGGCGCTGATCGTCACCTTCCTCTACGGCCTGCTCGCGATCTTCGGCTTCGACGCCGGCGACGAGACGCTCGACCCGACCGTCTCGGCCGCGCTGATCACCGGCGCCGCCTTCGTGATCGGCGGCCTGATCCTGGGCGCCGTCACCCACACCCTCGCGCGCCAGCTGGGCGGCGACGGTGCCTGGCAGCCGACGATCGGCCTCTCGATGCTGATCATGTCGATCACGGACGCCCCGCGCCTGGTCTTCGCCGCCTTCCTGGGCGGCGACAACGGCCTGGTGCAGGTCCTCGGCTGGGTCACCTGGCTCGCCGCCGGTGCCCTCTTCACCTCGATGGTGAGCCGCTCCCACGACCTCCCCTGGCCCAAGGCCCTCGGCGCCTCCGCCATCCAGCTGGTCGCGCTCCTGAGCCTCATCAAGCTGGGCACGCTGTAACGACGCACGTCCACGGAGAAGGCCCCCACCGCGTGCGGTGGGGGCCTTCTCTCGTGAACGGGGGCTCAGGCGTCGAGGACCTGGCCCTCGCGCTTGACGACGGGCGGTTCGACCGACCAGGGGAAGTTGATCCACTCGTCGGTCTTCTTCCACACGTACTCGCACTTCACGAGGGAGTGGGACTTCTCGTAGATGACGGCGGAACGGACCTCGGCGACGTGGTCGACGCAGAAGTCGTGGACGAGCTTGAGCGTCTTGCCGGTGTCGGCGACGTCGTCGGTGATCAGGACCTTCTTGTCGGAGAAGTCGATCGCGCTGGGCACGGGCGCCAGCATGACCGGCATCTCCAGCGTCGTCCCGACGCCGGTGTAGAACTCCACGTTCACCAGGTGGATGTTCTTGCAGTCGAGGGCGTAGGCCAGGCCGCCGGCGACGAAGACGCCGCCGCGGGCGATGGAGAGCACGATGTCCGGCTCGTACCCGTCGTCGGCGATCGTCTGCGCCAGCTGGCGCACGGCGTTGCCGAAGCCCTCGTACGTCAGGTTCTCGCGTACCTCACTCATGCCTGCGTCCGCCTCACACCTGGGTCCGATGGAAGTTCATGAACGACCGGGAGGCCGTCGGCCCCCGCTGCCCCTGGTACCGGGAGCCGTACCGCTCGCTCCCGTACGGGAACTCGGCGGGCGAGCTCAGCCGGAACATGCACAGCTGTCCGATCTTCATACCCGGCCAGAGCTTGATCGGCAGGGTGGCGAGGTTCGACAGCTCCAGGGTCACGTGACCCGAGAAACCGGGGTCGATGAACCCGGCGGTCGAGTGCGTGACGAGACCGAGCCTCCCCAGGGAGCTCTTCCCCTCCAGCCGCGACGCGATGTCGTCCGGCAGGGTGATGACCTCGTAGGTCGAGGCGAGCACGAACTCGCCCGGGTGCAGGATGAACGCCTCGTCGCCCTCCGGCTCGACCTCGCGCGTCAGGTCGAACTGCTCGACCGCGGGGTCGATGTGCGGGTAGCGGTGGTTCTCGAACACCCGGAAGAAGCGGTCAAGCCTCACGTCGATGCTCGAGGGCTGCACCATGGATTCGTCGTACGGGTCGATGCGCACGCGTCCGGCATCGATCTCGGCCCGGATGTCCTTGTCTGAGAGAAGCACGCCCCCACGATACGCAGAGGGCGCGGACCTGCCCCAATCGGCGGCCGCCCGCGCCCCGGCACCCCCGGCTCAGCGCCGGCCGGTCTCCACCGGCACCGCGTGCCGCAGCCGCGCGCACCGCGGACACCGGATCAGCCGACCGGGCCCGATCCGAGCGGCCCCCAGCTGCTGCAGCGGGAACGACGCGGTGGTGAACTCGTGCCCCTCGGCACAGCGGACGACGGTGCGCTCCATGGAACCCATCAAGTCCCTTCCCCTACACATGTGGTGAACGAGACAGCCACATTAGGGGATCAACAGGACACCCTCCACGCGCCGCTCCGCACACGCCGACGAGCGAACTTCGCGCTGCGTGACCCATGGGGTAGAGTGTGCGACGATGCGGCATTGATCAACCAGGCCGCTGCGCGGATGTAGTTTAATGGTAGAACATGAGCTTCCCAAGCTTATAGCGCGGGTTCGATTCCCGTCATCCGCTCTTGAACGAAGGTCCAGGTCACAGACCTGGGCCTTCGTCGTTGTCTAAATCTTTCGGGGGCTGTCGTGCCATCCGCGTGCCCCATCTCGCACGAACGCCCTGTTCGGAGGGCACGCGGCGCACCACCTCGCACCGCCTGCGCCGGAGTGCCTTCCGAGAGGATCGCCGCCTATCTTGAGAATCGCCCCATACGCGGCCGACGGCGTGGCTAGCGTGTGCCTCATGACCGACGCCGCACCCTCCGGGGCGGACCTCCTGACGTATCTGAACCGTCTGGAGTTACGTTTCGACTCGTCCGCTTCCCTGGGCGCATCCGATGCCCACGACAATCCCGCAACACTGGAATGGCACTGCCGTGCAGTCCTGCCCCTGCGGGAGCCGGACGACGAGGAGGCCGTGGCCGACAACGCGCGGCTCCTGGCCCCTGGCGTATCGCTGGCCCAGTCGTCCCGGGGCGAGCGCGAGGAGTTGACGATCCTCGCCATGTCCGGCCTCACTCTGGACCTGTGGCGCATCGGGAACGTCTACGAGTCGCTGGACTCGCGCGACGCCGACTACGAGCACTTCGCACCGCTCTTCGACAAGTCGGGGGATCTCGGTCTGCACTCCGATCTGGAGGAGTGCCTGGTGAGCGGTGACCAGGTCGTCATCATCGACCGGGTGCGGATCGCGCCGGCTTGGCGCGGGCTGGGCAGGGTCGGCCGGCTTCTGATCAGCCACCTGCTCCGCTGGGTAGCGGGCAAGGCGGCGCTCGTGGCGACACATCCGTACCCGATCGACATCCCGGTCGGCGAGCGGGAGGACATGGCGCGGGAGACACGGGAAAAGGCCGTAGTCCAACGCACGTGGCGGTCCTTGGGGTTCGAGCCCTTCCATGAGGACGTGTGGGTGATGCAACCGCATAGGCGCGACCACGACGACGCCGTCGAACGCCTGGAAACCGCGTTCGCCGAGCACCTCTGAGACCACGCCCACCCGACAGTGCCATGCGAGGGGACAAACCGGCCGCGATGCGCGAGTTCACCAACCACAAAGCGCAGCTGACGCTCGGCATGCTGCGTTCCTTCCAGCTTGAGACCCTGAACTTCTCAGGGACGCATCCCGAAGCAACCTTGGCCGACTTCGAGCGTCATCTGCGTGACCGGGTGGACGCCCTGGAAGCGGAGCTTGAGGCGAACGAAAGCGCGGCCGAAGCCGCCGTCTTCACCAAGCCCCTGTCGGGCCCGCTCGCCGAACCCGAACGCCAGCGCGCGTTCAAGCACCAGGAGTCACTGCGCCCTTCGGGCACCGAGAGGGAGGCGTGGTGGAAGCGCCGCACAGCGGTGCTGGACGAGATCAAGGCGCAGGGGCTCGCGGAGGCCCTGCACTGGGAGTGCCGCGATTGCGGAGCCCCGGTCGGAGTCGCCTGCCAGACAGCTGGCGGCAGGCCCAAGAAGGAGCCCCACTTCCTACGGGCCACCGATGCTGAACTGCCCTACCTCCACGCTTACGGCCTTCGCTGAAAAACGCCCGGCGCCGCCACCGTCACCGACCCCACCAGGCCCGCACCCCGGACAACAAGCCAGCACTCCCCGCCGCCTACGCGGTGCTCGGTGTCACGCACTGACTGACACGAGGCGAAGAAGACCCGTCCAGCTGCAGCTGGATTGGCATACGGCTGGTGGAGCAAGACGATCAGTTTCTCCATGGAGTCACCAGCAGTAAGACGGGCAGCACGAAGCCCCTGGTCAGCGGTCCTGTCACATCATCCATGCCTTACCACCCGCCATGTCCGTTGGTCCCAGTTGCGCCATCACTCCGTAGACCCAGATTGGAATAAACTGGACCAAAGGGGGTCACTGACCGGGGAGGTCGGATGGCTACGAGCCTGGTGACCGAATACGGACCGAAGCAGTGGAAGGACATAGTCCATCGCGGGCAGCGGCTCGTCGGTACCGAGAGCGCGGTCCAGTTTCAGCTGGGCGACATCGGCCTTGAGATGGTCCCTCTCCCGCCGAAGGGCAAGCGGCTGCCCATGAAGGCGTACAACATGCTGGCGGACTACGCCGACGAGGTCGGACTGACACGAGAGACGTTCGAGGGGTACCGGCTCGTCGCCGGCGCGTGGCCCAAGAAGCAGCGACAGAAGGACGTGTGCTGGACGGTCCACTCCATCCTCTCCCACCGGCACGACCGCTTCGAACTGATTCTCGATCCGCCGGTCCACCGCAAGACCGGCCGTCGCGAGTGGACCTGCGCTGGGGCCGAGCGCGTCGTGGGCTGGAAGACCGACGTCCCGGAAACCGAAGAGGAGCGCCTCCGGATAGTCGAGGATCTACTTGCTGACGAGCAGGTGGCGGCGGCAGCCGTCGAGCGCGTCATGCGCCGGGAAAAGGTGGCACGCCAGGTGGTCGAGAAGCCCGCTGTTCGCGAATCCTTCAACCGGGCTCAGACGGAGCGGATCGTCGAGGCACGAGCCCAGACGAGGAAACGCCCCCAGATCCAGCGCATCAACGAGCAAGCGGAGGTCCTCTCCGTCCTGCGGCTCTGCTCGGACTTCACCCACGGCATCGGTCGCGCCCTGCCTACCCTTCACGTCGCCGAGCTTTCCGAGGACGCGTCGGAGTCGATCCGGGAAGGACTGCAGCGGGTGACTGCGGCCGTGTCGTGGACAGAGCATGCGCTGGACACCGGGAGCACCGACATGGATGCAGCCCTGGAGCGGCTGTTGGCAGAGTAGAGATTGGAGCAAGATCGATACTGACTCAGATAGGGGAGGGGTGTCTGGCCCTCGAGCGCTCGAGGATCCCGGACAACAGATGATCAAGAGGATCGCTGGGCGAGGCCGGGAAGAGCGCTGAGGAGGCCCATCCAGCTCTTGAGGGATGAATAGCGATGACCGCGCACCTGCGTGCTGAAGTAACGGCACAGATGGTGAAGGACGCCTTGGACGAGGCTGGCACCCGGGGCCTTACCTTCGACGAACTCGTCGAAGAAACCGGACTCACAACCCACCAGATCAGGTACGGGATGGCGTGCCTACGAGAGAGCCTCGCGGGCCTGAAGGGCTCAGAAGCGGTATACACGTACGACCCTCGGGAGAACGTGTACCGCACCCAGTACATCCCAGAGGTCGCGGACCTTTACGAGATCTTGAGACTGCAGGGAGAGGCAACGCGGACCCTCAGGATGCTCGCAGGCACCGTGATCCCCCACTCCAAGTTGGCACGCACAAAGGCAGTGCGGCTCATGCGCCGGCATCTGGAGGTCGCAGTCGAGGACGCCAAGGATCTCCTCACGCCAGTCTGATCAAGAAGCAGCCGCCGTAACCCGCCGCGACGATTCCGTTTGACGTGGAGGCCCGCCGGTGACCAGCCCTGGGAGGCGCAGCGCCGTCACCGCCCCGGCGGAGGCGCAAGAGTTCATCCCACGGGGACGTGCCCTGGCGGATGAGGAGCGCGACGCCGTGGTTCTCCTCGGTGACCTTGTCAACCACGACTTCCCACGCCGCGAATGCCCATGATCCCGCGTTCAGGGAGTTCGCCGCCGCGATCGGCATGATCCGCCGTGCTTTCGAGATACGCCGCGGTTGCCGCATTCTTCCCGGCCAAGAGCTGTCGCCCAAAGATGTCGTTCTCCTGGCACGAGAAGCAGAGGGTCTTGCTGAAGCAGGCAGGAGAGCGCCCCCTTATCGCCGCTACGTCACTCCGGGGGCCATACGCACGGGTCCCTCGATTCTCCTGCGCGGTCGGCGGCCTCAACCCGATTTCAGCCGAGGATCGAGCCGCTCTGTCGTTCCTCGATAGGGAGTCCGCGCGTGGGAACGAAACAGCAGTGCAGATACTTGAGCGGTCATCCATGCTAGGTGAGTGAACGACATCGACAACCGCCTACGAGACACGGGGCCAGCGTTCCTGGCTGCAGCATGGATCCGACTCCAAGAGGAGCGGGTGGTTCCGCCGCCGGCCTTTCACCCGTACTTGGAAGTCGGGCGGGACTACTTCGGGGACTCTGTCATGCCTCTGGCCGAGTACCGAGCGCTTGAGGATGCGATTGCCGCTTCCCATCCACGGTTCCATGCTGCCCGACCACTGCATGAGCGTGCATTCCCTGGAGGGTTGATCTTCAGCTTCCTGGAGACGTTCATCGCCCGGCTGACTCGTGCGCGGGAGGAGTTTTCCGCTGACGGACCAGCTGCCGAGCAGTCGCTGAGTGACCTGATCCAGGCAGTTCACGCAGACACCTTCGAGATAGCGTGCTGCCGAGTGGTCTCGCACCTGACCACCCAAGACGGCGAGCCAGTCGACTTCACCAATGTCCGCGTCGAGCCGGTCATCTCGCAAGCGGCCGATCACGATTACGAGATGCGGCGGATCGTTTCGACGGCGATCCCGGGGGCGGCGAGTGCCTACGGCCGGGACCGAAC
Organism: Streptomyces sp. NPDC051180; assembly: GCF_040689545.1. Classification (NCBI taxonomy): domain Bacteria; kingdom Bacillati; phylum Actinomycetota; class Actinomycetes; order Kitasatosporales; family Streptomycetaceae; genus Streptomyces; species Streptomyces sp. NPDC051180. The sequence continues at coordinate 85,820 of NZ_JBFBBC010000003.1, forward strand.
GCACGGCTTCGCGCCACCGGAGAGCGTGATCATCTCGCGAGACAGCGGCCCAAAGGCATTCGACCTGGCCGAACCGCTCTCGCAGCGCATCGAGCGGTTCATGTTGCTAGTAAGGCTGTTGAAGCCGGGCACCAGTGAGTCGATGACAGAGGTCCAGGGGGCAACTCACACGGTCCGCGAGTTCAAGCCAACCGTCCTTCGCTTCCGAGGTGCGGGGCCTGGGTTCGGATCTCCAACGCAACAGGTCGCCCGGGTGATCACTCTCAGCACGGATGACGTCGGTCGTGTCGACGGCCTCGGACTGCTGCTCGCCGATGCGGAGAAGCCGCGAGCAGGCATGGCATTCACTTCGTTTGGAATGGCACTCCAGAAGTTCCTACTGTCCTTCCACGCGTACGGCTGGTCCGAGCAGATCGTTGACCTGGCAACCGCGTTCGAAGCGGCGCTGTCCGGAAAGGAGAAGGACGACGTCACGCTGCGGTTGAAGATCCGTGCATCGACGCTGCTCTCCAGCAACCGTGATCCGGCCGACCAGATCTTCAAAGATGTGGGCGTGATCTACGGGCTTCGGTCCGCACTCGTCCATGGCGGTGCCATGACGGAGAAGACCCTCCTCAAGGAGGTCCGAAAGATCTCGACCGTTCCCGATGGCCTACCCGACGGAACGGCGATCGCACACGCCGTTGAACGGTTGCGCGACCTCGTTCGCCGCAGCCTGCTTGCCCGAGTCTGCCTCGCAGTCGGCGCAAACCCTTTGTGGTCCTTGGACGCGGATACGGGCGTCGACGCAGCCATGGTTGATGATCTCAAGCGGAAGGTGTGGCGCGAAGCCTGGCGGGACGCTCTCATCAAGATCGATGCCATCGCCAGTGCCGAGCCTCCCCACTAGCCAATCCTGCACCCTCGTCGACGCTGGGCTGCCCGGCAACAGCGGCTCCGGCCCACGGGGCGAGGCGGCAGCGATGGTGGCCGGGGTTGCGAGGAGCGCGGAGAGACGGCCGTAGCGCGCCGTCCCCCAGCGGTCGGTCACGGCAGTGGCGTGGAGAAGCGTGAGCCCCCGCCGACACCTGCCGGGCCTCTCGGTGGATGCGTACGGCCACGGCCCTCTTTCGGGGTGCGGCCGTCTTTCACCCGATGCGCGGCGGGACGCGCAGCAGGACCGGTTCGTCCTGTCCCTCCCAGACCACACGAAGAACAGAGGGAATCGATTCCTGCATGGACCCGGCCATCATGAACGGGTACACGTCCCCCGCTGCCACAGAGAGGCCGGCCGGCCATTCGTCCCGCGCGCCGGGCGCGTCGAGGCATCGAATGTTTTCGGCCGCGGCGGTGCCGTAGTTGATGAGCTCCCAGACGGCCTTGTTGCGATGCTCGATGCGGAAATCCGCCCGCGGACGGTTGGCTTCTTGCTCTTGCCTGCGCCGCTCGGCCGCCTCGCGCCGCTGGTCGGCAAGAGTTTCTTCGGCGACTGTCGCGGAGCGTTCCGCCGCATCGCTCGAACGACGTGTCTCGACCACCGACTGCTCCGCAGCGGTAGCCGAACCTTCGGCAGCGTCCGCCGCACGTTTGCTTTGCTTCACCGATCGCAGGCTGACGACGAACGCCGCCAGGCCCAGACCCGCTCCCACCCACCCCGGGGCGTCTCCCATGTCCATGCCGCGAACGTACGCCTTCGGTCTGACATCGACACGCCTCACGAACGCCGCAATGCCGCTCGGAGTCCCAAATCAGCGGAGCAGGTCAGCCACAATCGTCCACCGCCGCTCCAGCCTGCGTGCTTCGAGGGCCGTGCCGAAGGCACCTGCCACGCTCTGGCACCGTGCCCCAGCCGTGCCCTTCGGAGCGGTGAACAGCGGTCAACGCGGGTACCGCCGAGCCATCCAGAAGCGCCGCCTCAGAGAGAGTTTTCGCAGGTCAGGCCACCAGACGATCAGGACCAGCGGCGGTGATTCCCAAGCTTATAGCGCGGGTTCGATTCCCGTCATCCGCTCTCGCATGAAGCCCCAGGTCGGCGACCTGGGGCTTTTTCGTTGTCCGGCGAGGGACCGGCCGGCGTTTTCCGGTCGGGAGTCGGAAGGCGGGCGGTGGCGGTCTATCGGGCGGGGATGCCGGGCCTTCATAATGTGTGGCTCTGGTTTCCGGGTGGGGGAGGCTTGGGTGTCGTCGGAGCGTAGTGGGGCACGGGTACCGGACGTGTTACGCGTCACCGCGCAGGAGCACGGGCTGGGGGCCCGCAGGGGGCTGGTGAGGAACGAACCGGGGGACTTCCCGTGGAGTGCGGTGCTCCCCGTGGGGGCGCTCGGGGCCTTCCTGGGGTGGCTGGCCCTGTCGTACGCGATCGAGGACCAGCGGGAGCAGGGCGCCTGGTACCACTCGCTGCCGCTGCTCGTGCTCGCGGCGCTCCCGGTGGGGTTCGTCGGGTACGTCCTCTTCTCCTGGCTGTTCCGTGCCCGGCCGCCCCAGGTCTGGGTGGCCTGGTACGAGCACGGCGCGCTCCGGCACGTCGACGGCGGGGAGACGCGGGCGTACGCGTGGGACGAGATCGCCTCCGTCACCCGGCAGGACGTCAAGGTGACCAACGGGGTCACCAGCGCCACCACGCACCGGCTGACCATCAGGCCCGAGCACGGTGCCGAGATCGTGCTGGGGGACGAGTTCGACGGGATGGTCCCGTTCGCCGAGGGCCTCGGCAACGCGTTCAGCCGCGCACGGGTGCCGCGGGACGCCGCCCGGCTGGACGCCGGCGAACGGATCGGCTTCGGCCTGGTAGACATCGACGTCTCCGGCGTCGGCCAGGGCGACCGCCGCATCGGCTGGCGGGAGGTGGAACGGATCGACGTGAGGCTGGGGCGCGTGGAGATCCGCCGTCGCGGCGACCGCAAGCCGTGGATGACGCTCCCGGCTCCCGGCTTCCCCAACCTGTCCGTCTTCCTGACCCTCGCCGACGCGCTGCGGCGGCATCACGAGTCCTGAGGAACCTTTCGGCACCACCGCCCCGGGGCTCCGCGCGTCAGGACCTCGGCGGCCCGGGGCGAATATCTGTGCCGGCGGGAAGAGAATGTGACGAGCGGCGCGGCCAGGCTTTTTGGTGCAGTGAAATAGCGGGTTCATCGAACCCGACGGCGGCCGAGTGCGCATGCTAGTCTCGATTTCAGTTGCAGTTGTGGTTCCCGAAAGTCAAATTCTCCGGCAGTGCCCATCGGGCCGCTGGGAGTATTTATTCTTCTCCGCCTTTCCGGCAGGGCGATCATCGCAGCGACACGGTCTCCGCGCAGTGCGGACGCCGATGAATCCCCAGAAGGAGAAAAGGCATGAGCAGCGGCACCGTGAAGTGGTTCAACGCGGAAAAGGGCTTCGGCTTCATCGAGCAGGACGGCGGCGGCCCCGACGTGTTCGCCCACTACTCGAACATCGCCGCCCAGGGCTTCCGCGAGCTCCAGGAAGGCCAGAAGGTCAACTTCGACATCGCGCAGGGCCAGAAGGGCCCGACGGCCGAGAACATCGTTCCCGCCTGATTTCGACGCGCGACGCAGTCGTGGCTGGGGCCCGCATCCCTCGGGGTGCGGGCCCCAGCCGCATGCTCTCCCACACGGCCTCCGAACCGGCGCCCAGCGCCTTTTCGGCACCGCCTCGAATTCCTTCCCGCGCTTCGTCGCGGGGAATTCCCGAGTGTTCCGCCGCCGTTCCGGTCGATCCCGCCCCTTCTCCTGTGAGGTCCCATGCGCTGCGTCATCGCCCGCTTCCCGTTCGATCTGACGAAGAACGGCGTCCTGGAAACCATGGCGGGGGTCGTGCCCGAACCCGTCACCGGCGAGTCCGTGATCATCGGACGCCGTAGCTATCCCGCCATGCAGGTCGGCGCCGTCATCACCCGCCAGGACCGCCGCGACTTCAGCGCCGGCGAGGTCCTCCGGGCCATGACCAAGCTCGGATTCACCTGCCGCACCCACCCCGCGGCCCCCGCGGGCCCGGACCGTGAGGCGTCGACCCCGCCCGGCGCGTCCACGGCGGTCTGATCCGCGGGCGCGCGTCCCGCACGTGTGAGGGGAAGGGCCCGGCCGGTACGCACCGGCCGGGCCCTTCGTCTGTCCTGTCCGTGGCCGCGGCACGGCCCCGTGGTCCCGCGGGTGCGGAGCGGAGCACTACCCTCGGTGAGAGCGCCGGACCTCCGGCGCACCCCGGAAGGTCGGGCGGAGGGCGTGCGCGCCCGCGCCAGAGCACAGGTCTCCTCGACCCCTCCCCCAGAGAGGTGAGAATGACAGCGGACGATGCGCTCGGCCGTCTCGACGACGACGACTACCCCGCCTACACCATGGGCCGGGCCGCCGACATGATCGGCACGACGCCCGGGTTCCTCCGCGCCCTCGGGGAAGCCCGTCTGATCAAGCCGCTGCGTTCCGAGGGCGGCCACCGGCGCTACTCCCGCTACCAGCTGCGCATCGCCGCCCGCGCCAGGGAGCTCGTCGACCAGGGCACTCCCATCGAGGCCGCCTGCCGCATCATCATCCTGGAGGACCAGCTGGAGGAGGCCCAGCGCATCAACGCCGAGTACCGCCGTGCGGCGGCCGAGGGGCAACCCCCCGCCGCGGAGTGACCGCAGGCGCGGCCTTCGGCGCCGCGGGCCGGCGGCCCGGGGCGCCGTCGTGGGCGGGGCTCAGGGCTTGATGTTCTGGTTGAGGTGGAAGAGGTTGTCGGGGTCGTAGACGCGTTTGACGTCGACGAGGCGGTCGTAGTGGCTGCGGTAGTTGGCGCGGATGCGGTCCTGGTCGTCGTCGGCCATGAAGTTGATGTAGCCGCCCTCCTCGGAGTGGGGGGCGGTGGCGGCGTAGTAGTCGCGGACCCAGGCGATGTTGGCGTCGTTGGCGGAGGGGTCGGGCCACATGCCGGCGATGACGGTGGCGAACGAGGCGTCGCGGTAGGCGAAGGCCGTGGCATCCGGGGCGACGCGGTGGCAGGCGCCGTTGATCGGGTAGATGTGGACGGTCGAGTTCACGGCCGGGAGCCGCGGCCCGTACTCCAGATGGGCCGTGATCGCCTCGTCGCCGAGGTCGGTGACGAAGTTGGCCTTCCAGTAGTGCTGGAGGCCGGGCGGCACGAGCGCGTCGAAGGCGCTGTTGAGCGCGGGGTAGGGCATGGGCCCGACGTGTTCGGCGACCACCGGCGCGAAGTCGTGGAAGGGCTGGAGGGCGCGCGGGCCCTCCTCCAGGAGGCCCGCCCAGCAGGCCACGATCAGGACGAAGGGGTCGCCGTGGCGGTCCTCGGGGATGAAGGGGAGCGGCGGGGCCAGCTGGAAGGCCGGGAAGCCGCCGAGCTGCTCGGGGGCGTCGGCGATGTACTCGGCGAAGGAGCGCAGGACGGTGGGGGCGTCCCGGGTCTCGAAGAGCATCGGCCCGCCGTAGACGTCCTTCACGGGGCTGAGCCGGAACTCGAACGAGGTCACGGCGCCGAAGTTGCCGCCGCCGCCGCGCAGGGCCCAGAAGAGGTCGGCGTTCTCGTCCTCGCTCGCGACGAGGAACCGGCCGTCGGCGGTGACGACGTCGGCGGAGACCAGGTTGTCGCAGCTCAGGCCGAGGCCGCGGGCGAGGTAGCCGATGCCGCCGCCGAGGGTGAGCCCGCCGACGCCGGTGGTCGAGATGATGCCGCCGGTCGTGGCCAGCCCGAAGGCGTGCGTCGCCGCGTTGAAGTCGCCCCAGGTCGCGCCGCCTTCGGCGCGGGCGGTCCGGTGCGCGGGGTCGACCCGTACGCCGCGCATGCCGGACAGGTCGGCCACGACGCCGCCGTCGCAGGTGCCGAAGCCGGGGACGCTGTGTCCGCCGCCGCGGACCGCGAGGTCGACGCCGTTCTCCCGGGCGAAGGCGACCGTGGCCATGACGTCGCCCGCGTTGGCGCAGCGCACGACGGCGGCCGGCCTTCGGTCGATCATGGCGTTGTTGACGGCGCGGGACTCGTCGTAGCCGGCGTCGTCGGGTGTGGTGACCGTCCCGCGGACCCCGTCGCGCAACTGCTCGATCGAGAGCTTGCCCATAGCGAATCGCTCCTCGTGCGTACCCCGCCACGCGGTCTGTCGGCTCGGCTCCTCCCCACGCTACGCCGGTGACACGAGGGCTCAACTCGATCTCCGGGTGCGCGCGAAGCCCCAGGTCGGCGGCCTGGGGCGGGGCGGCGGCGGAGCGTCGGCCGGGTCAGGCGGACCGGGCCCGCTGGGTGACGACGATGCAGGCGAGGACGATCGCGGCGGTGAGCGGAACGGCCGCGCCGACGTGCTCGCCGAGCAGGAGGACGGCCCAGAGGAGGGTCAGCAGCGGCTGGGCGAGCTGGAGTTGGCTGGCCCGGGCCACGCCGATGAGGCCCATGCCCTTGTACCACACGACGAACCCGCCGAACTGGGAGACGCCCGCGATGTACGCCATGCCGAGGAGGGCCTTCGCCGTGAGGTGGACCGGCTCGTGCGGGAGGGCCCAGGCGGCGACGGCGAGGTTGACGGGCGCGGCGAGCACCACGCCCCAGGCGATGACCCGCCACCCCGGCATGCGCGCGGAGAGCCGCCCGCCGAACGCGTACCCGGCGGCGCAGACCAGCAGGGCGCCGAAGAGGTAGAGGTCGGCGACGGTCGGCCGGCCGTGGTTGCGGGTGAGCGTGAACGCGATGACGGTCGCCGCGCCGGTCCCGGCCGCCGCCCAGAACACCTTCGAGGGGCGTCGGCGGGTGAGGAGCGCGGAGCAGACGGCCGTGGCCATGGGCAGGGCGCCGATGACGATCGCGGAGTGCGCCGTCGAGGAGGTCTGCAGGGCCAGCGTCGTGAGGAGCGGGAAGCCGATGGCACAGCCGCCCGCGACGACGGCGAGGGCGGGCCAGTCGGCCCGGGCCGGCAGCGGGGCCCGGGTCACGAGCAGCGCGACGAGGGCGAGGGCGGCGGCGAGGACGCCGCGGACGCCGGTGGCGCTCCACGGCCCGAAGCCGTCCAGGGCCCAGACGGTGCCGGGGAAGCTGAAGGAGAAGCTCAGCACGCCCAGGGCGGCGAAGAGGGTGCCGCTCGACGCCGTCGGCGCCTTGGTGCCGGTGGGGGCGTCCGGTGTGGTGGGAGGGGTCTGTGCGGTGGCCCGGGGGCTCTGCGTGGTCGTCACGCCGTCACGTCCTGTCGCTGGGGGGAGGTCGGGGCGGGGGCCGCCAGCCGTGCGGCGATGGCGGAGGCGAAGCGTTCGGCGGAGGAGGCCGAGAAGGGCATGCTCAGCGAGGGTTCGCAGAGTTCGAGTTCCAGCACGACGGGTGCGCCGTCGGCGCCGCGGACGAGGTCGACGCGGCCGTAGAGCAGCGGTCCGCTCAGGTCGAGCAGGTCGGCCGCGGCGGCGAGCGCGGCCGAGGCGACGGCCCGCTCGTCCTCGGTGGCGTGCCGTGCCGAGCGGGCGTCGAAGGCGGGGACGTCGACGGTGCCGTCCGCTCCGAGCAGGGCCCGCTTGCGGATGGCGTGGCTGTAGGCGCCGTCGAAGTAGATCAGGTCGGTCTCGCCGTCGCGGTCCACCGACTCCAGGTAGGGCTGGAGGATGACGTGGTGGCCCTGGCCGAGCAGCTCGGCGATCGCGCCGGCCGCCTCGGTCTCCCGGGTGCGGGGGAAGCGCCGGACGTGGCGGGAGTACGCGCCGACGGTGGGTTTCACCACGATCTCCGCGGCCAGGGGGTGCGCGGCGAGGAAGTACCGCAGGGCGGGCAGCGGGTCGGCGTCCGGTGCGACGAAGGCGCTGGGCACGACGGGGACGCCGGCGGCGGTCAGATCCGCGAGGTAGTGCTTGTCGAGGTTCCAGCGGACGACGCGGAGCGGGTTCAGCAGGCGGGTGGCCTCGGCGACGCCGGTGCACCAGGAGAGGAAGCGGGGGAGGTCGTCGACGTAGCTCCAGGGGGAGCGCAGGAGGACGGCGTCGAAGCGGCTCCAGTCGACGTCCGGGTCGTCCCAGGAGCAGGTCTCGGCCGCGATGCCGGCGGCCCGGCACGCCTCCAGGAGCAGCGGCATGTCGTAGTCGATCGGGAGGCTGCTCCGGTCGGTGACCAGGGCCAGTGTGGTGCCCAACATCTCACTCCGTGTTCGAGGGGGGTGGCGTCTGTGCGGGGGTGCGTGCGGGAGGTGGGGACCGTCGGGTCCCGGGGCTGCTACCAGGGCACGGCGGCTCCCCGGTGCGTGTACGTGCCCGTGGGGCCGTCGTCGCCGAGGAGGGCCATCCGGACGCTCGACGCCGCGCCGTCCGACACGTCGAGGTCGCCGGCGCCGTCGTTGAGGCCGGTCCGGGTGTAGCCGGGGTGTACGGCGTTCACCTTGACCGGGGTGCCGCGCAGTTCGTAGGCGAGGTGGACGGTCCAGGAGTTCACCGCGCTCTTCGCGGCGCTGTAGGCCGGGAGGGACTTGAACATCGGGGTGGAGGCGTACGAGTCCGGGTCGCTGTGGGTCGCGAGCGAGCCGAGGAGGCTGGAGACGTTGACGATCCGTCCGGCGGGCGATCTGCGCAGCAGCGGCAGGAAGGCCCGGGTGGTCTCGACGACGCCGAACAGGTTGGTGTCGAAGGTCTCGCGCCACCGGGCCGCGGGCTGTTCGGAGGGCGGCAGGCCGTACTCCTCGGTCCTGATGCCGGCGTTGTTGACGAGGACGTCGAGGCGGCCGTGCAGGCGCTCGACCTCGTCGGCGGCGGCCCGGACGCTCCGCGGGTCCGTCACGTCGAGGAGGAGGGGATCGGCGGCGAGGCCGGTGTCCCGCAGTTCGCGCGCCGCCGCGGTGACGGCCGCGCGGTCGCGGCCGGCGAGCAGGACGTGGAGACCGGCCTCGGCGAGGCGGCGGGCGGTCTCCCGTCCGATGCCCCGGTTGGCACCGGTGACGAGGGCGAGTCCGGGCGTGCGGTCGGACACGGGGGTGCTCCGTTCGGTCGTGGGGAGGGGGATGAGGGGGCGGGGGGCGGTCGTGAACCTGCCGGCAGGACATCCCCTAGAGCGACGTCAGGAACTTGGCCACCGGTACGCCGAACCGGTCGGTGTCCGTGAGGAAGGCGTCGTGGCCCTGCTGCGAGTCCAGGGCGAGGAACTCGACGTCCGTGCCGCCGGCGGCGAGCCCGTCGGCGATCTGGCGCTGCTGGTGCAGCGGGAAGAGGAGGTCGGTCTCGACTCCGATCACGAGGGCCCGCTCCAGGCGTATGCGGCCGAGGGCGTCCTCGGCGGTGCCGTCGCAGGAGTCGCCGAGGTCGAACTGGTCCATGCAGCGGCTCAGGTAGAGGTAGCTGTTGGGGTCGAACCGGCGCGAGAAGCGCTGGGCGTGGCACTCCAGGTAGCCCTCCACCGCGAACGCCGGGGCGAAGGGGTCGGTGTCCCCGCGGTGTTCGGCGGCGATGCGCGTCCGGCCGAAGCGGCTGTCCCACTCGCGGGGCGAGCGGTAGGTCATCATGCCGAGCTTGCGCGCGGTCAGCATGCCCCGCTGCGGATAGCTCTCCGGGTCGTACCGTCCGCGGTTCCACCGGGGATCGAAGCGGATGGCCTCGCGCTGCAGCGAGCGGACCGCGATCGAGAACGGCAGCGACCTTGCGGCTCCGCAGACGTTGATGTGGCCGCGGGCCAGTCCGGGGTGGCGGGCCAGCAGGGACAGGGCGCTCATCCCGCCCATGGAGGTGCCGATGACGCAGGCCAGCCGCTCGATGCCGAGGGCCCGCACGGCGTGGGCCGCCGCGTCGGCGATGTCCTCCATCGCCAGTTCGGGGAAGTCGGGGCCGTACGGGGCGCCCGAGGCGGGGTCGGTGGAGGCGGGTCCGGTCGAACCCTTGCAGCTGCCGAGCGAGTTGACGCAGACGACGTACCAGCGGTCGGTGTCGACCGGCTTGCCCGGTCCGACCATCGCCTCCCACCAGCCCGGGGCGGTGTCGGCCGGGTGCGAGGCGGCGTGGGCGTCGGGCGAGAGCCCCGTGAGGATCAGGATCGCGTTGTCGCGTTCCTCGCTGAGCCGTCCGACGGTCTCGTACGCGATGCGCGCGCCGGTCAGCCGGCCACCGCGGTGCAGGGGGAAGCCGTCGGGGAGGGCGACGAAGCGGGCCGCCGGGGGGATGAACTCCCTCATGTGCCGGCCCCCGCCGCGGCAGCCGGGATCCCGGCGAGGACCGGGACGTCGTCGGCGCCCGGGACGTCGTCGGTGTCCGGGGAGTCTTCGGCACCCAGGGAGTCGGCGGCGTCCGGGGAGTCGGCGGCATCCCGGAAGTCGGCGGCGTCCCGGGAGTCGGGGGCGTCGAGGGAGGCCAGCCACGCGGTGTCCGAGCCTTCGTTGACGCCGTCGAAGAGGAAGGTGGACAGATAGCGCTCGCCGGTGTCCGGGAGCATGGCGAGGAGCACCGATCCCTCCGGCGCCCGCTCGGCGACGCGCAGGGCGGTGGCCAGCGTGGCGCCGGCGGAGATGCCGGTGAAGATGCCCTCCTCCGTGGCGAGCCGGCGTGCGGTGTCGCGTCCCTCCACCTCGTCCACGGTGAGCAGTTCGTCGATGACGCTCTCGTCGAGCACGCCGGGGACGAAGTTCGGCGACCAGCCCTGGATGCGGTGGACGTTCCAGTCCTGCCCGGAGAGCAGGGCCGCGTTGTCCGGTTCGGCGGCGACGATCCGGACGTCGGGCCGGGCGAGCTTGAGCATCTGCCCGACGCCCGTGAGCGTTCCGCTGGTGCCGAACCCGGTGACGAAGTAGTCGAGGCGGCGGCCGGCGAAGTCGCCGAGGATCTCCGCCGCGGTGGTCTCGCGGTGGTAGGCGGGATTGGCCGGGTTGTCGAACTGGTTGGCGCGGAACCAGCCGTGCCGGGCGGCGAGTTCGTCGGCGATGCGGTTGCCGCCCAGGCTGCCGAGCGCGCTGGGGAAGAGGATGACCTTCCCGCCGTAGGCGCGGATCAGCTTGCGGCGCTCCGCCGAGTAGGTGTCGCCCATGACGGCCACGAACTTGTAGCCGCGGGCCGCGGCGACCATCGCGAGGGCGATCCCGACGTTGCCGGACGTGCACTCGACGATCGTGTCGCCGGGCTTCAACCGCCCTTTTCGTTCCGCGTCCTTGACGACGGAGAGCGCGAGGCGGTCCTTCACCGAGCCACCGGGGTTGAAGGACTCGACCTTCACGTAGACGGTGGCGTGCGGGGGGCTCATCCGGTGGAGCCGGACGATCGGGGTGCGGCCGACCGTGTCGAGGATGCTGTCGTACAGGGGCATGGCGGTGGACCTCCCGGTCAGTTCTCGAAGGCGGGGGCGACGACGTCGAGGATCACGGCGACGGCCTCGTCGCAGAGCGCTCGGTCGAGCGGGGCGTTGAACTCGGCCAGCTCGACGCCGAGGAGCCGGTCCGGCGGGAGGGCGTCGAGGATCGCGCGGATCTGTCCGGGGAGCAGGCCGTCGGGGACGGTGTAGTCGGCCGGTACGTGGCCGGGTTCGAGGACGTCCCAGTCGACGTGCACCCAGACGGGGGCGTCGCCGACGGCGTCGAGGACGCGGGCGGGTGTCGCGTCGGCGGGCGGGATGATCCGGACTCCGGCCTTCGCCAGCAGGTCGCCCTCGGCGTCGTCGATGTCGCGGGCGCCGACGAGGACGGCCCGCCGGGGGTCGAGGCCGGCCCCGTGGCCGCTGTCCCAGAGCCCGCAGGCGGCGGCGAGCACCATGCCGCCCAGGTAGCCGGTGGCCGTCGTCTCCGGGGTGTTGAAGTCTCCGTGGGCGTCGACGTAGAGGACGACGAGGTCCGGGTGTTCCCGCACGGCGGCCGGCAGCGTGGCCAGGCTCGCCCCGCAGGTGTTGGAGACCAGGACCGTGCGGCTTGCGCTGCGCACGCTCTCGGCGACCGCCCGTCCGAGGCCGGTCAGGGTCGCCTCGGCCTGCGGGAGGCTGACGCTCCAGTCGTCGTCGGCGGCCGGCGCGGGCTCGCCGACGCGGCGGCCGGTCAGACCGTACTTCCGCTCCAGCGCCCGTGCGATGCGGGCGGCTCCCTCGATCAGCCGGGGTTCGCGGTCGGCCACCCGGCCCTGGGAGACGATGAGGTCGATCATCGGTCGGGACTTCCTGTTCTTTGCGGGAGGTTCGGGAAATCGAATGATTCGGGAAGGTGATTCAGGAATTCGAGAAACGGAAGGGGCAGGTGCCCGCGCTTTCGGAATTCCCCTCGGAAAGCCCGTACTGCGACCATTCGAGTGCGCCGACACCGTAGGAGCCCAGTTGCGGGGAATGCGGGACGCCGTCGTAGCGGTGGATCCGGTCGCGGATGTTCGCGCGCACCTTCCGTCCGCTCGGCGTGTCGCCGGCGAAGACGTCGAACCGTTCGCGCGGATTGACGACGAGGGCGAAGTGGGTGCCGAGGTTCCTGCTGCGCCGGACCTCGTGCGCGGGGCTGCTCATGTTGCAGAAGAGCGGCATTCCGGCGAAGCACATGGACCAGGAGGCGGAGCCCGGGTCCCGGCCGACGTCCTCCGGCCAGGGCGCGGGGTCGCGGTGGTGCAGTGCCTGGAGGACCCGCCAGCCGAACGCCTGGTACTCCGCCACGGCGCCGCCGCGCACAGTGTCCGGCGCGAAGAGCACGATCAGCGGGTACGCGGTGTCCAGCCGGCCGTCCCACCCGGCGGACAGGGCGACGTACTCCGCGAGGGCCTCCGCCAGGCGGTCGAGGCCGTCGGCGTCGGCGTCCTCCACGAACACGAGCCTGAGGAGTCCCTTCCGGAAGGCGTTCCGGGAGAACACGCACGGGAAGTCCGGGTCGGAGAGGCGCGAGGCGACCTCGGCGAACGCGGCGCGGTGCCAGGGTTCGGCGATCTCGTCCATGTCCGACTGGGAAATGAGTTTCGTGGCCTGGAGCAGCCTGTCCACTTCGGAATCCGTTCCTGAGAGGGCCGGCGGAATGGAGGGGAATTCCCTTCGAGAGAGGACTCTGCCAAGGCGGGGAAGGGGTGTCGAGGCTTTCCGGGTTCAGCTAGGTGACAGTGGCCCGGGGCTGCCAGCACGCCGCAGTGTGGCCGGTTCGGGCCATGGACGGAAAAGGCCGCCGGGAATTCCCGGCGGCCTTTTCCGTACGGGACGGGGGACGCTCAGAGCCAGCCCAGCTCCACCGCGCGCATGCCGGCCTGGAAGCGGCTCCGGGCGCCCAGCCGGTCCATCAGCTTGGCCGTGACGCGGCGCGTGGTCCGCAGGGAGACGCCGAGGCGCACCGCGACCGCCTCGTCGGTGAGGCCCTGGGCGAGCAGCCGGAGCACCTCGCGCTCCTGCCGGCCGAGGTCGGTGCCCGCGCCGGGCAGCGCCTCGATGAGGGGGGTGCCGGTGATCCAGAGGTGGTCGAAGAGCGCGCAGAGGGCGGCGACCGTTCCCGGACCGCGCATCAGCACGGCGCCTTCGGCGCTGCACTCCGGGTTGACCGGCACCAGTGCCAGCTCGCGGTCCGCGATGATCATGCGCAGGGGCAGCGCGGCGACCGTCCGGGTCTGCCCGCCCCGGGCGTTCAGCCACGTCGCGTACGCCACGCTCGGCGCGTGGTGGCGGACGCTGTCCACGTACAGCGTGCGGATCCGCACCCCCCGTTCGAGGAGGGCCGCGTCCAGGGGCTTGGACGCCTCCAGGTTGTCCTCGGTCTGGGCGCCGCCGGGGCAGAAGGCGAGGAGTTCGTGGCCGACCTTCGCGGTGACCTCGGCGAGCCGGGCGCGGACCGCCTCCAGGTCGCCGAGGTGCTCCACGTCGGGATGGGTGCGGGGCACGTGCAGATGGGCGAACTTCGCGATGAGGGCCGTCGCGGCCGCGCGGTTGCGCTCGATCCGGTGCTGGTGCTCCAGGAGTTCGGCCTGCTGGCCGGCGAGCAGCGCCTCCAGCCCGTACTCGGGGTCGACGACCAGGGTCGGGTCGCCGCCGTCGGCCGGGGCCCGGAGCAGCGAGAGCGCGGCGAGCCGGTCCATCGCCGCCCGGATCTCGGCGGGGTCGGCGCCGGTCCGGACCGCGACCTGGTCCACGGTGATCTCGGGCTCGCCGAGCATCAGTCGATAGGTGTGCTCGGCGAGCCTGTCCAGGCCGAGTCCCAGCTCTTCCACCACGGCCTCCCCGTCAGACACCGATGTCGATCATGCTCGAACCGGCGGCCGGGGGGGATCTGCCGTGCCGTCGAAACTCCGTACACGGACGCTCCGTTGTGGCTATTCCGCGCCACGGGGAGGGCCGACTCACTCACGGGTCCTCCGGCGCGACCAGCTTCTCGTAGTAGGCGTCGACGAGGCCGGGCCAGACGGCCGACACCCGCCACGGGGACCGCGCGAGCGCCCCGCAGACGGCGCCCGCCCGGGCTTCGGCCTCGCCGACGGTGGCCGCCCGGACGAAAAGGGTCACGGCCGCGGTCCCGGACCGCCAGCCGTCGTGCTCGGTCACGTGCTCCACGGCCGCGGCGGCGAACGCCTCGGCGCGCTCCGGGGGCGGGGGCAGCGGCGGGCCGCAGGGCTGCTCGGGGAAGGCGCGGAACAGTGCGTGGATCAGGTGCACCGCGGTCACACTCCAGGGGCGCCCGGGCACGCCGGGCGGGACGAAGGGGATCGGGCCGTCCGCCGGGGACGCCGGGGCCCGCCCGCACCACCCTGCCCCCCGCCCGCCGCGCTGTCGACGGCCCGGCGGTTCAGCTAGGTGACAGTGGCCACTGCCTGCCAGGAACGGCCTCCTTGGCAGGCTCGGGCCCCGTCACCACCCTGCCAGCCGGAACGCTGGCCCCCTCGGTCGCCGCCTCGCCACGATGGAGCCATCCGGTCGCCGCGATCCCGGCGGCCTTCCCCGACTCCCGTCTGGAGCTCCCCATGAGGCGCATCGCCCTGCTCACCTGCACCGCCGTCGCCGCCGTCGTCGCCGGCTGCGCCGCGCCGCAGTTCGCCGCGTCCCACCGGGACACCGCGGTGACGGCCGGGGACACCGTGGCCGTGACGGCCCCCGTGACGGCCACGGCCACGGGCTCCGTGACGGACTCCGCCGGCTGGCAGTAGTCCGCGGACGCGCCGGTACGGGTCAGTGGTCGATGTAGCTCACGTCGCCGACGGTCCAGGCGCTGACGTCGGCGATCGCGACGCGGTACATGCCGCCGGTCTCCGGGATGCCGACCGTGCCCTGGAGGATGCGGGCGAGGTGGAAGTGGAGATGGGTGGGCGGCTCGTCCCTGCGGGCGACGGGGCCGAAGACCCCGGAGAACTCGCCCAGCCGGGCGGAATCGGTGAGGACCTCCGACACGCGCTCTCTCCAGAGCGCTTCCGGGGCGAGCCGGCCGGTGAGGACCGCACCCCCCGTGACCACGGTGAGGGACATCTGATTGCTGCGCCCGGACTCCACCGTGGCGGCGATGTCAACGAGCAGCTCGTCAGGCTTCGACATGGAAGCCGATTCTAGGGGGTGTCCTGTCGATCGGGCCGGGTCGGACGGCGGCGTCCGGCGCCCGGGCCGGAGGGGGCGGGACGTTCAGAGCGGGGCGTTGTCGTCGGCCGGGAAGGCCGGTCCGTGGCCGGGGACGATGACGTCGGCGGTGGCGAGGACGCGCAGGCGCGAGGTGCGCTGGACGGCGTGGTCCGGGGCGACCGGGTCCTCCACGGGGCCGTTGGGCCGCCACCAGAGGTCGCCGACGAAGGCGACCACGCCGGACTCGGTGCCGGCGAGGAGCGTGATGTCCTCGGGGCTGTGGCCGGGGGTGCGGATGAGGCGCAGCGAGGGGGTCAGCTCGTGGCCCTCGGCGTCGCGGTCGGTCCACTGGTCGTTCTCGTAGATCGCCTTGTGGTCGTGGACGCGGGCGTGGCCGAAGAGGCCGACGTTCATGGTGTTGTCGGGGTGGTGGTGGCTGAGCACCACGTCGGTGATGTCCTCGGGTCCGAGGCCGAGTTCGGCGAGCGGGCCGAGGATGCGGTCGCGGCCGGCCACCATGCCGGGGTCGACGATCACGTGCCGGTCGCCGTCGTGGACGTACGACACGGTGGCGGCGACCCCGGGGCCGGTGGAGAGGGTGTAGCCGGTGGTCAGGACGGTGTGGGTGGCGGTGCGTCCGCGGGGGGCGTCGGTGCTGTTCTTCGTCGTCGTCATGCCCCCGAGTCTTCTGTCCCGCGGGCCTCTTCACGAGTGGCCGTGCTGCCACTGATCGCGGGAATCGTGCCACCCGTGGCCGACGGCCCGTCGCGCCGCCGTGCCAGACTCCCCGCATGCCGCCCTTCACGACCGTCGCCGCGTACGCCCCGACCGGTGTCGGCATGCTCGGCGCGGGCATCGTCTCGGAGGTGTTCGACTGGCGCGGCCAGGGCCTGCCCCGCTTCGACTTCGCGCTGTGCACGGACCGGCCGGGCACGGTCCGTACGGACGTGGGGCTGCCGCTGGTGGTCGAGCACGGTCTCGACCGGCTGGCCGCGGCCGACCTGGTGATCGCCCTGCCCTGGGCCGGCTTCCGGACGCCTCCGGGGCCCGCCGTGCGGGAGGCGCTGACCGCCGCGCACGCGCGCGGGGCGCTGGTCGCGGCGCACTGCGTCGGCGCCTTCGCGCTGGCCGCGGCCGGGCTGCTCGACGGGCGGCGGGCGACCACGCACTGGCGGTTCGCCGGGCTGCTGGCCGAGCGGCACCCGGACGTCGTCGTCGAGCCGGACGCGCTCTACGTCGACCAGGGCCCGATCGTCACGGGCGCGGGCGCCGCCGCGGGGTTCGACCTGTGCCTGCACCTGCTGCGGCGGGAGTACGGGGCGACCACCGCCAACGCCATCGCCCGGGACCTGGTGCTCCCCTCGCACCGCGACGGCGGCCAGGCCCAGTACCTGGCGACCCCGGTGCCGGAGGACAGCCGGGACGAGCGGCTCACCGAGGTCCTCGCCTGGGCCAGGGAGCACCTCGACGAGCCGCTGCCCGTCGCGGAGCTGGCCCGCAGGGCGCTGATGAGCCGGCGGTCCTTCGCCCGCCGGTTCGCCGCCTCGACCGGCACCACCCCGCACGCCTGGCTGCTCGGGCTGCGCCTCAGCCGTGCCGAGGAGCTCCTGGAGACCACCGACCTCCCGGTCGAGGAGATAGCCCGCGCGGTGGGGTTCGGCAGCGCGGCCGTGCTCCGCGCCCAGTTCGTGCGCCGCCGGGGCGTGCCCCCGCGCGCGTACCGGCGCTCCTTCACGCGCACCCCCTGACGGGTCCCCGCCGGTCGGCGCGTGAAGCGTCCGCGCCCGGTGGTCGCCCGGTCGTCCCCCGTGGGCCGCCGCGGATCGCCAGGCCCTCACCCGTACGTCACCGGGATCGCCCGGCCCTCACCTACGCCGCCGCGGATCGCCAGGCCCTCACCCATGCGCCCGCGAGGGTCGCCCGGCCCTCACCCTTACGGCCTTCTCCGGTTGCCCGGTGGGGTGGGCCCGCCGAGCGTGGGGGAATCGCGCGACCCCAGGGAGGGCCCATGAGCAGCATCGATACTCCGGCCGACGTGCCCAGACCGCGGGCGGCGGCGCAAGCGTCCGCTCCCAACACGATGACGTGGGTGACGCTGGCCCTGATGACGACGGCGTCGGTGGCGAGCCTGCGGGCCGCTCCCACGATGGCCGTCTACGGCCTGGCGTGCGTCTTCCTCTACCTCGTCCCGGCGATCGTGTTCCTGCTGCCGACCGCGCTGGTCTCGGCCGAGCTCGCCTCCGGCTGGAACGGCGGCGTGTACCGCTGGGTCGCCGAGGGGCTGTCGAAACCGCTGGGGTTCCTCGCGGTCTGGTGCCAGTTCGCGATGACGATCTTCTACTACCCGAGCCTGCTGGCCTTCGTGGCTTCGACCATCGCGTACGTCATCGATCCCTCGCTCGCCTCCAACGGCGTGTACACGGCGATCGTGATCATGGTGCTGTACTGGACGGGCGTCTGGGTTTCCTCGCGCGGCACCAAGGCGCTGGCGGGCCTGTCCAGTTGGGGTCTGATCATCGGGACGCTCGTGCCGGGCACGATCCTCGTCGTCCTCGGCATGGTCTTCCTCGGCCAGGGCAACGCGTCGGCCGCGCCGATGAACAGCAGCCACCTGCTGCCGCAGTGGACGGGCCTGGCGAGCCTGGTGCTGATCGTCAACAACTTCCTGTCGTACTCCGGCATGGAGATGAACGCCGTGCACGTCTCCTCGCTGAAGGACCCGGCGAAGGAGTACCCGAAGTCGATGTTCCTGGCGATGGGTCTCGTCCTGCTGATCTTCATCCTGCCCGCCCTGGCCATCAGCTGGGTCGTGCCGGCCGACCAGCTCAGCCTCACCGCCGGCGTCATGCAGGCGTTCGACGCCTTCTTCGCCTACTTCGACGTCCAGTGGATGACCCCGATCGCCGCCGTGATGCTGATCTCCGCGTCCCTGGCCGGCATGCTGACCTGGCTCGCCGGCCCGTCCAAGGGCCTCCTGGAGATCTCGCGCGCCGAGGGCTACCTGCCGCCGTTCCTGCAGAAGCTGAACCGGTTCGGCGTCCAGCAGAACATCCTGGTCACCCAGGGCGTGGTGACCTCGGTCATCGCCCTGATGTACGCGCTCATCCCGAACGTGTCGAGCGTCTACTGGATCTTCTCCACGATCACCACCCAGGTGTACCTGATCGTGTACCTGCTGATGTTCGCGGCCGCGATGCGGCTGCGGAAGACCCATCCCGACCATCCCCGCGGCTACCGGGTCCCCGCCCTGGGGCTGGTGTGCACGACGGGCCTGCTCGCCTCGCTCGCGGCGCTGGCGATCGGCTTCGTGCCGCCCTCCCAGTTCGGCGGCGGCAGCGTCCTCGGGTACGTCCTCTTCATCGCCTGCGGTCTGGGTGTCCTGGGCCTGCTGATCCCGTGGCTCTTCCTGAAGTTCCGCAAGCCGAACTGGCGCGCCGCCGGCGCCAGCCTGTCGAGCGAGGGAGACCGGACATGAGTCCCACCCGCTTCGCCTCGGAGCACAAGGTCATCTACTGGGGCACGATCGTCATCCTCGTCGGCCTCGTCGTCACCGGACTCATCCGCTACGAGAGCGTGAAGACCAGCAACCAGACGCTCTCCAAGGCGAATCAGCTCCAGGAGGAGCTGGTGAAGGCCGGCTACCCCTCCCCCGACACCGACACGATCGAGCGGCTCCTCGGCACCGACGGCGGTCAGGTCTGCGAGCAGCCGGGCAACGCGCTCAAGACGGCGCTGTGGAAGATCCAGCAGGCGAACGGGGCGACCGGCCCCGGCATGCGGCCCGTCATCTCCGACACCAAGGCCGTCGAGGCCGAGCGGATCGTCCTCCAGGTCTACTGCCCCGACCAGGTCGACGAGTTCGACGAGGCGGTGGAGGAGCTGGACACCGACAGCACCGTGCGCCGGTGAGGAGGGCGTGACCGCTCCCCCCACCGAAGCCGATCCCGACGCCCTCCACGCCTTCCTCCGCGAACTCACCCGGTTCATGCTGGAGTCCAGCGGGGAGGGCGCCGAGGGCGTCGACCGGGTCGTCCGGGGACTGGCCCGGACGTACGGCGGCCGGGCGGAGACCGTGCTCGTCGCGGACGGCGCCGTGCTCTCCGTCACCGCCGGGGGCCGCACCCTCACCTCGACCGTCCGCGCCTTCCCCGACCTCGCCCGGCTCGACCGGGTGGTGGCCCTCAAGGAGTTCGTCGAGCGCGTACGGGAGACCGGGCCGCCGCTGTCCGAGGCGGCGGCCGGCCTGCGCCGCGTGGAGGACCTGCCCTCGTCGGTGCCGCGCTGGGCGCGCGCCGCCGGGATCGTGCTGTTCTCCGTCGGCTTCGCGCCCGCCGTCCAGCCGACCTGGTACGAGGTCGGCACCACCGCTCTCCTGGCGACGCCGGTGGCGGTGCTGACCGTGCTGGCGGAGCGGCGGCCGCGGCTGTCCCGGGTGCTGCCGCTGCTCGCCGCCGTGCTGGTCTCCCTGGTGACCCTGGGGCTGCTCCGGCCGGGCGACGGCCACGGCGGTCCGGTCCTGATCATGCTGCCGGCGCTGTTCTTCTTCGTGCCCGGCGACCTCCTCAGCGCGGCCACCGCCGAACTCGTCGGCGGGTTCCTGTCGACGGGCGCCGTCCGGCTCGTCTACGCCGTCGTCCTGCTCCTCCAGCTGTACGTGGGCGTCCTGGTCGGCGTGGCCGTCACCGGCACCCCGACGGACGCGCTGTTCGACACCGCGCAGGACACCGACCTGTCCCGGTGGGTGATCGTCGGCAGCTGGGCGGTGTTCACGGTGGGGCTGATGGCGGCCTTCGAGGTGCCGTGGCGGATCGCCGGCTGGGTGGCGGGGCTCGTCTACCTCTCGCTCGGCGTCCAGGCCGCGGGCACGGCGCTGGTCGGCGAGGTCGCCGGCACCTTCGTCGCCGCCATGGCCCTCGCGGTCGCCGCGGACCTGCTCGCCCGGCCGGCCGGGCGCCCGCCCCGGCTCGTCCTCTTCCTGGGCGGCTTCTTCACCCTCACCGTCGGCTCCCTCGGCCTGCGGGCGCTCACCTCCCTGGAGGGCGGGCACGTCCTGCACGGCTTCCGCGACCTGATGGACTTCGTCACGATCGTCACGACCATCGCGGTCGGGCTCCTCGCGGGCGCGGCGCTCGTCCCGGCCCACGGGGAGAAGGAGTTCCCGCCCGACTAGGAGGCCGTGAGCGCCATGAGGGCCATGAGCGCCATGACGCGGGAGGGGCGGCCGGCTCTGGTGGGCCGGCCGCCCCTTGCGCGTCGCTAGACCTGCGGGGTGGGGGCGCCGCCTCCGGCGGGCGGGGGCGGGCCTCCGGCGGGCGGGGGCGGGCCGTCGGGGGGCGGGGGCGGGCCCTTGGGGGAGCGCCCCGCCGGGGGCGGGCCCGCGGGGGCCCGGTCGGCGGGCTCCTCCGCCAGGAAGGCCACCACCGCCAGGACGAAGAGCAGGGTGAGGGCGATGCCCACGACGACGGCGCCGGTGGGGTAGGACCAGAAGACGAGGGCGGCGGCCGCCCCGGCGACGAGGATCCAGGTGATCCAGGTGCGGTGGCGGCGGACGAACGGGCCCACCGGGCCGAGGCGCATGCCCGCGTGGTCGGCGGTGGCCCGGGTCGCGGTGATGCCGGAGTGCCAGAGCCCCCGGACGAGGACGGCGGGGCGGCTCGGGCCGGAGAGCCAGGCGGCGAGGGCGATGAGGATGCCCAGGGTCGCGAACACCCGGACCGAGGTGCGCAGGAAGCGGACGAGCGTGTCGTAGACGGAGCCCGCCGCGGCCGGGGAGACCGTGGACGGCAGGGCGTTCAGGTAGACCGTGCGGAAGACCGTCAGGGCGACGCCGAGGACGATCGCCGCGAAGGCGACGCCGAGGGCGGCGGCGACCAGCGTGCGGCGGCGCTTCACCGCGAGGAGCACACCGCCGACGACCAGCAGGACGGCGATCACGGGCAGCCACACGCCCATCGCCTGGAGCAGCGCGAACGCCGTCTTCACCTTGCCGATGTCGTCCGACTTGACCACCGTGAAGTCGGTGTGGATCTCGGGGATCTTGGCCGCGACCTCCATGCCGGAATCGACGAGCCGCTGCTTCACGCGCTCGATGACCGGCGCCAGGTCGATGGTGACCGTGTCCGTCTCGATCTTCACCGCACCCTCGTCGCTGCCGGTCAGGGCCCGGTCGACGGAGGTGTGGATGGCCCGGTTGGCGTCGCTCCAGATGGTCTCGAACGCCGGCGAGGCCACGATGTCCTGCGCCCGGTCGTGGACGAAGCTGCTGACCGCGCTCTCCAGGGAGCCGCCCAGCTTGCCGAGGGCCTTCTCGGCCAGGGGCCGGTCCGCGGGCGCGACGCCCTCCAGGAGGGCGGGCAGGTCGATGTGCTCCATGAGGGCGTTCGTCACCCGGTTGGCGACGGCGGCCTGGACGTCGGGGTCGGAGGCGAGGGGTTCGACCGTCTGCACGTAGCGGTCGGTGTCGCCGACGATGTCCGCCGTCCAGGAGGCGACGATGCCCAGCGGGACGAGCACGCAGCCGACGACGATGAGCAGGGCGGAGAAGAAGGAGCGGACGCGGTGGTGGGGCGGCCGGGCGGCCGCCTTGTCGGCCTCCAGCGCGGCCACCCTGGCCCGGAGTACGGCAAGTTCGTCGGCGCTGTCACCCGCAGCCATGGCACCCACTCCTCTTTTCGTGACAATGCAGGGCAATTCTGCGAGCCATGGCGGCGTCTGTCGCCCTGGGCGGGGCAGAGGGGTGTACGCGATCATGCGGTCATGAAGCTGCGCTGTGCCGTACTCGACGACTACCAGGGCGTCGCCCTCTCCTCCGCCGACTGGAGCCCGCTCGCCGACCGCGTCGACGTCCGGGTCCTGCGGGAGCACCTCGACGACCGGGACGCGCTCGTCGCCGCCGTCGAGGACTGCGAGATCCTCGTGATCATGCGGGAGCGGACGCCCTTCGACGCCGGTCTGCTGGACCGGCTCCCGCGGCTGCGGCTCCTCGTCACGTCCGGGCTGCGCAACGCCTCCGTGGACGTCGCCGCCGCCCGCGCGCGGGGGATCGCCGTCTGCGGCACCGCCAGCAGCTCGACGCCGCCCACCGAGCTGACCTGGGCGCTCCTGCTCGGCCTGGCCCGCCATGTGCGCGCCGAGGCGCAGGCCCTGCGCGAGGGCGGCCCCTGGCAGTCCACCGTCGGCACCGACCTGGCCGGCCGCACCCTGGGCCTGGTCGGCCTCGGCAAGATCGGCTCGCGGGTGGCCGCGATCGGCCGCGCCTTCGGCATGGACGTCGTCGCGTGGAGCCCGCACCTGACGGAGGAGCGGGCCGCCGAGCACGGAGCGAGGTTCGCGAAGGACCGGCACGAGCTGCTCGCGGCGGCCGACTTCGTCTCGCTCCACCTGGTCCTGTCCGACCGCACCCGTGGCCTGATCGGGGAGGCCGAGCTGCGGTCGATGCGTCCGTCCGCGTACCTCGTGAACACCTCGCGGGCGGGTCTCGTGGACGGCGGGACGCTGGTCCGGGCGCTGCGCGAGGGCTGGATCGCGGGCGCCGGACTCGACGTGTACGAGACCGAGCCGCTGCCGGCCGGCGACCCGCTGCGCACCCTCCCGAACGTCCTGGCCCTGCCCCATCTCGGCTATGTGACGGAGGGCAACTACGCCCGCTACTTCGGCGAGGCGGTCGAGGACATCGCGGCCTTCCTCGCGGGGGCGCCGGTGCGGGAGCTGTCCTGACGGCCTAGCCGAGGCTGGTGCGGGCCAGGTCCAGGAACTCGTCCTCGCTCAGGCCCAGTTCACGGGCGTCGGCCGCCGCCTCCCGGAGCCGGGAGACGAGGCGGGCGCGGTCGGGGGCGGTGGCGCCGGGGACGATGAGGGCGCCCCGGCCGCGGCGGAGTTCGATGAGGCCCTCCTCGCGCAGCCGTTGGTAGCCGCGGAGGACGGTGTGGACGTTGACGCCGAGGGAGTCGGCGAGTTCGCGGGCGGCCGGGAGCCGCTCGCCGGGGACGGCGGAGCCGTCGGCGAGCGCGCCGCGGACGCAGGCGGCGATCTGGTCGCCGAGGGGTACGGGGGAGGCCGGGTCGACACGGAAGAGCACGGTCAGACCTTCCCATGCCGTTCGGCGAGCGTGTTGAGGAGTGCGGCGGCGGTGGCCGCGTCCGGGACGGTGACCGCGAACTCCCGTCCGCTGTCGCGCCGTACGACGAGGGCCTCGCCGGAGCGCAGCACCACGCCCGTGCGGTGGGCCCGGACCCGGTAGCCCCAGCCGCCGAAGTCTCCCAGGGCGTCGACGTCCCGGACGTCCGCGCCGGCGATCTCGTCGAGCGCGATCCGGACGCGGGGCCGGGGCAGGACCCCTGATCGGACGGTGAGGCCGTGCCGGTCGACGGTGACCCGGACCCGGGCGAGGGCGAGTCCCGGCACGCCGACGACCAGGCCGAGCAGGCCGAGGAGGGCGTCCGGCCAGGCGACGACGAGCAGGACGACCGGGGTGGCGGCGAGGGCGAGGAACGCGAGGACGGTCAGCGGCCGGGAGCCGGTGGAGCGCGACCAGCCGGCGACCTCGCCCGCGCCGAGCGCGAGTCGCGGGCCGTCGGGCGGCCCGGCCCGGCCGACCGGCTCGTCCTCGGGGACGACCGAGGTCAGGGCCAGGCCGGCGAGGCCGGCGGCGACGGCGGCCGTCCCGGCCACGGCGAGGTCGACGGCGGGCGCGGAGACCTGGGTCTCGAACGCGTCGACCAGGTTGGTGCGGAGGAGCTGGACGAACAGCCCGCCGATGAAGCCGGCGGTGGCCCAGGCACCCCAGAGCGACCGTCGCCGGACGAACGCGCACCATACGGCGGCGAGTCCGGCGATCAGCGCCGTGCTGATGACGAGATAGCCCGCACGACTCGTCCATCCGTCGGCCTGGCCGCCGTCGCCGAGAGAGTAGTGGGTGGCGAGTTCGGCGGGCAGCGCGTCCCGCCAGCGGGTGAAGAGCAGCAGGTGGGCGGCGAGGGCGAGGACGAAGGGGAGCGCGGCGAGCGCGCGGAGTCGAGGCGTGGAATGGTTCATGAAAACCTCCCTTGTTTGCACTCTACTAGAACAATTAGGGGGGTTGTCGAGAGGTACGCCGGGGCCGGGAGGCTCAGATGCCCCCGGCTTCCCCCGACCCGGCGCCCGCCTCCCCCGACCCCGCGCCCGCCTCCGCCGCCCATCGCCGGCTCCAGGCGTCCAGCGGACCGAGGGCCCCGACCAGGTCCTCGCCGAGCGGGGTGAGCCGGTAGCCGTCGCCGTCCGGGGCGACGAGCCGGGAGTCGGTCAGCTCGCCGAGGCGGGTGCTGAGCACGCTGGAGGACATGCGCGCGCAGCGGCGCTGCAACTCCCGGAAGCCCGCGGGCTCCTGGCTCAGCTCCCACAGGACGCGCAGCGTCCAGCGCCGTCCGAGCAGATCGAGCGCGGCCATGATCGGGCGCCCCGAATCGGACCCCCGCACCGGCCCGCCCGGCTTCGGCGCGCGGGCCGCCGCGCGGTCGGGCCGTCCCTCGCCCGTGGTGCCGCCCGCCGCCATGTCCGCCTCCTTGCGCTTCGATTTTCGAAGCAGCATAGTGCTGCGTGCCACCGCGCCGTGAAGGACGCAGCAGAGGAGGGCGCATGCCGCGCATCGACCCGCTCGAACCGCCGTACCCCGCACCCGTGGACCGGTCGCTCCGCCGCTGGATGCCGCCGGGGGTGCCGCACGAGCCCCTGGCCCTGTTCCGGGTGCTGCACCATCACCCCGACCTGGCCTCCCGGATGTTCGCCGTCGGCGCCGGACTGCTGGGCCACGGACTCCTCCCCGCCCTGGACCGCGAGATCGTCGTCGCCCGGGTGACCGCCCGCGCGGGGTGCGCGTACGAATGGGGCGTGCACGCCGCGGCCTTCGCCGGGGCCGTCGGCCTGGACCCCGTACGCCTCCGGGCGACCGCCGCCGCCGACCCGACCGCCGCCGCCGTCTGGGAGCCCCGCCACGCGGCCCTGCTGCGCGCCGTCGACGAACTGCACGACACCGACCGCCTCTCCCCCGCGGCCTGGGACGCCCTGCGCGCGCACTACGACGCGCCCCGACTCCTGGAGCTCCTCGTCCTCGCCGGCTGGTACCGGACCGTCGCCTACCTGGCGAACGGGCTCCTGCTGGACGCGGAGCCCTGGGCCGACCCGTTCCCGGCCGCGGGGTGAGCACCGCACCGGCGCACGGGGCCGACGGGGCCGAGGTGAGCGGCGGGAGGGAGGTCGGACCACCCGTGACCATCGTGCGCGCGTGCGTGCGCGACCGGGACGAAGAGGCGTACGGGAACGGGCAGGCGTACGGGAACGGGCAGGCGTACGGGTACGGGGAGAGACGCGGGAACGGCGGGACCACGGCCGGCGGCAGCCCCACCGCCGTGCTCGCCGAACCCCCGCCCGGCGGGGCGTGGTGGGGCGACGCGGAGCGACGGCGGGTGCCCGCCCTGGCGGGGACGTCGCACGCCGTCTTCGTCTCGGTGCGCGACCGGCGGGGTGAACGCCCCGAGGTGTCCCTCCGCTTCTTCACCGCCGCCGGTGAGCTGCCGGCGTGCGGCCACGGGACGCTGGCCGCGCTGGCGTACCTGGCCGAGGCGGCCGGGGACGGCGCCCACGACGTCGCCCTCCGGACCGCGGGACGGGTCTTCGCGGGCCGGTCGGTACGGGAGGGCGGGCTGGTCAGGGCGTCCTTCGACGCGGGTCCGGTCGGTCTGCGCACCGCCACCGCGGCCGAGCGCGCCCTGGTGCTGCCCGCGCTCGGCCTGCCGCCCGGGGCACTCGCCGCCGGGGTCCGCGTCGCGACGGCGGGACGGCCGCGACTACTGGTGCCGGTGCGGTCCCGCGGTGCGGCGGCCGCCCTCGCACCGGACGCCACACGGCTCCGGGCGGCGTGCGACCGGCTCGGGCTGCTCGGCTGCTGCGTCCATTCCGTCCCGATTGTCGAAGGGCGCCTGCCCGTGCGGGTGTTCGCGCGGGTGTTCGCACCCTCGATCGGGGTCGCGGAGGACATCGCGAACGCCAACAGCGCGGGCTCTCTCGCCGCGGCCCTCCTGGACGACGGCGCGCGACCGGGGGACGCTGCCCGCCCGGACCCCGGCGCCGTGGACATCGCCGTCGACATGGGTGATCACCTCGGCAGTCCTTCGACGGTCAGGGCGAGCGCACGGCGCGGACCGGCGGGGCCGCTGGTGCGGCTGGGTGGCGCCGCGGAGGTCGTGGGCGTGGTGCGGCCGGCGTCGTGAGCCGAGGGAGGACCGCTACTCCGCGCCGCAGTCGTGGTCGGCGGGGTCGACGACGACGCGGTCCAACAGGCCGCGCAGGAGGGTCTGTTCGGCTTCGGTGAGGTCGGCGAAGAGTTCGCGTTCGGCCTCGCTCACGGCCTGGTCGATCCGGTCGAGGGCGGCCGTGCCGGCCGAGGTGATCTCGACGATGTGGCGGCGCCGGTCGGCCGGGTCGCGGCGCCGTTCGGCGAGGCCCGAGGCTTCCAACTCATTGAGGATCGCGACGAGTTGACTCGGATCGAGCTCCATCGCGACCGCGAGCTCACGCTGGCTCGTGGCGCCGGGGGCGAGCTGCATCAGCGTCATCGCGTTCCGCGGGTGCAGCCCGGCGACGCCCAGGGCGGCACGGATGCGCGCACCGGTGAGCTCCCCGCGGAACGAGAGGAGGAAGCCGAGGCGGTCGGTCGGATGAGCTGCCATGTCGTCCACCGTAACAACTGGACGATTGTGGAGCGCCATAAATCGTTGTTAGCCTTCAACGGTTTTCGTCCCCATACCGTTGGAGCTCCTCCATGTTCATCGCCTATGCCGTCGTCGCGACCCTGCTCGCCCTGGCCGCCGCCGGCTCCGCTTTCATGACGTTCACCAGGAATCCGCAGGTCATCGGCGGTATGACCAAGGTGGGCGTGCCGGAGAGCCGCCTTCCACTGCTGGCCACCGCGAAGGCGGCGGGCGCGCTCGGCCTGCTCGCGGGGCTCGTCGTCCCGGCGCTCGGCGCGGCCGCGGCCGCGGGCCTGGTGCTCTACTTCGCCGGCGCCGTCATCGCCCACCTGCGCGTGAAGGACTTCGAACTGGCTCCGGCGGCGGTGCTCACCCTGATCTCGGCGGCCGCCCTGACCCTGCGCCTGATCTCCGCCTGACGGGCAGCCAACGATACGAGACGTATCGTCTTGTCAACGCTTCCTTCGTGCCGTACGGTCGAGAACGCGAGACGGACCGTCTCGCCACTCCCCGACGGCAGGAGGCGGCCCCTTGTTCCATGTCCGATTCAGCGAGGTCGGCAAGCGCTACGACGACCGGTCCGGGCGGAACCGGACCGTGCTCGACCGGGCCTCGTTCACCGTCCGCCCCGGCGAACGGCTCGGGATCGTCGGGGACAACGGCTCGGGGAAGTCGACCGTGCTGCGGCTCCTCGCCGGCGTGGAGACCCCCGACAACGGCACCGTGACGGTCGAGTCCCCCGGCGGGACCGGCCACCTCGCCCAGACCACGGACCTCCCCGCGACGGCCACCGTCGGCGACGCCGTCGACCGGGCCCTCGCGGACGTCCGGGAACTGGAGCGGGCGATCGGGGCCGCCGAGGCGCGGCTCGCCGTCACCGGGGACCTCGCGGGATACGCGGAGCTGCTCGCCGCCTACGAGGCGCGCGGCGGCGCCGACGCCGACCGGCGGGTGGAGACGACGCTGCGGCGGCTCGGGGAGCCCGGCCCGCTCGACCGGGACCGGCCCCTGGCGACCCTCTCCGGCGGACAGCGGTCGCGGCTCGCGCTCGCCGCCGTGCTCGCCGCCGAGCCCGAGCTCCTGCTGCTCGACGAGCCGACGAACGACCTCGACGACGAGGCCGTGGACTGGCTGGAGGACCGGCTGCGCGCCCACCGCGGCACGGTCGTCGCCGTCTCCCACGACCGGGTCTTCCTCGACCGGGTGGCCACCGCCGTCCTGGAGGTCGACGAGGACCGCCGCACCGTGCGCCGGTACGGCGACGGCTACGCCGGTCACCTGGCCGGACGCGCCGCCGAACGGGCCCGCCGGCAGCGGGCGCACGAGGAGTGGCGGACCGAGCTCGCCCGGTACACGGCCCTCGCGGACGCCCACGTCGACCGCTTCTCCGCGATCCCCCGCAAGGCCCCGGCGGCGTTCAGCGGGGCGGGCGCCTTCCGCGCCCGGTCACGGGCGCACGGGACGATGAGCCGCATCCGGGCGGCCCGCGAACGGCTGGCCCGGCTCACCGCCCATCCCGTGCCCGCGCCTCCCGAGCCGCTCCGGTTCCGGGCGGAGCTGGTGGGCGAGGGCGGCCCCGTCGACCTGGCCGGCGTGCGGGTGGACGGGCGGCTCCGGCTGGACGCCCTCCGCCTCGACGCGGGCGAACGGCTGCTGGTCACGGGCCCGAACGGCGCCGGGAAGACCACCCTCCTGAAGGTCCTGGCGGGCGAACTCGTCCCGGACGCGGGCACGGTGCGGACACCGGCCCGCGTCGGGACGCTCCGCCAGGAGACGGCCCCGCCCACCGACCCCCGTACGGTGAGCGTGGCCTTCGGAGAAGACCGCGCGGACGAACTGCTCGCCCTCGGGCTCTTCTCCGCCCGGGACCTGACGACCCCCGTCCGGTGCCTGTCGACCGGACAGCGGCGGAAGCTGGAGCTGGCCCGTCTGGTGACGTCACCGGCCGACCTGCTCCTCCTCGACGAGCCGACCAACCACCTCGCACCGGCTCTGGTGGAGGAGATCGAGGCCGCGCTCGCGGAGTACCGGGGCACGCTGGTCGTGGTCAGTCACGACCGGCGGCTGAGGCGGGGCTTCCGGGGCCGCCGCCTCGAACTGGCCCCGGCCCCGGGCCTCGTGAGGACCTGAGGTCCCTCGGGCCCGGATCGGCCCCGGGTCCGGATCGGCCCCGGGTCCGGGCCCGATCCGGGCCCCGGCCCGTCCTAGTCCTCGTCCTCGTCCGAGCCCTCCAGGTCGCCCTCGGTCTCCAGGTACACCTGGCGCAGGGCGGCCAGGGTCTCCGGGTCGGGCTTCTCCCACATGCCGCGGGACTCGGCCTCCAGGAGCCGCTCGGCGATGCCGTGCAGGGCCCAGGGGTTGGCCTCCTTCAGGAACGCCTGGTTCGCCGGGTCGAGGACGTACTCCTGCGTGAGCTTGTCGTACATCCAGTCGGCGACCACGCCCGTCGTGGCGTCGTACCCGAAGAGGTAGTCGACGGTGGCCGCCAGCTCGAAGGCGCCCTTGTAGCCGTGGCGGCGCATGGCCTCGATCCAGCGCGGGTTGACCACGCGGGCACGGAAGACCCGGGAGGTCTCCTCGACGAGGGTGCGGGTGCGGACGGTCTCGGGGCGGGTCGAGTCGCCGATGTACGCCTCGGGGGCCGTGCCCTTGAGCGCGCGGACGGTCGCGACCATGCCGCCGTGGTACTGGAAGTAGTCGTCGGAGTCGGCGATGTCGTGCTCGCGGGTGTCCGTGTTCTTCGCGGCGACCGCGATCCGCTTGTACGCCGTCTCCATCTCGGCCCGGGCCGGGCGGCCTTCGAGCCCGCGGCCGTAGGCGTACCCGCCCCACACCGTGTACACCTCGGCGAGGTCGGCGTCGGTGCGCCAGTCGCGCGAGTCGATCAGCTGGAGGATGCCCGCGCCGTACGTCCCGGGGCGGGAGCCGAAGATGCGGGTCGTGGCGCGCCGCTCGTCGCCGTGCTCGGCGAGGTCGGCCTGCGCGTGCGCCCGGACATAGTTGTCCTCGGCCGACTCGCCCTCCAGGCCGGCGACGAGCCGTACGGCGTCGTCGAGAAGGCCGATGACGTGCGGGAACGCGTCACGGAAGAAGCCGGAGATGCGCAGGGTGACGTCGACGCGCGGGCGGCCCAGCTCGGCGAGCGGGATCGGCTCCAGGCCGTTGACGCGGCGGGACGCCTCGTCCCACAGGGGACGGACGCCGAGCAGGGCGAGGGCCTCGGCGACGTCGTCGCCCGCGGTCCGCATCGCGCTGGTGCCCCACAGGGAGAGGCCCACCGAGGTCGGCCACGCGCCGTTGTCGGTGCGGTAGCGCTCCAGGAGGGAGTCGGCGAGCGCCTGGCCGGTCTCCCAGGCGAGCCGGGACGGCACGGCCTTGGGGTCGACCGAGTAGAAGTTCCGGCCGGTCGGCAGGACGTTGACCAGGCCGCGCAGCGGGGAGCCGGACGGCCCGGCCGGGACGAAGCCGCCGTTCAGGGCGTGCACGGCGTGCGTCAGCTCGTCGGTGGTGGCGGCGAGGCGCGGCACGACCTGCTCGCAGGCGAAGCGCAGGACGGACCGGACCTCCGGGCCGTACGCGGCGCCGACCGTCTCCACGGCGTCCGTCGACCAGTCGGCGGCCTCCATCGCCTCGACCAGCTCGCGGGCCTTGGCCTCCGCCTCGTCGGCGGTGGTGCGGGTGGCGGCCGACTCGTCGAGGCCCAGGGCCTCGCGCAGGCCGGGCAGCGCCTGCGTGCCGCCCCAGATCTGGCGGGCGCGCAGGATGGAGAGGACCAGGTTGACCCGGGCCTCGCCGGCCGGGGCGCCGCCGAGGACGTGCAGGCCGTCGCGGATCTGGGCGTCCTTGACCTCGCACAGCCAGCCGTCGACGTGCAGCAGGAAGTCGTCGAAGCCGTCGTCCTCCGGGCGCTCCTGGAGGCCGAGGTCGTGGTCGAGCTTGGCGGCCTGGATCAGCGTCCAGATCTGGGCGCGGATCGCGGGCAGCTTCGCCGGGTCCATGGAGGAGATCTGCGCGTACTCGTCGAGCAGCTGCTCCAGGCGCGCGATGTCGCCGTACGAGTCGGCGCGGGCCATCGGCGGCACCAGGTGGTCCACGAGCGTGGCGTGGACGCGGCGCTTGGCCTGGGTGCCCTCGCCCGGGTCGTTGACGAGGAAGGGGTAGACGAGCGGCAGGTCGCCGAGGGCGGCGTCGGGGCCGCAGGCGGCGGACAGTCCGGCGTTCTTGCCGGGCAGCCACTCCAGGTTGCCGTGCTTGCCGAGGTGGACCATGGCGTCGGCGCCGAAGCCGCCGTCCTCGGCGCGGGCGGCGATCCAGCGGTAGGCGGCCAGGTAGTGGTGGGACGGCGGGAGATCGGGGTCGTGGTAGATCGCGATCGGGTTCTCGCCGAAGCCGCGCGGCGGCTGGATGAGGACCAGCAGGTTCCCGCGGCGCAGCGCGGCGAGGACGATGTCGCCCTCGGGGTTGCGGGAGCGGTCGAGGAACATCTCGCCGGGCGCCGGGCCCCAGTGCTCCTCGACGTGGGTGCGCAGCTCCTCGGGCAGGGTCGCGTACCAGCGCTTGTAGTCGGCGGCGGGGATGCGGACCGGGTTGCGCGCGAGCTGCTCCTCGGTGAGCCAGTCCTGGTCGTGGCCGCCGGCCTCGATCAGGGCGTAGATCAGCTCGTCGCCGTCGCCGGAGACCACGCCGGGGAGGTCCTCCTCCGGTCCGAAGTCGTAGCCCTCCTCGCGCAGCCGGCGGAGCAGGGCGACGGCGGAGGCGGGGGTGTCGAGGCCGACCGCGTTGCCGATGCGGGAGTGCTTGGTGGGGTACGCGGAGAGGACGAGCGCCAGCTTCTTCTCCGCGTTCGGGATGTGGCGGAGCCGGGCGTGCCGGATCGCGATCCCGGCGACGCGGGCCGCGCGCTCGGCGTCGGCGACGTAGGCGGGCAGGCCGTCCTCGTCGATCTCCTTGAAGGAGAACGGGACGGTGATGAGCCGGCCGTCGAACTCGGGCACGGCGACCTGGCTGGCGGCGTCCAGCGGGGAGAGGCCCTCGTCGTTCTCCTCCCACGCGGACCGCGAGCCGGTGAGGCACAGCGCCTGGAGGATCGGCACGTCGAGCGCGGCGAGCGCGCCCGCGTCCCACGCCTCCTCGTCGCCGCCGGCCTGGGCCTCGGCGGGCTTGGTGCCGCCGGCGGCGAGGACGGTGGTGACGATGGCGTCGGCGGTGCGCAGGGTGTCGACGAGTTCGGCCTCGGGGGCGCGCAGGGACGCGACGTACAGCGGCAGCGCGCGGGCGCCGGCGTCCTCGATCGCGTCGCAGAGGGCGCCGACGAAGGCGGTGTTGCCGCTCATGTGGTGGGCGCGGTAGTAGAGCACGGCGACGGTCGGGCCGTCGGTGCGGCGCGGGGTGCGGTCCAGCGGGCCCCAGGTGGGGGCGGCGGCCGGGGCCTCGAAGCCGTGGCCGGTGAGCAGGACCGTGTCGGAGAGGAAGCGGGCCAGCTGCTCCAGGTTGGCGGGGCCGCCGTGCGCCAGGTAGGCGTGGGCCTCGGTGGCGACGCCGACGGGGACGGTGGACGTCTCCATCAGCTGGGCGTCGGGGGCCTGTTCGCCGCTGAGGACGACGAGCGGCTTTCCGGTGGCGCGGATCGCGTCGAGCCCCTCCTGCCAGGAGCGGAGCCCGCCGAGGAGGCGGACGACGACGAGTTCGGCGTCGTCGAGGAGGCCGGGCAGGTCGGCGAGGGGAAGGCGGGCGGGGTTGGCGAAGCGGTACTCCACCGGGCCGCCTGCGGTCCCGGCGTTCGCCGCGCGGGCACTGAGCAGGTCGGTGTCGGAGTGCGACAGCAGCAGAAGCATGGCGTGCGCAGGCCCTTCCTCGGGGTTGTCCGCGCCCCGGGTGGTCGTGTGGATGGCGGGAGTTCCTGACTCACTCGTTCCGGGTCGTGCCGAGGCGCGGCCGGTACGGGCTCACAGTGGCGGGACCGCGCCGGATTCTCACCGGGCTTCCTCCCCGGGGTCCTGGGACCCCATGCCGTCTGCATAGTAGATCGTGCCGTCGGGGGGCCGGGGAGTCGGCAGGATCACACCCGGTGGTCGGTCGGTTTCCCGTGGGTATGCTCGCCGCCATGCCGCCCACCCCACCCCCGACGCCCGAACGGGGCGAACCTCGCATACGGGACCGTGGCGACGCCTGCCCCGGGGCGCTGCGCCTGCACGCGGCCGACGACGGTCGGCTGGCCCGACTCCGGCTCCCCGCAGGTCGTTTGACGCTCCGTCAGGCACAGGTCCTGGCCGACGCGGCGGAGGCCCTCGGCGACGGGCGGATCAGCGTCACCTCGCGCGGCAACGCGGAGCTGCGCGGCCTTCCGGAGGGGTGCGGGGCCCGGCTGGCGGAGCTGCTCGCCGCGGCGGACCTGCTGCCCTCCCCCACCCACGAACGCGTCCGCAACATCATCGCCTCGCCCACCGCCGGCCTCGGCGGACTCGGCCACGCCGACGTGCAGTTGTGGGCCCGAGGGCTGGACGCCGCCCTCTGCGCGGAGCCCCGGGCCGCGTCCCTTTCGGGACGGTTCCTGTTCGTCCTCGACGACGGCCGCGGCGAGGTCGCCGGCCTCGGCGGCGATGTGAGCTTGGTCGCAGAGCCGGACGGGACCGCCCTGCTGCGGCTCGGCCCGGCGGCCTTCCGGATCGACGCCGCCGACGCGGTCCCGGCCGCCCTCGTCGCCGCCCTCGCCTTCCTGGACGCCGCCGACGCGGCCGGCACCGGGGCCTGGCGGCCGCGGGAGCTGCCCGACGGCCACGTCCCGGAGTGGGCCGGGGCCCTGGCCCGCGCCGGAGTCGACGCGGAGCCCGTCCCCGTACCGCCGCCGCTCACCGTCTCCCCGCCGCCCGCCCCCGGGGCGCTCCCCGGCGGGCTGCACGTCCTCGCGCCGCTCGGCCGGCTGACCGCCGCCCAGCTCCGGGCCCTGGCGCCCGCCGCCGAACTCCGCCTCACCCCCTGGCGCGGGGTGGTCGTCGTGGACCCGGCGGACCCGGACGTCCCGACACCCGGGACCGCCGCGGAGCGGCTGCGGGAGCTGGAGCGCCAGGGGTTCGTCACCCGGCCCGGGGCGCCGGGGGCGGGGGTCACCGCCTGCACGGGTCGGCCCGGCTGCGCCAAGTCCCTCGCCGACGTCCGGGCGGACGCGCTCGCCGCGCCGGCGGGGCCGCTGCCCGTGCACTTCTCCGGGTGCGCACGCCGCTGCGGGCACCCGCACGGCGACTGGGTCGAGGTCCTCGCCACCGGCGAGGACGGCTATCTGGTGGACGGACTCCCCACCCCCCGCACCTCCCTGACCGAGGCGGTCGCCACCGCCCGCACGAACCCGACGAGATGAGCGAGAGCACCAGGATGTTCGACTACGAGAAGGACGGGGCGGAGATCTACCGCCGGTCCTTTGCCACGATCCGCGCCGAGGCGGATCTGGCGGGCCTGCCCGCCGACGTCGCCCAGGTGGCGGTCCGGATGATCCACGCCTGCGGCATGACCGACCTCGTACGCGATATCGCCTACTCGCCGCAGGTCGTCTCCCGCGCCCGCGAGGCGCTCCGGGCCGGCGCGCCGATCCTCTGCGACGCCCAGATGGTCGCCAGCGGGGTCACCCGCAAGCGGCTGCCCGCCGACAACGAGGTGATCTGCGCGCTCTCCGACCCGGCCGTGCCCGCGCTCGCCGCCGAACTCGGCACCACGCGCTCCGCCGCCGCCCTCGAACTGTGGCGGGACCGCCTCGAAGGCTCCGTCGTCGCCATCGGCAACGCGCCCACCGCCCTCTTCCACCTCCTGGAGATGGTCGCGAAGGGCGCCGGGAGGCCCGCCGCCGTCCTCGGCATACCCGTCGGCTTCATCGGCGCCGCCGAGTCCAAGGACGCGCTCGCGGACCAGGACCTCGGCCTCGACTACCTCGTCGTCCGCGGCCGGCGCGGCGGCAGCGCCATGACGGCCGCCGCGATCAACGCGATCGCCCACGAAGCGGAGATCCAGGCATGACCACCGTGACCGGAAAGCTGTACGGCGTCGGCCTCGGCCCCGGCGACCCGGACCTGATGACCGTCGCCGCGGTGAAGGCCATCGCCGCCGCCGACGTCGTCGCGTACCACTCGGCCCGCCACGGCCGCTCCATCGCCCGCTCGATCGCCGCGGAGCACCTCCGCGAGGGGCAGATCGAGGAGCGCCTGATGTACCCGCTCACGGTGGAGACCACCGACCACCCGGGCGGCTACCGGGGCGCCCTGAACGACTTCTACGAGGAGGCGGCGGCCCGCCTCGCCGCCCACCTCGACGCCGGCCGCACCGTCGCCGTCCTCGCCGAGGGCGACCCGCTGTTCTACGGCTCGTACCAGCACATGCACAAGCGGCTGGCCGACCGCTACGACACCACCGTCATCCCCGGCGTCACCTCGGTGAGCGCCGCCGCAGCCCGGCTCGGGGAGCCGCTGTGCGAGGCGGAGGAGGTCCTCACGATCATCCCCGGCACCCTGCCGGAGGACGAGCTGACGGCCCGCCTCGCGGGCACCGACTCGGCGGTCGTGATGAAGCTCGGCCGCACCTTCCCCACCGTGCGGCGGGCCCTGGAGCGGGCCGGCCGCCTCGACGACGCCCGGTACGTGGAGCGGGCGTTCATGACGGGCGAGCGGACCGGCGCCCTGGCCGAGGTGGACCCGGAGACCGTCCCGTACTTCTCCGTCGCCGTCCTGCCCTCCCGCGTCGACGAGGAGCCCCCCGCCCGCGAGCGCGGCGAGGTCGTCGTCGTCGGCACCGGCCCCGCCGGGGCACCCTGGCTGACCCCCGAGTCGCGCGGCGCGCTCGTCAACGCCGACGTCCTCGTCGGCTACACCACCTACCTCGACCGGGTTCCGGTGCTCCGCCCCGGCCAGATCCGCCACGGCTCCGACAACAAGGTCGAGTCCGAGCGCGCCGAGTTCGCGCTCGACCTGGCCCGGCGCGGCCGGAAGGTCGCGGTCGTCTCCGGCGGCGACCCGGGCGTCTTCGCCATGGCCACCGCCGTCCTGGAGGTCGCCTGCGAGCCGGAGTACGCGGACGTGCCCGTACGGGTCCTCCCCGGCGTGACCGCCGCCAACGCGGCCGCCGCCGCCGCGGGCGCCCCCCTCGGCCACGACTACGCCACGATCTCCCTCTCCGACCGGCTCAAGCCCTGGGACGTCATCGAGGCCCGGCTGCGCGCCGCCGCCTCCGCCGACCTGGTCATCGCCCTCTACAACCCGGGATCCCGGTCCCGCACCCACCAGGTGGCGGCCGCCCGCGACCTCCTCCTGGAACTGCGCTCCCCGGAGACCCCGGTGGTCGTCGCCCGCGACGTCGGCGGCCCCGAGCAGTCCGTCCGGGTCGTGACCCTCAAGACCCTGGAACCCTCCGAGGTCGACATGCGCACCCTCCTCCTCGTCGGCTCCTCGCAGACCCGCGCCGTCGAACGCGCCGACGGCCGCACCATCGCCTGGACCCCGCGCCGGTACGGCTGAGCCGCCGCAGCCGTCAGCGGCCCAGCACCCGGGCGGCGGCCTCCTCCGGGGTCGCCGCCACCGGGACGCCGGAGGGGACCGGGGGGCGGCGGACGACGACGACCGGGAGGCCGGCCTCGCGCGCGGCCGTCAGTTTCGGGGCGGTCGCCGCGCCGCCGCTGTCCTTGGTGACGAGGACGTCGATCCGGTGGGCGGCGAGGAGGGCCCGCTCGCCCTCCAGGCTGAACGGCCCCCGGTCGAGGAGGACCTCGGCGCGGGCCGGCGTCGGGGTGTCCGGGGCGTCCACCGAGCGGACCAGGAACCACTGGGGGCAGGCGGCGAAGGCCGCGAGGCCCATGCGGCCGGTGGTCAGGAAGACCCGGTCGCCCAGACCGTCCAGGGCCCCGGCCGCCTCCTCCAGGGAGGCGACGGAACGCCAGTCGTCACCCTCCCCCGGGACCCAGCCGGGGCGGCGGAGCGCCAGCAGGGGAACATGGGCGGTGGCGGCCGCCCGGGCCGCGTGGAAACTCATGCGCTCGGCGAAGGGATGGGTGGCGTCGATGACCGTGTCCACGGCGTGCTCGGCCAGCCACTCCGCCAGCCCGTCGGCACCGCCGAACCCGCCGATCCGCACCTCGCCCTCCGGCAGCCGGGGGTTCGCCACCCGTCCCGCGAGGGAACTGGTGACCCGGACCTCGCCGTGCAGCAGCCCGGCGAGCGCGCGGGCCTCGGAGGTCCCGCCGAGAATGAGTACGTGCACAGGAGCCTCTTCGTGACCACAGGCGGCGGGCGTGAGGCCCAACTCAAGCACACCGGCCTCCGCCCGGGGTGGACGACCGGTGCCTGCGCGACGGCGGCGACGACCGCCGCGTACACCGCCCTGCTCACCGGCGACTTCCCGGACCCGGTGACGATCACGCTGCCCAAGGGGCAGACCCCGGCGTTCGCGCTCGCCGCCGAGCGGCTCACCGGGGAGACGGCGATGGCCGCCGTGGTCAAGGACGCCGGAGACGACCCGGACGTCACCCACGGCGCCCTGATCCGCTCGACGGTCCGGCTCCTGCCGGCCGGCTCGGGCGTCGTCTTCCGGGCGGGCGACGGCGTCGGCACGGTCACCCTGCCGGGGCTCCCGCTGGAGGTCGGCGAACCCGCCATCAACCCCGTGCCCCGGCAGCTGATGCGCGAGCACGTCGCCGCGGTCGCCGCCCGGCACGGCGCGCCCGGAGACGTCGAGATCACCGTCTCCGTCGACAACGGCGCCGAGATCGCCCGCTCCACCTGGAACCCCCGCATCGGCATCCTCGGCGGCCTGTCGATCCTCGGCACGACCGGCGTCGTCGTCCCGTACTCCTGCTCCGCCTGGATCGACTCGATCCGCCGCGGCGTGGACGTGGCCCGTGCCGGCGGCCTCACCCATGTCGCCGGCTGTACCGGCTCCACCTCCGAGCGCACGGTCACCGGCCTCTACGACCTGCCGGAGATCGCCCTCCTCGACATGGGCGACTTCGCGGGCGCCGTCCTGAAGTACATCCGCCGCCACCCCGTCGACCGGCTCACCCTCTGCGGCGGCTTCGCCAAGCTCTCCAAGCTGGCCGCCGGCCACCTCGACCTGCACTCCGCCCGCTCCCAGGTCGACAAGCCCTTCCTCGCCGACCTCGCCCGCACCGGCGGCGCCCCGGAGGCCCTCGCCGCCGAGATCTCCGAGGCCAACACCGGCCTCGCCGCCCTCCGCCTCTGCGAGGCCGCCGGCGTCCCCCTCGGCGACCTCGTCGCCGCCCGCGCCCGCGACGAGGCCCTCGCCGTCCTCCGCGGCGCCCCCGTCTCCGTCGACGTCGTCTGCATCGACCGCGCGGGCACGGTGGTGGGCCGGTCGGCGACGAAGGGGCCGGGCGGCGGGTGAGTCAGGCGACGGGGTAGTCGATCTCGGCGATGTCCTCCGCGAGGTCGGCGAACGCCACGTCGGGGTTGAGAGCGGCGACGACCTCGGGTGTGAGGGGGCGCAGGGCGAGGACGTGACGGACGGCCTCCAGGTCGACCGGGGTCGGGGTCTCGTAGTGGTCGGACGCCCAGGTGGCGTACGCCGTCGCCGAGCGGTCCGTGAGCAGGCGGAGGAGTGC
This sequence comes from Streptomyces sp. NPDC051180, assembly GCF_040689545.1. Classification (NCBI taxonomy): domain Bacteria; kingdom Bacillati; phylum Actinomycetota; class Actinomycetes; order Kitasatosporales; family Streptomycetaceae; genus Streptomyces; species Streptomyces sp. NPDC051180. The sequence goes on from NZ_JBFBBC010000003.1 coordinate 124,508, forward strand.
GCCGGAGCCGTCCGGGTCGGCGCGGCCGTCCAGGTCGGGGAACTCGACCGGTCCCGTGCGCCAGGCGGTGTCCGCGGTCTCGCGCCACAGGCAGGCGGTGGTCACGTGGACCCCGTCCTCGTCGGTGAACGCGGGCTCCGTCAGGTACTCCCGGAACGCCTCCGGGACGCCGTCGAGCACCCCGGGCCAGGTCGTGCCGTCCGCGAGCGGTCCGTACGGGCTGAGCGGGGACTCGTGGTCGAAGACGCGGGCGAAGGCCCCGGCGGGGGAGAGGACGATCGTGTACTCGGCGCCGGAGCCGTCCTTCATCGACGCCAGCTGCTCGTGCTCCGACCAGTGGGCGTCGAAGGAGTAGAAGCGACTCTCCCACTCCGGGCAGAGCACGGCCTCCAGCATCGCGAGCCCTCGGCTGTGGTCGCGCAGTTCCTCGATGCCCGGCAGCGCCCGGGCGACGTCGTAGACGGTCACGGGTCCATTCAAGACGGTGGCACCGACATGCGCGTCCCCGCCCCCGAACCTAGGCTCGACAGCGCAGGGACCCCCACGGAAAGGGAGGAATCGCCATGGCGAAGCGCGGCAACAAGAAGCGGGCGCGCAAGAAGAAGAAGGCGAACCACGGCAAGCGGCCGAACGCCTGAGTCGTGACGGTGACGGAGGCCGGACCCGTGTGGGGGTCCGGCCGTCGTCGTGCCGGGAGCCGGGTCAGCAGGTGTGGCGGTCGCGGGCCGGGTCGTACAGGTGGCTGTCACGGAACTCGGAGGCGGCGAGGGTGCGGCCGACGAGGATGACGGCGGTCTTGGTGATGCCGGCGGCCTTCACCTGGCCGGCGATGTCCTCCAGGGTGCCCCGGAGGACGAGCTCGTCGGGGCGGCTGGCCATGGCGACGACGGCGGCGGGGCAGTCGGTGCCGTAGTGGGGGACGAGCTCGGAGACGATCCGGTCGACGTAGCGGGCGCCGAGGTGGAGGACGAGCAGGGCGCCGCTGCGGCCGAGGGTGGCGAGGTCCTCGCCCTCGGGCATGGGCGTGGCCTGCTGGGCGATGCGGGTGAGGATGACGGTCTGGCCGACGGTGGGGACGGTGAGTTCCCGCTTGAGCGCGGCGGCGGCGGCCGCGAACGCCGGGACGCCGGGGACGACCTCGTAGGGGATGCCGAGGGCGTCGAGGCGGCGCATCTGCTCGGCGACCGCGCTGAAGACGGACGGGTCGCCGGAGTGGAGCCGGGCCACGTCGTGGCCGGCCGCGTGGGCGGCGGCGATCTCGTCGAGGATGCGGTCCAGGTCGAGGTCGGCGGTGTCGACGAGCCTGGCGTCCGGCGGGCACTCGGCGAGCAGCTCGGTGGGGACGAGGGAGCCGGCGTAGAGGCAGACGCCGCACTTCGCCAGGGTCCGCGCGCCGCGGACGGTGATGAGGTCGGCCGCGCCGGGGCCCGCTCCGATGAAGTAGACGGTCATGCTTCCTCTTCCTGCGGCACGGGGTCGTGCGTCACGGGTTCCTTGGTCACGGACCACTGGGTGACGGGCATCGCCTGGCGCCAGCCGGTGAAGCCGCCGACGGGGACGGCGGCGGAGACGGCGAGCCGGATCAGTTCGCCGCCGTGGCGGCGGTGGCGGTCGGCGAGCAGCGCCTCGGACTCCAGGGTCACGGTGTTGGCGACGAGCCGGCCGCCGGCGGGGAGCGCGTCCCAGCAGGCGTCGAGCAGGCCGGGGGCGGTCAGTCCGCCGCCGATGAAGACGGCGTCGGGGGTGGGCAGCCCGGCGAGTGCGGCGGGCGCGGGCCCGGTGACGACGCGCAGGGCGGGGACGCCGAGGGTGTCGGCGTTGCGGGTGATGCGCGCGGCGCGTTCCGGGGACCGCTCGACGGCGATCGCCCGGCAGGAGCGGTGGGTCCGCATCCATTCGACGCCGATGGAGCCGGAGCCGCCGCCGACGTCCCAGAGGAGTTCGCCGGGGGCGGGGGCGAGGGCGGCGAGCGTGGCGGCCCGCACGTACCGCTTGGTGAGCTGCCCGTCGTGGTCGTACGCCTCGTCGGGGAGGCCGGGTGCGGCGCCGAGCCGCAGGGTGCCGGGGTCGCGGACGCAGTCCAGGGCGAGGACGTGGAGGGCGTCGGTCCGCTCGTGCGGCCAGTCGACCGCGGGGGCGTCGAGGACGCGTTCGCGGGGGCCGCCGAGCTGTTCCAGGACGCGGACGCGGGTGCCGCCCCAGCCGGTGGCGCGGAGGTACGCGGCGACGTCGGCGGGGGTGCCGGTGCCTTCGCCGAGGACGAGGACCCGGCGGCCGGGGTGGAGGACGGCGGCGAGGGCGGCGAGGGGGCGGGCGACGAGGGAGACGGTCTCGACGCTCTCCAGGGCCCAGCCGAGGCGGGCGCAGGCGTAGGAGACGGAGGAGGGGTGGGGGTGGACGCGGAGGCGGTCGGCGCCGGCGGTCTCCGCGAGGGTGCGGGCGATGCCGTAGAAGGACGGGTCCCCGCTGGCGAGGACGGCGATCGTGCGGCCCTCGTGGGCGGCGAGCAGTCCGGGGACGGCGGGCCGGAGCGGGGAGGGCCAGGCGATCCGCTCGCCGGGGCAGGCGCCGGGGTCCAGGAGGTCGAGCTGGCGGGGGGCGCCGAGGAGGATCTCGGCGGCGCGCAGGACGCGGCGGGAGGCTTCGGGGAGCCCGTCCCAGCCGTCCGCGCCGATTCCGACGACCGATATCGCACTCGCACCGTTCACGCCGCCGAACTCTACGGGAGTGGTCGGCGGGGCCTGCCGCTCGGTCGTCTCCGGGCGGAATAGGGGAGGGGGGTGCACGGTTGGACGTGATGGTTTAAGATTCAACCAACAAAGCCGCGAGGCACCGCACCGCGAGAGGTGAGCACGATGCAGTTCGGGATCTTCACCGTCGGCGACGTGACGACCGACCCCACCACCGGCCGCACCCCCACCGAGCACGAGCGCATCAAGAACACCGTCGCCATCGCGCTCAAGGCGGAGGAGGTCGGCCTGGACGTCTTCGCGACCGGCGAGCACCACAACCCGCCGTTCGTGCCGTCCTCCCCCACCACCCTCCTCGGGCACATCGCGGCCCGCACCGAGAACCTGGTCCTCTCCACGTCCACGACGCTGATCACCACCAACGACCCGGTGAAGATCGCCGAGGACTACGCGACCCTCCAGCACCTCGCCGACGGCCGCGTCGACCTGATGATGGGCCGCGGCAACACCGGCCCGGTCTACCCGTGGTTCGGCCAGGACATCCGCCAGGGCATCCCGCTCGCCATCGAGAACTACGCGCTCCTCCACAGGCTGTGGAGGGAGGACGTGGTCGACTGGGAGGGCAAGTTCCGCTCCGCCCTGCAGGGCTTCACCTCCACCCCCCGCCCGCTCGACGGCGTCCCGCCGTTCGTCTGGCACGGCTCCATCCGCTCGCCCGAGATCGCCGAGCAGGCCGCGTACTACGGCGACGGGTTCTTCGCGAACCACATCTTCTGGCCCAAGCAGCACACCGAGAAGATGGTCCGCCTCTACCGGCAGCGGTACGCGCACTACGGGCACGGCACCCCCGAGCAGGCGATCGTCGGCCTCGGCGGCCAGGTCTTCCTGCGCAGGAACTCGCAGGACGCGATACGCGAGTTCCGGCCCTACTTCGACAACGCGCCGGTCTACGGCCACGGCCCGTCCCTGGAGGAGTTCACCCGGGAGACCCCGCTGACCGTCGGCTCCCCGCAGGAGGTCATCGAGCGCACCCTCTCCTTCCGCGACTACGTGGGCGACTACCAGCGCCAGCTGTTCCTGGTCGACCACGCCGGACTGCCCCTCAAGACCGTCCTGGAGCAGCTCGACCTCCTCGGCGAGGAGGTCGTCCCGGTCCTGCGCAAGGAGTTCGCGAACCTGCGGCCGGCCGGAGTGCCGGAGACCGCCCCGCTCCACCCCGCCGTCACCCGCACCACCGAGGAGGTCTGACGCCATGCGGACGTTGAAGCTGGTCGCCGTGTCCGCCGGACTCAGCGCGCCGTCCTCCACCCGGCTGCTCGCCGACCGGCTGCTCCAGGCGGCCCGGTACCGGCTCGCCGAGCAGGAGTACGCCGTCGACGTCCAGGTGGTCGAACTGCGCGACCTGGCCCTCGACATCGCGAAGAACTTCGTCACGGGCTTCCCCTCGGAGAGGCTCCAGGAGGCCATCGACGCGGTGACCGGCGCGGACGGGGTCATCGCGGTGACCCCGGTCTTCACGGCCTCGTACAGCGGGCTGTTCAAGTCGTTCTTCGACCTGATCGACCCGGCCGCGCTGACCGGCACCCCGGTCCTGATCGGGGCGACCGGCGGCACCGCCCGGCACTCGCTGGTCCTCGACCACGCCCTGCGGCCGCTCTTCGCCTACCTGCGCGCCCTGACCGTGCCGACCGCCGTCTACGCGGCCTCGGAGGACTGGGGTTCGGACGGCGACGCGTACACCCAGGGCCTGCCCGCCCGGATCACACGGGCCGGCCAGGAGCTGGCCGACGCGGTCGCGGCGCGGCCGGCGAGGACGCCCGACGAGGACGAGGTCGTCCCCTTCGAGCGGCAGCTGGCCGACCTTCGCCTCGATTGATCCTGTTTGTTACGTTGGGGGCGGATCGTTCTGATGTGCCGTACAACGAACGGAGGTCGGCGATGGCCGGCAGGATCGTGGTGGGCGTCGACGGATCGGCGCCCTCCCTCAAGGCGCTGAGGTGGGCGGCCGCGCAGGCCGCCCTGACCGGGGACACGCTGCAGACGGTGATCAGCTGGGAGTACCCGGCCTCCTGGGCGACGCTGATGCCGGGCCCGATCCCGGAGTTCGACCCGGAGCAGCTCGCCAAGCAGATCCTCGCCGAGTCGCTGGACAAGGTCCTCGACCCGCCGGTCGCCGCCGCCGCCACCCGGACGGTCGTCGGCGGGAACGCCCCGCAGGCCCTGCTCGACGCCGCGAAGGGCGCGAGCCTGCTCGTCGTCGGCGACCGCGGCTACAGCGGCTTCAAGGCGGCGATGCTGGGCTCGGTCTCCTCCCACGTCACCCAGCACGCGACGTGCCCGGTGGTGGTCGTGCGGGGCGAGGTCGACGGCGTGGAGGAGTCGGCCTGACCGGCGGGCCGGACACCGCGTCCGGCCGCCCCGCACGCCGTGCGCCGGCCGGTCGCCGGGAGCATGATGCCCTCATGGACATCAAGCTGGAACTGATCGGCGTGCCCGTCACCGACATCGACCGGGCCAAGGCGTTCTACGAGCGGGTCGGGTTCCACACCGACCACGACATCCCGGTGAGCGAGGACATCCGCTTCGTGCAGATGACCCCGCCGGGCTCGGCCTGCTCGATCGCCTTCGGCAAGGGCATCACGGAGATGGCCCCGGGGTCCCTCGACAACATGCAGGTCGTCGTCGCGGACATCGAGGAGGCCCACGCCGACCTCACCGCCCGGGGTGTGGAGGCAAGCGCCATCGACGACCGGCCCTGGGGCTCGTTCGTCTACTTCGCCGACCCGGACGGCAACCGCTGGGCGGTCCAGCAGACCACCCCGCGGGGCAAGTGACCCCGGGGAGGCACGCCGCGAACGGACCTCCTCCTACGCGCGGTTGTAGAGCCGCATCGTCACCGCGCCGAAGACGACCACGAACAGCGCCGACCAGCCCAGCGTCCAGGCGATGTCGGCGCCCGGCCAGCCGCCCGCCATCAGGTCCCGCACCGCCGATGCCAGATGGGTCACCGGGTTGTTGTTCACGAACGCCTGGAGCCAGCCCGGCATCGTGCTCGGGTCGACGAAGACGTTCGACAGGAACGTCAGCGGGAAGATCACCATCATCGAGACGCCCATGACGGACTTCTCGCTGCGCAGCAGCAGCCCGAACATGGTCCAGATCCACGAGAACGCGAACGAGAACACCAGCAGCAGCACGACCCCGAGCGCCACGCCGACGACCCCGCCGTCCGGCCGGTAGCCGATGAGCATCCCGACCGTCAGCATCACGACCGAGGCGATCAGATAGCGCACGACGTCGCCGAGGAGATAGCCGACCATCGGCGCGGGCCGCCAGATGGGCAGCGTGCGGAAGCGGTCGAAGACGCCCTTCTCGATGTCGGTGTTCACGGAGACCCCGGTGTACATCGTGATCATCACGACGCTCATCACGAGGATGCCGGGCAGCAGGAACTGGATGTACGAGGAGACCGAGCCGGCCAGCGCACCCCCGAAGAGGTACGTGTACATCACCACCATCATGATCGGGAACGCCGTCACGTCGAACAGCTGCTCCGGCACGTGCTTGATCTTGAGCATGGCCCGCCAGCCGAAGGTCATCGAGGCGGAGAGGGCGCTCGGGCGCGGCGGGCGGGAGCGTCCCACGAGCAGCGCGGCGAGTTCGTCGGCCCGGGGGGCGACGAACTCGGCGGTGTCGGCGGCCCGTTTGTCCTTGCCGGTGGTGACGGTGGTCATGCCGTCGTTCCCTTCCTGTCCGTCAGCGCCAGGAACACCTCGTCGAGGCTGGGCTGTCCGAGCGCGAAGTCGTCGACGGTGATCCCGGCCCGCGCGAGCTCCGCGAGCGCCCGCGCGGCCTGCTCGGCGGCGCCGAGGTCCGTGCCGTGGCCGTCGACCGTGGCGGTGAGCGCGACCGGGTCGGGGTCGAGCTGGACGCCGGCCTTCAGGGCCTCCCCGAGGACCCGCTCCGCCGCCGGCCGCTGACCGGCGTCCCGGAGCCGCACGTGCACCGATCCGGAGCCGACGGACGCCTTCAGCTCGCCCTTGGTGCCCTCCGCGATCACCTTCCCGTGGTCGATGACGGCGATGCGGGAGGCCAGCCGGTCCGCCTCGTCCAGGTACTGGGTGGTGAGCATGACGGTGGTGCCCTGGGCGACCACCGCGCGGACGATGTCCCAGACCTGGTTGCGGCTGCGGGGGTCGAGCCCGGTCGTGGGCTCGTCGAGGAAGAGCAGGTCGGGGGTGTTGAGGATGGAGGCGGCGATGTCGATGCGCCGCCGCATGCCGCCCGAGTAGTTCTTGATCTGCCGGTCGGCCGCCTCCTCCAGGCCGAAGGCGGTGAGCAGCTGCGCGGAGCGCTCGCGGGCGGCGGGGCGGGTGTGGCCGAGGAGCCGGCCCAGCAGGACGAGGTTCTCGGTGCCGGTCAGGTCCTCGTCGACGGAGGCGTACTGCCCGGTGAGGCTGACGCGGCCGCGCACGGCGTCGGCGTCCGCGACGACGTCCTTGCCGAAGACGCTGGCCCGGCCGCCGTCGGGGCGGAGCAGGGTCGCGAGCATCTTCACCGCGGTGGTCTTGCCGGCGCCGTTGGGTCCGAGGACCCCGTAGACGCTGCCGGCGGGGACGCGCAGGTCGACGCCGTCGACGGCGCGGTTGGTGCCGAAGACCTTGACCAGGCCCTCGGTCTCGATGGCGAGGTCGGTCATCCCGTCTCCTCCCGGAGGCCGCTCCTCCCAGTCTCCGTCGGCCCGCGCGGTCCCGCCACGGCGGACCCGCGGCCGGACGCGGCGGGGCGCCGGGCCCGTGGGTCCGGCGCCCCGGAGGCGGGGGGCGGGGATCAGTACGGCGCGGGACGGCCCCGGGCGTCCTCGTGCGTGTAGTAGATGTAGTAGGCACCGACCGCGTTCACCACACCGAACGCGAGGCCGAGGCCGCTGGAGGACAGGATGCTGGCGCCGGAGAGGCTGAAGAGGAAGCCGACCGCGATGCCGGACAGGGAGCCCCAGGCGGCGGCGTGCAGCTCGCGGGGAAGGCGGCGGCCGTGCCGGTGGAGCGTGCGGATCGCCACGGCGAGGACGATCGCGGAGATCAGGCCGAGCCACAGCTGTCCGAGCGTGGTCGGGCCGCCGTGCCGGGCGACGGTGGCCGCGTAGAGGCCGTAGAGGACGCCGACGGCGACCGGGCCTCCCCAGCCGTGGGTGGTGATCCGGCGCCCGGCGGGCGCCGCTGCGTGTGCGGCCATGGCAGGAGCTCCTTCGTCTCTCGCCCCCCTGGTCCCGCACCCTCCAGGGCACACCCGCGCCCGGCGGCCCGCAAGTGGATCAGCCGGCGGGCGCGCCGGGTTCGGCCGCCAGCGCCGCGAGCCGGGCGAGGGCCGCGTCGAGGACCTCGCGGGGCGGCGAGGCGAGGCCGACGCGGACGGCGTCGGGGGCGGAGCCGGGGCCGACGGCGAAGGCGCTGCCCGGGGTCACGGCGACGCCGGCGCGGGCGGCCGCGGCGGCCGTGAAGGTCTCGGCCCGCCAGGGTGCGGGCAGCTCCCACCAGCAGTAGTAGGCGTGCGGCGAGGTGCGCAGGGCGTGGCCGTCGAGCCGGCGGAGGACGAGGGCGTGCCGGGCCCGCGTCTCGGCCCGTTTGGCCGCGGCGGCCTCGGTGACGGTGCCGTCGGCCGCCCAGCGGGTGGCGGCCGCGAGGGCGAGGCCGCCGGCCGTCCAGGCGCCGGAGCGCAGGGCGTCGGCGACGGCGGCGCGCAGGGGTCCGGGCGCGACGAGGTATCCGAGGGTGAGGCCGGGGGCGAGGCGCTTGGAGAGGCTGTCCACGAGGAGGACGCGTTCGGGGGCGTGGGCGGCGAGCGGGGCGGGCGCGTCCGGCAGGAGGAAGGCCCAGGTGGTGTCCTCGACGGCGGTCAGGTCGAGGCTGCGGAGCAGTTCGGCGAGGGCGGCCCGGCGTTCCTCGCCCGCGGTCGTGGAGAGCGGGTTGTGGAGCGTCGGCTGGAGGTAGACGGCGGCGAGCGGTGCGGCCCGGTGGGCGGCGGCGAGGGCGTCGGGTCGGACGCCCTCGTCGTCGAGGGCGAGCGGGACGAGCCGGATGCCGAGGCGTTCGGCGACGGCTTTGACCAGGGGGTAGGTGAGGGCCTCGACGCCGAGTCGGCCGCCGGGCGGGACGAGGGCGGAGAGCGCGGCGGCGATGGCCTGCCGGCCGTTGCCGGCGAAGAGGACGCGCTCGGGGTCGGGCGTCCAGCCGGGGCGGGCGAGGACGCCCGCGGCGGCCTCCCTGGCCTGCGGGGTGCCGGTGGCGGCGGCGGGTCCGGAGACGGCCTCGGCGAGGACGTCGGGCCGGGAGAGCGCGGTGAGCGCGCGGGCCATCAGCTCCGACTGGCCGGGCGCGACGGGGTAGTTCAGCTGGAGGTCGACGGGGGCGGCGCCGGTCGCCTCGGCGAGCGCGGCTCCGGGCAGCGGGGGCGCGGCGCGGACGAAGGTGCCGCGTCCGACCTCGCCGACGACCAGTCCGCGGCGGGCGAGTTCGCCGTAGACCCGGATCGCGGTGGAGTTGGCGATGCCGTGGCGGCGGGCGAAGACCCGCTGGGGCGGGAGCCGGTCGCCGGGCCGCAGCCGTCCGTCGCGCACGGCGGCCTCGACCCGGTCCGCGATCCTGCGGTACTCGTCCACCCGGAACCTCCCATTGCACCGAGAGCAAAGATCTTATTGCACCGAGTCAGAGGCGCTGCCTAGCCTTTCCGCATGCCCTCCATCCCCACCGCCCACGCCGGGATCCACCACGAGGACCGGGGCTCGGGCCCCGCCCTCCTGCTCGTCCACGGCCACCCCTTCGACCACACGATGTGGCGGCCGCAGATCGACCGCTTCTCCCGCACCCACCGGGTCGTCGCCCCCGACCTGCGCGGTTACGGCGCCACCCCGCTCGGCGCCGGGACGGCCCGCACCGGCCTCGACGACTTCGCGGAGGACCTCGTCGGCCTCCTCGACGCCCTGGGCATCGAGGAGTGCGTCCTCGCCGGCCTCTCCATGGGCGGCCAGATCGCGATGGAGCTCTACCGCCGCCACCCCGGCCGGGTCCGCGGCCTCGTCCTCGCCGACACCTTCCCCGCCGCCGAGACCGAGGACGGCAGGAAGGCCCGGAACGCCATGGCCGACCGGCTGCTCGCCGAGGGCATGCGCGGGTACGCCGACGAGGTGCTGGACCGGATGGTCGCCCCGTACAACCCGCACGCCGCGGGCCACGTCCACCGCATGATGTGCGCGACCGACCCCGTCGCCGCGGCCGCCGCCCTGCGCGGGCGGGCCGAGCGCCCCGACTACCGGGAGACGCTCACCGCGGTCGCGGTGCCCGCGCTCGTCGTGGTCGGCCGGGACGACACGTACACCCCGGTCGCGGACGCGGAGGAGATGCACGCCCTGCTCCCCGACTCGACCCTGGTCGTCGTCGAGCGGGCCGCGCACCTGCCGAACCTGGAGCGGCCCGAGGAGTTCGACGCGGCGCTCGACCGCTTCCTGCGCTCACTCGATCGGCCCAGCTGAAGGTTCGCGATCGCACGCGTGCTCGCACGATGGGGGCATGAGCCAGAACACCGCGCCCCGCCGGCCGGGCACCAAGGAGAGCACCTCGGGGGCCTGGGCCGCCGGCGGCACCCTCTTCGCCGGCGTCCTCATGCTCGTCACCGGCTTCATGGACATCTTCCAGGGCATCGCCGGCATCGCCGAGGACGACGTCTACACCCGCGTCGGCGACTACGTCTTCAAGTTCGACCTCACCACCTGGGGCTGGATCCACCTGATCCTCGGGGTCGTCATCGCCGTCGCCGGCTTCGGCATCCTCAGGGGCGCCGAGTGGGGCCGGGTCGCCGGCATCTCCCTCGCCTCGCTCAACGTCCTGTTCCAGTTCCTCTTCCTGCCCTACCAGCCGTGGTGGGCGCTCTTCTCCATGGCCGTCTCGATCTTCGTGATCTGGGCGCTCGCCACGGACGAGGCGTACGGCACGGACGAGACGTTCTGAGGGGCGGCACGTGACCCCCACGAGACGCACCACCGCGATCGCGCTCGCCGCAGCCGCGCTCCTCACCCTCAGCGGCTGCGACGCCGCCAAGGACGCCGCCGGCGACATCGTCTCCTCGGCCACGGCGGCCGCCGCCTCCGCGGCCGAGCAGAAGATGAACGAGGTCAAGGACGGGGTGAACGCCACCGGCGACGTCAGCGCCGGCACCCCCACGGCCGACGGGGACCGCACGGTCGCCGAGATCACCGCGACCAACCCCAAGGACAAGGCCGCCGACTACACGGTCATGGTCAACTTCCGTGACGCCGAAGGGAACCTCCTCGACGCGGTCGTCCTGAACATCGACGGCGTCGAACCGGGGAAGTCCAAGTCCGGTACCGCGCGCAGCAACCGGACCCTCACCGGTGCCACCAAGGCGGAGATCTCACAGGCCCTGCGACACTGAAAAGCGTGGACCGAGTCCTTGCCGCCGTACCCGCGCCCGAGCCCGCGCCCGAGCCCGGGGCCGTACGCCCGCACGGGCCCCTGACGAGCACCCCGCCGGCCTCCGGGCCGCCGCCCCTCCGGCCCAGGCACCGCTTCGTTGCCTGGGCCGCCGGGCTGCTCCTGGCCGGGCCCGCCGTCGTCGCCGGCAGCCGGCTGCTCGACACCGACGCGACCACCCCCGTCACCCAGTTCCTCTCCCTCCTCCCCTGGCTCGCCGTCCCCGCCGGACTCGGCCTGGTCCTCGCCGCCGCCGCCCGCCGGCGCGCCCTCTCCCTCGCCGCCGTCGTCGTGCTCGGCGCCGTCGCCTGGAGCTCCCTTCCCTCCACGCCGCGGGCGGCCGTCCCCCACGGCCCGCCGCTCGCGCGGGTCAGGGTCATCGCCTCCAACGTCGAGTTCGGCCAGGGCACCGAGGCGCTGGCCGGGCTCGTCCGGCGCGAACGCCCCCAGCTCGTCTTCGTCTCGGAGTGCGACCGCGCCTGCCAGAACACCCTGACGACGGCCTTCGCCGACGAACTCCCGCACTACGCGGCCGTGGAGGCCGACGGCTCCGTCGGCTCCGTGGTGCTCAGCTCCTTCCCGCTGCGGGACTGGCGGGAGATTCCCGCCACCATGGGCATGCCCGGTGCCACCGCCGACATCGCCGGCGTCCCCGTCGACCTCCAGCTCGCCCACCCCATGCCGCCGATCCCGGGCCAGGTGCCCCTGTGGAAGCGGGAACTCGGCCGGGTCGCGGACGTCGCCGCGCGGCGGACCGGCCCCGCCCTCGTCGCCGGCGACTTCAACGCCTCGCAGGACCATGCCGCCTTCCGCGACGTCCTCACCGCCGGGCACCTGAGCGACGCGGCCCGGTCGACGGGCGCGAGCCGCACCCCCACCTGGCCCGCCGAGGGCCCCCTGCCGCCGTTCGTCCAGATCGACCACGTCCTGGTCAGCGACGACTTCGGCGTCCGCGACGTGCGCTTCCTCGACGTCGCCGGCTCCGACCACCGCGCCGTCCTCGCCGATCTCGACCTGCGCGGCGAGCGCTGATCCGCCACGCTGGAAGGCATGGACAACGAGGACATCCTGGACGACATCGGCGCCCTCGTGGAGGAGGAGCGCGCCCTGCGGCAGCGCACCGGCGGCCTCCTCCCCGAGGAGCGCGCCCGCCTCGCCGACCTTGAGGTGCGCCTCGACCAGTGCTGGGACCTGCTGCGCCAGCGCCGCGCGAAGGCCGAGTTCGGCGAGGACCCGGACACCGCCGCGCTCCGCCCCGCCTCCGAGGTCGAGTCCTACCGGAACTGATCCCCGCACCGAGCCCCGTCCGGCCCGGGACTGCGCATGAGCCCCGTCCGGCCCGGGACCGCGCCTGGCGAACCGCCGGCGCCCAGTACGTTGGGCGCATGGCACGCCCCGCCCGGCCCGTACGGCTCACCCCGCCCGCATGGCTCACCGCCGGGCTGAAGCCCGCCCCGACGCCCGTCCCGTGGGCCGCCGTCGTCCGCTCCTCCGTCGCCCTCTCCGCCCCGCTGGCCGTGGGACTGGCCGTCGGGCAGCCGGCGTACGGCGCGCTGGTCTCCATGGGCGCCCTGTCCGGAGTCATCGGGGACACCGCCGACGCCTACCGGATGCGGATCTTCAACATCGCCTTCCCCCAGCTCTTCGGCGCCCTGGGCGTCACCCTGGGGACCCTCGTCTTCGGCCACGGCTGGGTCGCCGTCGCCGTCCTCACCCTCGTCGCCCTGGTCTCCGGGATGATCTCGTCGATCGGCGCCGTGGCCTCCGTGTCCGGGCTGCTGCTCCTGCTCAACTGCGTGGTCGGCGCGGGCCTCCCGATGCCGGGACCGTGGTGGAAGGCGCCGCTGCTGCTCACCCTCGGCGGCCTGTTCGTCCTCCTGCTCACCCTCCTCGGCTGGCCCCTGCGCCGCGCCGCCCCCGAACGCGCCGCCGTCGCCGCCACCTACCGCTCCCTCGCCGAGCTGTACGAGGCCACCGGCACGTCCGCGTACGACGAGCGGCGGCAGGCCGTCACCGCCTCCCTCAACCAGTCCTACGACCTGGTCCTGTCCCGCCGGGCCCGCCAGCACGGCCGCGCCCCCCACCTGGTCCGGCTGCTCTCCCAGCTCAACGTCCTCATCCCGCTCCTGGAGGCCGCGCCCGCCGCCCACCTGCGCGCCCGGCTGATCGGACCGCTGCCCCCGGCGGTCCCGGCGGCCGTCAGGGAACTGGCCGACGCCGTCGAGGACGGCCGCACCGGCGCCGCCGACCTCGACCTCCCCGCACCCGAACGGCCCGCCGAGAAGGCCGTGGACCACGCCCTGCGCCACGCGGCGGCCGTCGTCCACAAGACCGACCCCGACCCGTACAACGTCGACGACCGGCTCGGGAGGCCCGCCGCGCTCCGCGTCCGGGCCCGCCGGGCCACCCGCGCCGTGCTGTTCTCCGAGGCGTCCTGGCGGTACGGCCTGCGGCTGGCCCTCTGCATCGGCCTCGCCCAGGCCCTCGTGTCGCTGATCGCCGTGCCCCGCTCGTACTGGGTGGCGCTCACCGTCACGTTCGTCATGAAGCCCGACTTCGGCTCGGTGTTCTCCCGGGCCGTGCTCCGCGCCGCCGGCACCGCCGCCGGTCTCGTCCTCGCCGCGTTCGTCCTCTCCGAGGTGCCGCGCGGCTGGTGGGACGTGCCCGTGATGATGGTCCTCGCCGCCCTGATCCCGGCCTTCTCCGCGAAGGGGTACGCCTTCCAGACCGCGGCCATCACCCCGGTCATCCTGCTGCTCTCCGACACCCTCAACCACCAGGGCTTCCACCTGGTCATGCCCCGGCTCTACGACTCGCTCATCGGCTGCGGGATCGCCCTGGTCGCCGGCTACCTGCTGTGGCCCGAGTCGTGGCACACCCGCATCGGGGACAAGCTCGCGGACGCCGTCGCCGACACCGCCGCCTACGTGGCACGGGCCTTCGGCGGCGAGGGCGACCAGGCCGGACGCCACCGGGCCCGGCGCAAGCTCTACCGGGACCTGTCGTCCGTCCGCTCCGAGTTCCAGCGCGCGCTCACCGAACCGCCGCCCACCGGCACCCGGGCCGCCGCCTGGTGGCCCCTGGTCGTGGCGGTCGAGCGGATCGTGGACGCGACGACCGCGGCCCGCATCCGCGTGCACCACGGCGCCCCCGCCCCCGACGCCGCCGAGGTCCGCGCCGTGGAGCGGGAGCTGCGCGAACTCGCGGACGGGCTGCGGGCGTCCGAGACCCTCGTGGGGGTCCGCTCGGAGCTCCCGGGGGACGAGAGCGGAGTCCTCGAACCGCTCCGTCAGGAGGTCCGCGCCGCCCGCGCCATCGCCAGTCCCGACCTGCGGTAAACCTCCCCCAGGGGGCGCACGGGAGAACTTACCGGCGGTCACGGAACGGAACCTTCCCCGCCGCCGTTACCGGATTCCACCCGGGCGACTACGATGCGCTCGAATTCACCGTGATCCGCGCCCGCCCCCGGCAACCGGCGCGACCCACGGGCCACTTCGCCCCGCCCCCGCACCGCACCGCCGCACACGCCCCGCCTCACCCCCCGCGTCCTGAGGTCCCGCCATGCGCACCACCACGAACAGAGGGCTCCAGCCCAATGTCCTCGGCACCTTCGACACCATCGTCATGGCCGTCGCCGGCAGTGCCCCGGCGTACTCCCTCGCCGCGACCACCGCCGTCCTCTTCGGCGCGGTCGGCTACGGCGGCCCCGCGGCCCTGCTCTACTGCGCGATACCGATGCTCGGCATCGTCCTCGCCTACGCCCGCCTCGGCCGGATCGACGTCAACGCGGGCGCCGGATACTCCTGGGTGGGCCGCACCCTCCACCCGTTCCTCGGCTTCCTCTCCGGCTGGGCCCTCGTCTTCGCCGCCACCGTCTTCATGGTGGCCGGCTCCCTGCCCGCCGGCTCCCTCACGCTCTCCCTGATCGACCCGGACCTCGCCGACAGCACCCCGCTCGCGGCCGCCGTCGGCGCCGGCTGGTTCCTGCTGATGCTGCTCGTCGTCCTCGGCGGCGCCCGGCTCACCGTCCGGGCGCAACTGATCATGTCCGGCATCGAGATGCTGATCCTGCTCGGCTTCGTCCTCGCCGCCGTCGCCCACCGCGGACGGGCCACCGCCTTCGACTGGTCCTGGTTCGGCCTCGCCCGCTTCGACGGGCCCGAGGGCTTCGCCGCCGGCGCACTGATCGCCGCCTTCTACTACTGGGGCTGGGACGTCACCAGCAACCTCAGCGAGGAGACCCGCGACAGCCGCCGCACCGCCGGGCTCGCCGCCCTCGTCGGCGTCGGGTTCGTCTTCGTCCTCTTCGAGGCGTTCACCGTCGCCGTCAACGTGCTGCTGAGCGCCGAGGAGATCCGTACCGCGGGACCCAACGTCCTCGCCGTCCTCGGCCAGGAGATCTGGCCCGGCGTCGGCGGCAAACTCCTCGTCGTGGCCGTCGTCCTGTCGACCGTCGCCACCCTGGAGACCACCCTCCTCCAGGTCACCCGCTCCCTCTTCGCCATGGGTCGCGACCGGACCCTGCCCGCCGCGCTCGGCGCCGTGCACCGCCGCTGGAACACCCCCTGGGTCGCGATCGTCGCCGTCGGCGGCGCCGCCCTCCTGATGTTCGCCGCCGCCGCGGCCGCCGGCTCCGTCCAGCGCATCCTCAGCGACGCCGTCGCCGCGATCGGCCTCCAGATCGCCTTCTACTACGGACTCGCCGGCATCGCCGCCGCCGTCGCCTACAAGTCGCTGCTGCTGCGCTCCGTCCGGAACCTGCTCCTCGGCGGGGTGTGGCCGCTGCTCGGCTCCGGCTTCATGCTCTGGGCCTTCGTCGAGTCCCTCGGCGAACTCTCCACCACCGCCCTCGCCATCGGCCTGGGCGGACTGCTCCTGGGCGTCGTCCCGCTCGTCGTCTACTGGCGCAAGGGCAGCGACTACTACCGCCCCGCCCGCCTCGACGCCGTCCGCGCCCTCGCCGCCACCCGCGACTCCGGCCCGGCCACCCCCCGCGCCCGCACCGGCGACCACGAGAAGAGCTACGCGACCGACTTCTGACCCGCCGCGGCCCCGCGGCAGACCGCGGGACCCGGCACCCCACGACTTCTGACGGCAGCCGAACCCGAAGGAGGCCCCCGATGGCCGTACGCCGCCGCTCCGTGCGACCGTCGCGCCAGGAGCGCTTCGCGCCCGACTTCGACCCGGACTTCGGGGACCGCGCGCTGACCGAGGCGCGCCACGACATCGTCATCGGCCGCTGGCAGGGCGTACGCGACCTGCTCGCCGCCACCGGGACCGACTGGGCGCGCCGCACCCACCGGCTGCGGCTCCTCTCGCACGCCGCCGCCGGCAGCTCCACCGTCGAGACCTGGCGGGCCGCCGAACCCGGCAACCCCGACGCCGCCGTGCTGCGGGCCGCGACCGAGGTGGTGCGCGTCTTCGACGCGGCCATCGCCGCCGGCCGGGGCGCCGCCGTCGAACGGGGCCGCATCGACGCCGCCGTCGACGCCTGCCGGGGCGCCGCCGAGGCCGCCCCCGCCGACCCCATGCCGTGGGTGTCCCTGCTGTCCGTGGCCCGGCTCTACGAGGGCGGCGTCCCCCGCCGCGAACTGCGCCACTGGTTCGACGAGTTGCGGCGCCGCGACCCGTACAACACCGAGGGCCACATCCAGGTGCTGCGGTACTGGTCGGCGCGGTGGCACGGCACCCACGGCAGCATGTACGACTTCGCCCGCGACGCGGCGGGCGTCGCCCCGCCCGGCTCCCCGCTGCCCGTCCTCGTCCAGGTGGCCCGCGTCGAGGAGTACCGCTACATCGCCGACGGGGCCCTCGGCCGCGGCCCGGTGCGCGGCTTCGACCAGCACTGGAAGCACGAACTCGCGGTGACCGAGCTGCGCCGCACGCACGCCCGGTGGATCGGCGGACGGGACCCGGAGCGGCCGGTGGCGCCCGAGGAGGTCGCCGACCTCAACTTCCTCGCCCACGCCGCCTGCTACGCGGGCCAGGTGGAGATCGCCCGGGAGGTGATCGGCATGCTCGGCACCCGGGCCGCCTGGGTGCCCTGGGCGTACACGGGCGACCCTGAGGAGCAGTTCGTCCGCTTCAGGGAGGGCCTGGGGGTGGCGTGACGCCGCCGCCCCCGGCCCCCTCCGTCATCAGACGCCGATGTCGCGGCCGTCCACCCGCCAGACCGAGACGACCGAAGGACGGACGATCTTCCCCGGTCCGTCCGGCCACACCGAGGCGGGCTTCTCGACGGACGCGCCGTCGATCTCGCCCGGGTGCTGGACGGCGACCAGGACCCGACGGTCCTGGACGATCGGACCGCAGGTCTCGGCGCCCCTCGGCACGGTCAGGAACTGCTTGAGCTCACCGCGCCGCTCGCCGCGCGTCGCGACGCCGAACAGGCCGTCGTGCGAGCCGAGCTGGTTGCCGTCCGTGGAGATCCAGAGGTTGCCGTGCGGGTCGAAGGCCACGTTGTCCGGGCAGGAGATCGGGGAGACCTTCTCCTTCGGGAAGCCCGCGAAGTAGGTCGCCGGGTCGTTCGGGTCGCCCGCCACGAGGAACAGCCGCCAGGCGAAGCCGTCGCTCGACGGGTCGTCCCAGTGCTCGGCGAGTTCGAGGATCTGCCCGTGCTTGTTGAGGTTGCGCGGGTTCGCCTCGTCCGCCGCCGCCTTGCCGGCCTTGCCGCGGTCGCTGTTGTTCGTCAGCGCCACGTACACCCGGCCGCTGCGCGGCGACGGCTCGACGTCCTCGGGACGGTCCATCTTCGTGGCCCCGACCTTGTCACCGGCGAGACGGGTGAAGACGTACACCTCCTCGGCCGTCATCCCCGGCACGTGCGACACGTCGCCGGTGGCCAGCGGGATCCACACGCCGGAACCGTCGAACTCCCCGTCGTTCGGGAGCTTTCCGGTGCCGTCGATCTCGGCGGCCGGCGAGTCGCCGGTCAGCTTCGCGACGTACAGCGTGCCCTCGTCCAGCAGCGTCAGGTTGTGCTCGCGGGCCGCCCGCGAGGACCCCTTCTTCATGCGCCGGCTCGACACGAACTTGTAGAAGTAGTCGAACCGCTCGTCGTCGCCCATGTAGACGACCGGACGGCCGTCCTCGGTGAGCCGGGGCTGCGCGGCCTCGTGCTTGAAGCGGCCGAGCGCGGTGCGCTTGCGGGGCGTCGACTCGGGGTCGTACGGGTCGAGCTCGACGACCCAGCCGAAGCGGTGGACCTCGTTCGGCTCCTGCTTGAGGTCGAAGCGCTTGTCGAACCGCTCCCACTTGCGCTCGGTCGCCCCGGTGCCGACGCCGTAGCGCTTGTCGGTGGCCGAGCTGCCGTTGGCGAAGTACTGGTTGAAGTTCTCCTCGCCGTGCAGCGTCGTGCCCCACGGGGTGGTGCCGCCGGCGCAGTTGTTCAGCGTGCCCAGGACCTTGCGGCCCGTCGGGTCGGCGGAGGTCTTCAGCAGGTCGCTGCCGGCCGCGGGACCGGTCACCCGGAACTCGCTCGTCGTGTGCAGGCGGCGGTTCAGGTGGTGGCGGGTGACCGGGGTGAGCTTCCCGGTGCGGTGCTCCTCCTGCACGACGACGACCGACAGGCCGTGCGCCGCCCAGGCGACCTCCACCTGCTCGCGGGTCGGGTTCGCGGCGTCGTAGCCGCGGAACATCAGCACCTCGTCGGTGTACTCGTGGTTCGCGACGAGGACCTGACGCCCGTGCTCGCCGTGCAGCGGCAGCAGCGACAGGAAGTCGTTGTTGTATCCGAACTGGCCGGCCTGCGCCTTCGCCGTCTGCTTCTCCGAGTCGAACGCGGGCGCGCCGCGCAGGATCGGCTCGCCCCAGCGGATGACCACGTTCTGCGCGTAGCCCTCCGGGACCGTCACCCGGTCCGCGGTGTTCGGCGCGACGGGCGCGAACCGCAGGCCGCGGGCGCCGTCGGCCGGCTGCGGCTTCCCCGGCCACTGCGGCTTCGCCTCCGCGGCGGGCGCGTTGCCCAGGGCCACGGCCCCGCCGGCGGCCGACGCCACCGTCACGACGGCGGCGGCACGCAGCGCCGAACGGCGCGACAGCACCCCGGCTATGACGTCGCCGACGTACGCGTTGTCGCTGGTGTTCGGCACCTCGTGGAAGCAGGCGTCACCGCACCGGTAGCGGCAGGTGAGAGCGGAACGGCCGCCTCCGTGGGGGTTCGTGCTCAGCAGCGGCAGCAGTTTGCGCACTTCGTCCTCCTCCGGCGCACACTGCGCCGACAAGCTGTCGGGATTCCTTCGGCCGCGACGCTATGTGCGCACCTCGGCACCGGGACGGCCGTCGCGTGAACGCCGAATGAATGCGCGGCAACCGGGGGCGACCGGGTCATCGGGGAGGTGGAGGGTGGCCGCTAACCTTACGTGTCCGCCCTGGCCAGGGATGAACGTCCCGAAACGCCCAGTACGGACATTCACACCGCACCCCCACTCATGCGAAAGGGTTCGCCCATGGGTATTCGGAGCATGCTGCGCAAGGTGTTCGGCCGGGACCGCGAGGAATCCCCGGCAACCTCCGTCCCGCCCCAGACGCGTGAGACCTCCTCCACGTCCCCCGACACACCCGAGGACGCCGCTCGTCGCAAAGCCGACGAACTGGTCGCCGAGGCATTCGACAACCCCCAGGTCCCCAAGGCCCGCACGGCCCCGACCGACCCCGCACCGGCCACCGCCGTGACCGAGCCGGAGCCGGTGGCCGCGGAGACCGAGCCGGTGGCCGCCGCCGAGGAGCCGGTGGTTGCGGAGACCGAGCCGGAGCCGGTGGTTGCAGAGGCCGAGCCCGTGGCCGCCGCCGACGAGCCGGTGGTGACGGAGACCGAGCCCGTGGCCGCTGCCGAGGAGCCGGTGGCCGAGCCCGAGCCGGCCGCCGACGTGACCGAAGCCGAGCCCGAGCCGGCCGCCGACGTGACCGAAGCCGAGCCCGAGCCGGCCGCCGACGTGACCGAAGCCGAGCCCGAGCCGGTGATCGCGGAGACGGAGACGGAGCCGGTGACCGCCGAGGAGCCGGCCGCTGCCGAAACCCCGGCCGAGACCGCTGCCGAGACCGAGGAGCCGGCCGTCGCCGCCGACGCGACCGAGCCCGAGGCCGTCGAGGCCCCGGAGCCGGAGGCCGTCGAGGCCGAGGCCGTGGAGCCCGAGGCAGAGGCAGAGGCAGAGGCCGAGCCCGAGCCGGTCGCCGACGTGACCGAGGCCGAGCCGGAGCCGGTGGCTGCGGAGACCGAGGCCGAGCCGGAGCCAGTGGCTGCCGTGACCGAGGCCGAGCCGGAGCCAGTGGCTGCCGTGACCGAGACCGAGCCGGAGCCGGTGGCTGCCGTGACCGAGGCCGAGCCGGAGCCGGTGGCTGCCGTGACCGAGGCCGAGCCGGAGCCGGTGGCTGCGGAGACCGAGACCGAGCCCGTGGCCGCCGCCGACGAGCCGGCCGTCGCCGCCGACGCGACCGAGCCCGAGGCCGTCGAGGCCCCGGAGCCGGAGGCCGTCGAGGAGCCGACGGCGGACGCCGAGGCGGAGCCGGAGGCCGAGGCCGAGGCCCCGGAGCCGGAGCCGGAGCCGGAGCCGGTCGTCGCCGTGGACGCCGACGTGCCCGAGGGCAAGCCCGCGGTCACCGCGGCCAGGCTGAAGGCGGCGGCGCCGCACCTGGCGGAGGCGTACAGGGCGGCGGGGGCGGCCCTGAAGAAGGAGGGGCTGACCGGGGCGCGGGCCGCGGTGTACCTGGTGGTGGACCGGTCCGGTTCGATGCGCGGGTACTTCAAGGACGGCTCGGTGCAGCGGCTGGCCGAGCAGACGGTGGCGCTGGCGGCGCACCTGGACGAGGACGCGTCGGTGACGACCGTGTTCTTCTCGACGGACATCGACGGCACGGTCGAGCTGACCCCGGCCGAGCTGACGCCGACCCGCGTCGAGGAGATCAACGGGACGCTCGGCCGCCTGGGCCGGACGAACTACCACCGCGCGGTGGAGGAGGTCCTGGCCCACCACGAGAAGGCCGACCCGACCCGCCCGGCCGTGGTGGTCTTCCAGACGGACGGCGCGCCGGAGTCGAAGACGGCGGCGGCGCAGGCGCTGGCCGACGCCGCGGACCGGCCGCTGCGGTGGCGGTTCGTGGTCTGGGGCGAGGAGGAGAACAAGGCGTTCGACTTCCTGCGGAAGCTGGACGGCACGCCGGGCACCGGGGTGCACTTCGCGGGCGTGACGCCGGTGGAGACGGCGCACGCCGCCTTCTACCGCGGACTGCTGGCCGGCCTGGAGCTCTGACCGCCGGAGGTGGTGGCGGCGACCGGCAGGGTCACCGTCACCACCAGGCCGCCGCCGTCGTCCGCGTCCCGCGCGACGGCGGTGACGGCGCCGTCGTGGGCGACGGCGATCGAGCGGACGATGGAGAGCCCGAGGCCGGCGCCGGGGCCGGTCCGGTCCCGGCCCGCTCCGCGCCGGAAGGGTTCGAAGAGGCATTCGACGTCGGCCGCGCGGACGACGGGCCCGGTGTTGAGCACGGTGAGGACGCCGGCCTCGACCCGGACGTCGACGAGGCCGCCGGGCACGTTGTGGGTGACGGCGTTCGCGACGAGGTTGCGGACGAGCTGTCCGAGCAGGACCCGGTTTCCCCGGACGGTTCCGCCCCCGGCGACCACGCGCGCGTCCGGGTACTCCTCCGTGACGACGTCGCCGAGGGGCACGTCCTCCCGCTCGGGCAGTCCGCGCTCGCCGCGGGCGAGGAGCAGCAGTCCGTCGATGAGGCGCTCGCTGCGCCGGTTGGTGTCGAGGAGCAGCTCGCGGACCTCGCAGCTGTCGTCGAGTCCGATCTGGATCGCGGCGCGCTGGACGGCGAGCGGGGTGCGCAGTTCGTGGGAGGCGTTGGCGACGAACAGGCGCCGGCTGTCGAAGGCGGTCTCCAGGCGGCCGAGGAGCGCGTCGAGGGTGTCGCCGAGTTCCTTGAGCTCGTCGTCGGGGCCGCGGACGGCGAGCCGTCCCCAGGCGCCGCCCGGGGGGACGCCGACGTGCTGGGTGTGCTCGGAGAGCCGCCGCGCGCGGGCGGTCATCTCGTGGACGGGCCGCAGGACGCGCCCGGCGGTCCACCAGCCGACGACGACGGCGACGCAGGCGACGACGAGCAGGGCGAGGCCCGACCACATGAGCATCTGTTCGCCGGCGGCCCGGCCGATGTCGTCGCCGAGCCGGTCGGCCTGCACGACGGTGACGGCGTCCGCCCGTGCCACGATCGCCTCGGCCTCGCCGTGGGTACCAGCTCTGACCAGCACGTTCACCAGGAGGAGCAGAACCGCTCCGAGGACCAGGAAGACGCCTCCGTGGACGAGGGCGATCCGGGTGCGGATGGTGGACCCGGGGCCGAGCAGGCCGCCGTTCACAGGACGTACCCGACGCCCTGCACGGTCCGGACGGGCCCCGGGTCGCCGAGCTTGGCGCGCAGCTTGCTCATGCAGACGCGGACGGCGCCGGTGAAGGGGTCGGCGTGGGCGTCCCAGGCGCGTTCGAGGAGTTCCTCGGCGGAGACGACGGCGCCGTCGGCCTCCAGGAGGATCTGGAGGACGGAGAACTCCTTGGGCGTGAGGTCGAGGTCCCGTCCGTCGCGGGTGGCGGTCCGCCGGACGGTGTCCACGAGCAGGCCGTCCCGGGCGAGGAGGGGCGGGAGCGCGGGGCGGGCGGCCCGGCGGCGCAGGGCCCGGACGCGGGAGACGAGCTCGGGGAACTCGAAGGGCTTGCCGAGGTAGTCGTCGGCGCCGAGGTCGAGGCCCCGGACGCGGTCCTCGACGGCGGTGGCGGCGGTGAGCATGAGGATCCGGACGGGGGAGCCGGCGGCGACGAGCCGGCGGGCGACGTCGTCGCCGTGGACGCGGGGCAGGTCGCGGTCGAGGACGAGGACGTCGTACGCGTGGAGGGCGAGCCGTTCCAGTGCGTCGTGGCCGTCGTGGGCGGTGTCGACGGCGAAGCCGGCCCGCCGCAGTCCGGTGGCGAGGAGCGCGGCGAGGTCCCGCTCGTCCTCGGCTACGAGTACACGCATGACCCCCATCCTCCTCACGTCGCCCCCGGGCCCCGGTGCCGGGGGTTTATCGATGTGAAGGGAGCTTCGTCGGCCCGTTAGGATTTCGGCCATGGCGGCCACTGGATCCGAGAAGCAGGGGACGAAGGCGTACTACGTCACGACCCCCATCTACTACGTCAACGACGCTCCTCACCTGGGCCACGCCTACACGACCGTCGCAGGCGACGTGCTCACGCGCTGGCACCGTCAGCGCGGCGAGAAGGTGTGGTTCCTCACCGGCACGGACGAGCACGGTCAGAAGATCATGCGCACGGCCGAGGCGAACGACGTCACGCCCCAGGCATGGTGCGACAAGCTCGTCGAGGAGGCGTGGAAGCCCCTCTGGGAGCACCTGAACATCGCGAACGACGACTTCATCCGCACCACGCAGAAGCGTCACACGGACCGCGTGCAGGAGTTCGTCCAGGATCTGTTCGACAAGGACGAGATCTACAAGGGCGGCTACGAGGGCCCGTACTGCGTGGGCTGTGAGGAGTACAAGCTCCCCGGCGACCTCATCGAGGCCGAGGACGGCACCAAGCTGTGCCCGATCCACAAGAAGCCGGTGGAGATCCTCAAGGAGGAGAACTACTTCTTCAAGCTGAGCGAGTACGGCCCGAAGCTGCTGGAGTTCTACGAGGCGAACCCGGGCTTCATCCAGCCGGAGTCGGCCCGCAACGAGGTCGTGAACTTCGTCAAGCAGGGTCTGCAGGACCTCTCCATCTCGCGCTCTACGTTCGACTGGGGCATCCCGATCCCGTGGGACGACAAGCACGTCATCTACGTGTGGGTCGACGCCCTGCTGAACTACGCCACCGCGGTCGGCTACAACGAGAACCCGGCGAAGTTCGACGAGACCTTCCCGGCGAACGTGCACCTGGTCGGCAAGGACATCCTGCGCTTCCACGCGGTGATCTGGCCGGCGATGCTGATGGCGCAGGGCCTTCCGGTCCCCGGCCGGGTCGCGGCCAACGGCTGGCTGATGGTCGGCGGCGAGAAGATGTCGAAGTCGAACCTGACGGGCATCAAGCCGCAGGACCTGACCTCGCACTTCGGCGTCGACGCGTACCGCTGGTACTTCCTGCGGGCGATCGCGTTCGGCAGCGACGGCTCGTTCTCGTGGGAGGACTTCTCCGCCCGCTACACCTCCGAACTGGCCAACGACTACGGCAACCTCGCCTCGCGCGTGGCGGCCATGGTCGGCAAGTACTTCGGCGGCGAGCTGCCCGCGGCGACGGCCGACGGCGACGCGGAGAAGGCGATCCACGAGGGCCTGGCCAAGGCCGTCGCGACCGCCGACGCGAAGATCGGCGAGGAGCTGGACTTCCAGGCCGGCATCCTGGCGATCTTCGACTTCGTGAAGCAGGTCAACGGCTACATCACGGAGCAGGAGCCGTGGAAGGTCGCGAAGGACGAGTCGGAGGAGGGCAAGGCCCGCCTGGCGACCATCCTCTACACGGCCGCCGAGTCCCTCCGCGGCGTCGCCGTCCTCCTCAACCCGATCATGCCCGAGACCTCGCAGGCCCTCTGGGACTCCCTCGGCGCCGAGGCGTCCCTCGGTGCCCTGGCCGCCCAGCCGGTCCAGGACGCGGGCACGTGGGGCGTGCTGCCCGCCGGCGCGACGGTGACGAAGGGCGCGGTGCTCTTCCCGCGCCTGGAGGAGAAGAAGGACTGACGTCCGCCTGATGTACGGCGAAGGCCGCCGCCCCGGTGCTCGGGGCGGCGGCCTTCTCGTCTTCCTCGCGGGTCACCAGGTCAGGGCGAGGGCCGCGGCGGCGGGGGCCATGTAGATCAGCGGGAAGGCCGCGTGGCCGTACGCCTTGGCCCGCAGCACCGTGATCACGGCGCCCGCGAAGTACAGGACCAGCCCGATCGCGGCCAGGACGCCGATCACCGGGACCCAGAACCCCACGACGAGCCCGACGGCCCCCGCCGCCTTGGCCGCCCCCAGCCAGTTCCACCACGACCGCGGCACCCCGTACTCGGCGAGCGGCTCGACGACGAACGTCGCCCTGAAGAAGATCGACGCCCCCGAGAACCCGGCCATGAACGCGGCGACAGCGGTGACGACTACGGCGGTGGTGGACATCTCGGCGACCATCTCTTCGGCTCCCTCGGCCTGCTCCGTGTCCGCCCCGACCGGGCCGGACACCCCACTGACGGAGCGGAGCCGGGATGTGTGACCACCGGCCCGGAAACCTCAGCCGACCCAGTTCCCCAGCGGCTCCGTGTCGAGCTCCATGATCGGGATAGAGCCACCAGCCGGAGTCGACCTGAATGCACAGGCGCGTGAGCCACTCGATGATCCGCCCGTGATCGCCGTCCGGCAACGCCCTCTCCGAGATCCTGCCGCCGATGAACTCAAGGCGCAGGGACTCGTCCACCCGCTCGCCAAGACGGGCGAGTTCCTCGAACCCCTCCTGGGTCAGAAGGCTCACGGCAGACTCCTCCCGGATCGGTCACCATGAAAGGCACGCTGGCATATGCCACGGTCGGCGCAGCGGGAAATCCTCGGCCTTCACCCCTCCGGGTGACACGGCCGTCCCACGCGCCGGCGGGGGCGGAGTTCCGGGTCAGGCGGCGGGCGAGGCGGAGGCTCCCGGCTGTGTTCCCGCGTCGGTGCCCGTGTGGGTCTCGTCGGGGTCGACGCCCAGGGTGAGCGTGGCGCGGACGCCCTTGGCGATCTTCCCCTTGGGGTACGCGAGGGTGAGCAGGCCGCCCGCGGCGCCGTTGCCCGGATAGATGGTGTCGTCGTCGAGCGTCGTGCGCTCCGTCGTGCTGGTGGAGTACGGCGCGACCTTCGCGGAGTCCAGCACGGCACTCTCGGCGAAGAACAGCTGGCCGGTGTGGCAGGTGTGCCCGCCCTCGTACCCGGCCTTCGTCAGCTTCCCGCCCACGTGCACCTTGGTGTGGACGTGCACGCAGCGCCCCCGGTACCAGCCGGGGAAGACCGTCCGGAACTCCACGTACCCGTGCTTGTCGGTGAGCTGGGTGCCCCGCAGGTACCGCTTGTCGTCCGTGGGCTCCTCGTGCCCGCCGCCGCCCCCACCGCCGGGACCCCCGGTGGGAGGAGCGCCCGTGGGCTGTCCGGTCGGCGCGTCGGTGGGGGGCGTACCGGTCGGCGGGGTGCCGCCGCCCGGGGCCCCGCCCCCGCCGCCCGTGCTGAGGCTCTCGTACCCCGAGTAGATGCCCAGGGCGTCGCAGTGCCAGATGTCGACGGCGGCACCCTTCAGCGGCTTGCAGGTGTCGGAGTCGATCACCTTGAGGCGCAGGGTCATCGGAATGCCCTCGCGGTCCTCGGTGATGTCCCTGCGGATCTTGTCCGCGTCGATGTAGTACGGACCTTCGGTGGTCTCGGAGGTCAGCCGGTAACAGACGTCCCCGCTCTGCCCCTTGCCCTTGGCCCCGCCGCCCTCGCCGGCCGTCCCGGCGGACGCCGACGTCACCACGGCGGTCCCGAGCCCGGCGGCGACCACCGCCCCTCCGCCGAGCACCATCATCCGGCGCCGCGTCATGTCCTTCTTGTGCGCGGGCCCCTGGAGTTCGCTCTTCTCGCTCATGCCCCCGGACGTTAGGCACCGGTCCTGTCAGGGACATGAGCGGAGGCTGTGCGTTGCCGTGGAGGGGAGGGGTCGGTCAGCCGCCGGTCGCGTAGGCGACGAACCCGGCCCAGGAGCGGGCGGAGACGGAGAACTGCGGCCCACCGACGTCCTTGGAGTCACGGACGTGGACGGCGAGGGGGGTGGCGGCGACCTCGACGCAGGAGTCGCCTTCGCTGCCACTGCTGTAGCTGCTCTTGCGCCAGGCGACCTCGATGCAGGACTCGCCGTCGGTGCCACCGCTGTAGCTGCTCTTGAACCACGCCAGTTCGGAGGCATCCCCGGCGGAAGCCTTGTGGATCATGTCTCTCCCAGCAGTTGCTCGATGAAGGCCAGCGACTCCCTCGGCGAGAAAGCCTGCGCCCGGATGGTGCCATATCGCAGCTCAAGGATGCGCAGCTGCTTGGGATCAGTGATCGGCCGCCCGCCGAACGCACCGTCGGAGCGTCCCACCGCCGTACCGTCCGGGAACTTAAGCAGCTCGATCCGGCCGTCCAGTCCCGGGTGAGCATCAGTGTCCGTGGGCATGGCCTGAAGCGTGACGTTGCGCAACCGCCCCACCTCCAGCAGATGTTCGAGCTGTCGTCGCCACACCATTGTGCCCCCCACCCGTCGGCGCAACGGTGCCTCTTCCAGCACGAAGTGAATCGACGGAGCCGGGTCCCGCTCGAAGACCGACTGCCGGGCCACACGAGCGGCCACCATGCGCTCCACGTCATCCGGCGAGTACGGAGGCTGCGCCGCCTCGATCACGGCCCTGGCGTGCTCCGGCGTCTGCAACAGACCGGCGATGATGTTGCACTCGTACACCCCGATCTCCACCGCCGTCCCCTCCATCTTCGCCAGCGCGCGCACCTTCTTCGGGTACCGGACCTTCGCCACGTCCTCCTTCATGGCCGAGAGGAGGCCACCCGCACCCAGCACCTCGTCCGCCTTGTCCAGGAACTCGGGGCGGGGGATCCGCTTCCCGCTCTCGATCTTGTAGATCAGGTCCTCGCCGTAGCCGGTGGCGGCTCCCACCTCGGCGGCACGCATGCCCACCGCCTCCCTGCGAAGCCTTAACTGCCTTCCCACGGTGGCGACTACGGCCACACCCCAGTCATCGTCCGGGTCGACTTCCCACCCCGGCTCGTCCGCCTCGCTCTTGAGTCGCTGCGCCCCGCCATCCACCGTCATACCGGCACCCTTCCGTCACCCCTTCGCGGCGCGGCACCCCTACCCCAGGGGTGGGTCCGGACAGCCTGGACAGCAGTGGACAAGCCCCGGACAGTCACCGTACGCATCGACGCGTTCACTGTTCACGCTAGCCAGCCACGGCCACGCTCGGTGACGTGAACCAGAAGAGCACCACCCAAGTACCCCTCTCACCAGCACACTTCGGCGTGCTCCTCTCGCCCACTCCCCGTGGGGCCCGGCTCGCGCGGCTGCTGGCGGTGGAGTGGCTTCGGGACAGGGAGTTGCCGTACGGCGTGACCGAGGCGGCGCCGCAGGTCGTGGCCGAGCTGGCGGCGAACGCGGCGACGCACGGCAGGGTCGGGGGCAGGAACTTCCGTCTGGCGCTGCGGATGTCGCCGCGGAGCCTTCGGATCGAGGTGACGGACACGCGGGCGGAGGCACTTCCGCGGCTCGTCACGCCACCGCCGGACGACGACGGTGGGCGCGGGATGGTGCTGGTGGAGGCGCTCGCGGACCGGTGGGGTGTGAGGGTCGGGCCGGTACCGCAGAAGACGGTGTGGGCCGAGTTCGACGTCACCGGATCACCGGGGTCCAAGGGCCTGGATACCGGTGCTGCGGTCGGTCTCCATAAGTAACCCGAGAGAGAAAGAAACCCCTCCAAGCCCCACCCTTTCCCTCCCGGAGGCGGGCTCTCACTCACACGAGTGAAGAACGCCAACTCGGCTGGCTAAGTGGTGGGTTGTTTGATCTACGCTCTGCCCAACAGAGCCGAACGCAGACATGCGTCGGCCCTCGCCGGGACGGCCATCCCAGTGCGAGGGCCTGACCACCAAGGAAGAGAACGCGCTTCCCGATGGATAGCCAGAACCCTAGCGCCCAGGCGCCCCCCGCGTCCCGTGACGAGGCCAAGAACCACCCTTCCCGGGGGACTTCGGCCGGAGTGGTGCACGACAACACGCCTCATGCCACTCACTTCACGGTGGTCGGCAACCACCTCGCCCAGCACGAGGCGCTCTCGCTGACCGCGATCGGCCTGGCGACGCACATCCAGTCGCTGCCGGCGGGGTCGCCCGTGGACATCAGGTCACTGGCCCGCCGCTTCCCGGAGGGCACGACGCGGATCTCGGCGGCCCTGCGCGAGCTGGAGGCCCACGGCTACGTGCGGCGCAACAGGGAACGCACCGCGGCCGGCCACGTCGTGACCCGCACGGTCTCCTGCAACCGCCCCGGCCACGGCGCCGCCCGCACCGGCGGCCACACCGCCGCCGGCCCCCGCCCGAGGCCCGAACCTCCGCCGCCACCGCGCCGACGCGACACGCAAGAGCCTCTTGCCCGCCGCCGCGACCAGAGGGATGCGCAGGCACCCCGCCGACGCGAGCAGCGGGAGCAACGGGAGGCACAGGCCCCCCGCCGCCGGGCGGTCCTACCGGCCGTGCCGCAGCCCGCCTACCCGACGCCCGACCTCATCCAGACGGCCATCGGGGTCCTCTCGGGCCTCCGCAGGACCGACCCCCGCCTCCTGATCTCCGCCACGGACGCCGACCACCTCGTGCCGGGCGTCGTCACCTGGCTGGAGCGCGACTACACCCCCGACGCCGTCCACCGCGCCCTCACCACCACCCTCCCCCCGGAACCCCTCCACCGCCCCGCCGCCCTCCTCGCCCACCGCCTCACCGCCCAACTCCCACCCCTCCCACCCTTCCGCCCCACCCGCCCCGCCACCCCCCACCCCCTCCAGAACTGCGACCTCTGCGACCGCGCCTACCGAGCCCCCCAACCAGGCACCTGCGGCAGCTGCGCGACCCCCTCGAATTCGGACACCCATTCGTTGCTGCTGTGAACACGCGCATGGCAGCATGCCCGGGTGAAGGAAAACGGGGACGAATCGACGCAGGCGACTGAGTCGACGAGGGAAGTCTGGCTGAACCGCATGAGCGTCACGGGCCTGACGGTCTCCGAGGAGCCGACGCCCGAGAACGTCCCATCTCCTAACGAGGCGATGCGGAGCGTCTCCAACTGGGAGGTGCAGCCGGTCAGCAAGGTCCCCCTGAGCCACCCGGACGCCCACCAGGAGGTCGACCGACAGTGGTACGCGCAAGCCACGCAGGCGGGGCTGTTCAGTGAGGACGGTTCCTTTCTCCTCAGCATTTCCGGATCCGGCTCGTCCGGTTTCGGCTGGGCTGCGGTGAAGTGGAACCCGACCGTCGAGCTGACCTCCCGGCTCGCACGGGAGAGCGAGGGACTCGACTTCGTCGCCATGTCGGAGGACGGCAGGACCGTCTGCGCCGTGACCGAAGAGGAATACGACTACTGGATCGTCGTCCAACACCTTCGGTAAGCCAGAGCGGCTTCGGGGTGCAGGTCGCACCACCCTTCTTCACTGTGCAGGAAGTAGCCACGCACCATGATCACGATGACGTTCAGCGTGCGCCCCGACCAGGGGGAGGCAGACGACTTCGACCTCGGGGACATCGAGTGCGAGGGGGAGGTCGGGACGGTGGGATCAGCGGGGCGTGTTCCCGACCGGGGGATGATGATCTACCTGTCGGTCCCGCTGCTGCTGGACGCACTCCGGCCCCTCATCGCCGGGGAGCGGAAGGCGGCCTCGTTCGTGGGCACCGACTCCTCGTTCCGGCTCGACTTCCGGCGCGACCGCAAGGAGGTCGTCACGGTGTCGGCGAACGGGACGGTCGTGGGGACCTGCCGTCCCTCCGAGTTGGCTGAGGCCGTCCTCCGACCGGCCGCGGAACTGCAAAGGGAGCTCCTCTCCCGGCTCCCGGCCGGAGGCGGCGCAGCCCGTGACCTCGCCTCCTCGCTGGAGAGGTTCCGCACCACGGCGACCTGACGCGCCGCGGGGCCACATTTCGACATGGAGGAGCCTGCAACGATGACCGCATGTCCGGACCCGGTGAATCCCGAGGTCCTCGTCGGCCTGTTCGGAGAGATTCCGCCTCTGGACACCTTTCGGCTGCGTTCTCTGAACGTGGACTGGAGGGGACCGACGCTCACTCTGCGCGTGGACCTTTCCTCGTTTCCCGCGTCGGTTTCTCCGGAATGGGAGGAGTCCGGGGTGGACACGGTCCAGTGCCATCTGCAGTTCCTGGCCGTGGAGGATCTCTCGCTGACGGAGTGGGAACCGCCCGTGCGCAGTGCCGCCTGCACCGTGGAACTCCAGGAGGAGAAGCGCAGGATGCGGGTGCGGGTGACGGGGGCCGGGGTGGACCTCGGGTTCACCAGCAGTGATTCCGTGGTGGTGGGGCATGTGAGCGCGTTCAGGGCCTCGACCGACGGCGGTGACGACGGTCGCCATCTGTTCTCTCGAAGGATCGACGACATGCGCTTCGCGACCATCCCGGAAGCAGAGGAGAAGACCTTCTATGGACGCCTCTGACTGGACGTCGCTCGTCGAATCGGCCAAGGGGATCACGGACCTCTACGCGACGCCTCCGAGCCTGAACGGCGGCGCGTGCGAGTTGTTCTACGTGCACATCGACGAGAGAGGAACGTCGGTGACGTTGGGGTTCGAGACGTCGGCCATGCCCTCGTACCCGCCCGCCGCGTGGACGGCCAAGGAGTACAACACGCTTGAGTTCCATGTGAAGTTCACGGGGGTGAAGGGTCTCCGGATTGCCGGTTGGGATTCCAGTGCCCGCCACGCGACGGTCGGTCTGAGTCGTGTCGAGGGTGACGCCGGACTGGTGGTCTCCCTTGAGGGGCCAGGGTCGTTCCTCGGCTTCACGGCGTCCGCGTCCAGCGTGACCCGGGTACGTCCCTATCTCGCCGCGAAGGGGCAGTGAGGAAGAGGTGCGCCATGAACGATGTCCTTGACCGTGACCGTCTTCTCCGCGGCAGAAGCACCCGGGACGACTACCTGTACGTCCTAGAACCCGGCTGACCGAACGACCACTACGACCTCGTCGAATGGGCCAGGAACCAGGTCGAGGACCTGGAGGACCTCTGCGAGTTCGAGAGGAAGCCTGCGGCCCCTGGCGCAGACGGAGCGCCGTACCGAGTCCACCGACGAGCGCTTCTTCGCCATCGTCACGGACCTGATCGGCACCCCGACGGAACTCGTCGACGAGTCGGGCGAACTGGCCTGGCGCACCCGCAGCACTCTCTGGGGCACGACGACGTGGAACCGCGACGCCACGGCGTACACCCCGCTCCGCTTCCCAGGCCAGTACTTCGACCCCGAATCCGGCCTGCACTACAACTACTTCCGCTACTACGACCCGGAAAGCGCCCGCTACCTATCCCCGGACCCCCTGGGCCTGACCCCGGCCCCGAACCCGGCGACCTACGTCCACAACCCGCACACGTGGAGCGACCCACTAGGGCTTGGGCCGTGCCCACCCAAGGGCGAGCACTCGAACCCGTTCGAGCATCGGGCCGATGCGGAGAAGGCCGCCTTTGAGGCGGCCGGCGTTCCCTACGGCACAACGCCTGACGCCGAATGGATTGTTACCGGAGACATCACTCGCTCGCATATACCTGGCTACTTCTACTCCTCGACCGAGTCCCATTGGGGTCGGTTCAGACAGTTCGAGACGACTGAAGGCTCCCGAGTCGTCGTAGAGCACACATTCGACCGAGCGGGTCCACATTTCCACGCAGGAAGGCCGAAGCTAGACCCCAGCCAGAGCGGAATCAACTTCGGCTGGGATAATTCCCCTGGGGATTTCTTCCGCTACAAGGACACTTATCAGAAATACGCGGCGATAGACAAACCCGGAGGGGATCATCATTTCTTCTACAAGGAAGGCTGGGGAACATGGTGAAGCGGCGCGACAGTGAAGTCCACAGCGCAGCCGAACTGCTGGAATCCCTCGGACGACAAGGGTTCGAGGAGGTGGGTCACGAGGTGCCCGACAGTGCACCAGATCCCAAGAGGGCGGGTTTCGCCGTGGCAGGAGGCTTCGTTCAACCCACCGCCAGGGTCCCCCATTCGGACCCCGCCGCCCGGGATCGCGTGGACGCTCTCTGGCACGCCGAGGCGGATCGGGTGAGGATCCTCGACAGCAACGGAGAGTTCCTCCTTCTTGCCACTTATCCCGGTAGCTTCACCAGGGGATGGCTCAGGATGAGGGATTCCATCGGGGATCACCTCCCTTCACGCATCGCCACCGCGAGCGGCTCCCGTGATTTCATCGCCGTCTCCCTCGACGGGAAATCGATGTGCGCTGTTTCCGCCGAGGAGTACGAGGACTGGATCGTCACTCACTCCTTTGAAAGCGATGAGGACATCCAGGGCGGAAACTGACGCTGGGTTCGCCGCCCCGAAACGCCGAAGGGCCCGGAATCCGTATGGATTCCGGGCCCTTCGCCGCTCAAGGCGAGGGACTAGCGTGCCGCGTCCGGGTGGACCGCGTCCGTGATGTCGGTCGTCTTCTTCTCGACGGGCTTGCGGAGCTGGATGTTGAGCTCGCGCAGGCGGGACTCGTCGAGCTCGGTGGGGGCGCCCATGAGGAGGTCCTGGGCGTTGCCGTTGAGCGGGAAGGCGATGGTCTCGCGGATGTTGGGCTCGTCGGCGAGGAGCATGACGATGCGGTCGACGCCGGGGGCGATGCCGCCGTGCGGCGGGGCGCCGTACTCGAAGGCGCGGAGCATGCCGGCGAACTCGTGCTCGACGGTCTCCTTGGAGTAGCCGGCGATCTCGAACGCCTTGAACATGATCTCGGGCTCGTGGTTCCGGATGGCGCCGGAGGAGAGCTCGATGCCGTTGCAGACGATGTCGTACTGCCAGCCGAGGACGTCCAGCGGGTCCTGGGTCTCCAGGGCCTCAAGGCCGCCCTGCGGCATGGAGAACGGGTTGTGCGAGAAGTCGATCTTGCCGGTCTCCTCGTCCCGCTCGTACATCGGGAAGTCGACGATCCACGCGAAGCGGAAGACGTTCTCCTCGAACTGGCCGGCGCGCTTGGCGGCCTCGACCCGGACCGGGCCCATGATCTTGGAGACCTCGTCGAACTCGCCGGCGCCGAAGAAGATCGCGTGACCGGGCTCCAGACCGAGGCGCTCGGTGAGGACCTTGACGTTCTCCTCGGTGAGGAACTTGGCGATGGGGCCGGTGAGGGCGTTCCCCTCGCCGACGCGGACCCAGGCGAGGCCCTTGGCGCCGAGGGAGACGGCGAAGTCGCCGAGGCCGTCGAAGAACTTGCGCGGCTGGTCGCCGGTGTTCGGGACGGCGAGGGCACGGACGTGCTTGCCGGCGAACGCCTTGAACTCGGACGCCTCGAAGACGTCGGAGATGTCGACGAGTTCGAGGGCGGTGCGCAGGTCGGGCTTGTCGTTGCCGTACTTGAGCATCGACTCGCGGAACGGGATCCGCGGGAAGGGGGAGGTGACGTGGCGGCCGCCGCCGAACTCCTCGAAGAGCTCGGTCATGAGCTTCTCGATGGGCTGGAAGACGTCCTCCTGCTCGACGAAGCTCATCTCGACGTCGAGCTGGTAGAACTCGCCCGGCGAGCGGTCGGCGCGGGCGTCCTCGTCGCGGAAGCAGGGCGCGATCTGGAAGTACCGGTCGAAGCCGGAGATCATCAGCAGCTGCTTGAACTGCTGGGGCGCCTGCGGGAGCGCGTAGAACTTGCCCGGGTTGAGGCGGGAGGGGACGACGAAGTCGCGGGCGCCCTCGGGGGAGGTCGCGGCAAGGATCGGGGTCGCCATCTCGTTGAAGCCGAGGGCCACCATCTTGGAGCGGATGGAGGCGATGACGGCGGAGCGCAGCATGATGTTGCGGTGCATGCGCTCGCGGCGCAGGTCGAGGAAGCGGTACTCCAGGCGCCGCTCCTCGTTGACGCCGTCGTCGGCGTTGATGGTGAAGGGGATCTGCTTGGCGGCGCCCAGGACCTCGACCGTGGCGGCCTCGATCTCGATCTCGCCGGTCGACAGCTCGGGGTTGACGTTCTCCGCGCCGCGGGAGACGACCTTGCCGTCCACGCGGACGACGGTCTCCTTGGTCAGCTTGTCGAGGACCTCGGCGGCGGCGGTGCCGGGGCGGGCGACGAGCTGCGTGATGCCGTAGTGGTCGCGCAGATCGATGAAGAGGATGCCGCCCAGGTCGCGCCGATTGTGCAGCCAGCCGCTCAGCCGGACGTCGGTGCCGACGTCAGAGGCGCGGAGCTCGCCGCAGGTGTGGGACCTGTACCGATGCATCGTCGTTCATCCAGTCTTCGGGATCTCGGTGGTGGGCGGCCGCCCTGTGGCCCCTGTCACGGTTGTCACAGGACACGAGGGCAGACCCACCCAGAGTACCGGCCGGGCCAAGATCGGATTTCGAATACTCTCGGTGGCGACCTGGAGTCCGATATTCATAAAGTGGGGCAATGCGCACCGAGGACGTCCTGGCCGCGATCGCGACCGGCCTGTGGCGCTGGGACAACGCGTCCGGGATCGTCTCGCTCGACGCCGAGGCCGCCCGGCTGCTCGGGCTGCCCGCCGAGCCCGCGCGGCTCAGCGAGGCGGCCGTGAGGTCCCGTTTCCATCCGGTCGACTGGAACGAGATCGACGGCGTCGTGAACCTCGCCGTCGCCGAGGGCACCCTCGCCGAGGCCCGGCTGCGGATCATGGACGTGCACGGACGGGTGATCCGCACCGTGCGGAGCAGGTCGAAGCCGCTCGTCGACGGGGACGACTACCAGCTGGTCGGCACCCTCCAGGAGGTGGCCGAGCAGCAGCCGGGCACCGCCGCCCGGACGCCGATCACCGGCGACTGGCGCCGCTCCCGAGAGGCGTTCCTGCTCGACGCGGGACGGGCGCTCGCCGAGGCGCGGTCGACGGCGGAGGTGCTGCGCGTGGCGGCCTCGCTGTCGATGCCCGGTTTCTCGCCGGACGGGCTCGCCGTCTTCGGCGTGGCCGGCGACCGGCTGACGGTCATCGGCCACCACGGGCACAGCGAGGGCGACGAGGGGCCGTTCACGTCGATGTCGCTGGGCACGGACTATCCGGCGGCGGAGGTCGTACGGACCGGGCGGGCGATCTATCTGCCGACGCCGGACGAGTACCTGCGCCGCTTCCCCATGACGTGGCCGCTGGCGCAGCGCTTCGGGCGCGAGTCCTGGGCGTTCGTTCCGCTGGTGGTAGCGGGGCGCACGATGGGCGCGTGGATGGCGGCCTTCAAGCACCCGGTCGCCTTCACGCCCGACGAGCGCTCGGTGCTGACGACGGTGGCGCGGATGCTGGCGCAGGCGCTGGCACGCGCGGGCGTGGCCGAGTCGGAGCGGGAGCTGTCGCTCGGGCTCCAGCGGACGATGATGCCGGTCCTGGGGCCGGGCATCCCCGGCATCCGGGTGGCCGCCCGGTACGTGCCGACCGGCGGCGGGCTCCAGGTGGGCGGCGACTGGTACGACGTCATCCGGCTGCCCGGCGGGACCTCCCGCTCGGGCGGGCGGGGCGCGGGGCGCATCGCCCTGGTCATCGGCGACGTCCAGGGGCACGACGTGCGGGCCGCGGGGCTGATGGGGCAGCTGCGGATCGCGCTGCGGGCCTACGCCTCCGAGGGGCACCGGCCGGACGCGGTCCTCTCCCGGGCCTCGCGCTTCCTGTACGGGATCACCGACGGGGACGACGGCGAGGCGAGCGGCGGGCCGCGGTTCGCGACCTGTCTCTACCTGGAGGTCGACCTGGAGACGGGGACGGTCGACATCGCGCGGGCGGGGCATCCGGACCCGGCGGTGCGGATGAACGACGGCACGGTGCTGCTGAGGCCCACGGCCGGCGGCCTGCCCCTGGGGATCGACCCCGACACCGACTACCCCACGACGCGACTCACGCTGGAGCCCGGCGAGACCCTCATGGTCTGCACCGACGGTCTCCTGGAGACCGGCGGCCACGACCTGGACACCGGCTGGGAGCGCGTGAGGGCGCTGCTGGAGTCCCATGACGGCGAGGACCTGGAGCAGCTCGCCGACACCCTGGTGGAGGCGGTCCACGGGCCCGGCTCGCACCACACCACGGGTCCGCTCGCCGACCGCCGCGAGGACGACATCGCCGTCCTGCTGCTCTCCCGGCATCCGGTGGGCCCGCTGGTGGAGGCCCCGCGCCGGACCCTGATGACGATCGCGCAGGCCGAGCCGGAGCGGATCGCGGAGGCGCGCCAGCAGCTGCGGCAGCTGCTGCACGACTGGGCGGACGAGGACCAGCTCGACTCGGCGGTCCTGATGGTCTCGGAGATGGTCACCAACGTGCTCGTCCACACCGACGGCGACGCCCTGCTGGTCGCCGAGGTC
Organism: Streptomyces sp. NPDC051180; assembly: GCF_040689545.1. NCBI lineage: Bacteria > Bacillati > Actinomycetota > Actinomycetes > Kitasatosporales > Streptomycetaceae > Streptomyces > Streptomyces sp. NPDC051180. The sequence goes on from NZ_JBFBBC010000003.1 coordinate 161,710, forward strand.
GCGTGCGCCGAGAAGTCCCGCCGGCTGCGGGTCGAGGTCTCCGACACCAGCGACGAGCTCCCGCACAAGCGGCATCCGGGCGAGATGGCGTCGAGCGGCCGTGGGCTGGTGCTCATGGAGATGCTGGCGCACGCGTGGGGCGTCGACCCGCGCGGCGACGGCAAGGCCATCTGGTTCGAGCTGAACGAGCCGCCGTCGGACAACGGCTGCTGCGGCTAGGCCGTGGCGGGCGGTCGACTTCGGCCGTCGGCGGTCCCGGGCTTCCGGCAGGCGGCCACCTCCACCGCCGCCGGTCCCGGGCCTCCGGCAGGCGGTCGCCTCCGCCGCGGCGCAGACTGGACGTGGCACGGCCGCAGGGGGACCACGGAGCGCGCCATGGACATCCACAAGGTCGGCAGCGACACCACCGTTCTGGCCGACAGCCTCGAAGTGCCCGGCATCGGGCACCTCCCCGCCAACGCGTACGTGCTGACCGCCGCCGAGCCGGTGGTCGTCGACACGGGGCTGTCGCTGAAGGACCGGGACTTCCTCGCGTCGCTGGGCGAGGTGATGGAGCCGGCGGACGTGCGCTGGATCTGGCTCACCCACCCGGACCGGGACCACACGGGCGGGATCTTCGACCTGCTGGAGGCGGCGCCGGACGCGCGCGTGATCACGACCTTCCTGGGCTTCGGCATCATGACGACCGAGCGGCCGCTGCCCATGGACCGGGTGTACTTCCTCAACCCGGGCCAGTCCCTGGACGTCGGCGACCGGACGCTGCACGCCTTCCGGCCGCCGCTCTTCGACAACCCGTCGACCGTCGGCTTCTACGACGACCGGACCCGGATGTGCTTCAGCTCCGACTGCTTCGGCGGTCCGATGCCGAGCGCGGAGATCGCCGAGAGCGGGCACGCGAGCGACCTGAAGCCGGAGGAGCTGCGGCGGGCCCAGCTGCTGTGGGCGACGATCGACAGCCCGTGGGTGCACCTGGTGGACCCGGCGAAGTACCGGGCGACGATCGAGCCGCTGCGGTCGATGAACCCGGAGATCGTGCTGTGCACGCATCTGCCGCCGGCCGTGCGGATGACGGGCCGGATGCTGGAGACGATCTCCTCGGCGCCGGACAGCGACCCGTTCGTCGGCCCCGACCAGGCGGCCCTGGAACAGCTTCTGGCCACCTTCGAGCCGGGCGGCATGGCGACCGCCTGACGGGCCGGTGCCGGTACCGCCCGACCCGGTGCCGTCAGTCGGCCTCCGGCGCCCCGGCGGGGTCCGCCGGGGCGCCGTACCGGGTCCGCAGTTCGCCGAGGACGCCGGTCAGGGCGGCGGTCAGGGGCACGGCGAGCAGCATGCCGAGGATGCCGGCGACGGAGGCGCCCGCGGTGATGGCGAGCATCACGACGGCGGGGTGCATCTGGACGGTCCTGCTCTGGACGAGGGGCTGGAGGACGTTGCCTTCGAGGACCTGGACGGCGAGGACGATCCCGAGCACCCAGAGCGCGATGACGAAGCCCCGGTCGGCGAGGGCGACGAGGACGGCGACGGCGCCGGAGAGGAAGGCGCCGAGGTACGGGATGTAGGCGGTGACGAAGACGAGCGCGGCCAGTCCGACGGCGCCGGGCACGTCGAGGACGAGCAGCCCGACGCCGATGAGGACGGCGTCGACGAGGGCGACGAAGGTCGTGCCGCGCATGAACCCCTCGACCGCCTCGAAGGCGCGGCGGGCCATGGCCTCGACGAGGTCGCCGGTGGCGCGGGGGACGAGGGAGCGCAGGGCGCCGGCGGCCCGGTCGGAGTCCTTCAGGAAGAAGAAGATCAGGAGCAGGGCGAGGACGGCGGTGGCGAGCATCTCGCCGACGACGCTGATGCCGCTGATGACGCCGGACGCGGCGGTGCTGCCGAACTTCTCCAGGAGGCTCCGGGCGTTCTTGGCGAGGTCGTCGAGGGAGGTGCCGGCGGCGCCGAGGTGCTTGGCGATGTCGGTGGCGGCCTGCCGCAGCGAGGCGACGATCTGGTCGCCGGTGTCGATGAGGGCGACGACGACGATGTACGTGGCGCCGCCGACGACCGCGACGACCGCGACGACGGTGAGCGCGGCGGCGAGCCCATTGCGGACCTTCATCCCCAGCAGGCGCCGGTAGAGCGGCCCGAGCAGGGCGGTGCCGAGGATGGCGAGGAGGACGGGGGTGACGGCGGTCTTGAAGACGACGCAGAGCCAGACGAAGACGGCGAGGACGCCGGCGCCGAGCAGCAGGACGACACACCAGGCGGCGAAGCGACGGACGGGGTCGGGAAGGAGCGCTCGGGTCGTCTGCACGCGTCCACCGGACCATGCCCGTCGGCGTGTCGTCGCGCGCTGGCGGGCGTACGGGTGACGCTCCGTCAGCGTTCGGCCCCGGGCGGCGGCCACGCGCGCGGGGTACGCGTACGGGGTGGGCGTACGGGGTGGGCGTACGGGGCGGGGCGGGAGGGCGGCCGGCGGGGCGGTCCGGAGGTCGGCGCCGCCCGGGAGGCGGAACGCGTACGGGGCGGGGCGCGTGGCCCCGCCCCGTACGGTGTCCGGTCGCTACTCGCCCATCCCGTGGACCGCCGGGATCGTGCCGAGGCGGCCCGCCTGGAAGTCGTCGAACGCCTGGCGCAGTTCGGCCTGGGTGTTCATGACGAACGGACCGTAGTGGGCCATGGGCTCGCGGATCGGCTGCCCGCCGAGGAGGACGACCTCCAGGTCCGGGGTGTTGCCGTCCTGCTTCTCGTCGGCGCGGACGGTGAGCGCGCCGCCCTTGCCGAAGACGGCGGTCTGGCCCATGTGGACGGGCCGCCGCTCGGCGCCGACGGTGCCGCGGCCGGCGAGCACGTACGCGAGGCCGTTGAAGTCCTCGCGCCACGGGAGGCTGATCTCGGCGCCGGGGCGCAGGGTGGCGTGGATCATCGTGATCGGCGTGTGGGTGACGCCGGGGCCCTGGTGGCCGTCGAGCTCGCCCGCGATGACGCGGAGCAGCGCGCCGCCGTCGGGGGAGGTGAGCAGCTGGACCTGGCCGCCGCGGATGTCCTGGTAGCGGGGGGCCATCATCTTGTCGGCGGCGGGCAGGTTCACCCACAGTTGGAGGCCGTGGAAGAGGCCGCCGCTGACGACCAGGGACTCCGGCGGGGCCTCGATGTGGAGCAGGCCGGAGCCGGCGGTCATCCACTGGGTGTCGCCGTTGGTGATGGTGCCGCCGCCGCCCTGGGAGTCCTGGTGGTCGAAGATCCCGTCGATGATGTAGGTGACGGTCTCGAAGCCACGGTGGGGGTGCCAGGGCGTGCCCTTGGGCTCGCCGGGGGCGTACTCCACCTCGCCCATCTGGTCCATCATGATGAACGGGTCGAGGTACTGGTAGTTGATCCCCGCGAAGGCCCGGCGGACCGGGAAGCCCTCGCCCTCGAACCCCTGCGGGGCCGTGGTGACGGCGAGCACGGGGCGGGTGACGGCATCGGCCGGGGCGGCGACGCGCGGCAGGGTGAGCGGGTTCTCGACAGTCACAGCGGGCATGACCGGACCTCCTAGGTGCGACCTTGTACGACCACTTTAGTTGAACGATGAACTTTCTGCCACCCGGAACACGGAATCGCTCCACACCATTCCCGGGCCGCCGGCCGGGACGGCCGAAAGCCGCCCCTCCGTCCGGGTGAGCCGCGCCTCCACGGCCCCGCCCGCTCCGCGAGGCTGTCCCGAGCCGGGCGGACGGCCCGGCGGCCGGACGACCGTGGAGGAGCCCGCATGTCGCACTACCCGGACCACCTGAAGTACACGAAGGACCACGAGTGGGTGGAGAAGACGGGCGCCAAGCGTGTTCGTGTCGGGGTCACGGACTTCGCGCAGAAGCAGCTCGGCGACATCGTCTTCGTGGACGTCCCGACCGTGGGCCGCGACATCGAGGCGGGCGAGCCGTTCGGCAGTCTGGAGTCGGTCAAGTCGGTGAGCGAGCTGTACGCACCCCTGTCCGGCCGGGTGGCGACCGTGAACCCCGACCTCGAAAGCGACCCCGAGAACATCAACACCGACCCTTACGGCGACGGCTGGATCGTCGAGATCGACCTCGCCGGGGCCGGCGCGCTGGACGGCCTGCTCGACGCGGCGCAGTACCGGGAGCACCTCACGGACGAGGACTAGGCGCACGAGAACGGGCGGGTCCGGCGGCCCCGGCCGGGTAGGACCCGGGCCGGGTCGTCCCGGTCGTCAGGTCGGCAGGCCCCTGCCTCGC
>NZ_JBFBBC010000003.1:165942-468987 GCF_040689545.1 Streptomyces sp. NPDC051180
CCCCGACCCCCACCCACTTTCGCCCCCCCCCCCCCCCCCCGGGGGGGGGCCCCCCCCCCCCCCCGGGCCCCCCCCCGCCCCCGCCCGACATCGACCCGGCATCGGCCCGACGCCCGTCCAGCCTCCGTCAGCCGTACATCCGCCGCATCGCGAAGTCGACCATCTGCTCCACGGCCTTCGCGTCGAAGACCATGCGGTGGTCGCCCTCCATGTCGAGGACGAAGCCGTAGCCGGTCGGCAGCAGGTCGATCACCTCGGCCCCGGTGATGACGAAGTACTTCGACTCCTTGCCCGCGTACCGCCGCAGCTCCTTGAGCGAGGTGAACATCGGGATCACCGGCTGCTGGGTGTTGTGCAGGGCCAGGAAGCCCGGGTTGTCGCCGCGCGGGCAGTAGACCTTGGAGGTGGCGAAGATCTGCTGGAAGTCCTCCGGCGCGAGCGTGCCGGTGGTGAAAGCCCGTACGGCGTCGGCGAGCGAGGGCGGCGACGGCTCCGGATAGAGCGGCGCCTGCTGCTGCCCGTACCCGCCGCCCGGCATGCCGGCCTGCATGCCGCCCTGCGGCGCGTACTGCCCCTGCGGCGGCGGTGCGTACTGCTGCTGGGCACCCGGATTCTGCTCGTAGCCGTACATGGGGCCAAGCCTATCGAGCCGGGCCGCGACCTCCGCCTGATGGGCCGGATCGACGTCGCGGACGTCACAGATGGCCGGATAGGGGTTGCTTCTTATTACCGGTGGGTAGCATCATCGGAGAGAGCGTGTTGCTACTCGCTGGTACGTGTACGAGGAACCTGCCTCCCCGAGCCTTACGGAGCCGTCGCCATGGGGCACTACAAGTCGAATCTCCGCGACATCGAGTTCAACCTCTTCGAGGTGCTCGGCCGCGACAAGGTGTACGGCACCGGTCCGTTCGAGGAGATGGACGTCGAGACCGCCAAGAGCATCCTCGACGAGATCCGCCGCCTCGCCGAGAACGAGCTCGCGGAGTCCTTCGCCGACGCCGACCGCAACCCGCCGGTCTTCGACCCCGAGACCAACACCGCCCCGGTACCGGCCTCCTTCAAGAAGTCCTACAAGGCGTTCATGGACTCCGAGTACTGGCGCCTCGGCATCCCCGAGGGCATCGGCGGCACCGTCTCCCCGCGCTCCCTCGTCTGGGCCTACGCCGAGCTGCTCCTCGGCTCGAACCCGGCCATCTGGATGTACTCCTCCGGCCCGGCCTTCGCCGGCGTCCTCTACAACGAGGGCAACGACGCCCAGAAGAAGATCGCCCAGATCGCGGTCGAGAAGCGCTGGGGCTCCACCATGGTCCTCACCGAGCCCGACGCCGGCTCGGACGTCGGCGCCGGCCGCACCAAGGCCGTCCAGCAGGAGGACGGCTCCTGGCACATCGAGGGCGTGAAGCGCTTCATCACCTCCGGTGAGCACGACATGGAGGAGAACATCCTCCACTACGTCCTCGCCCGCCCCGAGGGTGCCGGCCCCGGCACCAAGGGCCTCTCCCTCTTCCTCGTCCCCAAGTACGAGTTCGACTGGGAGACCGGCGAGCTGGGCGAGCGCAACGGCGTCTACGCCACCAACGTCGAGCACAAGATGGGCCTCAAGGCGTCCAACACGTGCGAGATGACCTTCGGCGACCGCCACCCCGCCAAGGGCTGGCTCATCGGCGACAAGCACGAGGGCATCCGCCAGATGTTCCTCATCATCGAGTTCGCCCGCATGATGGTCGGCACGAAGGCGATCTCCACCCTCTCCACGGGCTACCTCAACGCCCTGGAGTACGCCAAGGAGCGCGTCCAGGGCACCGACCTGGCCAACTTCATGGACAAGGCCGCGCCCAAGGTCACCATCACGCACCACCCCGACGTCCGCCGCTCGCTCATGACGCAGAAGGCGTACGCCGAGGGCATGCGCTCCCTCGTGCTCTACACGGCCTCCGTGCAGGACGAGATCGCGATCAAGGAAGCGGCCGGCGAGGACGTCAAGGCGCTCCACGGCCTGAACGACCTGCTGCTCCCGATCGTCAAGGGCTACGGCTCCGAGAAGGGCTACGAGCAGCTCGCGCAGTCGCTCCAGACCTTCGGCGGCTCCGGCTTCCTGCAGGAGTACCCGATCGAGCAGTACATCCGCGACGCCAAGATCGACACCCTCTACGAGGGCACCACCGCCATCCAGGGCCAGGACTTCTTCTTCCGGAAGATCGTCCGCGACCAGGGCGCCTCCCTGAACGCGCTGTCCGAGGAGATCAAGAAGTTCCTCGCGGTCGGCACCGGCGGCGAGGACCTGGCCGGCGCCCGCGACGCGCTCGCCAAGGCGGCCGTCGACCTGGAGGCCATCGTCGGCACGATGATCACCGACCTCACCGCCACCGGCGAGGACGTCAGGAACATCTACAAGGTCGGCCTGAACACCACCCGCCTGCTGCTCGCCTCCGGCGACGTCGTCGTCGGCTACCTGCTCCTCAAGGGCGCGTCCGTCGCCGCCGAGAAGCTGGCCGCCGGCGCCACGGGCAAGGACGTCGCCTTCTACCAGGGCAAGATCGCGGCCGCGAAGTTCTTCGCCGCCAACGTCCTGCCCGGCGTCTCCGCCGAGCGCGCTCTGGCCGAGGCCGTCGACGGCTCGGTGATGGACCTGGACGAGGCCGCGTTCTAAGCGACGCACCTGGTCCTTCCGGTACGGCCCGTCCCCGGGGAGGGGGGCGGGCCGTACTCTCTTTCCCGGTCAGCGGGTCGGCCCGCCCGGCCGTTCCATTTCCGGGGCCCCGACGTCGCTATCCGGGCCGTGCGTAAGGTGAACCCATGAGCAGCGCAGCTTCCCGTCCCACCGCCGGCCCCTTCGACCGCGGCCACACCGACGACCTGATGGCCTTCCTCGCCGCCTCGCCGACGCCGTACCACGCGGTCGCCACGGCCGCCGAGCGGCTGGAGAAGGCCGGCTTCCGGCGCGTCGAGGAGACCGCGTCCTGGGACGGGACGACCGGCGGGAAGTACGTGATCCGCGGCGGCGCGATCATCGCGTGGTTCGTGCCGGAGGGCGCCGCTCCGCACACCCCGTTCCGGATCGTCGGCGCCCACACCGACTCCCCGAACCTCCGCGTCAAGCCCCAGCCCGACATGGGCACCCAGGGCTGGCGCCAGGTCGCCGTCGAGATCTACGGCGGCCCGCTGCTCAACAGCTGGCTCGACCGCGACCTCGGCCTCGCCGGACGCCTCACCCTGCGCGACGGCTCCCAGAAGCTCGTGAACATCGACCGGCCCCTGCTGCGCGTCCCGCAGCTCGCCGTCCACCTGGACCGCGGGGTCAACGACGGCATGAAGCTGGAGCGCCAGCGCCACATGCAGCCCATCTGGGGACTCGGCGACGTCCACGAGGGCGACCTCATCGCCTTCGTCGCCGAGGAGGCCGGCCTCGACGCCGAGGACGTGACCGGCTGGGACCTCATGGTCAGCGCCATCGAGGCCCCCGCCTACCTGGGCCGCGACCGCGAACTCGTCGCCGGACCCCGCATGGACAACCTGATCTCGGTGCACGCCGCCGTCGCCGCGCTCGCCGCCGTCGCCGGCCGCGAGGACCTCCCCTACATCCCCGTCCTCGCCGCCTTCGACCACGAGGAGAACGGCTCCGAGGCCGACACCGGCGCCCAGGGCCCGCTCCTCGGCAACGTCCTGGAGCGCTCCGTCTACGCCCGCGGCGGCGCCTACGAGGACCGCGCACGCGCCCTCGCCGGCTCGATCTGCCTCTCCTCCGACGTCGGCCACGCCGTCCACCCCAACTACGCCGAGCGCCACGACCCGACGCACCACCCGCGCCCCAACGGCGGCCCGATCCTCAAGGTCAACGTCAACCAGCGCTACGCCACCGACGGCGCCGGCCGGGCCGTCTTCGCCGCCGCCTGCGAGAAGGCCGGCGTGCCGTGGCAGTCCTTCGTCTCGCACAACGACATGCCGTGCGGCACCACGATCGGCCCCATCACCGCCGCCCGCCACGGCATCAGGACCGTCGACATCGGCGTCGCCTGCCTGTCCATGCACAGCGCCCGTGAACTCTGCGGCGCCGAGGACCCCTACCTCCTCGCCAACGCCCTGGTCGCCTTCCTGGAGGGCTGACCGCCCGCGGGTCCGCCCGCGAAACATCGGCGAAAGCCCTCCCCTGACAGCCTCGCTCCATGCACCGTCACGAGGGCCCGCCCGCACGGAAGTTCGCCCCGCTCGCCACCGCCGCCGCGCTCCTCGCCGCGGCGGTGGCCTGGGGGCTCGTCGACCACTACGCCGACCGCCCCCCGTGGGGCACCGACATCGCCTACGAAGGCGGCTACGTGCAGGCCGCGCGCATCCGCGGCTTCGACGTGGACGGCTCGCGCACCAGGGCCCTGCTCTCCGGCGAGTGCGCCCTCATGGAACGCCAGGGCCTCGGCGGCGCCCGCGCCGCGCACGACCCGGCGGCCTGGGTCGCCGGCTGCCTGGACGGCGCCGCGGGGCGCCCGTCCAGGAACCAGGGGATCGTGCGCTAGCTCGCCCCTGACGCGTGCCGCGCGGCCTCAGCCGTCCATGCCCGCCAGGATCAGCGGCAGCCGGGCGACGCCCTCCGCCGTGACCTTCACCGGGACGCCCCAGTCCTGCTGGTGGACGTGGCAGGCCGGGTACTCGTTGGCCGGGTCGTCGTCGCAGGACGCCGCCATCGCCGAGACGTGCAGCACGCCCTCCGTCAGCTCCGGGTTCAGATCGAGCTCACGGAACAGGTCCGTGCCCGTGCCCTCGCCCGCGAGCAGCAGCTCCGGCGGGGTCGAGGAGACCAGCAGCCGGGTCGAGGGGCCGTAGCGCTCGTCGAGCTTCTGGCCCGTGGGCGCCTGGAAGACGACGTCCAGGCGCAGCCGGCCCGGGGCGACCTCGGTGGCCTCGCGGCGGGTGCGGTGCGCCACCGCGTCCACCCGGACGGCCTCCTCGGGCAGCCGCAGCCGGGTCAGCCGGTGCCGGGCGGACTCGACGACCACGATGTCGCCGTCGACGAGCACCGCGCCGCTCGGCTCGCGCAGGTCGGTGGCGAGCGTCGTGACCTCGCCCGTGGCGGGGTCGTAGCGGCGCAGGGCGTGGTTGTAGGTGTCGCTGACCGCGACCGACCCGTCCGGCAGCGCCGTCACGCCCAGCGGGTGCTGGAGGAGCGCCTGGGCGGCGTCGCCGTCGCGGTGCCCGAAGTCGAACAGGCCGGTGCCGACGGCGGTGTGCACCACGCCCTCCGTGTCGATCCAGCGCACCGCGCTCGTCTCGGAGTCGGCGATCCACAGCCGGTCCTCCGTCGCGGCGAGCCCGGAGGGCTGCGCGAACCACGCCTCGGCGGCGGGGCCGTCCACGAGCCCCTCGTTGGTGGTGCCCGCCGCGACCGCCACCGTCCGGGTCTCCGGGTCGTACGTCCACAGCTGGTGGACGCCCGCCATCGCGATCCACACCTTCCCCTGCCACCACGCCACGTCCCACGGCGACGACAGGTCCACCTCCAGGGCGGGCCCGGACGTGGGCGACCCCTGCCACCACTGCTTCCCGGTGCCCGCGACCAGCTCGATCGCCCCGGTCTCCGGGTCGTACGTGCGCAGGGCGTGGTTCACGGTGTCCGCGACGACGACCGTGCCGTCGGGCAGCAGGGCCAGCCCCTGCGGCTCCCGGAAGACCCCCTCGCCGATCCGCCGCAGCACGGTCTCGCCGTCCGGCGCCATCTCGACCAGCTGGTGCCGGGTCGTGTCGGAGACCAGGAGGTTGCCGTTGCCCAGCACCACGGCCTTGCCCGGGAACCGCAGGTCGGTCGCGACCGGCTCCGGCGCCACGTAGGGCCCGTCCCCCCGCCGCAGCGTCCCCTTCGCCTCGTGCTCGGCCTCCAGCTCCTCCACCAGCGTCCTGATCGCGTTGGCGTGCCCCTCGCCCGCGTGCTGCGCGACCACGTACCCCTCCGGGTCGATCACCACCAGCGTCGGCCACGCCCGCACCGCGTACTGCTTCCACGTCGCGAGCTCCGGGTCGTCCAGGACCGGGTGGTGCACCTCGTACCGCTCCACCGCGTCCACGACCGCCTGATGCTCCGCCTCATGCACGAACTTCGGCGAGTGCACCCCCACGATCACCAGCGTGTCCCGGTGCTTCTCCTCCAGATCCCGCAGTTCGTCGAGCACGTGCAGGCAGTTCACACAGCAGAAGGTCCAGAAGTCGAGAAGGACGATCTTTCCCCGCAGGTCGGCGAGGGACAGGTCGTCTCCGCCCGTGTTCAGCCAGCCGCCCCTGCCGATCAGCTCGGGGGCACGGACACGGGCACGGCGGGGCGCGGGGGTGGGCGCCGAAGAGGCATCGTTCATGCTTCAAGCTTGCCATCCGACCGTGAACGCCGGATCACACGCGTACGGCGGCGCCGGCCGGTGACGGGTGGGCGGCGGCGTGTGAGGAGGGGGGATCGTGGGGCAGGCATAGGGGTATGAAATATCTCGTACGGGACAGGATCTTCTCGATCGGTGACGACTACTGGATCGAGGACGAGGAGGGGCGGCACGCGTTTCTCGTCGACGGGAAGGCGATGCGGCTGCGGGACACGCTGGAGCTGAAGGATCCGGACGGGCAGGTCCTCGTGACCCTGCGGCAGAAGATGTTCAGCCTGCGGGACGCGATGACGATCGAGCGGGACGAGCGGCCCCTGGCGACGGTCCGGCGCAAGAGGCTGTCGCTGCTGCGGAACCACTACCGGGTGACGCTGGTGGAGGGGACCGAACTGGACGTCAGCGGGCGGATCCTCGACCGGGAGTTCACCGTCGAGTACGACGGGGAGCTGCTGGCGCACATCTCGCGGCGGTGGTTCCACGTCCGGGAGACGTACGCGGTGAACGTGCTCCGGGAGGACGCGGACGCCTCGCTGCTCGTCGCGGTGGCGGTGTGCGTGATCCGGATGGCGGAGCGGGAGGACTAGGGGGTCGACGGGGGGGGCGTCGGCTCCGGGCCCGTCCACGGGTCGTCACGCGGGGAGTTGTCGGTGGACCGGGTCGTGGGAGAGGCTGGTCCACCGCACAGGTCCCACCCCGGCCGATCGGTTCGCAGGAGCTGGAGATGCACACGCACGTCACGCCGTTCGACCTCCTCGCGTGGAAGGAGGGGCACCGGCACGACTACCGGGCCGGGTGGAGGGGGGTCTCGCCGGAGTTCGGCGAGATCACGCTGACCTGTCCCCTTCCCCGTACGTCGCCCGAGTCCCTGGTCTCGGAGGTGCGCGGCGGGCAGCTCCCGACGGCCTCGTTCGAGGCTCGGGGGGCGCACGTCGAGGGGATGCGGCTGCCGGGGCTGAACCGGTCGACGCTGCGGGTCGGCGACCGGATGGTGTACGTGACGCGGAACCGTTTCGGCGCCACGCTGGAGCAGCGCGCGCTGGGGATGCGGTACGCGGGCGACCGCTACCGGCTCTCGGCCCTCGACAAGCGCGGATACGTGCTGGGCCGCGCCGCGGACGACGAGGACCCGGGGGTCGCGATCGCCGTCCGCGAGACCGGGCGCGGCAAGGGGCGCAGGCTCTCCGTGCGCGTCGAAGGGCGGGCCGAGGGCGGGGACCTGGCCCTCGCGCTGATCTTCGCCGGCGTGGACCGCTCGGCCCTGACGCGGCTGGGCGCCGTGAGGGCCGGGCTGTCCCGCGTGACCCATTTCTGGACCGAGTCCCAGTACTGACCGTCCGGGGGGCCTGTCCCGGTCGTTCACCGGGTGTCCTGCGACGGACGGGTTCAGCCGCGGCGGGCCGGCGGTGTCGCGAGGCCCAGGACGCGGTCCTTGAGGGCGGGGAACTGCTCGCGGGTGGCGGTCACCTTGGCGGGGTCGAGGACGACGCGGAGGGTCTCCTCGTCGGGGCCGGCCTCGGCGAGGGTCTCGCCCCAGGGGTCGACGACGAGGGAGTGCCCGGCCTGCTCGACGCCGGCGTGGGTGCCGGCGGTGCCGCAGGCGAGGACGTACGCCTGGTTCTCGACCGCCCGGGCGCGGGCGAGGAGCGACCAGTGGGCGCGGCGGCGTGCGGGCCAGCCGGCGGGGACGACGAACGCCTGGGCACCGGCGTCGACGAGGCCGCGGAAGAGTTCGGGGAAGCGCAGGTCGTAGCAGGTGCCGACGCCGAGGGTGAGGTGCGGCAGGTCGACGGTGACGAGGTCCTCGCCGGCGGCCATCATGACGGCCTCGCCCTTGTCGAAGCCGAAGCGGTGGATCTTCCGGTAGGAGGCGACGAGTTCGCCGTCGGGGGAGAGGACGAGCGAGGTGTTGTAGAGCGCACCGCCCTCGGCTTCGACGAAGGAGCCGGCGTGCAGCCAGACTCCGGCGTCGCGGGCGGCGGCGGCCATCGCCCGGTGGGTGGGGCCGTTCAGCGGTTCGGACTCGGCGGCGAACTGCTCGTAGGCGAAGGCCCCCATGGGCCAGAGTTCCGGCAGGACGACGAGGTCGGCGCGGCCGGATTCCTCTCGTACGAGCCGGGCCACTCGGGCCCGCCGGGCGTCGACCGGTTCGTCCGGGTCTACCGCGATCTGGATCAGCGAGGCGCGCACACTACCACCGTCCTGGCATTCGAGCCGTCAACACCGGCCTACGATCGTCACACGAAAGCACTGCCGGGGTGCCTTCGGGCAGCGTAACTTAGCGTCCGAGCCTCCCACCCAGTCGTGTTTTCAGCCCGCGCACCGAAGAACCGCCGAGGGGTCCCGTGACCGTCCATCCCAGCCTCCAGAACTACTCCGATGCCTGGACGCACTCCATCGAGGCGATAGCCGAGCTGGTGCAGCCGCTCGTGGAGGGCGAATGGAACCGGCCAACACCCTGCCCCGGCTGGTCGGTGCGGGACATCGTCTCCCATGTCATCGGCATGGAGACCGAGATGCTGGGCGACCCGCGTCCGATCCATTCGCTGCCCCGGGATCTGTACCACGTACGCAGTGACTTCGCCCGCTACATGGAAGTCCAGGTCGATGTGCGGCGGCACCACACCGCCCCGGAGATGACCTCGGAGCTGGAGTACATCCTCATCCGTCGTGCGCGGCAGCTGCGCAACGAGAACCGCTCCCCCGAGCACCTGATCCGTGCCCCGCTGGGCGCCGAGCAGTCGCTGGAACTGGCCTACCGGACGCGTGCCTTCGACGTGTGGGTGCACGAGCAGGACCTGCGGGCGGCCCTGGGGGTCCCGGGCAACCTGGACTCGGCCGGCGCTCTCGTCGCCCGGGACGTGCTCCTGGAGGCGCTGCCCGACATGGTCGCGAAGGACGCGGGGGCGCCGTCGTCGTCGGCGGTGGTGCTGGACGTGAGCGGTCCGGTGGAGTTCCTGCGGACCGTGCGGGTGGACGCGCAGGGCCGGGGTTCGGTCGACGGCGCGCCTTCCCTGGGTCCCGCGGTGACGCTGGCGACGGACTGGGAAACGTTCGTGCGGCTGGCGTGCGGCCGGGTCCGGCCGTCCGACGTCGCCGACCGGGTCAAGACGGAGGGCGACGCGGACCTGGCGCGGGCGATCCTGGACAACTTCGCGGTGACGCCCCGGTAGGGGCGCTACGCGGGTACGTGGACGGCCTCCACGCGGCTGGCGACGAGCCGTTCGCGTTCCCTGCGGTGGGTGCGTGACTTGAGCCGCAGGATCTGCACGACGCCGACGGCTTCCAGGACGAAGACCGACGAGAACGCGATCCGGTAGTCGCCGCCGGTCGCGTCGAGCAGCACGCCGACGGCGAGCAGGGTCGTCATCGAGGCCACGAAACCACCCATGTTGACGATGCCGGAGGCGGTGCCCTGACGCTCCGGCGGGTTGGCCGGGCGGGCGAAGTCGAAGCCGATCATCGAGGCGGGTCCGCAGGCGCCGAGGACCAGGCAGAGGGTGACGAGCAGCCACATCGGCGCGTGGTCGCCGGGGTAGGCGAGGGTGGTGCCCCACAGCAGGGCGGTGGCCGCGACGGTGCCGAGGGCGAGCGGCGCGCGGGCCGTGTGGTGGCGGGCGATGATCTGCCCGTACGCGAGGCCGATGACCATGTTGGAGAGCACCACGAGGGTGAGCAGTCCGCCGGCCGTGGAGCGGGACAGGCCCTGGGCCTCGACAAGGTAGGGCAGGCCCCAGAGCAGCAGGAAGACCATGGCGGGGAACTGGGTGGTGAAGTGCACCCACATGCCGAGCCGGGTGCCGGGTTCTCGCCATGAGGCGGCGATCTGCCGGCGGACGAAGGCGGCTCCGGCGTGGGTGGCGGGTTCGGGCTCGTAGCCCTCGGGGTGGTCCTTGAGCAGGAGCAGCAGCAGGACGAGGACGACGACGCCGGCCAGGGAGCTGCCGACGAAGGTGGTGGTCCAGCCGAGGCCGTGCAGGGCGCGGGCGATGAAGACGGTGGAGACGAGGTTGCCGGCCATGCCGAAGAGGGCGGCGACCTGGCCGATGAGGGGGCCGCGGCGGGCGGGGAACCAGCGGCTGCCGAGCCGCAGGACGCTGATGAAGGTCATGGCGTCGCCGCAGCCGAGGAGGGCGCGGGAGGCGAGCGCGGTGCCGTACGAGGGGGAGAGTGCGAAGCCGAGCTGGCCGACGGTGAAGAGGACGACGCCGAGGGTGAGGACCTTCTTGGTGCCGAGCCGGTCGACCATGAGGCCGACGGGTATCTGCATGCCGGCGTAGACCAGCAGCTGGAGTATGGAGAAGGTGGAGAGCGCGGAGGCGTTGACGTCGAAGCGTTCGGCGGCGTCGAGGCCGGCGACGCCGAGGGACGTGCGGAAGATGACGGCGACGAAGTAGACGGCGACGCCGACGCCCCAGACGAGCGCGGCCCGGCGGCCGCCGGGGGGATCGCCGGGGAGGGTGACCGCGGAGCCGTAGGAGCGGTTCACCGGTCCTCACCCCGGACCAGGACCTTGACCCAGCTGAGGTGCTGGCGGACGCAGTGGGCGGCGCCCTCGACGTCGCCGGCGCGGATCCGGTCCAGGATCTCGGCGTGTTCGGTGATGTTCTTGGCGACGCGGTCGGGCTGGGACTGCATCACGGCGACGCCCATGCGGAGTTGGCGGTCGCGGAGCTGGTCGTAGAGCCGGGAGAGGATCTGGTTGCCGGCGTGGCGGACGATCTCGGCGTGGAAGCAGCGGTCGGTGACGGCGACCTCGGCGAGGTCGCCGGCCAGGGCGCGCCGCTTCTGCTCCTCCAGGAGCTCTTCGAGGCGGGTGATCAGCGAGGCCGGGGCGGGCACGGCCCGGCGGACGGCGAACTCCTCGACGAGGAGGCGGGTCTCGACGACGTCGGCGATCTCCTGGGCGGAGACGGCGAGGACGAGCGCGCCCTTCTTCGGGTAGAGCTTGAGCAGCCCTTCCATCTCCAGCTTGAGCAGCGCCTCGCGGACGGGGGTCCGGGAGACTCCGACGGCCTCGGCGAGTTCGCCCTCGGTGAGGAGGGTGCCTCCCTCGTAGCGCCGGTCGAGTACGGCCTGCTTGACGTGCATGTAGACGCGGTCGGCCGCGGGGGGCTGCTTCGTGGGCGCCGGGGCTGGGGCGGATGGCATGCGCACAGCATAGATACAACAGAGGTGCAACAAACGGCCCCGTCCACATCGTGGACGGGGCCGGATGTTTCACGTGAAACGGGCGAACCCGCTTACTACGCCCAGGTGATCAGCCGCTTCGGCTGCTCCAGGACCGCGGCGATGTCGGCCAGGAACTTGGAGCCCAGCTCGCCGTCGACCAGTCGGTGGTCGAAGGAGAGGGCCAGCGTGGTGACCTGGCGGGGCTTCACCTTGCCCTTGTGGACCCACGGCTGGAGCTTGATCGCACCGACCGCGAGGATCGCGGACTCGCCGGGGTTCAGGATGGGCGTACCGGTGTCGACGCCGAAGACGCCGACGTTGGTGATGGTGAAGGTGCCGCCCTGCATCGCCGCCGGCGTCGTCTTGCCCTCGCGGGCGGTGGCGACGAGCTCGCTCAGCGACTTCGAGAGCTCGGGCAGGGTCTGGGCGTGCGCGTCCTTGATGTTCGGCACGATCAGACCGCGCGGGGTGGCCGCGGCGATGCCCAGGTTCACGTAGTGCTTGAGGACGATCTCCTGTGCCGCCTCGTCCCAGGCGGCGTTGATCTCCGGGTTGCGCTTGGCCGCGACGAGCACGGCCTTGGCGATCAGGAGGAGCGGGTTGACCCGCAGGCCCGCCATGTCCTTGTCGGACTTGAGCTCCTCGACCAGCTTCATCGTGCGCGTGATGTCGAAGGTCACGAACTCGGTCACGTGCGGTGCGGTGAAGGCCGATCCGACCATCGCCGCCGCCGTGGCCTTCCGTACGCCCTTGATGGGCACACGGGTCTCCCGGGCGTCGGACGACACCACCGGGGTCGCCGTGGGCGCGGCGACCGGGGCGGGGGCCGCCACGGGTGCCGGTGCCTCGACGACCGGCGCGGGCGCCGGAGCAGCCGCCGCGTGGACGTCCTCACGGGTGATGATGCCGTCCGGGCCGGTCGGGGTGACCGTCGCCAGGTCGACGCCGAGGTCCTTCGCGAGCTTGCGGACCGGCGGCTTGGCCAGCGGGCGGTCGCCGGCCAGCGCGTGCCCGTTGAGCTGTTCCGGCACGGAGACCGCGACCGGGGCGGGGGCAGCGGGCGCGGGCACGGTGGCGGACGCGCCCACCGTCTCCGGCACCGCCTTGCGGGCCCGGCGCTTGGTGGAGCTGGCCGTCACGCCGTAGCCGACGAGGACCGGCTGGCGGCCCTTCGGCTCGTCGTCCTCGGCCACCGGGGCGGCGGGGGCCGCCACGGCCGGAGCCGCCTCGGCCACCGGGGTCTCGGCCACGGGCGCGGCGCCGCCGCCGACGTTCACCGAGATGATGACCTGGCCGACGTCGACCGTGGTCCCCTCGGGGAACAGCAGCTCGTGGACCGTGCCGTCGAACGGGATCGGCAGCTCGACGGCGGCCTTGGCCGTCTCGACCTCGCACACGACCTGGCCGTCGGTGACGGTGTCACCCGGCTGCACGTACCACTTGAGGATCTCGGCCTCGGTGAGGCCCTCGCCCACGTCGGGCATCTTGAATTCGCGGATCGTCACGGTGCTCTCCTCAGTACGCCAGCGAGCGGTCGACGGCGTCGAGCACGCGATCGAGACCCGGCAGGTACTCCTCCTCCAGGCGCGCCGGCGGATACGGCGCGTGGTAGCCGCCGACCCGCAGGACGGGGGCCTCCAGGTGGTAGAAGCAGCGCTCGGTGATCCGGGCGGCGATCTCCGCGCCGGAGCCGAAGAACACCGGCGCCTCGTGGACGACGACCAGGCGGCGGGTCTTCTCGACCGATGCCTGGATGGTGTCGAAGTCCAGCGGGGAGATCGAGCGGAGGTCCACGACCTCCAGCGACTTGCCCTCCTCGGCGGCGGCCTCGGCCACCTCCAGGCAGGTCTTCACCATCGGGCCGTAGGCCACGAGGGTGAGGTCGGTGCCCTCACGGGCGACCCGGGCCTTGTGCAGCTCGCCGGGGATGGCCTCGGTGTCGACCTCGCCCTTGTCCCAGTAGCGGCGCTTGGGCTCGAAGAAGATGACCGGGTCGTCGCTCTGGATCGCCTGCTGGAGCATCCAGTAGGCGTCGGAGGAGTTGGCCGGGGTGACGACCTTGAGGCCCGCGACGTGCGCGAAGAGCGACTCGGGGGACTCGGAGTGGTGCTCGACCGCGCCGATGCCGCCGCCGTACGGGATGCGGATGACGACGGGCATCTTCACGGTGCCGAGCGAGCGGGCGCGGATCTTCGCCAGCTGGGTGACGATCTGGTCGTACGCCGGGAAGACGAAGCCGTCGAACTGGATCTCCACGACCGGCCGGTAGCCGCGCAGGGCGAGGCCGATCGCGGTGCCGACGATGCCGGACTCGGCGAGCGGGGTGTCGACGACGCGGTCCTCGCCGAAGTCCTTCTGCAGACCGTCGGTGATCCGGAAGACACCGCCGAGCTTGCCGACGTCCAGGCCCATGATGACGACCTTGGGGTCGGTCTCCAGGGCCTTGCGCAGCGACTCGTTGAGCGCCTTCGCGAGGGGAAGCTTCTGAACAGCCATGATTACTCGGCCTCTCCGTTCGCGAAGGACGCCTCGTAGGCGGCGAACTGCGCGCGCTCCTCGTCGACGAGCGCGTGCCCGTCCGCGTACACGTTGTCGAAGATCGCCATGTGCTCCGGGACGGGCATGGCGCGCACGACCTCGCGGACCTGCTTGCCGAGGGCCTCGCTCTCCGCCTCCAGCTCCTCGAAGAAGGCCGCGTCGGCGTGGCCCTCGTTCTCCATGTACACCTTGAGGCGCTGGATCGGGTCCTTCGCCTCCCACTCCTCGCGCTCCGCGTCGCGGCGGTAGCGGGTCGGGTCGTCGGAGGTGGTGTGGGCCGCCATCCGGTACGTGAACGCCTCGATGAGGGTCGGGCCCTCGCCGCGGCGGGCGCGCTCCAGCGCCGACCGGGTCACGGCCAGACAGGCCAGGACGTCGTTGCCGTCGACGCGGACGCCGGGGAAGCCGAAGCCGCGGGCACGCTGGTAGAGCGGGACGCGGGTCTGCTTCTCGATGGGCTCGGAAATGGCCCACTGGTTGTTCTGGCAGAAGAACACGACCGGGGCGTTGTAGACCGCGGAGAACACGAACGACTCGTTCACGTCGCCCTGGCTGGAGGCGCCGTCGCCGAAGTACGCGAGCACCGCGGAATCCGCGCCGTCCTTGGCGATGCCCATGGCATAACCCGTGGCGTGCAGCGTCTGCGAGCCGAGCACGATCGTGTACAGGTGGAAATTGTTGCTGCTCGGATCCCAGCCACCGTGGTTCACGCCACGGAACATTCCGAGCAGGTTCGTGGGGTCGACTCCGCGAACCCAGGCGACGCCGTGCTCGCGGTAGGTCGGGAAGACGTAGTCGTCGTCCCGCAGGGCACGGCCGGAGCCGATCTGGGCGGCCTCCTGGCCGAGCAGCGAGGCCCACAGGCCCAGCTCGCCCTGGCGCTGGAGGGAGGTGGCCTCGGCGTCGAAGCGACGGGTGAGGACCATGTCGCGGTAGAGGCCGCGCAGCTCCTCGGCGCTCAGGTCGATGTCGTAATCGGGGTGCTGGACGCGCTCTCCCTCGGGCGTCAGCAGCTGGACGAGCTCGGGCTCCACAGCGTCCGCATCGGCGCGCGTGCTCGTCTTCTTGGTGGTGCTGGTGCTCGCGCTAGCGGTGCGCTTGGTGCCGCTGCTGCGTCGCGTCGTCTTGCGCGCGGCAGTGCTCTCCACGGTCACGTGCGTGCTCCTCCGTCGGTCCGGCCCCCGGGTTCGCCGGTAAGGCCAGTGCGGCTCTCCGCCTTATCCGTACCCTTCGCACGGGGTGGGTGCGACGCGGCCGGGG
Source organism: Streptomyces sp. NPDC051180 (assembly GCF_040689545.1). NCBI lineage: Bacteria > Bacillati > Actinomycetota > Actinomycetes > Kitasatosporales > Streptomycetaceae > Streptomyces > Streptomyces sp. NPDC051180. Next base: position 181,263 of record NZ_JBFBBC010000003.1, read on the forward strand.
TCGGGCGTGACAGGTGCCCCGGCGAGCGCCCCTGCCATAGGCACGTTACCCACAGCGCAGCATTCCCGCGAAACCCCACTTGACCTGCGATTTTGCTTGGATTTCCAAGTAAATCGAGAAAAGGGGGAACAGCGGCTGGTCAGCGCGTCGGCAACGGCTTGAGGGGACGCCGGAACAACGGGCACGTTATCCCGCGCACCCCGGGCGCGGGAAGAGCCAATATGTGAGACTGGCTCCGTGCGCGAAGATGGAAAAATCCGGGTATTTCTGCTGGACGACCACGAAGTCGTCCGGCGCGGCGTCCACGAGCTGCTCTCCGTGGAGGACGACATCGAGGTGGTCGGCGAGGCCGGCACGGCGACGGACGCGCTGGTCAGGATCCCCGCGACCCGCCCCGACGTGGCGGTGCTCGACGTCCGGCTGCCCGACGGCAGCGGGGTCGAGGTCTGCCGCGAGATCCGCTCGCACGACGAGTCGGTCAAGTGCCTGATGCTCACCTCGTACGCCGACGACGAGGCGCTCTTCGACGCGATCATGGCCGGGGCCTCGGGATACGTGCTCAAGGCCATCCGGGGCAACGAGCTGCTGAACGCCGTACGGGACGTGGCGGCCGGCAAGTCGCTGCTCGACCCCGTCGCCACCGCCCGCGTCCTGGAGCGGCTGCGCGACGGCAACAACCCGAAGGGTGACGACAAGCTCGCCAACCTGACGGAGCAGGAGCGCAAGATCCTGGACCTGATCGGCGAGGGCCTGACCAACCGGGTCATCGGCGAGCGTCTCCACCTCGCGGAGAAGACCATCAAGAACTACGTCTCCAGCCTGCTGTCCAAGCTGGGCATGGAGCGGCGTTCCCAGGCCGCGGCGTACGTGGCCCGGCTCCAGGCCGAACGCCACTGACCCGCCGGGTCTCCGGCCCGCCCCGGTCGTCTTCGGGACCAACGTCCCCGCGAAACCGGGGCAGGGGCCCCTTTTCCGGCAGGGTTCCGGTGGCGGAGAGTGGAACCATGTCCACCGACGAGATCCGCGCCATCGAGCTCCTCCGCCGCGTGTCCTACGGCCGGGTGGCGACGAGCATGCGGGCGATGCCGTTCGTCGCCCCCGCCCGGCACATCGTGGCCGACGACCGCGTGCTGCTCAGGCTGCACCGGGGGCTCGGCTACCACCGCGCCTGCAACGGCAGTGTCGTCGCGTACGGCGCGGACAACTTCGACTCCGGCTCGGAGCACCTCTGGTCCGTGCAGTTCACCGGCACCGCCGAGATCGTCGAGCCGACCGACGGGGAGCTCACGGCCTTCGGGACCGAGCCGGAGTTCGTGGACGGCGAACCCTTCGACCCGGTCTACATGCGGATCGAACCGCAGTTCGTGACCGTGCACGCCCTCGACTACGCGAGCGAGACGCCGACCACCCTCCCCGGTGGTGCTTCCGTAAGGCGACATCTCCACCACGTAGCGTGATCTAACATTTGGTCGGTGCCGCGCTCATCTGAACCCGCTTCCCGGCCCGTCGGCGCCTTATCCCGCGGCCGGCCGCCCCGCCCCTCCGGAGCCCCGCCCGTCGGCGCCCTGCTGCGCCGTCACCGGCATGCCGGAGAGCCACTCTCCTGCCGGCCCGTGACCGAGGGCCTGCTCAACCGGGGTTTCCGGCTCACCACCACCCGAGGCACGTACTTCCTGAAACAGCACCTGGACGCGCCCACCGCCGACCGCGCCACCATCGCCCGGCAGCACCGCGCCACCCAGCGGCTCTACGCCCTCGGACTGCCCGTCGCCCCGCCCCTCGCCGACGCCGCCGGCCGGACGGTCTCCGTCGTGGACGGCCACTGCTACGCCCTGCACCCCTGGATCGAGGGCCGCCACCGCGACGGGGCCCAGCTCAGCGCGGGCTGCTCGCGCCGGCTCGGCACCCTGCTCGGACAGGTCCACACCGCCCTCGACCGGGTGATGGAGCCCTCCGGACCGGACGGCGGCCCCTGCGCCGACGACGGCGGCCGCGCCAGCGCCGACCTTCCGGACACCTTCCTCGCCATCGACGAGCTGATCCGCCTCGTCCAGGCGCACCGCCCCCGCGACAGCTTCGACGCGCTCGCCGAGCACCGGCTCAGGGAGCGGCGCCGACTGCTCGCCCAGCACGCCCATCGCAGGCCGCCGCCCGCCGCCGCCGCGGGCTGGGTGCACGGCGACTTCCACCCGCTGAACCTGCTCTACCAGGGCGCCGAGCCCGCCGCGATCGTCGACTGGGACCGGCTCGGGGTCCGCCCCCGGGCCGAGGAGGCCGTCAGGGCCGCCGCGATCTTCTTCGTACGCCCGGGGGGCGAGCTGGCCCTGGAGAAGGTGCGGGCGTACGCGCGGGCGTACCGCCGGGCGACGGGAGCCTGCGGCGGCGAGATGGCGGCGGCGGCGCACCGGGTCTGGTGGGAGCGGCTGAACGACTTCTGGACGCTGCGCTGGCGCTACCAGCTGCACGACCGGAGGGCCGACCCGCAGTTTCCCGCGGTGTCGGCCCTGGCGGTCTGGTGGACCCGTGAGTACGAGGCGGTCCGCGACGCGTTCGCCGGCTGAGGCGGGCCCCGCCGGACGGGCGGCGTCAGCCCGTGGCGCCCCCGCCGGTCGGCGGGGTGCCGGGGTTGCCGCCGCCGCCCGAGTCGTCCGTGGGGTCGGTCCCCGGGTCGGTGGTGGGGTCGGTCGGCGGCTCGGTGGTCTTCGACGGCGTGCCCGTGGGCGTGATCGTCTTCGGCGGTACGGTCGTGGGCGTGTCCGTCGGCTCGTTCGTCTGCGACTGCTCCCACGTGGGCTCCGTCGTGGGCGGCTGCGTCCACGGCTGCTGCGAGGAGCCGTCGGTCGACGAACCGTCCTGGCTCTGCTCGTCGGAGGGCTCCTCCGACGGCGTGGGCTCCTCGGAGGCCGTCGACGGCGAGTTGGAGACGGTCGTCGGGGTCTTCACGTCCCCGCCCTTGCCGCCCGCCTTGTCGACCGCGTACACGACGCCGGCGACGACCGCGATCAGCGCGAGCGCGATGAAGAGCCACAGCTTGCCGCGGCCTCCGTTGCCGTTGCCCTGCGGGCCGTAGGCGCCGTCCTGGCCGTAGCCCCCGGTGCCGCCCGTGCCGCCGTCGTAGCCGCCGTAGCCGCCGTCGTCGGGGTTCATCGGCGGGAGGATCGGGCCCTGCGCGGTCTCGCCGTGCATCGGGTGGCCCATCATGGCCGTCGCGGCCATGCCGCCGGCCGGGGTGCGGCCGCCGTCGTGCACGTCGACCGGGCCCGTGTTCCAGGTGCCGGTGTGGCCGCCCTGCTGGTGGAGCATCTGCAGGCCGTACTGGATCAGGCCGCGCATCTCCTCGGCGCTCTGGAACCGGTCGTCCGGGTCCTTCGCGAGCGAGCGCATCACCAGGCCGTCGAGCTCCGGCGGCACCCCGTGCGTGACCTCGGACGGCGGGACGGGCGCGTCCTGCACGTGCTGGTAGACCACGGAGAGCGGCGTCTCGCCGGTGAAGGGCGGGCGCAGCGCGAGGAGTTCGTAGAGCAGGCAGCCCGTCGCGTACAGGTCGGAGCGGTGGTCGACGGCCTTGCCGAGCGCCTGCTCGGGGGAGAGGTACTGGGGGGTGCCCATGACCATGCCGGTCTGGGTCATCGTCGACTGCGCGCCGTGCAGGGCGCGGGCGATGCCGAAGTCCATGACCTTCACGGCACCGGTGTGCGTGATGATGACGTTCGCCGGCTTGATGTCACGGTGCACGATGCCGTGCTGGTGCGAGTAGGCCAGCGCCTCCAGGACGCCGGAGACGATGATGAGGGCCTGCTCGGGCCCGGGCGCCTCGGCGCTGAGCAGCAGGTCGCGGATGGTGCGGCCCTCGACCAGCTCCATGACGATGTACGGCACGGGCCGGCCGGACACCAGGTCCTCGCCGGAGTCGTACACGGCCACGATGGCGTGGTGGTTGAGGCCGGCGACCGACTGTGCCTCGCGGGTGAAGCGGGCCTTGGAGACGGGGTCCTCGGCGAGATCGGCGCGCAGCAGCTTCACCGCGACCGTGCGGCCGAGCCGTACGTCCTCCGCGGCGAAGACCTCCGCCATGCCGCCGCGGCCCAGACGGTGCGTCAGACGGTAGCGACCGTCGCCGACGACACCGCCGACGCCCCAGGACTCCGCTGCCGCGTCCGGCACACCTCCGCCTGCTCCGGATTCGGGTGCCATCAGTCCTCGCCGTCGTCTGTCGTGCCGTGTCCAGTCGTCACGCTACAGGCTCCGTGCGACATCACGGTCCGAGATGGACCGGCCATCCAACCCCGCACCCGTACACCTGTGCAAATTCGAGGACATTCCCCGGCCGCCGCGGAAAGGCGGCCGGGGACCTTCCTGTGCGGAGGGTCACGGAACGGGCACCCGGCTTGACGTGACAGTGCCCTCGGGCAGACTTGGCCGAGAAATTCCGGATCAACGCCGCCACGCGCGCGTAGGGGGAAGCACAGATGAGCCAGGACGGCGCACAGGGCCGCTACGCGGGCGGTTCGGTCGCGGGCGGCCGGTACCAGCTGCGCGATCTTCTCGGCGAGGGCGGCATGGCGTCCGTGTACCTGGCCTACGACAGCGCACTGGACCGGCAGGTCGCCATCAAGACCCTGCACACCGAACTCGGCCGGGAACAGTCGTTCCGCGAGCGGTTCCGCCGCGAGGCGCAGGCCGTCGCGAAGCTGTCGCACACCAACATCGTCTCGGTCTTCGACACCGGCGAGGACACCCTCGACGGCGCCGTCATGCCGTACATCGTCATGGAGTACGTGGAGGGGCAGCCGCTCGGCTCGGTCCTGGCCTCCGACGTCCGGCAGTACGGTGCGATGCCGGCCGACAAGGCGCTCAAGGTGACGGCCGACGTGCTGGCCGCCCTGGAGGTAAGCCACGAGATGGGCCTGGTCCACCGTGACATCAAGCCCGGCAACGTCATGCAGACCAAGCGCGGCGTGGTCAAGGTCATGGACTTCGGCATCGCGCGGGCCATGCAGTCCGGCGTCACCTCCATGACGCAGACCGGCATGGTCGTCGGCACCCCGCAGTACCTCTCCCCCGAGCAGGCCCTCGGGCGCGCGGTGGACGCCCGCTCCGACCTTTATTCGGTCGGCATCATGCTCTTCCAGCTGCTGACGGGCCGCCTGCCCTTCGACGCCGACTCCCCCCTCGCCATCGCCTACGCGCACGTGCAGGAGGAGCCGGTCGCCCCGTCCACGGTCAACCGGGCGGTGACCCCGGCGATGGACGCGCTCGTCGCCCGCGCGCTGCGGAAGAACCCGAACGAGCGGTTCCCGAGCGCCGCGGCGATGCGCGACGAGTGCCTGCGGGTGCTGTCGGCCGGCCAGACCGGTGCCCCGATGATCGTCCAGGGCGGTCCGGTCAGCAGCGGCGCCGGCGTCGGTTCGGCGGTCTTCCCGCCCGTCGGCCAGACCCCGCCGCCCGCCCAGCACGGGGTGCAGCAGCCGTACATGGCGCCGACGCCGCAGCCCGGCCCGTACGGTCACGCGACCCCGGCGCCCGGCCCGTCGTACGGGTACCCGCAGCAGGCCCCGACGCCGGCCCCGTACGCCTCGGCCCCCACGCCCGCGCCGTACGCCTCGGCCCCGACGCCGGCGCCGTACTCCACCGGCCCGTCCCCCGCGCCGTACGCTCCGACGTCCGCTCCCTCCGGCGGCGGCTCGCGCCGCAACACCCCGGTGCTGGTCGGCGCGGTCGTCGTCGCCCTGCTGGCCGTCGGCGGCCTGCTGGTGGCGCTCAACCTCGACGACGAGGACCCGGGCGCCGACGCGGGCGGCACCGGCGGCACGCAGACCGGGACGAGCCAGAGCGCGGCCCCCGGCCACAAGGGCCCGGACCTGACCAAGACCATCGACACCAAGAAGTGCACGCAGCCCTCGGAGTCGAGCGAGGACCCGGAGAAGTTCGAGGTCCCCAACTTCACCTACAAGAACATCCAGTCGGTGAAGGACTGCGTGCAGGCGGCGGGCTGGAAGATCACGACCCAGACCCCGGTGGACGAGTCGACCTACGGCGAGGGCACGGTCCTGGAGCAGTACCCGCCGGCCGGTGAGGACATCACCGACAAGGACGCCGAGTTCACCCTGAAGATCTCGACGGGCAACCCGCCGCAGTAGCCCGGCCGCCCCGCCGCGTACGCCGCCCCGGGCGTACGCGGTACTCCCCCCGCGCCCGCCCGGATGCCGGAATCCTCCCGGCATGTGACGCTGAGTCGACAACCACCGCGGCTCGGCACGGGAGGGGGTCACCCGGTGACTCCAGCACTCCGCAGGGCTCGGGCGCGAGCCTTCGGCTCCGCTCTCACCTGCGTGTTCGTCGGGGCGTGCGTCGTCTGCGCCGCGCCCCTCGCCTACGCCACGGACCGGCCGGGCTTCTCGGCGGGCACCACGGACCGGTCGGGCTTCTCGGCGGGCACCACGGCACCGACGACCGACGCGACCGCCACCACCCCGGCGGCGCCCACCGCGTCCCCCTCCTCCACCACGCCGTCCGCCACTCCCTCGGCCACCGGCGGCGGCACCGCCGCGCCCTGGCGCCCGTGGCCCGGGAGGCCCGGGAGGCCCGGGCACCCGGCCCCCGCGCCGACCGGCACGGGCGGCGGCACCGGCAGCGCCCCGAGCCCCGCGGCCGCGCCGGACACCGGCCCGACCGACGCCCCCGCCCCCAGCGGCTCCGCCTCCCTGGCGGGCCGCCCGGCCGGGGAGGGGCGTCCGCGCCCCGGTCGCTCCGAGACCGCCGGGGAGAGCGCCACGGCCCCCTCCCCGGGCCCCTCTCGTACCGAAACCGCTACAGACGAGGACCTGCCCGACGCCGTGGAGGAGGAGGGCGCGGGGGTACGTGAGGAGGAGGCATTCGTGCCCGAGGCGGCGCAGGCGAGCCTGCCCGCCACCGGGGCCCGCATGGCGCCCGAAGCCTCCCCCACCCTCGGCGACCAGCGGATTCCCGTCCTCACGCTGGGCGCGGGGCTGGCGTTGATGGGGCTCGGGATCGGCTTCCTCGGCCTTCGGATGCGCCGCCGCTGAGGGCCCGGGGCACGTCGCGTCCCCCTTGCGACGGACACCCCGCTTCCCCCTCAGGACGGTTGTCCGCGACGGCATACCCGGTATACATACTGAGTATGTCGATCCGCCACGGGCTCCTCGCCCTCCTCGAACGCGGCCCTCGCTACGGCTCTCAGCTCCGCACGGAGTTCGAGTCCCGCACGGGTGCCACCTGGCCGCTCAACGTCGGTCAGGTCTACACGACCCTGAACCGTCTGGAGCGCGACGGCATGGTCGCCCAGAGCGGCGAGGACGCGGCGGGCCACGCGCTCTACGCGATCACCGACGACGGGCGCACCGAGCTCAGGACCTGGTTCGAGAAGCCCGTGGACCGCACCAGCCCCGCCCGTGACGAGCTGGCCATCAAGCTCGCCATGGCCGTGGGCGCACCCTCCGTCGACATCCGTGACGTCATCCAGTCCCAGCGCCGGCACACCGTGAAGGCGATGCAGGACTACACCCGGCTCAAGGCGCAGGCCCTCGCCGCCGTCGAACGCGGCGGGGCCCGGGAACGGGACGACGTGGCCTGGCTGCTCGTCCTGGAGCAGCTGATCTTCCAGACGGAGGCCGAGGCCCGCTGGCTCGACCACTGCGAGGCCCGGCTGATCCGCCTGTCGACGACGGCCGCCGCGGCCGCCGACTCCGGTCACGGCACCGGTCACGCCGACGCCGGTCCCGCCGCCGACAGCCCCACCGAAGCGGCCCTCCCCGGCGCTCCCGCCGGACCGGCCGCCCCACCCGCCTCGACCACTGCGAGCACGACCCACGCCGGTACGCCCCGGGCGCGCTGACCGCACGCTCGCGCCCCGTCCGTACCGCCGACCCACCACCTTCCACCGCACACCCCGTGCCCGGCCGACGCCGCGCACGTCCCAAGGGGGGACCCCTCGATGTCCACACAGCAGCCCGTGCTGCAACTCCAGAACCTGACTCGCGTCCACGGCGCGGGCGCCACCGAGGTGCACGCACTGCGCGGAATCGACCTCGCCGTCTACCCGGGCGAACTCGTCGCCGTCATGGGCCCGTCCGGCTCCGGCAAGTCCACCCTGCTCACCATCGCGGGCGGCCTCGACACCCCCAGCTCCGGCCGGGTGATCGTCGAGGACACCGACATCACCACCGCCGGCGTGAAGCAGCTCGCGGCCCTGCGCCGCCGGAGCATCGGCTACGTCTTCCAGGACTACAACCTCATCCCGGCGCTCACCGCCGCCGAGAACGTCGCCCTCCCGCGCGAGCTGGACGGGGTCTCCGCGCGCAAGGCGCGCGTCGAGGCCCTGGCCGCCCTGGAGGAGATGGGGCTCGGCCACCTCGCCGAGCGCTTCCCCGACGAGATGTCCGGCGGCCAGCAGCAGCGCGTCGCCATCGCCCGCGCCCTGGTCGGCGACCGCCGGCTCGTCCTCGCCGACGAGCCCACCGGCGCCCTCGACTCCGAGACCGGTGAGTCCGTGCTCGCCCTGCTGCGCTCCCGCTGCGACGCGGGCGCCGCCGGCGTCCTCGTCACCCACGAGCCGCGGTTCGCGGCCTGGGCCGACCGCGTCGTGTTCCTCCGGGACGGCGCCATCGTCGACCAGACCGTGCGCAGCGACGCCGACTCCCTGCTGTCGGGCCAGGTGGCCGAAGCGTGAAGACCTGGTTCCACTCCTGGCGGGCCGCGATCCGCATCGCCCGGCGCGACGCCTGGCGCTCCAAGGGCCGCAGCGCCCTCGTCCTCGCGATGATCGCGCTGCCCATCCTGGGCGTCAGCGCCCTCGACCTGACCATCCGGAACTCCGAGCTCTCCGCCGCCGAGAAGGCGGACCGGATGATCGGCGCGGCCGACGCCCGCTTCCACGACCCCCAGTACGGCGGGGTCCCGGTGCTCCAGGACCCGTCCGGCGAGATGAGCACCCCGGCCAAGGACTACAAGAACGAGCCGTGGCCCAGCGGGCCCGCCGATGTCACCCGGGCGATACCGGCGGGCTCCACCGTCCTCACGGACGGGACCGGTTCGGCCAAGCTGACGACGACCCACGGTCTGCTCATGACCGAGGTGCGTGAGCTGAAGGCGGCCGATCCGATGGCGCGCGGCATCATGCCGCTCCTGGAGGGGCGTTACCCGGAGAAGGGCGACGAGGTCATGGCGACCTCGCACTTCCTGGAGGCCAGCGGTCTGTCCGTGGGTTCGACCCTTTCCGCCCGCAACTTCGATCGCACCTATCGGATCGTCGGCGCCTACGAACTTCCCGACTCCCTCGCCACCGATCAGATCAACGCCCTGCCGGGAGCCTTCCTCGCGCCGTACGCGAAGGCCGTCGAGAAGTCCGGTCTGAGCGCGTCCGCGCCCTCCCTCTCATACCTGGTGGGCAAGGCCGGCGGTTTCACGTGGAACGACGTCCAGCAGGTCAACACCAAGGGCGTGACCGTCACCTCCCGCGCCGTGCTGCTCGACCCGCCGGCCAAGTCCGAGGTGCCGATGTACCAGAAGGACGGCTGGCAGGTCTACGAGACCAGCACCGCGGCCCAGGCGGCCGAACTCGCGGCCCTCGGCACCGTCGTCGGCCTGGCGATGCTGGAGGTCTGCCTCCTCGCCGGTCCCGCCTTCGCCGTCGGCGCCCGGCGCTCGCGCCGCCAGCTCGGTCTGGTCGGGGCCAACGGCGGTGCCCGCAGCCACATCCGGGCCATCGTCCTGAGCGGCGGTCTGGTCATCGGCGTCGCGGCCGCCGTCACCGGCACCGTCCTCGCCCTGCTCCTGACGCTGGTGCTGCAGCCGGTCCTGGAAGACGCCATGGGCCAGCGGTTCGGCGCCTTCCACGTCCGGCCCCTCGAACTGCTCGGCATCGCGGCGGTCGCGGTCCTCACCGGCCTGCTCGCCGCGATCGTCCCCGCGATCACCGCCTCCCGGCAGACCGTGCTCGCCTCGCTCACCGGTCGGCGCGGAATCCGCCGCAGCAGCCGCGTGCTGCCCCTGATCGGCCTCGCGGCCCTGCTCATCGGCGGCGCGATCGCCCTCTTCGGCTCGATCGTCAGCCAGCAGTTCGTGATCGTCGCGGGCGGCTCCGCCCTCGCCGAGCTGGGCGTCGTCGCCATGACCCCGGCCCTGGTCGGCCTCTTCGGGCGGACCGGCCGCTGGCTGCCGCTCTCGCCGCGGCTCGCGCTGCGCGACGCCGTCCGCAACCGGGGCCGCACGGCCCCCGCCGTCGCCGCCGTCCTCGCCGCCGTCGCGGGCACGGTCGCCGTCTCCACGTACATGGCCAGCAACGAGGCCGAGAACCGGGCCGCGTACGAGGCCAAGCTGCCGTACGGCGTCGCCTCCGCGTTCGTCACCGACGAGGGGGGCCGGGACGTCCCCGCCGTCCGCGAGGCCGTCCAGCGCGCCTTTCCGGTCGACGTCCGCGCCGACGTCGAGCGCGTCTCGGTCGGCAAGCCCGGCTGCAACCCCTGGGGCAGCGAACGGGGCTGCGGCCGCTACGAGGTCGTCGTCCCCGCGGCGAACGAGTGCCCGCTGTACGCCACGATCCCGGGCGGCGGCGACGCCTCCGAGCGGTACACGCCCGATCAGCGGCGGAAGATGCTCACCGACGACTGGCGGTGCAAGGACTCCGCGAGCAGCGGGATGTACATCACCGACTCCGGCCTGGTCGTCGGCGACGCCAAGCTGCTCCAGGTCCTCGGCATCGACGACCCCGCGACCGTGAAGGCCCTCGCCGACGGCAGGATCGTCGCCTTCAACCGGGCCCTGGTCGGCAAGGACGGCACCATCGCGATCAAGCAGGTCACCGACCTCGCCGCGGCCGACAAGGCGTCCGAGAAGAACCTTCCCGCACCCGGCGAGGTCACCTCCGTCCCCGCCTACCTGGTGCCCGGCGCCGAGAAGTCCTACGGGGTCCAGGCCCTGATGACCCCGGCCACCGCCAAGGCCGCCGGCCTCTCCACCCTGCCGCTGGGCCTGTACGTCAGCACCGACCGGCTCCCGGACGGCGAACAGCGCCAGAAGCTCGACGGCGAGATCGCCAAGCTCGGCAGCGAGGTGGAACTCCACCTGGAGGAGGGCTTCGTCAACAAGAACGGCATCATCCTGCTGTCGCTGGCCATCTTCGCGGGCCTGGTCACCATCGGCGCCGCCGGCATCGCCACCGGGCTCGCCCAGGCCGACGCCGAGGCCGATCTGAAGACGCTCGCCGCCGTGGGCGCCCCTCCCCGGGTCCGCCGCACGCTCAGCGGGTTCCAGTGCGGAGTGGTCGCCGCGATGGGCGTGGTCCTCGGCTCCGCGGCGGGAATCCTGCCCGCGGTCGGCCTGCGGCTGACCGAGGAGCGCGAGCAGATCCGGTTCCACGAGCAGAACCTGGCCCAGGGCTGGAGCGGTGATTCCCCGCTGCCCGACCTGCCGATCGTCGTCCCGTGGGAGACCCTGGCCGGCCTGCTCGTCGCCGTCCCGCTGGGCGCCGCCCTGCTCGCCGCCCTCGTGACCCGCTCGCGCGGTGCGCTGTCCCGGCGCGAGGCGACCTGACCGTCCCCGTTCCCGTCCTGTGCCCCTGTACGAGGGTGGATCACCCTCGTACAGGGGCACACCGTCTGTTGAGGCATGTGTACGAGAGAATGGCGGCATGGAGATGCCGAGGAATGACAGGTCGCAGGAGAGCCCCCAGGTCCTCATCGTGGGACAGGACGGGATGGCGCTCGGCGGCACTCAGGGCGACGACGAACCCCGCGAGGTCCCGGTGACGGAAATGGTCGAGCAGCCTGCGAAGGTCATGCGGATCGGCAGCATGATCAAGCAGCTCCTGGAGGAAGTACGTGCGGCACCTCTCGACGAGGCCAGCCGTGTCAGGCTCAAGGACATCCACGCCAGCTCCGTGAAGGAGCTGGAGGACGGGCTCGCCCCCGAGCTGGTGGAGGAGCTGGAGCGTCTCTCCCTGCCCTTCACGGACGAGGCGATCCCCTCCGAGGCCGAGCTGCGCATCGCGCAGGCGCAGCTGGTGGGCTGGCTGGAGGGACTCTTCCACGGCATCCAGACCGCGCTGTTCGCCCAGCAGATGGCGGCCCGCGCGCAGCTGGAGCAGATGCGCCGGGCACTGCCGCCGGGGGCTTCCCACGACGATGACGACGACGACCGCGGGCACGGCCACGCGGTCCGCTCCGGACCGTACCTGTAGGTCCCGGACACGACCTGCGGGTCCCGAGCGGAACCTGTGGGGCACGGACGGAGGGGCCCGGCACACGCCTGTGTGCCGGGCCCCTCGTCGTCGGGCGACGCCGGTGCGGTCAGTCCCGCGGGGCGCGCAGCAGGACCTTGCCGACGTGGCCGCCGGACTCCAGCGCCCGGTGTCCGTCGGCGGCCTCCGGCATCGGCACCTCCCGGTCGACGACCGGGCGGACCGTGCCCGCGCCGATCAGGGGCCAGACGTGCTCCCGGACGGCGGCCACGATCGCGGCCTTCTCCTCCGCGGGCCGGGAGCGCAGGGTGGTCGCCATGACGGCCGCGCGCTTGGAGAGGAGGGCGCCGAGGTTCAGCTCGCCCTTCACCCCGCCCTGGAGTCCGATGATCACCAGGCGGCCGTTCACGGCCAGCGCCTTCACGTTCCGCTCCAGGTACTTGGCGCCGACGATGTCCAGGATGACGTCCGCGCCCGCTCCGTCCGTCGCCTTGGCCAGCTCCTCGACGAAGTCCTGCTCGCGGTAGTCGATGAGGATGTCCGCGCCCAGCTCGGCGCAGCGCGCCAGCTTCGCGGGGCCGCCGGCCGTGACCGCGACCCGCGCGCCCACCGCCTTCGCCAGCTGGATCGCCATGGTGCCGATCCCGCTCGCGCCGCCGTGCACGAGGAGCGTCTCGCCCGGCCGCAGGTGCGCGATCATGAAGATGTTGGACCAGACGGTGCACGCGACCTCGGGGAGCGCGGCGGCCGTGGCCAGGTCGACACCCTCCGGCACCGGCAGGAGCTGACCGGCCGGGACCACGACCTTCTCCGCGTAGCCGCCGCCGGCGAGCAGGGCGCACACCTCGTCGCCGACGGACCAGCCCGACACCCCGGGGCCGAGGGCGGCCACGCGGCCCGAGCATTCGAGACCGGGGTACGGGGAGCTGCCGGGCGGCGGGTCGTAGAAGCCCTGGCGCTGGAGGAGGTCGGCGCGGTTGACCGCGCTCGCCACCACCTCGACGAGGACCTCGCCCTCGCCGGGTACGGGATCGGGCACCTCGGCCCAGACCAGGGCCTCGGGACCACCGGGTTCCGGAATCGTGATCGCATACATGGCGGCGAGGCTACTCCCGCCGCCTCGCCACCCCCGGGTTCAGTCCTCCGGCGGCGTGGAGAGCGGGGTCACGGGGGCGGCGGCGCGCACGATGGTGATCACCCGGTCGGTCAGCTGGAGCGGGCTGGCCGCGGGGTCGTCGTAACCGAGCAGCCGGTGGCCGCGGAGCACGCTCACCACCAGGTCCTCGGTCTCCCGCACGCTCTTGCCGGCCTCGCTCTTGGTCACCGGGCGTTCGACGAGGTCGAGGCCGGAGCCCTGCTGGATCAGGTCCTCCATCACCGTGCCGGCGCTGGGGCTGAGCACGGAGAGGCCGAGCAGACGTCCGGCGGCGCTGGCGCTGGTGATGACCGCGTCGGCACCGGACTGGCGGAGCAGCGGCGCGTTCTCCTCCTCGCGGACCGCGGCGACGATCTTCGCGCCCCGGTTGAGCTGCCGGGCGGTCAGGGTGACCAGGACCGCCGTGTCGTCGCGCTGGGTGGCGATGACGATCTGGCGGGCCCTCTGCACCTCGGCGCGGAGCAGCACGTCGCTCCGGGTCGCGTCGCCGATGACCCCGACGAAGCCGTCCGCGTTCGCCGTCTCGATCACCTTGGTGGAGGGGTCGACGATGACGATCTGTTCCTTGTGGAGCCCGGTGGCGCAGAGGGTCTGGATCGCGGACCGCCCCTTCGTCCCGAAGCCGACGATGACGGTGTGGTCGCGCAAGGTGGACCTCCAGCGGTTCAGCCGGAACTCCTCGCGGGTCCGCTCGGTGAGGACCTCCAGAGTGGTGCCGACCAGGATGATCAGGAAGAGCACGCGCAAGGGCGTGACGAGCAGGATGTTGGCGAGCCGCGCCGAGTCGCTGTACGGGACGATGTCGCCGTACCCGGTGGTGGAGAGCGTGACGGTCGCGTAGTAGACGCAGTCGAGGAAGTCGAGCGTCTCGTTGGCGTTGTCGTGGTAGCCCGCGCGGTCCACGTAGACGATGAGGACCGTCAGCATCAGCACGCCGAGCGCCATGAGCAGCCGCTTGCCCACCTGGCGGAGCGGCCTCTCCACGACCCGGCGGGGCAGCCTGACCCGCGGGCCCGAGATCCTTTCGTCGGCGTGCCGGGCCATCACGTCACGGCTGGGAAGTTTCACGTGAAACACGCTCCTTGGACCGGGACGGCCCCCGCCGTCGTCGGCCACGGAAGGTCGAGGACGGTCAGCTCCTGGCCGGGCCGCGCGCCGCCGGGCGGGACGACGGCCATGCCGTCGGCACCGGCGATGCCCCGGAGCATCGCCGGTCCGTTGTAGTGGAGGGGGACGGCCCGTCCGTCGCGGCGGAGGACCGGGACGAGCCGGGTGTCGTGCGGATGCCCGTGCACCTCGCCGTCCACGGGCACGCCGGGCGCACCGGAGCCGGGCGTGCCCGGAGCGCGGTACGTCGGCGGGGTATCCGCGCGGGTGAGGGCGGCGAGCAGCGGCTCGGCGAGGGTCAGGAGCCCGGAGACGGCGGCCAGCGGGTTGCCGGGCAGTCCGACGAGGTGGCGGGTGCCCGCGGGTCGCGCGGTACCGCCGTCGAGGCGGGCGAGCAGCATCGGGTGGCCGGGCCGGACCTTCACTCCGTCGACCAGGAGGGTCGCGCCGGCCTTGTCGAGCACCCGGTGGAGGTGGTCCACGGGTCCGGCGGCGGTGCCGCCGGTGGTGACGACCAGGTCGGCGGCGGAGCCGGTGACGGCCGCGTACAGCTCCTCGGCGTCGTCGCCGATCCGGCGGGTGGCGAGCACCTCGGCGCCGAGGGCCTCCAGCCAGGGGCCGAGCATCGGGCCGAGCGCGTCGCGGATCAGCCCCTCGTGGGGGAGTCCCGCCGTGAGCAGCTCGTCGCCGAGGACCAGGATCTCCACCCGGGGGTGGGGCCGTACGGGAAGCTCGTCGTAGCCGGCGGCGGCGGCGAGGCCCAGCACGGCGGGCGTCACGGCCGCGCCCGCCGGAAGCAGTTCGTCGCCCGTACGGCACTCCTGGCCCCGCGGCCGGATGTCCTGCCCCGGCACGACCTCGCGCAGTGCGTGCAGCACGAGCGCGCTGCGAGCGGACGCTGCTCCGGCCTGCCCGGCGGGCTCGGTGCGGGTGTGCTCGCTGCGCAGGACGGCGGTGGTCCCGGACGGGACACGGGCGCCGGTGGCGATCCGCACGGCCTCCCCGGCCACGGGTACGGCGGTGGACACGTGCCCGGCGAGCACGGCCCCGTCCTCGCGGACGGTCCACGGACCGGGGCCCACGACGGCCCAGCCGTCCATCGCGGAGGTGTCGAACGACGGCAGATCGGTGAGGGCCGTGAGCGGTTCGGCGAGGGCCCGCCCGAGCGCCTGCCCGAGCGGAACGCCCAGGCTCCCCCGGTCGGCCCGCGCGGCGGTCCCGGCACGCACGGCGGCCTCCCGCGCCTCCGGCCACGGGGCGGCCCGGTGCGGTCGCCCGGCCCTCCCACCGGCGGAGTCGGCGGATCCGGCCCCGGACGCCGCATCAGCGCCGGATGCCGGGGCGGCTCCGGACGCCGAATCAGCGCCGGACGCCGGGGCGGCCCCGGACAGCGGGGCGGCCCCGGACTCCGGGAACGAAGAGCCTCCGGGGTCCGGCGCGGCTGCGGACGCGGCCGGAGCCGAGGCGGGGGCGGCGGAGGAGGCGGCGACCGGCGCGGCGGAGGCCGGAAGGCCGCCGGGCTTCTCCGCCACGGGGGCGGGCTCCTGGGGGATCATCCCGCCTCGTCCTGCTCGGCGGCCCAGCGCTGGGCCAGCGCCGCGGCCTTCCGGGCGGCTTCGGCGACCGCCTCCGGCCCGGCTCCGGGGCCCGCGAGCGCCGCCGCGTACCCGACCAGGAAGGTGGTCAGGGGTGCGGCGGGGCGCGCCACGCCGTGGGCGGCGTCGCGGGCCAGGTCGAGGAGCACGCCGGTGTCGACGTCCAGCTCGATGCCCAGTTCGTCCTTGACTGCGGTGATCCATTCGTCCAGCACGGTCCCATGCTCCCTGATGCGCGACCGGGCCGTGGCGATGTCCTCCCAGGTGTCGCAGTCGAAGGAGGCGAGGGGGCCGGCCGCGAGCCGGGCGAGCCGGAGGGCCCGGGTGAGCCCGCGCAGCGGCAGGCCGGCCAGAACGCGGTGCTCGTGCGCGAGCCGGGCCAGTTCACGGCGGAGCGGCTCGGCCCGGTAGGCGGCGACGAGGGGCTGGTCCCGGCCGTCCTCGTCGGTGAGGAGGACGGCCTCGGCCTCGGGGTCCGCGGAGAGCGCGTCCAGGAGGCCGCGGACGGCGGCGGCGTCGAGGAAGGGCAGGTCGGCGGAGAGGACGAGGAGCACGGCGGCTTCCGTCTCCCGCACGCCGGCGTCGAGGGCGGCGACCGGGCCGCCGCCGGGCGGCTCCTCCCTCGTCCAGCGGACGGGGCGCACCGTCGGGCGCCGGTCCCCGACCACCACGGTCCGGCCCGCGTCGGGGCAGGCGGCGAGAACCCGGTCGAGGAGGGTCCGTCCCCCCACCCGTACCCCGGGCTTGTCGGAGCCGCCGAGGCGCCGGGCGGCGCCCCCGGCGAGCACGACGGCGTCGTATGCGGTGGTCACCCGAGCAGTATGGGCCGCCGGGCACCACCGGCGTCCGACCCGTCCCACGGACCGGACGCCCGGCCCGTCCCGCGGAGGGGCCGGGCCGGACGGCTCGTCAGACCGTGCGGAGCAGGACCGCGGGCTGTTCGACGCAGTCCGCCACGTACCGCAGGAAGCCGCCGGCCGTGCCGCCGTCGCAGACGCGGTGGTCGAAGGTGAACGACAGCTGCACCACCTGCCGGACGGCCAGTTCGCCCTGGTGCACCCAGGGCTTGGGGATGATCCGGCCGACCCCGAGCATGGCGGCCTCGGGGTGGTTGATGATCGGCGTGGAGCCGTCGACCCCGAACACCCCGTAGTTGTTCAGGGTGAACGTGCCGCCGGTCAGATCCGCGGGGGTGAGCGCGGACTCCCGGGCGGCCTCGGTCAGCCGGGCGAACTCGGCGGTCAGCGACTCGGCCGTCCGCTGTCCCGCGTCCCTGACCACGGGCACGACCAGGCCCCGCGGGGTCTGGGCGGCGAAGCCGAGGTGCACGGACGGCAGCCGGACGATCTCCCGGGCGGCGGTGTCCACCGTGGAGTTGAGCTCGGGGAACCGGCCCAGCGCGTGGACGCAGATCCGGGCCAGGAGCGCGAGCAGGGAGATCTTCGGTCCGCCCGCCGCGTTCATCGCGGTCCGCGCCGCCATGAGTTCGGTGGCGTCGGCGTCGACCCAGCAGGTCGCGTCCGGGATCTCCGTACGGCTGCGCGACAGCTTGTCCGCCACCGCGCCCCGGATCCCGCGCAGCGGAATCCGCTCGGCGCCCGGGGCGGAGACCGTCGCGGGCACGGCGGCCGCCACGGGGGCGGGAGCCGCGACCGCGGGGGTGACGGCCGGCCGCTCCAGGGCGGCGAGGGCCAGCTCCACGTCGGCCCGCAGGATCAGGCCGGCGGGGCCGGAGCCGCGCACCTCCCGCAGGTCGATGCCCCGGTCCCGGGCCAGCTTCCGCACGAGCGGCGAGATGACGGGCACCGGGCCGGTGTGCAGGGCGGGTGCGGGAGCTTCGACGGCCGGAGCCGGCACGGGCGCGACGACGGCGACCGGCGCGGCGGCCGGGCTCGTCTGCCGGACCCTGCGGCGTCGCGCCGCGGGGCCGGCCGTGCCGTACCCGACGAGGACGTTGCCCGAGTACTCCGAGGAGACGGCCTCCTTGGCGGACCCGCCCGCCGTGGGGGCCGCTTCCGGAGCGGCCTCCGCGAGCTCCTCCGGGGCACCCGTACCGCCGACGGCGACCGTCAGGAGCGGTGCGCCCACGGGCAGTTCGGTGCCCTCCTCGCCGTACCGTGCGGTGACGACACCGCCGTACGGGCAGGGCACCTCGACCATGGCCTTGGCGGTCTCGACCTCGACGACCGGCTGGTCGATGGCGACGACGTCGCCGACGGCGACCAGCCAGCGCACGATCTCGGCCTCGGTGAGTCCCTCACCGAGGTCCGGCAGCTTGAACTCCAGCACCTGGGCCATCAGCTCCCCGCCTCCCACTGCAGCCGCGCCACCGCGTCCAGGACCCGGTCCACGCCCGGAAGATGGTGCCGCTCCAGCATCGGCGGCGGATACGGGATGTCGAAGCCGGCGACCCGCAGCACCGGGGCCTCCAGGTGGTGGAAGCAGCGCTCGGTGACCCGTGCGGCGATCTCCGCGCCGGGTCCGCCGAAGCCGGCCGACTCGTGGACCACGACCGCGCGGCCCGTCCGCCGCACCGAGGCGCAGACGGTCTCGTCGTCGAACGGCACGAGCGAGCGAAGGTCGACGACCTCCAGGTCCCAGCCCTCGGCCTGGGCGGCCTCCGCGGCCTCCAGACAGACGGGCAGCGAGGGGCCGTAGGTGAGCAGGGTGGCGCCGGTGCCCCGGCGCCGGACGACGGCCCGGCCGATCGGCTCCACGGGCGCGGGCGCCTCGGGGGACCAGTCGGACTTGGACCAGTAGAGCCGCTTGGGCTCCAGGAAGACCACCGGGTCGTCGGAGGCGATGGCCGCGCGCAGCAGCCCGTAGGCGTCCTCGACGGTGGCGGGGGTGACCACGTGCAGCCCCGGGGTGGCGGTGTAGTACGCCTCGGAGGAGTCGCTGTGGTGCTCGACGCCGCCGATCCCGCCGCCGTACGGGACGCGGATGACGATCGGCATCGGCATCGCGCCGCGCGTCCGGTTCCGCATCTTCGCCACGTGGGAGATCAGCTGCTCGAACGCCGGGTAGGCGAAGGCGTCGAACTGCATCTCGACGACCGGCCGCAGGCCGTACATCGCCATGCCGACGGCCGCGCCGAGGATGCCGGCCTCGGCCAGCGGTGTGTCCGTGCAGCGGTCCTCGCCGAACTCCTTGGCGAGCCCGTCGGTGACGCGGAAGACGCCGCCGAGGGTGCCGACGTCCTCGCCCATCACGTGGACGGTCGGGTCCTCCGCCATCGCGTCGCGCATCGCCCGCTGGAGCGCCTGCGCCATCGTGGCGGGCTTCGTCCTGCCGGCGGCGGCCGTACCGGACTTCGCGGGTCCGGTCGCTCCGGTCGTCGCGGTCGTCATCACGCCTCGCCCTCACCCTCGGCCTCGAGCTCGGCGCGCAGCTGCGCCGCCTGTTCGCGCAGCTGCGTCGTCTGCTCCGCGTACACGTGGGAGAAGAGGTCCATCGGGTCGAGCACCGGGTCGGCGTTCATCCGTTCGCGCAGGTCCGCGGCCATCGTCTCGGCGGCCTCCGCCGCGGATCGCCGGCCGTCCTCGTCGAGGAGGCCGCGCTCGGTCAGCTCCCGCTCCAGGAGCAGGATCGGGTCGTGGGCCCGCCAGGTCTCGACCTCGCCGGCCGCCCGGTAGCGGGTGGCGTCGTCGGCGTTGGTGTGGGCGTCGATGCGGTAGGTGACGGCCTCGACGAGGGTGGGGCCGCCGCCGCGCCGCGCGCGGGCCACGGCCTCGGTCAGCACCTGGTGGACGGCGACCGCGTCGTTGCCGTCGACGAGCCGACCGGGCATCCCGTATCCGACGGCCTTGTGGGCGAGGGAGGGAGCGGCGGTCTGCTTGGCGAGCGGCACGGAGATCGCGAAGCCGTTGTTCTGGACGAAGAAGACCACGGGGGCCTGCCAGACGGCGGCGAAGTTCAGCGCCTCGTGGAAGTCGCCCTCGCTGGTGCCGCCGTCGCCGACCATGGCGAGCGCGACCACGTCGTCGCCCTTGAGCCGGGCGGCGTGGGCGAGGCCCACCGCGTGCGGGAGCTGGGTGGCCAGGGGCGTGCAGAGCGGTGCGATGCGGTGCTCGTGCGGGTCGTAGCCGGTGTGCCAGTCGCCGCGCAGCAGGGTGAGCGCCTGCACGGGGTCGAGGCCGCGGGCGACCGCCGCGAGCGTGTCGCGGTACGAGGGGAAGAGCCAGTCGCGCTCCTCCAGGGCGAGGGCGGCGGCGATCTCGCACGCCTCCTGGCCGGTGGTGGAGGGGTACACGGCGAGGCGGCCCTGCTTGGTGAGCGCGGTGGCCTGCGTGTTGTACCGGCGGCCGCGGATCAGCTCCGCGTACAGCCGCAGCAGCAGTGCGGGGTCGGCGTCGGCCACGGCGTCCGTGCCGAGCACGCGCAGCGGCTCGGCGTCGGGCAGCAGCGGGGCGGGATCGGTGCGGGGACGCCAGGCGGGCGGCGGGGTCGGCCGGTAGGCGTCGACGGCACCGGGCGGCTCTTGGACTGTCGAACTGCGCTGTTGCAACGAGTCCACCTCCTCGTGGGAGCGGGCATAAGACCCGAAGGCGGGTGGCGCGAGTGTGGCGCGCCTCACCTACCGATTGTTCGGTCGTGGAGGCATTTTGGCTACAGGCACCTCCAGCCTGTGGACAAACGGTTCTCCACAGCCTGGGATAGGAGCAGGTCGTCCACCGGAGAGAGGCGGGGGGACATGGCGGATGAACAAATGGCCGTCGGTCGGAGCGGTGCTCCGGCCGGCGCGACGGGCGACACGCCCGGCGAGGCGCTCGACGCCGCGCGCGGCGGGCCGCTCGACACCGAGGGCGAGGTGCCGGGCGAGGCCCTCAGCGCGCCCGTCGGCATGCCCACGGGCGTCCTGCCGGCCCGCCCGCTCGACGCGATCGACCGCGACATCCTGCGGTTGCTCCAGACGGATGGCCGCGCCTCGGTGCGCTCCGTCGCCGAGCGGGTGCACGTCTCCCGGGCCAACGCGTACGCGCGGATCAACCGGCTCATCGACGACGGGGTGATCCGCGGGTTCAGCGCCCGGGTCAACCACGAGCGGGCGGGCCACGGCGCCTCCGCCTACATCACGCTCAAGATCGTCCAGAACTCCTGGCGCACGGTCCGCGAGCAGCTCAGGGCCCTGCCGGGAGCCGCCCACATCGCACTGGTCAGCGGCGACTTCGACGTCCTGCTGCTCGTCCACACCCCGGACAACAGGACCCTGCGGGAGCTGGTGCTCACCCGGCTCCAGTCGATCCCCGAGGTGCTCTCCACCCGCACCCTGCTGGTCTTCGAGGAGACGGACCTCGACGCCGACCCCCGCGTCTGAGCGGCCCGGGGGGGCGGGTGGCACGGCGCGGGGTGCCGCGGTGACGCCCGCGCACTCCCCTGGCGTCAGGGCACGCCCGCACTCTCCCCGGGAGTCAGGGCACGCGGGCGTCCGGGCACGCGGGCGTCCGGGCCCGTCTCGGACGTCTTCGGCGGGTCTGCCGGCACACGGCCGCCGGGACCTCGCCGGCGAGCAGCCCGGCGCGCTCGCCGAGGGGCGCTGCCGGACCCTCAGCGGGCCGTCCGCAGCCCGTCGAAGGCCAGGTGCACCACGGTCTCGGCGAGCTGGTCGCGCTCCGCCAGGGCGTCCGGGTGCGGCCGGTACCACTCGACGAGCGAGTTGATCATGCCGAAGAGCAGCCGGGTGGCGAGCCGTATGTCCACGTCGGCCCGCAGGTCGCCCTCGGCGGACGCGGCCTTCAGCAGGTCGGCCACCCGGTGGTCGAACTCGCGCCGCCGCTCCATCGCCCACCGCTCGGTCGCGGTGTTGCCCCGCACCCGCAGCAGCAGCGTCACGTACGGCAGCTCCGCGATCAGCACCTCGACGGTCCTGCGCGTGACGTACTCGACCCGCTCCACGGCCCGGCCGCGCCCGGCGCCGGGCTCGTCGAGCACGGCGAAGAGGCCGTCGAGCGCGCGGCTGACCGCCCGGCGCAGCAGCTCCTCCTTGCCGGACACGTGGTGGTAGATCGACGACTTGGAGATCCCCGCCGCCTTGGACAGGTGCTCCATGGACGTGCCGTCGTAGCCGCGCTCGTTGAAGACCCGCACGGCGACCGAGAGCAGCGTCTCGGGCGTGTAGGTGTCGCGCTTGGGCGTGGTCATCGGGAGTCCTCCTCGTCGGGGGCCTCCTCGGACCGGCGGACGACGGCCTGGCTCGGCCCGTACCGGCCCGTCGGGTAGCGCTCGTGCAGCGCCCTGAGCAGGTCGTAGACCCGCCGCGGGCCCAGTTTCTCCGCCCACTCCAGGGGGCCCGCGGGATAGTTCACCCCGAGCCGCATCGCCGTGTCCACGTCGTCGGCGGTCGCGACGCCCCGGTCGACCGCGTCGGCCGCGAGGTCGGCGAGCATGGCGACCGTACGGGCCACGATCATGCCGGGCACGTCCCCGATGACGGAGACCTGCTTGCCCAGCGCCTGGAAGAGGCCCACGGCCTCGGCGAGGGTCGCGGGCGCGGTGCGGCGCCCGGTGGAGAGCACCATGCGGGTCGCGCGCGCGTAGTCGAGGGCGAGGTCGAAGTGGACGACCTCGCGGGGGTGGAACTCGAAGGAGCTCTCGCCGCCCGCGAGCATCAGGACGCCGCCGCCCGGCAGCACGAGGTGCCCCTCGCCCCGCTTGCGCCGGACCTTGATCCCGGCCTCCTCGAAGAGGCCCACGAGCGGCTCTGCGGGCCCCAGGTCGCCGCAGACGTCGATCCGGGCGGGGGCGGGGGCCGGCGGCGCCGTGTGCGGCGCGGGCCGTTCGGCGCCGTCCGCGTACGAGAACCAGCCGTGCCCGGACTTGCGGCCCAGGCGGCCCGACTCGACGAGGCGGCGCTGCGCGAGCGAGGGGGTGAACTTGGGGTCCTGGTAGAAGGACTCCCAGACCGAGCGGGTGACGGCCTCGTTCACGTCCTGGCCGATGAGGTCGGTGAGCTCGAAGGGGCCCATCCGGAAGCCGCCGCACTCGCGCAGGGCCGCGTCGATGGTGGCCGGGTCGGCGGCGCCCTCCTCGAAGACCCGCAGGGCCTCGGCGTAGAAGGGGCGGGCGACCCGGTTCACGATGAATCCGGGGGTGTCGGCGCAGCGCACGGGGGTCTTGCCCCAGCGCTTCATCGTCTCGTACGCGCGCGTGGCGACGTCGGGGTCGGTGGCGAAGCCGCTGACGACCTCGACGAGGGGCAGCAGGGGCGCCGGGTTGAAGAAGTGCAGTCCGACGAACCGGCCGGGCAGCCGGAGCCCCCCGGCGATGGCGGTCACGGAGAGGGAGGAGGTGTTGGTCGCGAGGACGGCGTCGTCGGCGACGACCTTCTCCAGGTCGGCGAAGAGCTGCTGCTTGACGGGGAGGTGCTCGACGATCGCCTCGACGACGAGGGCCGCGTCCGCGAGCTCCGCCGGTTCCGCCGCCGCGTGCAGCCGCCCGACGGCCGCCTCGCGCGCGTCGGCGTCCATGCGGCCCTTCTCGACGAGCCGGTCGAGGCGGGCGGTGAGGGCCGCGACGGCCTCCTCGGCCCGGCCGGGGGCGCTGTCGTAGAGGCGCACGGGGTGGCCCGCGACCAGGGCGACCTGGGCGATGCCCTGGCCCATGGTCCCGGTGCCGACGACGGCGACGGTGCGGTCCCGCCCCACGGCGTCCCCGGTCTGCCCGTCCCCTGCGGTCTCCGGGGCTGCCCCCGCGGCGGTCTCGCTGGCGGTCACGTCGTCGCTCCCCCTGACGGTCACGGTGGCGCTCATGGGAGTGATCCTCCCCGATGGGTTCTCCACAGGATCGACGGACTCCCTTGTCCCGACCGATCGTTCGGTTACTCTAACTCCGTACGCGTCTCCCTGCCCAGCTCGACGAGGAGTTGGTCCATCCATGGCCATCGCTCAGCTGACCACCGACCGTCTGGCCGAGAAGCACCGGTCCACGCTCGACCAGGCGCTCGACACCATCCGCACCCGCGCCTACTGGTCTCCGCACCCCGAGCACCCCAAGGCGTACGGCGCGGACGGCTCGCTCGACGCGGCGGCCGGCCTCGCCGCCTACCAGGCCCTGCTCGGCACCCGCTTCGAGCTCGACCAGCCCGGCACCGACGGCTGGACCGGCGCCGAGACCTCGCCGTACGGCCCGTCGCTCGGCATCGAGTACCCGCACGCCGACATCGACGTCCTGCTCCCCGCGATGCGCGCGGGCACGGGCGCCTGGCGCGACGCCGGGGCCGAGACCCGCGCCCTGGTCTGCCTGGAGATCCTCGCCCGGATCTCCGCCCGCACCCACGAGTTCGCCCACGCCGTCATGCACACCAGCGGCCAGGCGTTCATGATGGCGTTCCAGGCCGGCGGCCCGCACGCCCAGGACCGCGGCCTGGAGGCCGTGGCGTACGCGTACGCGGAGCAGACCCGCACCCCCGCGGGCCGGGCCGGCTGGTCCAAGCCGCAGGGCAAGCGCGACCCGCTGGAGCTGAGCAAGGAGTTCACCCCGGTCGGCCGCGGCGTGGCCCTGATGATCGGCTGCAACACCTTCCCCACGTGGAACGGCTACCCGGGCCTGTTCGCCTCGCTGGCCACCGGCAACCCGGTCCTGGTCAAGCCGCACCCGCGCGCGGTGCTGCCGCTCGCGCTGACCGTCCGCGTCGCCCGTGAGGTGCTCGCCGAGGCCGGCTTCGACCCGAACCTGGTGGCGCTCGCCGTCGAGCGTCCGGGCGAGGGCATCGCCAAGACGCTGGCCGTGCGTCCGGAGATCCGGATCATCGACTACACCGGCTCCACCGAGTTCGGCGACTGGCTGGAGACCCACGCCCGCCAGGCCCAGGTCTACACCGAGAAGGCCGGCGTCAACACGGTCGTGGTCGACTCCACGGACGACTACAAGGGGATGCTGTCCAACCTGGCGTTCTCGCTGTCGCTGTACAGCGGCCAGATGTGCACCACCCCGCAGAACCTGCTGATCCCGCGCGACGGCATCGCCACCGACCAGGGCCCCAAGGCGTACGACGAGGTCGTCGCCGACCTCGCCGCCGCGGTCGGCGGTCTGCTGGGCGACGACGCCCGGGCGAACGGCCTGCTGGGCGCCCTGGTCAACCCGGACGTGAAGGCCCGTCTGGAGGCCGCCGCCGGTCTCGGCGAGGTCGCCCTCGCCTCCCGCGAGGTGGTCAATCCGGAGTACCCCGACGCGGTGGTCCGCACGCCGGTGATCGTGAAGCTGGACGGCTCCAAGCCGGACGCGGAGGCCGCGTACTTCTCGGAGTGCTTCGGCCCGGTCTCCTTCGCCGTCTCGGTGGACTCCACCGCCGACGCCCTGGAGCTGCTGCGGCGCACGGTCCGCGAGAAGGGCGCGATGACGGTCGGCGCCTACACGACGTCGGCGGACACCGAGCGCGCGGTGGAGGAGGTCTGCCTGGAGGAGTCGGCACAGCTCTCGCTGAACCTCACGGGCGGGGTGTTCGTGAACCAGACGGCCGCCTTCTCCGACTTCCACGGCTCCGGCGGCAACCCGGCGGCGAACGCGGCGCTGTGCGACGGCGCCTTCGTCGCCAACCGCTTCCGGGTGGTGGAGGTCCGCCGCCAGGCATGACCGGAGGTGGTGCGGGGGCCCCGGGGTCCCCGCACCTCCCTCAGGGGGTCTCGATCTCCGCGTAGCGCTGCACCCACGCGTGCATGGCGATCGCGGCGGCGGCTCCCGCGTTGATCGACCGGGTCGAACCGAACTGGGCGATCGAGCAGACCATCTCCACGTGGGCGCGGGCCTCCTCGGTGAGCCCGGGCCCCTCCTGCCCGAAGAGCAGCACGCAGCGGCGCGGCAGCACGGTCCGCTCCAGCGGCACGGCGCCCGGCAGGTTGTCGATCCCGATGACGGGCAGGCCCTCGGCCGCGGCCCACGAGGTCAGCGACGCGGTGTCCTCGTGGTGCCGGACGTGCTGGTAGCGGTCGGTGACCATGGCGCCGCGACGGTTCCAGCGCCGTCGGCCCACGATGTGGACCTCCTTCGCCAGGAAGGCGTTCGCGGTCCGCACCACCGACCCGATGTTGAAGTCGTGGCCCCAGTTCTCCACGGCCACGTGGAAGTCGTGGCGCCGGGTGTCCAGGTCGGCGACGACCGCCTCCCGGGTCCAGTACCGGTAGCGGTCCACGACGTTGCGCCGGTCGCCGTCGGCGAGCAGCTCGGGGTCGTACCGCTCGCCCTCGGGCCACGGCCGCGGGTGCGGACCGACGCCGATCTCGGGGCCGAACCCCTCGTCGTACTGGGCCGGCTCGGCGGCCCCGGCGGGCTCGGCCGTGACCGGCTCGGTTCCGGGCTTCTGTTCGGTGGTGCTCACCCGACGAGGGTACGGGGACCGCGTTCCTCACCCGTACGGCGCTGCTCGGGCAGGGGCTCCGCGGGGGTCCGCTTCAGCAGCCGGTCCCGGCCTCGCGCGGCCCGGGCCCCGAGCGCCACCAGGAACGCCGTCGGCAGGAACACGGCGTCCGCGGAGATCATCGCGAGCGAGAAGACCGGCAGTCCCAGGAGCAGGGCGATGCCCGCGTGCTCCAGCATCATCGCGACCAGCAGGACGTTCTTCACCCTGCGGTTGAAGAGGGTGAACGGGAAGGCGACCTGGACGATCACGGTGCCGTACGACAGCAGCATCACCATGACGCCGCTGCTGCCGAGCAGCTCGGAGAGGGCCGGCCAGGGCGTGAAGTAGTCGAGGTTGAGCGGGTAGAACAGCGCGGTGCCGTCCTGCCAGCGCGAGCCCTGGATCTTGTACCAGCCGGCGGTGGCGTAGATCAGGCAGACCTCGACCATGATCACGACGAGGACGGCGTTGTGCGCGAGGTGGGCGAGGGCGTCGAGCAGGGTGCGCGGCTCTCCGGGCGCGTACCGGCAGACCACCCACCACAGCGCGTTGCCGAGCCACAGCACCCACAGCAGGACCAGCACCCACCACTCGCCGGTGACGTCGCCGAACCAGGTGGCGGCGAGGAGGAAGCCGCCGAGGACCGTCCACAGGAGCGGGCCGACGCGGTCGTCGGGCGCGGGCTCGCCCGCCCTGGCGGCACGGGCCTCGCGGGCCGCCCGGCGGGCGTCGAGGGACCAGACCTGGCTGCACCGGGTGAAGACGAGGTAGATCGCCATGAGGTGGAGGACGTTGTCGCCGCCGTCGCCCACGAAGACGGAGCGGTTCTGCAGCGACAGCACCCCGACCATGAAGACGACCGACACCGCACGGGTGCGCCAGCCCACGAGCAGCAGCAGGGCGGAGAGCGTGGCGAGTCCGTAGACCAGCTCGAACCAGAGCCGGTCGTCGGACCACATGAGGACGGTGAAGGCGTGGTTGCCGGAGAGCAGCCGGCGGGCCATCTCCCAGGACCAGGGCCCGTCCGGCCCGTACAGCTCGTGCCGGTGCGGCAGCTCGCGCAGCAGGAAGGCGAGCCAGGTCAGCGAGAAGCCGATCCGCACGATCGCGGACTGGTAGGGGCCGAGGGAGCGGCCGGTGACGGTCTGGACGGCGCGGGCGAGCCGCCGGTCGAGGGGTTCGCCGCTCCGCGCGCGGGGCGCGGGCGCCCGGCCGGCGGACGGGGACGCGGGGGCGTCGCCCCGCGGTCCCTCCGGCCCGTTCGCCTCTTCGGTCCTCGGCTCGTTCATCGGCCCGGTCCTCGGCCTGGTCCTCGGCTCGTTCATGGGCTCGTTCACCGGCTCGTTCATCGGCCCGCCTCCGTGCGGCTTCGGTCGGCTCCGGCGGGGCGGTCGGCGTCGGTCACCTTCCACCACGGCAGGTCGCGGTGGGAGGGGGTGGCGTCGTTCTTCTCGGTGCTCCAGCCGGGGGCGGCCACGGGGCGGGTGACGGTCCGCAGCTGGATGCGCCGCACGTCGGAGCCGTGCATGGACGGGTCGGCGTCCAGCCGGAGCATCGCGATCCGGCGCATGTACTGCTCCGAGAGGCGGCCGCGCAGCCCGTTGGGGCGGTTGTCGTCGCCGTGCGAGTTCCGGTAGAAGTCCAGGGCCCGGCGGAGCTCGTTCTGCTGCGAGTGGCTGGGCATGGGGTTGTAGCGGATCGCCGCGGTGTCCTGGGCGGTGAGGTCGATCCAGTCGGTGGTGCGCAGCTCGCCGCCGGTTCCGGCT
The DNA here is from genome assembly GCF_040689545.1 of Streptomyces sp. NPDC051180. Taxonomy (NCBI): domain Bacteria; kingdom Bacillati; phylum Actinomycetota; class Actinomycetes; order Kitasatosporales; family Streptomycetaceae; genus Streptomyces; species Streptomyces sp. NPDC051180. The sequence continues at coordinate 209,416 of NZ_JBFBBC010000003.1, forward strand.
ATCTCGGCGCGCATCTCCACGGAGAGGTTCTGCTGGAGCGGGTTGGGCGCGAACAGCTTCCAGTTCTGTTCGAACTCGGGGTAGATCCACTCGTCCACGGCCTGGCCGTGCCGCTTCGTCAGCGTGTTGGACGGGGCCACGTGCAGGAAGACCATCGCCAGGTGGACACAGGCGAACACCCCGACGACGGCGAGCGCCACGGCGGCCACGACCTGGTAGGGCAGCGACAGGGCCATGATCCCGGTGCCGGCGGGCGCCCCCGCGGTCTCGGCGGGGGACGGCGTCCCCCCGGTCCGGACCCGGTCGTCGGCCACCCCGACCGCGTCCTCTTCCACGTGCGCGTCCATCCCGCCCCGACCCCCATCGGCCCACCTCGGTCATCCACAGGGTTGACACCATACGGGCCGCCGACTCACCATTGAAGTCATTCAACCGAACGATCGGTCGGTAGGGAGTCCGATGACCGCAGTGACGGCAGGGACGGCAGAGACCACGGGCGCGCCCGGCGGCTCGGACGCGGCCACGGCGCCGGAGCAGGCCGCCTACGAGGCCGTGTTCGACGCCGCTGTCGCCGCCGACGAGCGGATCGAGCCGCGCGACTGGATGCCCGAGGCGTACCGCGCCTCGCTCGTCCGGCAGATCGCGCAGCACGCCCACTCCGAGATCATCGGCATGCAGCCGGAGGCGAACTGGATCACCCGCGCGCCCTCGCTGCGCCGCAAGGCGATCCTCATGGCCAAGGTGCAGGACGAGGCCGGCCACGGCCTGTACTTGTACAGCGCGGCGGAGACCCTCGGCACCAGCCGCGACGAGCTGCTCGACAAGCTCCACTCGGGCCGCCAGAAGTATTCGTCGATCTTCAACTACCCCACGCTGACCTGGGCCGACGTCGGCGCCATCGGCTGGCTCGTGGACGGCGCCGCGATCACCAACCAGGTCCCCCTCTGCCGCTGCTCCTACGGGCCGTACGCCCGCGCGATGGTCCGCGTCTGCAAGGAGGAGTCCTTCCACCAGCGCCAGGGGTACGAGGCCCTCCTCGCCCTGTCGAACGGCACCGAGGCCCAGCACGCCATGGCGCAGGACGCGGTGGACCGCTGGTGGTGGCCCTCGCTGATGATGTTCGGCCCCCCGGACGACGAGTCGACCCACACCGCGCAGGCGATGGCCTGGAAGATCAAGCGCCACACCAACGACGAGCTGCGCCAGCGCTTCGTCGACATCGCGGTGCCGCAGGCCGAGGCGCTCGGACTCACCCTCCCCGACCCCGACCTCCGGTGGAACGAGGAGCGGGGGCACTACGACTTCGGACCGATCGACTGGACCGAGTTCTGGGACGTCCTCAAGGGGAACGGCCCCTGCAACGACCAGCGGCTGAGCAGGCGGCGCCAGGCCCACGAGGACGGCGCCTGGGTCAGGGAAGCAGCCGCGGTCTACGCGGAGAAGCACACCGGCACGCACGGAGAGGCACAGGCATGACGAGCGACGGTTGGCCGCTGTGGGAGGTGTTCGTGCGCTCCCGCCGCGGACTGTCCCACACCCACGCGGGCAGTCTCCACGCGCCCGACGCGGAGATGGCCCTGCGCAACGCCCGCGACCTGTACACCCGCCGCAGCGAGGGCGTGTCGATCTGGGTCGTGCCCTCCGCAGCCGTCACCGCCTCCTCGCCGGACGAGAAGGACCCCTTCTTCGAGCCGGCCGCGGACAAGCCCTACCGCCACCCGACGTTCTACGAGATCCCGGAGGGGGTGAAGCACCTGTGAGCACCCCGACCGCCGCGGAGGCCGCCGCGTTCACCGGCGCCGCCCTCGCCCTCGGCGACGACGCCCTCGTCCTCTCCCACAGGCTGGGGGAGTGGGCCGGCTCCGCCCCCGTGCTGGAGGAGGAGGTCGCCCTGGCCAACATCGCCCTCGACCTCCTCGGCCAGGCCCGCGTCCTGCTCTCCCTCGCCGGCGACGAGGACGAACTGGCCTACCTCCGCGAGGAGCGGGCCTTCCGCAACGCCCAGCTGGTCGAGCAGCCCAACGGCGACTTCGCCCACACCATCGCCCGGCAGCTGTACTTCTCCACCTACCAGCGCCTCCTCTACGGCCGGCTGGCCGCCGGCGACGGCCCCTTCGCCGGTCTCGCCGCGAAGGCCGTCAAGGAGGTCGCCTACCACCAGGACCACGCGGAGCACTGGACCCTGCGCCTGGGCGACGGCACCGCCGAGAGCCACGAGCGGATGCAGCGGGCCTGCGACGCCCTGTGGCGGTACACCGGCGAGCTCTTCCAGCCGGTCGACGGCCTCGACCTCGACCACGTGGCCATGGAGAGCGCCTGGCTGGCCTCGGTCACCGACGTCCTCGGCCGGGCCACGCTGACCGTCCCCGCCGGACCGCGTACCGGGGCCTGGGCCGCCGGAGCCGGCCGCCAGGGCCTGCACACCGAGTCCTTCGGGCGGATGATCGCCGAGATGCAGCACCTGCACCGCAGCCACCCGGGTGCGACATGGTGACGATGACCGCCCTGGAGGAGGAGCTGAGCCGGGTCGCCGGCGCCGTTCCCGACCCGGAGCTGCCCGTCCTCACCCTGGAGGAGCTCGGCGTCATGCGGGGCGTCCAGGTCACCGGCCCCGGCCGGGTCGAGGTCGCCCTCACCCCGACGTACACGGGGTGCCCCGCGATCGAGGCGATGTCCTCCGACATCGAGCGCGCGCTGCACGAGCACGGCGTCGCGGAGGTCTCCGTCGTCACCGTGCTCGCCCCGGCGTGGTCCACCGACGACATCAGCGAGGAGGGACGGCGCAAGCTCGCCGAGTTCGGCATCGCCCCGCCCCGCCCCCAGGGCCCCCCGGGCGGCCCGGTGCCGCTGGCCCTCGCCATCCGCTGCCCCCACTGCGGCTCCACCGAGACCGAGCTGCTCAGCCGCTTCTCCTCCACGGCGTGCAAGGCGCTGCGCCGCTGCACCGCCTGCCGTGAACCGTTCGACCACTTCAAGGAGTTGTAGATGGTGTCCTCGGGCTCCGGGCGGGCCGGGTTCCAGCCGCTCCGGGTGAGCGACGTCGAGCGGCTCACGGACGACTCCGTGGCGGTCACCTTCGCGGTCCCGCCCGAGCTCCACGACGCGTACCGCCACCTTCCCGGCCAGCACCTCGCCCTGCGCCGCACCGGCGAACAGGGCGAGGAGATCCGCCGGACGTACTCGATCTGCGCCCTCGCCGCCCCGGCCGGGGAACCGCCCGTCCTGCGCGTCGGCATCCGGCTCGTCGACGGCGGCTCGTTCTCGACGTACGCGCTCAAGGAACTGGCCGTCGGCGACGTCGTCGAGGTCATGGAACCGATGGGCCGCTTCACGCTCGCCCCGCGCCCGGGCCGCTTCGCGGCCGTCGTCGGCGGCAGCGGCATCACGCCGGTCCTCTCGATGGCCGCCACCCTGCTCGCCCGCGAGCCGGAGGCCCGGTTCTGCCTGATCCGCAGCGACCGGACCGCCTCGTCGACGATGTTCCTCGACGAGGTCGCCGACCTGAAGGACCGCTACCCCGACCGCTTCCAGCTGGTCACCGTCCTCTCCCGGGAGGAGCAGCAGGCGGGCCTGCCGTCCGGCCGTCTCGACCGCGAGCGGCTGGCCGGACTGCTGCCGGCGCTGCTGCCGGTCGGCGAGGTCGACGGCTGGTTCCTCTGCGGGCCCTTCGGACTGGTCCAGGGCGCCGAGCAGGCCCTGCGCGGGCTCGGGGTCGACCGCGGCCGGATCCACCAGGAGATCTTCCACGTCGACGACGGCTCGGCCCCCGCGCCGGCCCCCGCCGCCGACGCCCCCGCGCACGCGACGCTGACCGCGACCCTCCACGGCCGGTCCGGCACCTGGCCGGTCGACCGGGGCGAGACGCTCCTCGACACGGTGCTCCGCGCCCGCGCCGACGCGCCGTACGCCTGCAAGGGCGGGGTGTGCGGCACCTGCCGCGCCTTCCTCGTCGGCGGGGAGGTCCGGATGGACCGCAACTTCGCGCTGGAACCGGACGAGACCGACGCCGGCTACGTCCTGGCCTGCCAGTCCCACCCCGTCACCCCGGACGTGGAGCTGGACTTCGACCGCTGAGACCGGACCCCGCCGACGGCATCGACGCCGTCGGCGGGGATCCGACGTCGCGCCCTCCCGCAGCCTCGCTGGGCGGGCGCCGACGAAGTCCGGGCGACGCCATTCCCTTCCCCTAGAACCTGTTCTATCTTGACGACCCGTCAGGAACGTGCGAACAGCAGCGGGTACGGCAACGGGAGGGCAGGACAGTGGACTTCACCTTCACCGAGGAGCAGCAGGCGGCCGTCGAGGCGGCCAAGGCGGTCTTCGCGGACGTCGCACCCGACGCGGTGCCCAGCCCGGCCCTCACCCCGGGCGCCGTGGCCGACGACTTCGACCGGCCGCTCTGGGCGCGGCTCGCCGCCGCCGACCTGCTCGGCCTCGTGCTGGCCCCCGAGCACGGCGGCGCCGGCCTCGACGCCGTCGCGCTCTGCCTCGTACTGCGCGAGTCCGCCCGCGTCCTCGCCCGGGTCCCGCTCCTGGAGACCTGCGCCGTCGCCCTGACCGTCGAGCGGTACGCCGACCCGGCCACGGCCGCGGACCTCCTCCCCCGCGTGGGCAGCGGCGACGTCGTCCTCACCGCCGCCTCGCAGGGACGCACCGGTCACGACGCGGCCGAACTCGCCGTCACCGCACGCCCCGACGGCGCCGGCTGGCTGCTCGACGGCGTCCAGACCGCCGTCCCCTGGGCCCACGGCGCCGACATCGTCGCCGTCCCGGCGCACACCCCCGACGGGCGGACCGTACTCGCCCTGGTGCCCCGCGCCCACGAGGGACTCGGCCTCACGGACCAGTTCTCCACGAACGGCGAACTCCTCGCCGAACTAAGGCTCGACGCCGTCCGCCTCGACCGCGCCGACGTCGTCGACGCCGACGGAGCCTGGGAGGCGCTGAGGGACCTCCTCACCACCGGCACCTGCGCACTCGCCCTGGGCCTCGGCGAGGCCGTGCTCACCATGACGAGCCAGTACACCGGCAAGCGCGAGCAGTTCGGCCACCCGGTGGCCACCTTCCAGGCCGTCGCCGTCCAGGCCGCCGACCGCTACATCGACCTGCGCGCCATGGAGGCGACTCTCTGGCAGGCCGCCTGGCGCGTCTCGACCGGAGCGGCCGGTGCGCTCCCCGCCGCGGGGGACATCGCCGTCGCGAAGATCTGGGCGTCCGAAGGGGTACGGCGCGTCGTGCAGACCGCCCAGCACCTGCACGGAGGCTTCGGCGCCGACACCGACTACCCCCTGCACCGGTACCACGCCTGGGCCAAGCACCTGGAGCTCGCGCTCGGCCCCGCCGCCGCCCACGAGGAGGCACTGGGCGACCTGCTGGCCGCCCACCCCCTCGGCTGACACCCCGCGCGGCCGCGTCCCCCGTGCGTCAGGGGGCGGTGCGTCAGAGCACGAACGCCGGGCTGCCGCCCGCCGTCACCATCGGGCGGCCGGCACCGTCCCACGCCATCATCCCGCCGTCGACGTTCACCGCGTCGAAGCCCTGCTGCACCAGGTACTGGGTGACCTGGGCCGACCGGCCGCCGACCCGGCACATCACGTACGCCCGGCCACGCTCGGCCACGGCCTCCGTCACCTCACCGAAGCGGGCCACGAAGTCGCTCATGGGCACGTGCAGCGCGCCCTCGACGTGGCCGGCCTCCCACTCGTCGTTCTCCCGGACGTCCAGCACCAGGGCATCGGCCGGCACGGAAGCCGCGTCCACCGAGGGCAGCGGGGAGAAATTCATGGGAACGGCCTTCTCTCGTCAGTACCGCCCGAACGGCTCGGGCGCACGGAAAACCTACTCCACCAGCCCCGTCAGCTCGGCCTCCCGCTCGGAGACCTGCGCGAGCAGCTGCTCCGCGATCTCCTCCAGGAGCCGGTCCGGGTCCTCCGGCGCCATCCGCAGCATCGCGCCGATCGCGCTCTCCTCCAGCTCCCGCGCCAGCGCCGACAGCATGTCCTTGCGCTCCGCCAGCCACTCCAGGCGCGCGTACAGCTCCTCGCTCTCGCTGAGCCGCTCCTCGGCGGGGACCGGACCGGCCTCCCACTCGGCGGAGAGCTCGCGCAGCAGCGCCTCGTCGCCCCGCGCGTAGGCGGCGTTCACCCGGGTGATGAACTCCTCACGCCGCTTGCGCTCGTCCTCCTCACGGGCCAGGTCCGGGTGGGCCTTGCGCGCCAGCTCGCGGTAGAGCCGGCGGGCCTCCTCACCGGGCCGGACCCGCTTCGGCGACTGCACCGGCCGGTCCGTGAGCATCGCGGCGGCCTCGGCGGACAGGCCGTCGGAGTCGATCCAGTCGTGGAACAGCTCCTCCACGCCCGGCATCGGCAGGACGGCGGCACGCGCCTCCTGCGCCCGGCGCACGTCCTCCGGATCACCGGTGCGCGCCGCCTTGGCCTCGGCGATCTGCGCGTCGAGCTCGTCGAGCCGCGCGTACATCGGGCCGAGCCGCTGGTGGTGCAGCCGGGAGAAGTTCTCCACCTCGACCCGGAAGGTCTCCACCGCGATCTCGAACTCGATCAGCGCCTGTTCGGCCACCCGCACGGCCTGCTCCAGACGCGCCTCGGGCCGCTCGTCCCCGGGCCTCTCGTTCCCACCCTGGTCCACGCTCACGTCCACGCCCGCCCAGTCCTCGTTCCGCCTCGACCCACCCAGCCTACGGTCCTCCGGGGCCTCCCCGGCGCGCCGGTGTCAGACGCCCGTCTCCGCCGCCGTCCTGCCGGTGCGGATGGCGGTGAGGAGGTCGGCGTGGTCGGCCTCGGTGCGATCGGCGTAACCGACGGCGAAGTCGGCGAGCGCGGTGTCCAGCTCCTCGTTCTTGCCGCAGTAGCCGGCTATGAGGCGCGGGTCGGCGCTGTGCGCGTGGGCCCGGGCCAGGAGCGCGCCGGTCATGCGGCCGTAGTCGTCGAGCTGGTCGGGGGTGAGGGCGGCGGGATCGACGCTCCCCTTGCGGTTGCGGAACTGGCGCACCTGGAAGGGGCGCCCCTGGACGGTGGTCCAGCCGAGCAGGATGTCGCTGACGACCTGCATCCGCTTCTGGCCGAGGACGACGCGCCGTCCTTCGTGGCCGGGGTCCGCGACGGCGAAGCCGACGGCGGGAAGGTGGGGGAGGAGCGCCGAGGGACGGGCCTCCTTGACCTGGAGGACGAGCGGTTCGCCCCGGTGGTCGAGGAGCAGGACGACGTAGGAGCGGGTGCCGACGCTGCCGGTGCCGACGACGCGGAAGGCGACGTCGTGGACGGCGTAGCGCGCGAGGAGCGGCAGCCGGTCCTCGGAGACCGTCTCCAGGTAGGCGCCGAGGGAGAGGGCGACCGCGGCGGCCTCGGCGTCGGGGACCCGGCGGAGGACCGGGGGAGCGTCGACGAATCTGCGGCCGCCGCCCTCGGCGTCGGTCACGGCCTCCGTCGACCGGGCGGCGAAGCGGGCACTGGTGTTGTTGCGGGCCTTGGCGGAGACCCGCTCCAGGGTGCCGACGAGGTCGCGGGCGTCGGTGTGGGAGACGAGCTCCTCGTCGGCGATCGCGTTCCAGGCGTCGTGGGCGGGGAGCCGGGCGAGCAGGCGCATGGTGCGGCGGTAGGCGCCGGCGGTGTCGAAGGCGGCGGCCCGGCAGGTCGCCTCGTCGGCGCCGACCTCGCGGCCGGCGAGGACGAGGGAGGTGGCGAGCCGCTTGAGGTCCCATTCCCAGGGGCCGACGACGGTCTCGTCGAAGTCGTTGAGGTCCATGACGATCCGGCCGCTGGCATCGCCGTAGAGGCCGAAGTTGGCGGCGTGGGCGTCGCCGCACAGCTGGGCCGCTATGCCGGTGACCGGGGTCGTGGAGAGGTCGTGGGCCATCAGTCCGGCGGAGCCGCGCAGGAAGGCGAAGGGGCCGGCCGCCATCCTGCCGACGCGGATCGGCGCCAGTTCGGGGACGCGGCCGCGGTTGGACTCCTCGACGGCGCGGACGGCGTCGGGGCGGTCGGCGGCGAGCGCGGGCCCGGCGTGCGCGGAGCGGGGGATGCGCTCGCGCAGCTGCTTGCCCCGCTCCTTGGGTGAGGGAGCGCCGTCCGCGCCCGCGTCGAGGGCCGCGCGGCGCGCGAACCCCGGTACGTGGGGGACGCGGAGGCCGGCGGGCTCCCCGTCCGTGTCGCGCTGTCCCGGCATGACGGCCCGGTTCTCGGCCATGGGACGTCCTCCCCCGTTGCGGTGTTCCAACATCATCCGGCCCTGACCGTACAGCCGCTCCCGAGCAGCCGTCTCCCCCTGTGGACGACGCCCTGTGGACAACCCGCGCGGGCGGGCTCCCGGGGCGGGTTCCGCGGGCGCGATCAGACCGCGACGGCCTCCTCGACCTCCTCCTCGGCCTCCTCCCGGCGTCCCGCGGGGGCCGCCGGCGCCGCCGACGAGCCGTGCGCACCATGCGCTCCCCGCAGGGCGCCCGCGGACTTCCTGCGTGCCTCGGCGAGGCCCGCCGCGACGACGAGGGCGATGCCGGCGAGGAGCCAGAGGACGAGCGTGAGGACGTGGCCGCCGACCGCGTGGCCGCCGAAGTAGACGTGGCCGCGGACGCCTTCGACGAAGCCCGCGCCGTTCCAGAAGGCGTGCAGGGCGCCGAAGAACCCGGGCTGGAACTCGGGCCGGTAGATGCCGCCGGAGCTCGTGAAGTTGAGCATGACGAAGAGCACCATGACGCCGAGCGTCGTCCAGCGGCGCAGGAAGGTGTGCAGGCCGACGCCGACCAGCAGGATGCCCGCGGTGTACAGCCAGGAGATCGCCCAGACTCCGGCGAGGCCCCGGTCGACGAGGTGGAAGAGGGGCCCGGCGAAGACCGCGCCGATGAGGCTGACGACGAGGGAGGTCGCGGCGGCGAGGAGGACGCGGATCCGCAGGGCCAGGACGGCGCCGGCGCCGCCGATGACGGCGACCGAGGCGTACGCGCCGATGCTGAGGGCGACGAGCAGGAAGAAGATCCCCTGCCCGGTGGGGTCGCCGGAGGCGACGGGGGCGACGTCGGTGACCTTCAGCGGGGCGTCCTGGGCGGCGGCGACCTTGGTGAACACCTTCTCCACGGCCATGGCGCTGGTGTCGGACGAGGCGGAGGCGACGAGGAGTTCGGGCCTCTCGCCGGGCACGTAGGCGCCGAAACTGCCCTGCTCGCGCAGCGTGGCGACGGCGCTCGCCCGGTCGGGGACGGTACGGACGTCGAGGGCGCCCGCGCCCTTGTCCTGGAGGGTCTGGGCGAGGACCTGGGTGGTGGGTCCGGAGCCGACGACGTCGACGCGCAGGTCGTGGGGGGCGGGGGCGTGAAAGGCGCCGAGGTAGGCGAGGCCCATGCCGACGCACATCAGCAGGGGGGTGAGCAGATGCCCGAGGACGTGCCGCAATGCCCCGCCGGTGTTCGGTCCCGCTGACATCAGACCTCCATGGTTGGCTTTTACAACTAAAGAACCGTTGTACTATACAACCGAAAGGGACGGTGGGCGAACGGCTCCCCGCCACGGCAGAGGGAGCCCACCATGACCGGCGGCGACGCAGAGCCGGCCCGCGAGGCGTCCGTGGACGTCATCCAGCGCGAACTCACGGCCTTCGCACGGCGGGCACGCGCGGCGGCCGCCCGGGTCCACCCCGAACTCCCGCTCGTCTCGTACACGCTGCTCGCCCACATCGACGAACAGCGCGGCTGCCGCGCCACCGACCTCGCGACCCACTACCTGCTGGACAAGTCGACGGTCAGCCGCCAGGTCGCCGGCCTGGAGAAGCTCGGTCTGGTCGAACGGCGCCCGGCCCCCGACGACCACCGCGTCCACGTCCTGCACCCGACCCGGGCGGGCTCCGAGATCCTCGCCTCGGCCCGGAACAGCCGCCACGCCGCCTACCAGGAGCGCCTCAAGGACTGGTCCGCCGAGGACCTCGCGCACTTCGCCGCGTACCTGCTGCGCTACAACGCCGCCGGCACCGACGGCGACCAAGCCCACCCGGCATGACCGGCAAGGCCCCCTAGGGCCTGTCGTCACATTCCCCTCTGCCCCGCGACGCCTGGCACGCGCTCTCGCCGCACCGGGCGAAAGCGCGAGTACGCCCCGTACGAGCACTTCCACCCGGCACACCGAGAGCACGCACCAGACGCCGCAGGGCCGCCCTTCGGGCAACGAGGGGATTGTGACGACAGGCCCTAGAGCCCCGCGTCCCGCGCCAGCAGCGCCGCCTGGACCCGGTTCTCGCACTGGAGCTTGGCCAGGATCCGGCTCACGTACGTCTTCACCGTGGCCTCGCTCATGTGCAGCCGCCTGCCCGCGTCCGCGTTGGACAGCCCTTCCCCGAGCAGCGCGAGCACCTCGCGCTCCTTCTCGCTCAGCGCGGCCACCCGCCCTCGCGCCTCCTCGGCCCGGGTCGCCTCACGACCGGAGGCGAGCCGCTCCACCACGTGCCGGGTGGCCGCCGGTGACAGGTACGCATCGCCCGCCGCGGCCGCCCGCACGGCCCCGATGAGCTCGGCCGGCGCGGTGTCCTTGAGGAGGAAGCCGGCGCCCCCGTGCTCCAGCGCCCGCAGGACGTTCTCCCGCTCGCCGAAGGTCGTCAGGACGATCACCCGGGCCGCCGGCGCCGCCCTGCGCAGCTCCGGCAGCGCCGAGAGGCCGTCGAGCACGGGCATCTGGATGTCGAGCAGGACCACGTCGGCGGCGTGCGCCCGGGCCGCCTCGACGGCCTCCCGGCCGTTGGCCGCCTCCCCGACGACCGTGATCTCCGGGTCCGAGGTGAGGATCATGCGGATCCCGGCCCTGATCAGCGGCTCGTCGTCGGCGATCACGACTCTGATGGGCTGCCCTGACACAGCTACTCCCCCACGGCTCCGGTACGGGCGGACCGGCGCTACCGCGCCTTGACCTCGTACGCCTTCTTCTCGATCAGCTTGCCGTCCTTGAAGCAGAACCGGAAAACCGGCTCCTTGTCGGGGATCTCGCCCAGCTCCGAGGACATCAGCACCAGGCAGTCGGAACCGGCAGGCTCCTCGGGCCCCTCCTTGCCCAGGCCGACGGTGGCGATCGTGTCGCCGGAGGGCAGTCGGTCGCGGACCTCCTGCTCGGACATCCCGACCTCCACCGCCTCGTACTGCTTGGGCTCGATCATCCCCTCCTGCAGGGAGCCCATCAGGAAGTAGATGCCGAAGCCCGCCGCCACCACGAGCAGGACGAGCGCGGCGAACGCTATCCCGCAGCCCAGCGCGATCGCACCGCCCGTGCTGCTGCCCGTGCTCTTTCCCCCGCGTACCGCCATGGCCAACTCCCGCTCCGTGTACGTCCAGTCGGCCGGTCCGACCACGACCGGACGACCTTCGCCCACCAGCGGTTTCGTGGTCTGCTGCCGGAAGTCGTCGGCCGCGTCGACCAAAGGCGCGGCGTCCGCGACCGGCGCGGCGCCGTACGGCAGCATCCCGGCCACCCGGAACCCGCCGCCGTCGGCGGGCCCCGCATGGCACATGCCGCCCACGAGCCGGGCCCGTTCGACGAGTCCGGCCAGCCCCTGACCGCCGCTCACCGCGTCCGTCGCCGGCCCGCCCGCCGGAGGCTCGTTGAGGATCTCCACGACGAACGTGTCCGGCTCGTAGCGGAGTTCGACGCCGATCGGCGCTCCTGGCGCGTGCTTGTAGGCGTTGGTCAGGGCCTCCTGCACGATCCGGTACGCCGCGTGGTCGGCGGCCGGGGCCAGCGACCGCGTCTCCCCCAGCCGTCGCATCCCGACCGCGGTGCCGGCCCCCCGCGCGGCCTCCACGAGCCCCTCGATGCCCGCGATCCCCCGCGCGGCCCTGCCCGTCTCGTCACCGGCCAGGGCCGGCGCCACGGGAGCGCCGTGCGCGGCCTCGACGCCGTCGCGGAGTATCCCGACGACCTCCCGCAGTTCGTGCATGGCGGTCACCGACGCGTTCCGCAGGACGCCGACCACCTCGCGCTGCCGCTCGCCCAGGTCCCGGTCGACCTCCAGGGCGCCGGTGTGCACCGCGATGAGCGCCAGCTGGTGCCCGAGGCTGTCGTGCATGTCCTGGGCGATCCGCTGCCGCTCCCGCTGCCGGGCCTGCCAGGCCACCATCGTCCGCTCGCGCAGCAGTTGCGCGTTGCGCTCCTGGAGCGCGTGCAGCAGGGTCCGCCGCTGGGTCCAGTAGCGGTGCGCGAGACCGGGGGCCAGGGTGGTGCCCAGGTAGTAGAGGGTCGCGACGAAGACGACGACGAGGATCCGCTGCCGGTCCCACGACTCCACGAGCGTGCCGCCCACGTTCAGGACGAAGGCGGCGAGGTACGCGGCCAGCGCCTGACCCGCGCCCGCGATGTACCGCCCGGAGGACCAGCCGATCACCAGCAGCACCGGCCCCAGGCCGGGCGCGAACGGCGTCAGCCCGGCCGCCAGGACGAGCGTGCTCGCCGGCAGCCGTCTCCGGACCAGCGACAGCACGGCGGCACCCGCGGCGACCGCGGCCAGCCGCCACCCCTCGCCGCCCAGGATCTCCTCGCTCCCGGCGGCGAGCACCCCCATGACCAGGGCGAGCGCGACCTCACCGGTGGTCCGGCGCCCCGACCACTGCCCGGGCAGCGCGAACCAGGCCCATGAGGCCGAGACCGTTCTCCTGAGGCCGCGCATGCTCCGGGCCCCCGACTTCGACATAGCGTCCACGCTCGCACCCTAGGCAGCGCCCCGGCCCCCGGAGTCCCCCTTTCGTCGCGACCCCCGACGACGAAGGTCGCGACGGCTGCGCACGGCACCGCGCACGAGGGACGCCGGAACCTCACACCGCCCCGACCGGCCTCGCACGGACGGCGCAAGGCGAAGGTGTCTCACACCGACAGGTCGGAGACCCTCGCCAGGGTGACGATGTCGACCTCGGGCTCCGCCACGGTGGTGGCCAGGGCCGCCACGCTTCCGTGACCGAGCGACAGATCGGTGAGGTGGATGGGCTCCTCGGGCCAGCCGTCCGGCGCCCCGTCGACCCGGACGACCGGGCCGTCGACCGACAGCGCGGAGAAGGGCACCTGGAGCAGGCCGTGGCCGGTCAGCTTGACCGTCGCCTCCTTGCGCGCCCAGACACGGAAAAGCGCGGTCCGCAGGGTGTCCCCGTCGAGCCCGTCGAGACTCCGCTGCTCGCTCTCCGAGGCGAGGACGCGGACCATCTCCTCGATCTCGATGGTGCGGCTGCCCAGTTCCACGTCCAGCCCGACCCTGGTGCCGGTCGAGGCGGCGATCACCACGAGGTCGCCGGTGTGCGAGACGGAGAAGTCCAGTTCGGGCGCAGCCGTGAAGTGCGGCTTCCCGTGGTCGCCGTCCCCGCAGTGGGCGCAGGCCCGGCTGATCCCGACCTCGGCGGCGGGCACTCCCAGATGGCGCGCGCCCAGGGCCCGCTGCACCGCGCGGGACGTGACGAACGTCCTCCGCACCTGCTCACGGCCCAGCTCGTCGGCGCGGGACAGCTCCGCCGGAGTCAACAGGCCCCGGGCCTCCGCCTCGGCCGACCGGGCTTCCAGGACCCACATCCGAACGATCATGCGGACACCCTATTTGCTGCCCGCCGCACGCCTCCCGCGCCGGACGTGTGCCACCTCACATCCGCAACGGCCCTGGCCACGGCCGCAGTCGGGACACAAAAGCGAGACGGTCGGCATCGTGATCACGATGCCGACCGTCTCTCTGGTGCGCGAGGGGGGAGTTGAACCCCCACGCCCTTTCGGGCACTGGAACCTGAATCCAGCGCGTCTGCCTATTCCGCCACCCGCGCATTGGGTGTGCTCCGGACTCTCTCACTTTTCGGTGGGAGCGCCTGGCGACATCTGAAGATTAGCACGCCGGAGACCGTGGATTCACATCCGTTGTTTCGGCCCCGCTCCCGGAGAACAAGGTGAGGGGAGGCGCGGACGTGGACGATGCCGGGAGCGGGGAAGGAGGGGTACGGGGAGGCAGGCGGGGGAGGAGGAAGCGGGAAGGGATCGAGGAGCGGAAGGGCGGGAGGAACGGGACGGAGCACCACGGCTTCCGGACCGCGACCCCGGTCCCACAGCCGGGTGCGGGACACTGTCCACAGGCCGCCTCTACGATCCGTGGGGAAAGCCTGTGAGAGGTGACACTCGTCCACAGGGCAGAGAAGGGGAACCAGCCGATTTCCCGACGCGTGGATACGATCAGTAAGCAGTACCAGGACGACAACGACGGAGGAGGTGCCCCATGGGAGTCATGAAGCGATTCGAGCAGCGACTCGAAGGTCTGGTGAACGGCACCTTCGCCAAGGTCTTCAAGTCCGAGGTCCAGCCTGTCGAGATCGCCGGCGCGCTCCAGCGCGAGTGCGACAACAACGCGCAGATCTGGAACCGCGAGCGGACCGTCGTCCCCAACGACTTCATCGTGGAGCTGAGCACGCCCGACTACGAGCGTCTCAGCCCCTACTCGGGCCAGCTCGGCGACGAGCTCGCCGGCCTGGTCAGGGACTACGCGAAGCAGCAGCGGTACACCTTCATGGGCCCGATCAAGGTCCACCTGGAGAAGGCCGACGACCTCGACACCGGTCTGTACCGGGTCCGCAGCCGCACGCTCGCGTCGAGTACGTCACAGCCCCAGCCGCCCGCGGCGGGACAGCAGCAGGGCCAGGCGCAGGGTCGCGGCGGTTACGGGTACCCCCCGGCCGGCGCTCCGCCCATGCCCGCCTCCCCGCCCCCCGGCGCTCCCGGCCACCGGCCGACCGCGCCCGGCGGACGTCCCGCGGGAGGCCCGGTGCCCGGCACCGGCGCGCCCGTGCGACGCTGGATCGAGATCAACGGCAACCGCCACCAGATCTCGCGCCCGACTCTGGTCCTCGGCCGCAGCACCGACGCGGACGTGAGGATCGACGATCCCGGCGTCTCCCGCCGGCACTGCGAGATCCGGACCGGAACGCCCTCGACGATCCAGGATCTCGGATCCACCAACGGCATCGTGGTGGACGGGCAGCACACCACCCGCGCTACGCTCCGCGACGGCTCGCGGATCGTCGTGGGCAGCACCACCATCGTTTACCGGCAAGCCGAAGGGTGAAGCGGGGGCAATGTCAGAGCTGACCCTGACGGTCATGCGGTTGGGTTTCCTGGCCGTTCTGTGGCTGTTCGTCATCGTGGCCGTCCAGGTCATCCGCAGCGACCTCTTCGGTACGCGGGTCACCCAGCGCGGTTCGCGGCGCCAGGAGGCGCGGCCCCAGCAGGCCGCCGCCCGCCAGGCCGCCGCGCCGCCGCAGCAGCGCGGCCAGCAGAGCACGGGCGGGCGCCAGCGCCGCGGCGCCCCGACCAAGCTGGTCGTGTCCGAGGGCACCCTCACCGGCACGACCGTCGCCCTCCAGGGGCAGACGATCACGCTGGGCCGGGCGCACGACTCGACGATCGTGCTGGACGACGACTACGCCTCCAGCCGGCACGCCAGGATCTATCCGGACCGGGACGGCCAGTGGATCGTCGAGGATCTCGGGTCCACGAACGGCACCTACCTCGACCGGACCCGCCTCACGACCGCCACGCCGATTCCGCTGGGCGCGCCGATCCGCATCGGCAAGACCGTCATCGAGCTGCGGAAGTAGTGCTACATCATGAATAGGCGCGAGCGGAGCGAGCGAGCCGGGACGGTCCCCGCCACAGGCCGTGCCGCGCTCCCGACCGGAGCGACTGAAGCGACCGGAGCGACCGGAGGGTGGGCAGTGTGGGTCGAGACCGGCTGTACCCCGATGCAGCGGCGACAGGGCAGGTGCGCATGAGTCTGTCCCTGCGATTCGCCGCGGGCTCGCACAAGGGCATGATCCGCGAGGGCAACGAGGACTCCGGTTACGCCGGCCCCCGCCTGCTCGCCATCGCCGACGGCATGGGCGGACAGGCGGCCGGCGAGGTCGCCTCGTCCGAGGTGATCTCGACCCTCGTCACGCTCGACGACGACGTCCCCGGCTCCGACATCCTCACCTCGCTCGGTACGGCGGTGCAGCGCGCCAACGACCAGCTCCGGATGATGGTCGAGGAGGACCCGCAGCTGGAGGGCATGGGCACCACGCTCACCGCCCTGCTGTGGACGGGCCAGCGGCTCGGCCTCGTGCACGTCGGCGACTCCCGCGCCTACCTGCTCCGCGACGGCGTCCTCACCCAGATCACCCAGGACCACACCTGGGTCCAGCGCCTCGTCGACGAGGGCCGGATCACCGAGGAAGAGGCCACCACCCACCCGCAGCGCTCGCTCCTCATGCGCGCGCTCGGCAGCGGCGACCACGTCGAACCAGACCTCTCCATCCGCGAGGTCCGGGCCGGCGACCGCTACCTGATCTGCTCCGACGGTCTGTCCGGCGTGGTCTCGCACCAGACCCTCGAGGACACCCTCGCCAGCTACCAGGGCCCGCAGGAGACCGTGCAGGAGCTGATCCAGCTCGCACTGCGCGGCGGCGGCCCGGACAACATCACGGTGATCGTCGCCGACGTCCTCGACGTCGACGGCGGCGACACCCTCGCCGGCCACGTCAGCGACACCCCGGTCATCGTGGGCGCCGTCGCCGAGAACCAGGCCGCCCAGCTCAACGACGGCGGGGCCATGCAGACCCCGGCCGGCCGCGCCTCCGGACTCGGCCGCACCGCGCCCCACCACCAGCCCCCGGCCGGCGGCTTCGGCCCGCCCGGCAGCGGCGAGGACCACGGATACGGCGGGATGCCGCCCCAGGGCTCCTTCGAGTCGTACGCGGACGAGGACTTCGAGAAGCCGCGTACCGGCCGCAAGTGGCTGAAGCGCTCCTTCTTCCTCGTCCTGATCCTCGCGCTCCTCGGCGGCGGTGTGTACGGCGGCTGGCGCTGGACCCAGACCCAGTACTTCGTGGGCTCCAAGGACCAGCACGTCGCCCTCTACCAGGGCATCAGCCAGGACCTGGCGTGGATCTCGCTGTCCAAGGTCGAGAAGGACCACCCCGAGATCGAACTCAAGTACCTCCCCGCCTACCAGCGGAAGCAGGTCGAGGACACGATCGCGGGCGGCAGCCTCGGCAAGGCCGAGACGAAGATCTCCGAGCTGTCCGTGCAGGCTTCGGCGTGCAAGAAGACCGAGCAGCGCCGCGAGGCCGCCGAGAAGGCCGCTCCGCCGGCCCAGAAGCCCGGCGGCACCGCCACCCCCGACTCCAAGCCCACCACAGCCGCTCCGACCCCGGGTCCCACCCTCACCGCGGAGGAGCAGAAGCTGGCCTCGAACTGCGGCAAGCAGTAACCACCCGTAGGGGGCCTTTCACCACCATGAGCGTTGTCACCAACACGACCACCATCGGCGCGATCGAGGCGCCGAGCCGCCGCAACACCGAGCTGGCGCTGCTCGCGTTCGCCGTCGTCATCCCGGTGTTCGCGTACCTCAACGTGGGCCTGGCCATCGACGGGAAGGTCCCGGCCGGCATGCTCGGCTACGGCCTGGGCCTCGCGCTCCTCGCGGGCGTCGCCCACCTCGTGGTGCGCAAGTGGGCCCCGTACGCCGACCCGCTGCTGCTGCCCCTGGCCACCCTGCTCAACGGCATGGGCCTGGTGCTGATCTGGCGCCTGGACCAGTCGCCGCGGCTGATCTCGCTGGCCAAGCGTTCGTACGGCGCCTTCAGCCCGTCCGCGCCGAACCAGATGATGTACTCGGCGATCGGCATCGCCATGTTCGCGGGCGTGCTGCTGCTGCTGAAGGACCACCGGGTCCTCCAGCGCTACACGTACATCTCCATGGTGGTGGCGCTCGTCCTGCTGCTGCTGCCGCTCGTCCCCGGACTGGGCGCGGACGTCTTCGGCGCCAAGATCTGGATCCGCGTCGGCGGCTTCTCGATCCAGCCCGGTGAGTTCGCCAAGCTGGTGCTGGCGGTGTTCTTCTCCGGCTACCTGATGGTGAAGAGGGACGCGCTGGCCCTCGCCAGCCGACGCTTCATGGGGCTCTACCTGCCGCGAGGCCGCGACCTCGGTCCGATCCTCACGATCTGGGCGGTCAGCCTCCTCATCCTGGTCTTCGAGAACGACCTCGGAACCTCGCTGCTGTTCTTCGGCATGTTCGTGATCATGCTGTACGTGGCGACGGAGCGGACGAGCTGGGTCGTCATGGGTCTGCTGATGTCCGCGGGCGGCGCCGTCGTCGTCGGGTCGACCGCGAGTCACGTCCAGTCCCGCGTGGCAGCCTGGCTCGACCCCTTCGAGTGCCTGAAGACGGCCCCCGAGGGCTCCAACATGGCCTATGCCTGTGACCAGATGACCCAGGTGCTGATGTCCTTCGGCTCCGGCGGCATCCTCGGCACCGGCCTCGGCCAGGGCAACTCGGACCTGATCCAGTTCGCCGCCAACTCCGACTTCATCTTCGCCACCGTCGGCGAGGAGCTCGGACTGGCCGGTGTGATGGTCTTCCTGCTCTTCTACGGTCTGATCGTCGAGCGCGGTGTGCGCACCGCCCTCGCGGCCCGCGACCCGTTCGGCAAGCTGCTCGCGATGGGCCTGTCCGGCGCGTTCGCACTGCAGGTCTTCGTCGTCGCCGGCGGCGTCATGGGCCTCATCCCGCTGACCGGTATGACCATGCCGTTCCTCGCGTACGGCGGTTCCTCCGTGATCGCCAACTGGGCCCTGATCGGCATCCTGATCCGGATCAGCGACACCGCGCGCCGTCCCGCGCCCGCGCCCGCCCCGTCCCCCGACGCCGAGATGACCCAGGTGGTCCGTCCGTGAACAAGCCGCTGCGGCGGGTCGCGATCTTCTGTGGCCTGCTCGTCCTCGCCCTGCTGCTGCGGGACAACTGGCTCCAGTTCGTCCGCGCCGACGAGCTGAACGCGCACCCCAAGAACCGACGGGTCCAGATCGAGCGCTACGCGAACGAGCGCGGCAACATCATCGTCGACGGCAAGCCCATCACCGGCTCCGTCGACTCGCAGGACACGTTCTACAAGTACAAGCGCACCTACATCGACGGCCCCATGTGGGCCCCGGTCACGGGGTACGCCTCGCAGGCGTACGACGCCAACCAGATCGAGAAGATCGAGGACGGCATCCTCACCGGCAACGACGACCGGCTCTTCTTCGACCGCACCCTCGCCATGTTCACCGGCGAGAAGAAGAAGGGCGGCAACGTCGTCACCACCCTCAGCGGCGCCGCGCAGAAGGCCGCCTTCGAGGGTCTGGGCAGCAAGACCGGCGCCGTCGTCGCGATCGAGCCGAAGACCGGCAAGATCCTGGCGATGGCCTCCACGCCGTCGTACGACCCCTCCTCCTTCGCCGGGTACTCCAGCAAGGACGAGAAGGCATGGGTCGGCCTGGAGAAGGACCCGAACAAGCCCAAGCTGAACCGCGCGATCCGCGAGATCTACCCCCCGGGCTCCGTCTTCAAGGTCGTGACCGCCGCCGCCGCGCTGGAGAACGGCAAGGTCACCGACATCAACGCGCCGACGGACACCCCGGAGCCGTACATCCTGCCGCTCTCCACGGTGCCGATGAAGAACCACGCGTCGGGCTGCAAGGACGCCACCTTGAACCGGGCGCTGGAAGTCTCGTGCAACTCGGTCTTCGCCAAGCTCGGCGACGAGGTCGGCCGCGACAAGATGGTGGAGATGGCGGAGAAGTTCGGCTTCAACGCCGAGCAGTTCGTCCCGGTCCGCTCGGCCGCCTCCGTCTACGACAAGAAGATGGACCGCGGCGGTAACGCCCAGTCGTCCATCGGCCAGTTCAACACGGCGACCACCCCGCTCCAGATGGCGATGGTCGCGGCGGCGATCGCCAACGACGGCAAGCTGATGAAGCCGTACATGATCGACGAGCTGCGCGCCCCGAACCTCGACCTGATCAAGAAGAACGAGCCCTCGGAGATGAGCCGCCCGGTCTCCCCGGAGACCGCGCAGAAGCTCCAGCAGATGATGGAGAACGTCGTCACGGAGGGCACCGGCGGCAACGCCGACCTGAAGATGGACGGCGTGAAGGTCGGCGGCAAGACGGGCACGGCCCAGCACGGCGAGAAGAACGCCAAGCGGCCCTACGCGTGGTTCATCTCATACGCCAAGACCGCCGACGGCTCCCCGGTCGCGGTCGCCGTCGTCGTCGAGGACTCGGCCGGCACGGACCGCGAGGACATCAGCGGTGGTGGCCTGGCGGCCCCGATCGCCAAGGCCGTCATGAAGGCCGTCATGAAGAGCCGGGGCTGATCTCCGGACCCGGTGCACACCAGGTACCGGTCGGGTATCAGCTACCGGCCCCGGGCGGATCGCCTTCCCGGGGCCGGTAGCGTATGCGCGAACAGCACACACCGCCGGACCACCCATGGGTGCGGTCGGGACAGACGGAGAGGGCTGGATTAGCTATGGAAGAGCCGCGTCGCCTCGGCGGCCGGTACGAGCTGGGCTCGGTGCTCGGCCGTGGTGGCATGGCCGAGGTGTACCTCGGACAGGACACCCGGCTCGGCCGCACCGTCGCCGTGAAGACGCTGCGGGCCGACCTGGCCCGCGACCCGTCCTTCCAGGCCCGGTTCCGCCGTGAGGCACAGTCCGCCGCCTCGCTGAACCACCCGGCGATCGTCGCGGTGTACGACACCGGCGAGGACTACGTCGACGGGGTCTCCATCCCGTACATCGTGATGGAGTACGTCGACGGGTCGACCCTGCGTGAGCTGCTGCACTCCGGGCGCAAGCTGCTGCCCGAGCGCACGCTCGAGATGACGGTCGGCATCCTCCAGGCGCTGGAGTACTCGCACCGCGCCGGCATCGTGCACCGTGACATCAAGCCGGCGAACGTCATGCTGACGCGCACCGGCCAGGTCAAGGTCATGGACTTCGGCATCGCGCGCGCCATGGGCGACGCGGGCATGACCATGACGCAGACCGCCGCGGTGATCGGCACGGCCCAGTACCTCTCCCCCGAGCAGGCCAAGGGCGAGCAGGTCGACGCCCGGTCCGACCTGTACTCCACGGGCTGCCTGCTCTACGAGCTCCTCACGGTCCGGCCCCCCTTCATCGGCGACTCCCCCGTCGCCGTCGCGTACCAGCACGTGCGCGAGGAGCCCCAGCCGCCGAGCAACTTCGACGGCGAGATCACGCCCGAGATGGACGCCATCGTCCTCAAGGCCCTGGTCAAGGACCCCGACTACCGCTACCAGTCCGCGGACGAGATGCGCGCGGACATCGAGGCGTGCCTCGACGGCCAGCCGGTCGCCGCGGCGGCCGCGATGGGCATGGGCATGGGCATGGGGATGGGGATGGCGGGCGCCCCGTCGTACGGCGGCGGCTACGGCGGTTACCCGCCGGAGGACCAGCCGACCACGGCGCTGCGTCAGGCGGACCCGGCCGGCCAGACCTCCATGCTTCCCCCGATCAACGCGGACGACGGCGGCTACGGCTACGACGACCGCCCTGACCGTCGGCGCGGCGGTGGCCAGAAGAAGTCGAACACCTCGACGATCCTGCTGGTCCTGGCGGGCATCCTGGTGCTCGTCGGCGCGATCTTCATCGGCGTCTCGCTCTTCGACAAGAAGGAAGGCACCCAGCAGGTCACGGTGCCGCAGCTGGTCGGCCAGGACGTCAAGACGGCGACACAGCTCGCGGGCAACGCCCAGGTGAAGGCCGTGCAGGCCGGCACCGAGCGCTGTGACCAGCCCAAGGGGCTGATCTGCCGGCAGAGCCCGGTCGCGGACAACGTGGCCAAGATGGACGTCGGCGGCACGATCCAGGTCTACGTCTCCGAGGGCGCCCCGCTCCTGGAGGTCCCGGACGTGGTGGAGCAGTCGCAGGAGCGCGCCGAGGAGAGCCTGAAGGCCAAGGGCTTCAAGGTGAAGGTCGAGCAGGAGGAGTCCGACGAGGACCCCGGCACCGTCCTTCGCCAGAACCCGCAGGGCGGCACCAAGGCGGAGAAGAACTCCGAGGTGACGATCACCGTCGCCAAGAAGAACCAGACGACGGTTCCGCCGGTCGTCGGCAACCAGCTCGCGCAGGCCAAGCAGCAGCTCGAGTCGCTGAAGTTCGTGGTGGTCGTCGAGTACGTCGACTCCGAGCAGCCCAAGGACCAGGTCCTGGAGCAGTCGCCCGAGGGCAACTCCAAGTCCCCCGAGGGCTCCCAGGTGAAGCTGAAGGTCTCCAAGGGCCCGCAGCAGACCCAGGTCCAGCTCCCCACGGGTCTGACCGGCAAGAAGTTCAGCGAGGTCCGCGACCAGCTCCAGGGCCTCGGCCTGACGGTGGTCCAGCAGGGTTCGGACAAGGAGGACGCCATGGTCCTCGGCACGACCCCGGGCGAGGGCTCGATGGTCAACTCCACCGACACCATCAACGTCATGACGGTGGGCGGCGGAAACGGGGACAACCGCGGTGGCGGTGGCGGCGGGATCTTCGACTGACGCCCGTCCCCCCGCGTGACGCGACGGGAGAGCCCCGGCATCCAGGACGGATGTCGGGGCTCTCCCGTTTCGTCTTCCGCCCCGGCCGGAGCCAGGGGAAGGCGTGCGGTCAGCGCAGCTCGGCCGGCGGGGTGCGGTCGCGGTCGACCTTCTCCGCGCGCTCCAGCTCGCCCCAGACGATGTAGCGGTAGTCCGAGGTGTACATGGGGGTGCAGGTGGTCAGCGTGATGTAGCGGCCGGGCTTGGTCCTGCCCGATTCCGCGGGGACGGGCTGGAGGACGTCCACGTTGAACTTCGTGGTCTCCGGCAGGGTCTTGTAGACCTTGTAGACGTACCAGGTGTCCTTGGTCTCGAAGACGATGGCGTCCCCGGTCTTCAGCTTGTGGATGTTGTGGAACTTGGCGCCGTGTCCGTCGCGGTGCGCGGCCAGCGTGAAGTTGCCCTGCTTGTCCTGCGGGAGCGCCGACTTGATCGGGTCGGTGTAGTAGCCGGCGACACCGTGGTTGAGGACGTCGGTGCCGGTCCCCTGCTTCACCAGGACCTCGCCGTTGGCCATCGCGGGCACGTGGAGGAAGCCGATGCCGTCCTTGGTGTCGAGCGCGCCGGGGCCCTGGTCGGCCCACTGGTCGCGGACCTGGGCACCGTCCTTGTCGGCGGCGCGGTCGGCGAGGACGTTGGTCCACCACAGCGAGTAGACGACGAAGAGTCCGAGCACCAGGCCCGCTGTGATGAGGAGTTCGCCGAAGACGCTGATGGTCCCGGCGATCCGGTTGCGCGCGCGTGCCACTAGGTCGTCCCGTCGTCCCGTCCGGAGGTGTGGGGTCTCAGCCTACGAGCGCCTGCGGCTTTCCCTTGCTGCGCGGACGCTCCTCGACCAACTTGCCCCACACGATCATGCGGTACGTGCTCGTGAACTCGGGTGTGCAGGTGGTCAGCGTGATGAACCGCCCGGGCCCGGTGAAGCCCGAGCCCTTCGGGACCGCGTCGATGACCGAGACGTTCGACGGCGAGGTCTGGGGCAGGATGCTGGCCATCTCGTACGTGTAGTAGGCGTTCCGCGTCTCGACGACGATGGGGTCGCCGGGCTTCAGCCGGTTGATGTAGCGGAACGGTTCGCCGTGGGTGTTGCGGTGTCCGGCGACCGCGAAGTTGCCCTGCTTGTCGGAGGGCATGGCGGTCTTGAGCTTGCCCTCGCCGTAGTGGCCGACCATGCCCTTGTCGAGGACCTTGCTCTTGCTGATGCCCTCGGCGATGGGGACGACGACGTCCAGCTTGGGGATGTACATGATGGCGAAGCCCTCGCCGGGCTCGAACGCCGCCGGCTTGCTGTCGTCCGGCTTGTCCGTGTCGTGGGCCCAGGTGTCCTCGATGCGCTCCTTGGCCTTGTCGGTCTCCTGGCCGGCGAGGACGTTGGTCCACCACAGCTGGTAGGTGACGAAGAGGAGCATGACGACGCCGAGGGTGATGAAGAGTTCGCCGACGGCCCGGCTGGCGACGACCCCCACGCTGTCCTTGGCGGCGCGGGCGGCTCGCCGCGCCTCGACGCGCGAGAGGGGCCGGTCCTCGGCGGGCCTCCTCGCGGGGGCCCCGGAGGCGGTGCCGCGGCGTCCGCCCCGACCGCCCTTGGCCGCCGCCTTGCGTCGTTCGGCCCGCCCGGGGCCGGGAGGGGTCTCCAGGGCCCGCAGAGCCACCGTCTCGTCCCGCGGGGGCACCGGAGCCTCATCGGCCCCGTACGGCTCGTCCACGGGCGTGTACGGGGCCTCGTGGGCGCTCTCGTACGGGGACTCCGTCTCGGCCTCGTACGGAGGAGCGGGCTGCGGTGCCGGCTGGGCCTCGTAGGTGTGGGTTGGCTGCGGCTCGTACGCGTGGGCGGGCTGCGGCTCGTACGCATGCGCCGGCTGCGGCTCGTGCGCCGACCCGGACGGGTAGGGCGACGCGGGCGCGTAGGGCTGCTCGGCCGTGGTCGGGTAGCCGGGGGTGTAGGCCGCCTCGGTCCCGGCCGGGTACGAGGAACCGGGTTCGACCGGGTAGGTCGCGGCGGGATCCGCCGGGTACGACGCCTCCGGCCCCGGGGCGTAGGGCTGCTCCGGCTCGTACGGGGACGGCTGGGCGTACCCGTACGGGTCCGCGGGTATCGGCTCGGGTTCCGGCGCGTCCGACGCCCGGAACCACGGCGAGCCCGTCGTCACGCGACGGCCTTGCCCACCACCGGCGCGAGCCCCGCGGACCGGCCCACCGCCCCCTTGTCGCCGCACTGCTCCAGCCAGTTGGCGAGCATCAGGTGACCGTGCTCGGTGAGCACCGACTCGGGGTGGAACTGGACGCCTTCGACGAGGAGTTCGCGGTGGCGCAGGCCCATGATGATGCCGTCCTCGGTCCGCGCGGTGACCTCGAGTTCGGCCGGCAGGGCCGCGGGCTCGGCGGCCAGCGAGTGGTAGCGGGTCGCGGTGAACGGCGAGGGCAGCCCGGCGAAGACGCCCTGTCCCTCGTGCGTGACGAGCGAGGTCTTGCCGTGCAGCAGCTCAGGGGCCCGGTCGACGACGCCGCCGTACGCCACGGCCATCGACTGCATGCCGAGGCAGACGCCGAAGACGGGCACGCCGGTGGCGGCGCAGTGTCGGACCATGTCGATGCAGACGCCCGCCTGCTCCGGGGCGCCGGGGCCGGGCGAGAGCAGGACGCCGTCGAAGCCGTCCTGGGCGTGGCTCAGCTCGACCTCGTCGTTGCGCAGGACCTCGCACTCGGCACCGAGCTGGTAGAGGTACTGCACGAGGTTGAAGACGAAGCTGTCGTAGTTGTCGACGACGAGAATGCGCGCGCTCACTGGCCGTCCACCGTCACATCGTTGAACGGAAGCAGCGGCTCCGCCCAGGGGAACACGTACTGGAAGAGGACGTAGACGACCGCGAGGACCAGCACGATCGAGAGCAGCGCGCGGATCCACGCGTTGCCCGGCAGATGCCGCCAGATCCAGCCGTACATGACGTCGACCGCCCCTTCCGTTCGTTACGGGGACCAGAGTACGGGTCGGCGGGGCCGTCCAGGGTCAGCTGTCCAAAGCCTGTGGACGGCCGTCGCCCACCGGCTGGGTGGCGTCCAGGTGCGCCCAGACGACGAGTCGGTGGCTGCTGCCCCACTCGGGGTCGCAGGTGGTGAGGGTGAGATAGCGGCCGGGTCCGTCGAAGCCGGACCTGCGGGGGACGGGGTCGACGACGGCGACGTCGCCGGGCACGGTCCGGTAGGGGCCGCGGTCGACGCGGTAGGTGAACCAGGTCGTCCCGTCGGTGAGGACGACCGCGTCCCCGGCGCGCAGCCGGGGGAAGTCCTTGAACGGGTCGCCGTAGGTGCGGCGGTGGCCGGCGACGGCGAAGTTCCCGGTGGCCCCGAGCCGGGCGGTGGCGGCGTAGTGCCCGAGGCCCTTCTTGAGGACTCCGGTGCCGGTGCCTTCGAGGACGGGCCACTTCCAGTCCGCGCCGAGCCGCGGGACGTACATGACGGCGATGCCCTTGCCGGGGACGTACGGCGGCCGCGCGGGGGCGGACGGGGCCCCGGGCGCGTGCGCGGGTCCGGGCGCGACCGGGGCGGGGGTACTCGCCCACGCGCGCTGGAGGGAGTCGATCTGGGCGGCGCCGGCCAGGTCGGCCTGGACACCGGTCCAGTACAGGACGTACACGACGAAGAGGACGATCAGGGTGCCGACGGTGAGGCACAGCTCGCTGAAGGTCCGCACGACGAGGCGCAAGCGGCCCTCCGCTCTCCCGCTGTCAGCTCACCGGCTTCGCGTAGTGGAGGTCCACTGTGCCCGAGTACCCGGGAAGAGTCACCCGTCGGTGGTCGTCGACTTTCCAGCCGAGCCCGTACGCCTTCACGTACAGCTGGTAGTTCTGGATCGCCGGGGACTCCGCGAGCGCCTTGTTCAGCTTTCCCCGGTCACCGACGGCGGTGATCTTGTACGGGGGCGAGTAGACGCGGCCCTGGAGGATCAGGGTGTTGCCGACGCAGCGCACGGCGCTGGTGGAGATGAGCCGCTGGTCCATGACCCGGATGCCCTTGGCGCCGCCCTGCCACAGGGCGTTGACGACGGCCTGGAGGTCCTGCTGGTGGATGACCAGGTCGTTGGCCTGGGGCTCGGGGTAGCCGGGTGCCGCCTGGGCGTTGGGCGGGGCGTCGTCGAGAGTGACCGTGAGGCCGGAGCCGGAGACCTCGCTGGTCCCCGCCATCGCCTCCAGGGCGTCGAGCTTGGCGTCCTCCGCGCGGGTGGATCCGTCGTCGCGTGCCGCGAGGGAGTCGACCTGGGTGCGCAGGGCGGCGGTGGACTCGTCGAGGCCGGCGTTCTTGTGGCTGCGCTCCTCGATGAGGTCGGAGAGCCTGAGCAGCGAGGCGTCCGTGCGCAGGTTGGTGCCCTTGGCGGTGTTGAAGCTGGTGACGAAGATCAGTCCGGCGAGGGCGAAAACGGCAAGGGTGAGCACCCGGACGGGGCGCCACCTCGCGGTGCGGCCCGGCCCATCGGGAGTGCCGGCGGAATTGCTCAACGTACCCTGATCCCCTTCGGTGCCGCGGAACCACTACGCTAACGGACGCCTGGGGGACGCAGTCGTCCTCCTTCGTCACATCCCGGCGCCAGCCACAGTTCCCTGCGCGGTCACGCAGCGCATCGACAGGAGAGTCCCTCGTGCCGAAGTCACGGATCCGCAAGAAGGCCGACTTCACGCCCCCGCCCGCCAAGGCCACCAGTATCAAGCTGACGAACCGCAGCTGGGTGGCGCCCGTGATGTTGGCGCTGTTCGCCATCGGGCTGGTGTGGATCGTGGTCTTCTACGTCACCGACGGCTCCTTCCCGGTCGAGTCGATCCGCAACTGGAACATCGTGGTGGGCTTCGGCTTCATCGCGGCCGGGTTCGGCGTCTCCACCCAGTGGAAGTAGGGGGAGCGACGGCGGAATAGCGGCCCCGCAGGCTGCTCGTCAAGCTCTCCCCTGAACTTATCCACAGCGTTGTGCACAGCACTGGATAACTTACGAAGATCTGTGGATAACTCGCACGAGGTTGACGCCGGTATGACCGGAATCACCCTCGCCGCCGTACGGCACGCCCCTCGCCCCTCTGGGAAAACACCAGGTCAGAGGCGAGGGGCGCAGTCTTTCCCCACATCAGGGGGAGAATCCGCCCCACACTGTGGATAACTCTGGGGAAAGCTCACACAGGAGCTCTTCCACAGCCCTGTGCGCTCAGGTGAGCGAAGCCGATCGGGCGAACACGATCCCCAGGTCGATCAACAGCACCGCACCGCAGGCCGCGTACTGCACGAGGTTCCGCCGGGCCCGGGGCGCGTGCACCAGCCCGTACGTCACCAGGACGCCCGCGACCAGACCGCCGACGTGCGCCTCCCAGGAGATCCCCGGACGGGTGAAGGTCATCAGCAGCGACAGCGCCACGAACAGCACCACCGGACGCATGTCGTGGCGGCGCCGGCGGGCCAGCACGACCCAGGCGCCGATCAGCCCGTAGACGACCCCGGAGGCCCCCAGCGAGGGCTGGTTGGGTGCGGCGACGAGATAGGCGAGCACGGAGCCCGAGAGGCCGGAGAGCAGGCACAGCACGGCGTAACGGATCCGGCCCAGCTCGGGTTCGACGATCCCGCCGATCACCCACAGGCCGATCACGTTGAAGAGGATGTGCCAGACCTCCTGGTGCAGGACGGTCGAGGTGAGCAGCCGGTACCACTCGCCGTCCGCGACCCCGACCACCTCGCCCAGGAACGGGTTGTAGGCGTAGCCGATGAGCACCAGCTCGTCGACCAGCCGGTCCCCGAACACCAGGACGGCCAGGTACACCGCGAGGTTGATCCCGATGAGGATCTTGGTGACCAGACGGTCGTCCGACGCCACCCGGCCGCCCGCGAGCGTCCGGGGCTGGTTGGCGTCGGGGGCGTGGCCGGTCCCCGAACCGCTGCGCACGCAGTCGGGACACTGGAAGCCGACGGAGGCGGAGATCATGCACCGGGGGCAGATCGGCTTCTCGCAGCGCGTGCAGCGGATGCCGGTCTCCGTGTCCGGATGCCGGTAGCAGCGGGGCAGGCCGGCCTGCGGTGCCCCGGAAGGTCGCGGGTCCATGAAAGGTGCCGTCCCTTCCGCCTCAGCGCTTCTCGATCACCACGGACTCGATGACGACGTCCTGGAGCGGACGCTCGGTGTGCGGGTCGGTCTCGACGGTGGCGATCGCGTCCACCACCGTGCGGCTCTCGCCCTTCACGACCTCGCCGAAGATCGTGTGCTTGCGGTTGAGCCACGTCGCCGGGGCGACCGTGACGAAGAACTGCGAGCCGTTGGTGCCCGGGCCGGCGTTGGCCATGGCCAGCAGGTACGGGCGGTCGAAGAAGAGCTCCGGGTGGAACTCGTCGGCGAACTCGTAGCCCGGGCCGCCCGTGCCGTTCCCCAGCGGGTCGCCGCCCTGGATCATGAAGCCCTTGATCACCCGGTGGAAGCCGGTGCCGTCGTAGAGCCGGTCCGAGGAGACCGTGCCGGTGGCGGGGTGCGTCCACTCGCGCTCGCCCGAGGCGAGCTCGACGAAGTTCCGGACCGTCTTCGGAGCGTGGAACGGCATCAGCCGGACCTCGATGTCTCCCAGGTTCGTCTTGAGGATCGCGTACAGCTGCTCGGCCACGGTCGCCTTCCGTCCACGTCGTGTCGCGTGATGTCGCGTGAGGTCACGTCTGTCACTGGCGAGTCCGATCCTCGCATGCCCGCGTGCCCGGCCCACCCTGTCCCGGTCGCCCGCCGGCCATGCCCCGGATGCCCGCCCCGCATGCCGGACCTCGTCCCGGGGGGCATGATTCCGAAAAGGATGGAAAGGTGAAAAACCGAACACCGCCACCCGACGAGGAGGATCCCGTGACCCGCATGGACAGCGTGCGCTCCGCTACAGATTCGGCGAAGGAGAGCGTCCTGCACGCCGCGGAAGTGGTGGCGCCGTACGCCGGCACGGCCAAGGACCAGGCCGCGCAGTACGCGCACGAGGCGCGGGTGATCATCGCGCCGAAGGTCTCGAAGGCGGCTCGACAGGCCCGCACGCAGGCCCGTGCGCAGTACGACTCGTATGTCGCACCGCATGTACCGCCGCGGGTCGACGCGGCCGCACACCGTGCGGCGGTCAAGACCCGCTGGGCCGCCCGTCAGGCGGCCGACTACACCGTTCCGCGCGTCGAGCACGCGGTCGCCGCCACCGGTCCTGTCCTCGATGAGGCCGGGGCGCGTTCCCTCGCCGCCTGGGCCGCGCTGCGCGGTCAGGTGACGCCGGAGGAGATCAGGAAGATCGCGAAGAAGCACGAGCGTCGGGCCAAGGCCGGACGCGCCGCCAAGGGACTACTCGTCCTCGGCGTCCTGCTGGGCGGCGCTTTCGCCGCCTGGAAGTGGTGGGACAAGCAGGCCAATCCCGACTGGCTGGTCGAGCCGCCCGCTCCCACCGATGTGGACGAGGAGACCGTGCTGACGTCCGTCGACGGCAGTGGGAGTTCCCTCGACCCCGAGGTGGAGGCCAAGCAGACCGAAGCCGAGGCCCAGGCCGAGGCCGAAGCCGCCGAACGCGACAAGCGCCGCTGACCGACCGGGGTCCTGCCGGGTGGAGCTGGTTCCGCTGAGTGGAGCTGGTCCTGCGAGTAGAGCTGGTCCTGCGAGCGGAGCTGGATCCACCGAGTAGAGCCGGTCCTGCGAGCGGAGCTGGATCCACCGAGTAGAGCCGGTCCTGCGAGCGGAGCTGGTTCCGCCGGGTGGAGCTGGTCCTGCTGAGTGGAGCTGGTCCTGCGGGTGGGGCTGGTGGTCCTGCGGGTGGAGCTGATTCCGCCGGGTGGCCGCTCCTACCGGGAACTGCCGTGTCCTGCGGATGCGACGCGATGCGCGTACGGATGCGGAAACGCCTGCAGGTGCGGATACGGGTGCGGGGAGTACGCGTGTCGTCTCCCCGCGCCCTAGACCGCCGGCGCGGCAAGCGCGAGCTCCGTCAGCGCGGCCGGGTCGCTCTCGGCGACGGCGGTCGAGGACGAGCGCTGGCGGGCGGCGGGCGACGAACCGTGGGCCTCGGCGGCGATGCGCTGCTTGATGGTGGGCGGCAGCGAACGGTCGCCGGCGAGCGGCCGGTGGTGTGCCCGCTGTGCCGGTACGGAGGCGAGACCGCGCTCGCCCGTGGCGGCGGCGGACGCGGGAGCGGCGGCGGTGCCGGCCGGCTCCTCGGGCTGCTGCACGGCGGGCTGCTGGGCGGCGCTGGCGGTGCTCGCCAGGCCGACGGAGGCGAGCAGGGCGAAGAGGACGGAGATGAAGGCGGTCCAGAACTGCTTGACCTTGGCGGTGGCCATGACCCCTCACTTTCGTGATGTTCTCGGATGGTTCATTTCGGATTGCGCGCTTTTCGTACCTTCCTCATGATGTGGATGCGCACCCGATATCCGGGGACCGACGCCACCGCCGCGCAGTTCTTCCGATGAACACCACCCGTACGGATCAAAAGCACAGGCCACGCCCCCCGTGCGGGGGCGTGGCCTGTCGGGTTCTTCGGTTTTCTCGGGTCCTTCGAGTTGCCGGAACGGCTCAGAGCTGGGCGAGCTGCCGCTTGAGATACCGGCTGAGCGGCTTCTCGACGAGCTTGTTGACCAGGTAGGACAGCACCAGCATGGCGCCGACGACCAGACCGAGCAGCGCCCACGGGGACATGACCTCGCGCGGCGCGAG
Organism: Streptomyces sp. NPDC051180; assembly: GCF_040689545.1. Classification (NCBI taxonomy): domain Bacteria; kingdom Bacillati; phylum Actinomycetota; class Actinomycetes; order Kitasatosporales; family Streptomycetaceae; genus Streptomyces; species Streptomyces sp. NPDC051180. Next base: position 240,488 of record NZ_JBFBBC010000003.1, read on the forward strand.
GTAGGTGAAGATCTCCCAGCCGATGTACTGGTGCAGCAGGTACAGCGGATACGTCAGCGAGCCCGCGACGGGCAGCCACTTCCACTGGATGCCCGAGAGCTTGCCGGTGGCGATGAGGGTCATGACGCCGAAGAACGAGGCGATCATGGCGACCACGGGCCACGCCGGGCCGGGGCCGAGCCAGGTGAGGCTCTTCCACTCGTCGATGGTGTGGGCGAGCGACGCGCAGAAGGAGAAGCCGACGACGCCGAAGAGCATCGCGTTCGGCCGGAACCGGTACATCAGGTAGAACGCCATGCCGGCGATGAAGAACCAGCTGTACTCGGGGATCAGCAGCATCCGCAGCGGGCCGGGCTCGGTCCGGTAGACCAGGATCGTGGCGGCGCCCCAGACGCAGCAGAACAGCAGCACGCGCTTGTAGGTGAGCCCGAACCAGGCGACGAGCGCGAAGAGCAGGTAGAAGCGGAGCTCGGTGAAGAGCGTCCAGTAGACCGTGTCGACGCTCGGCACCTTGAGCGGCTGCTGGAGCATCGTCAGGTTGGTGAGGATGTCGTTCCACGGGAGGTGCTCGCGCCCTCCGGGAATCACGGCGACGGTGACGCTCGTGGCGATGATCCCGAACCAGTAGGCGGGGTACAGCCGGATCACACGAGAGACGAAGAACGCCTTCACCGGGCGGTCCCAGGCGCTCATGCAGACGACGAAGCCGCTGATGATGAAGAAGAGCTCGACGCCGAGATAGAAGTACTGCGAGACACGGAACGTGTCGGGGAATATCTCCTTGACCGGAGTCGTCCAGCCCCCGCCGCGAGCCGTGAAGTGGTAGATGACCACCATGAGCGCCGCACCCAGCCGGAGGCCGTCCAGCGCGTGGACCCGCCCGGGGCGTCTGGCCCCGAGGTCCGGCGCGAGTCGGGTCTCGGTCCGTATTCGGTCCGCGGGCAGCACGGACGGCTGCATCTGGTTCAACACTCGAAAGATCCCCACCTCGGTCTGCGGCGCGAGTCCGCCCCTGGGTCACAAGAGGTGTCGGCTCGGCGGAGAGAGCATAAGTGGCTCACAGGTTGCTTACAACTTTCGATTTGCGTGATACGCCACTCATCGAGTAGGAGACGCAACGCGAAACAGCCCTCCCCGCTCCGCGTTTCCGCAGTGCAGGAGGGCTGTTCGAGGAGTGGAGCCTAGGGGAGTCGAACCCCTGACATCTGCCATGCAAAGACAGCGCTCTACCAACTGAGCTAAGGCCCCGGAACGAGGACAGCGTACCCGCTCACCCCCCATGCCCGGCAAAAGGATTGGGTCTCCCGGTGGACGACCACTCTCCGTAAGATGCTGATCGAGGTTCGCAGTGGCGAACCGCAGGGATGGGGAGAAGTGATGGACACAGCGCAGCAGGAAGCCACGGCCAGAGCCAGAGAGCTTCAGCGCAGTTGGTACGGAGAGCCGTTGGGGGCGCTCTTCCGCCGACTGATCGACGACCTGGGCCTCAACCAGGCCCGGCTCGCGGCCGTGCTCGGGCTCTCCGCGCCCATGCTGTCCCAGCTGATGAGCGGCCAGCGGGCCAAGATCGGCAACCCCGCGGTCGTCCAGCGTGTCCAGGCCCTCCAGGAGCTCGCCGTCCAGGTCGCCGACGGCAGCGTCAGCGCCGCCGAGGCCGCCGACCGCATGGACGAGGTCAAGAAGTCGCAGGGCGGCTCCGTCCTCACCGGCACGACCCAGGCCACCGCCGGCTCGGGGGCGCCGACGGTGCGCCGGGTGGTCCGCGAGATCCAGTCGCTGCTGCGCTCCGTAGCCGCCGCGGGCGACATCATCGACGCGGCCGACTCCCTCGCCCCCGCCCACCCCGAACTGGCAGAGTTCCTCCGGGTGTACGGGGCCGGGCGGACCGGGGACGCGGTCGCCCACTACGAGGCGCACCAGAACTGACGCGGGCCCGGGCAACCGGGCCGGCACCGCCGAGAGACGACGCACGGGGAGCGGGCGCAGCGCGATGGGTGAGGTCTTCGCTGGTCGGTACGAGCTGATCGACCCGATCGGACGCGGTGGTGCGGGCGCGGTGTGGCGGGCCTGGGACCACCGGCGCCGCCGCTATGTGGCGGCCAAGGTGCTCCTCCAGAGCGACGCGCACACGCTCCTCCGCTTCGTCCGCGAGCAGGCGCTCCGGATCGACCACCCGCACGTCCTCGCCCCGGCCAGCTGGGCCGCCGACGACGACAAGGTCCTCTTCACCATGGACCTGGTGTCCGGCGGCTCCCTGGCGCATGTCGTCGCCGACCACGGGCCGCTGCCGCCGCGGTTCGTCTGCGCGCTGCTCGACCAGCTGCTGTCGGGTCTGGCCACGGTGCACGCGGAGGGGGTCGTGCACCGGGACATCAAGCCCGCCAACATCCTGATGGAGGTGACCGGGACGGGGCGTCCGCACCTGCGGCTGTCCGACTTCGGCATCTCCATGCGCAAGGGCGAGCCCCGGCTCACCGAGACCGACTACGTGGTGGGGACGCCCGGTTACTTCGCTCCCGAGCAACTCATGGGGGCCGAGCCCGACTTCACCGCCGACCTCTTCGCCGTCGGCCTGGTCGCGCTCTATCTGCTCCAGGGCCGCAGGCCGGACTCCCAGGCCCTCGTCGAGCACTTCCTCGCCCATGGCACCCCCGGAGCCCCCGAGGGCCTCCCGGAGCCGCTCTGGCAGGTTCTCGCGGGGCTCCTCCAGCCCGATCCCCAGGCTCGCTTCCGGACGGCCACCGGCGCGCGCAAGGCGCTCAGCGCCGCCGTCGAGATGCTCCCCGACCGGGTCGACGGCGAGCCCCCTGTCGACATCCGCGACCAGCTCGGCCCGCTGCCCCCCGGCTTCGGCCCCGAGGGCCCGAGCGCGCCCGCCCCCGTGGACGCCGACCCCCGCGTCGTCGCGTCCGGCACCGTACGCGAACCCGTACCGGCGCCCGTGCCGACGTCCGTACCGGCGCCCGCGCCCTCGCCCGTGCCCCTCCCCGGACCGCCCGCGCACCTGCCCGCCCCGCCGCAGGCACAGCCCTACCGGCAGCCGGGCCACCAGCCGTATCCCCACCACCAGCAGCCACATCCCGCGCAGAGCCTGCCGGGTGCCTCCGAGACGGGCAGTTTCCACCTGCCCCCGCCGGTCCCCCATCCGTCCCCCTCCTTCGACCAGGCCCCCACGTCGGCGTCGCCGTACGGACAAGCCCCTACTCATCCATACACCGCTCGACCCGATCAGGTTCCCGCTCACCCCGCGCCCACCGCGCCGCCCCTCGCCCCCGTACGCCGACCGGGACCGCCCCCGAAGGTGACGGTCCCGGTGCTGCTGCTCGCGCTGGTCTGCTTCGCGGTCGGCTTCTGGGCCCTCTCCCGGACCTGAGCCGCCCGGGAAGCCGGCAGGCGGTCTCCTGAGCCCGGGGAGCAGGCGCGCAGTCTCCTGAGCCCCGGGAAGCCGGCGCGCAGTCTCCTTGGCCCGGGGGAAGCCCCTGCGCCGCGGCCTTGGCCCGGGGAAGCCCCTGCGCCGTCTCCTAGGCCGCCTGACGCCGTGCCAGCAGGGTCCAGGCGCCGAGCCCGAGGAGCAGCAGGGTGCCGCTGCCGATTCCGGCCGCCGCGACGATCCGCATCGAGTCGCCGCGGTCGGCGGCCGACGCCCCGCTGGCCCCGTTCGCGGCCGCGTCCCGGTCGCCGGCGGTGACCGTGAAGGGGCCGGGGTCGCCGTCGTAGCCGGGGCCGGGCTTCTGCGCGCCCATGAGGTTCACCCGGAGCGTCAGCGGCACCGGGTCGTCCCCGTACTCCCGGGCGACCGCCGGGCTGAGCGTGGCGGACAGGTAGTACCAGCCGGCGAAGCGCATGCCGCTCGTCGCCTCGTCGTACGCGGTGCGGTTCTCGTGGGCGACCGGCCGCTGGGGTCCCAGGTCGACGGTCGCGGGCTTCCCGTCGTAGCTCCCGGTGTTCTCGTCGACGTGCCCGAGCGCCGGGTTCTCCAGGGAGAGCACCAGGGCGTTGCCGACGTACGCGTCGCCGGCGGCGCTGCTGCCGAGCTCGGCGGTCGCGTAGAGCTGCTGTCCCCAGTCGACGGGCACCCGGTAGAAGAGCGTCTGGCCCGGCCGGATGTCGGTACGCCATTCGCCCTGTGCCAGCGAGGTGGCGTCGTGGACGCCGGAGCCGCCCTGGCGCGGCGTGGGGCCGCCCGTCGGCGGCGCGGGCGTGCCGGAGGGCCAGGTCTCGGGGAGCGTGGTCGGCCCGGCCTTCCTCAGCGGCGGCTCGGACAGGTGGCGGATCTCCAGCTCCCAGTCGTCCGCGGAGGAGACCGGCTTGGACTCCCGCTCGACGAGGACGAAGAAGGCGCCCGCCCGTTGGCAGGTCGAACTGTCCGCGTCGACGATCCGGCGGGCGTAGGCGGCGAGGGGACGCGGGTAGGAGGCCGACGAGAAGGACACCTGCTGGTAGCCGCACTCGGTGCCGTTGCCGTCCTGCATGCTCACCCGGACGCCGTCGCCGTACTCGACCTTGCCACCGGGCTTCGGGACGGCGACCACGGACACGTACGCGTTCCGCCGGTCGTCCAGGTCGACCCGGTAGTAGACCTTGCCGTTCTTCGCGAGGGTTCCGCGGTAGGTCCGGCCGGCCTGCAGGGGGGCCGCGTCCGAGCTCGACACGGCTCCCTCGACCCGCTGGGCGGTGCCGTCGAAGGTGTAGGGCGGCAGCGGGGCCACCTCGGCCGCGCGCGCCTGACCGGGCAGTGCGGCGACGGCGCCCACCGCGGCGGCCGCCGCGATCAGGGCCCCCGCCCTCCGGCCGATGCCGGCCTGCGTCTTCACGCGAGCTCCTCCACTTCACGTAAGCAAGTGATCGATTTGCCCAGGCAAAGCAAAGCCCCGGCCCGCTCACGCGCGGCCGGGGCTTCACCCTCAAACGGTCTTCGTCTCACACACCCGAACCTGCGGGCACGGAGTCGGTCGCCTCCGTCCACAGATCCTGCTCGGCGCGATCCGCCTGGATCTGGCGGTACACGAGGAGCCCGCCGATGGCGGCCAGTGCGACCAGGAGAAGCTTCTTCACCGCGCGACCTCGTCTTTCGTTGACGTAGGAGACTTCTGACGCCCACTCTACACATCGACCGATACCGATCGGTGACCTGTGCGAGCTTCAAACCTCCGACGAGCTCCATATCCGCCCGGACAGAGAAAATCGACCCGGACGGAGGAACCGTCCGGGTCGATCGTTCTGTGGGGCTAACAGGATTTGAACCTGTGGCCTCATCCTTATCAGGGATGCGCTCTAACCAACTGAGCTATAGCCCCGCCGCGCTTTGCGGTGTGTGTCCCGCGCGCTGACTCCTGAAGATTAGCGCACGTGGGGGCCAGTCCCAAAATCCGTATGCCCGGACGGCCCCCGGGCGCCTACTCGTCCTCGGCCAGCGTCAGCTCGACACCGCCCACGAACCCGGCCGACAGGTTGTAGATGAACGCGCCCAGCGTCGCCAGGGCGGTCATCAGGACCACGTCGATCACGGCGATCACCGAGGTGAACATCAGCACCCTCGGCAGCGACAGGAACGACTGCAGGTCGAAGCCGTTGGACTCGTTCGAGCCCGTGGCCTCGCTGATCGTGCCGCCGACGGTCGAGAAGACGCCCATGGCGTCCATGACCATCCACAGCACCGACGCGGCCACGATCGTGCAGATGCCCAGTGCGATGGAGAGCAGGAAGCTCACCTTCATCACCGACCACGGATCGGCCTTCGCCACCCGCAGCCGCGCCTTGCGCGTCCGGGGCGTGGTGCGTGCCCCCGTCCGCGGCCGGCGCACGGCGCCCGTCTGGCCGCCCGCCGTGCCGCCCGACGCCGGAGCGCCGTACGCCTGTGGCGGGTGGTACGGACCGGCCGACGCCTGCGCTCCCGCGCGCTCGCCGGGCAGCGGCCCGTTGTACGTCTCGTACGACGAGGGCTGCTGCCCCCGAGTGTCCGTCACCGCTACCCCCTGGGAGTCCGTGGCGGGGCCACGGGCGCCGTTCGCTCCAGCACCAGCAGAAGCTCCGGCGGCCGCCGATCCGGCGCCCGTGGCTCCACTCACGCTCTTACTCCTCGTGCTCCCCGGCCGAGGGCTCCGTGCCCTCGACTGCCTCGGTCTCGGCCGCTTCGGCCTCGACCGCCGTGACCTCGGTCGCCTCTGCGGCGCCCTCGGCATCGTCGGCGTTCTCGACGAAATCGTCGTCGCTGCCGGCCTCGGCGTTCCGTGCGATGCCGACGACGGCATCGCGCTTGCCCAGGTTGATCAGCTGGACGCCCATGGTGTCACGGCCGGTCTCCCTGACTTCGTTGACTCGCGTACGAATCACACCGCCGGACAGCGTGATGGCGAGGATCTCATCCGTCCCCTCGACCACCAGCGCGCCCACGAGCGAGCCGCGGTCCTCCACGATCTTGGCGGCCTTGATACCGAGGCCGCCACGGCCCTGGACGCGGTACTCGTCGACGGGGGTGCGCTTCGCGTACCCGCCGTCGGTCGCGGTGAAGACGAAAGTACCGGGCCGGACGACATTCATCGAGAGCAGCTCGTCGTCCTCGCGGAAACTCATGCCCTTCACGCCCGAGGTGGCGCGTCCCATCGGACGCAGCGCGTCGTCCGTGGCGGTGAAGCGGATCGACTGCGCCTTCCTGCTGACCAGCAGCAGATCGTCCTCGGCCGAGACCAGTTCGGCGCCGATCAGCTCGTCGTCGGTGCCGTCCTCCCGCTCGCGCAGGTTGATGGCGATGACGCCGCCGGAACGGGGCGAGTCGTAGTCCTTCAGCACGGTCTTCTTCACCAGACCGGCCTTGGTGGCGAGCACCAGGTACGGCGCGGCGTCGTAGTCGCGGATCGCCAGGATCTGGGCGATCTGCTCGTCCGGCTGGAAGGCGAGCAGGTTGGCCACGTGCTGGCCGCGCGCGTCCCGGCCGGCGTCCGGCAGTTCGTACGCCTTGGCCCGGTAGACCCGGCCCTTGTTGGTGAAGAAGAGCAGCCAGTGGTGCGTGGTGGACACGAAGAAGTGGTCGACGATGTCGTCCTGCTTCAGCTTGGTGCCGCGCACGCCCTTGCCGCCGCGCTTCTGCGAGCGGTAGTCCTCGGTCTTCGTCCGCTTCACGTAGCCACCGCGCGAGATGGTGACGACGATGTCCTCCTCGGCGATCAGGTCCTCGATGGACATGTCACCGTCGAAGGGCACGAGCTTGGAGCGGCGGTCGTCGCCGAACTTCTCGACGAGCGCGGCCAGCTCCTCGCTGACGATCGACCGCTGGCGCTCCGGAGAGGCCAGGATGGCGTTGTACTCGTCGATCTTGGCCTGGAGCTCGTCGTGCTCGGCGACGATCTTCTGGCGCTCCAGGGCGGCGAGCCGGCGGAGCTGCATCTCCAGGATCGCGTTGGCCTGGATCTCGTCGATCTGCAGCAGGTCCATCAGGCCGCCGCGGGCGACCTCGACCGTGTCGCTGCGCCGGATGAGCGCGATGACCTCGTCGATGGCGTCCAGGGCCTTGAGGAGGCCGCGCAGGATGTGGGCGCGCTCCTCGGCCTTGCGCAGCCGGAACCGGGTCCGGCGGACGATGACCTCGATCTGGTGCGTCACCCAGTGGCGGATGAACGCGTCCAGCGAGAGGGTGCGCGGCACGCCGTCGACGAGCGCCAGCATGTTCGCGCCGAAGTTCGTCTGCAGGTCGGTGTGCTTGTACAGGTTGTTCAGGACGACCTTGGCGACGGCGTCGCGCTTGAGCACGATGACCAGGCGCTGACCGGTCCGGGAGGAGGTCTCGTCGCGGACGTCGGCGATGCCGCCGACCTTGCCGTCCTTCACCAGGTCGGCGATCTTCTGCGCGAGGTTGTCCGGGTTGGTCTGGTACGGCAGCTCCGTGACCACCAGGCACTGGCGGTTGTGGATCTCCTCGACCTCGACGACCGCGCGCATCGTGATCGAGCCACGGCCGGTGCGGTACGCCTCCTCGATGCCCTTGCGGCCGACGACGAGCGCGCCGGTCGGGAAGTCCGGGCCCTTGATCCGCTCGATGAGCGCGTCGAGGAGCTCCTCGTGGCTGGCGTCGGGGTGCTCGAGCGCCCACTGCGCACCCGCCGCGACCTCGCGCAGGTTGTGCGGCGGGATGTTGGTCGCCATGCCGACCGCGATACCGGCGCTGCCGTTGATCAGCAGGTTCGGGAAGCGGGACGGCAGGACCGTCGGCTCCTGGTTGCGGCCGTCGTAGTTGTCCTGGAAGTCGACGGTCTCCTCGTCGATGTCCCGGAGCATCTCCATCGACAGCGTCATGAGCTTGCACTCGGTGTAACGCATGGCGGCGGCCGGGTCGTTGCCCGGGGAGCCGAAGTTGCCGTTGGAGTCGACGAGCGGCATGCGCATCGACCAGGGCTGGGCGAGGCGGACGAGCGCGTCGTAGATCGAGGAGTCGCCGTGCGGGTGGTACGTACCCATGACGTCACCGACGACGCGGGCGCACTTGTAGAAGCCCTTCTCGGGCCGGTAGCCGCCGTCGTACATCGCGTACAGCACACGGCGGTGGACGGGCTTGAGGCCGTCACGGACGTCGGGCAGCGCGCGGGACACGATGACGGACATCGCGTAGTCCAGGTAGGAGCGCTGCATCTCGGTCTCGAGCCCGACGGGCTCGATCCGCAGCACGGGCTCCTGCTCTTCGGTGGTGCCAGGGGTGTTTTCGTCGGCCATTGCTGGTCGTCAGTCCTTTCGTACGGTCAGCTGGGACCGACTCAGATGTCGAGGAAGCGAACGTCCTTGGCGTTGCGCTGGATGAACGAGCGCCGTGCCTCGACGTCCTCGCCCATCAGCACCGAGAACAGGTCGTCGGCCTGGGCCGCGTCGTCCAGGGTGACCTGGCCGAGCACGCGGTGCTCGACGTCCATGGTGGTCACGCGCAGCTCCTCGGCGTTCATCTCGCCGAGGCCCTTGAAGCGCTGGATCGAGTCTTCCTTGATCCGCTTGCCGTTCTGCTTGCCCAGCTCGACGAGCGCGTCGCGCTCCCGGTCCGAGTACGCGTACTCGAAGTCGTCCCGGCCCCACTTGATCTTGTAGAGCGGCGGGCGGGAGAGGTAGACGTGACCGGCCTCGACCAGCGGACGCATGAAGCGGAAGAGGAAGGTCAGCAGCAGGGTGTTGATGTGCTGGCCGTCGACGTCGGCGTCCGCCATCAGGATGATCTTGTGATAGCGGAGCTTCTCGATGTCGAAGTCCTCGTGCACACCGGTGCCGAAGGCGGAGATCAGCGCCTGGACCTCGGTGTTCTGCAGGATCTTGTCGATCCGGGCCTTCTCGACGTTCAGGATCTTGCCGCGGATCGGCAGGATGGCCTGGTACATCGGGTTGCGGCCGGACTTGGCCGAGCCGCCGGCGGAGTCGCCCTCGACGATGAAGATCTCGCACTTGGACGGGTCGTTCGACTGGCAGTCGGACAGCTTGCCCGGCAGCGAGGCCGACTCCAGCAGGCCCTTGCGACGGGTCAGGTCGCGCGCCTTGCGGGCGGCCACGCGCGCGGTGGCGGCCTGGATCGACTTGCGGATGATGTCCGCGGCCTCGAGGGGGTTGCGGTCGAGCCAGTCGTTGAGGTGCTCGTAGACCGCCTTCTGGACGAAGGTCTTGACCTCCGTGTTGCCCAGCTTGGTCTTCGTCTGGCCCTCGAACTGCGGCTCGCTCAGCTTGACCGAGATGATCGCCGTCAGACCCTCGCGGATGTCGTCGCCCGTGAGGTTGTCGTCCTTCTCGCGGAGCAGCTTCTTGTCGCGCGCGTACTTGTTGATCAGCGAGGTCAGCGCCGCACGGAAGCCCTCCTCGTGCGTGCCGCCCTCGTGGGTGTGGATGATGTTGGCGAAGGAGTACACGCCCTCGCTGTAGCCGCTGTTCCACTGCATCGCGACCTCGAGGGACAGGGACTTCTCCTTGTCCTCCGCCTCCAGGTCGATCACCGTGGGGTGGATCAGCTCGCCCTTGCGCGAGTTGAGGTACTTCACGAAGTCGACGATGCCGCCCTCGTAGTGGTACCTGACCGTGCGCGCGGCCGGCTCGGCGGTCGCCTCGGCGTCCGGGTCGTCGGCGCCGACGGTCGCCTTCGCCGACTCGCGCTCGTCGGTGAGCGTGATCGTGAGGCCCTTGTTGAGGAAGGCCATCTCCTGGAAGCGCCGCGAGAGCGTCTCGAAGGAGTACTCGGTCGTCTCGAAGATGTCCGGGTCGGCCCAGAAGGTCACCGACGTGCCGGTCTCGGCGGTCGCCTCGTGCTGGGCGAGCGGGGCCGTCGGGGCGCCCATCTTGTAGTCCTGCGTCCAGCGGTGGCCGTCCGTCTTGATCTCGACCGAGACCTTGGTGGACAGGGCGTTCACGACGGAGACGCCGACACCGTGCAGACCGCCGGAGACGGCGTAGCCGCCGCCGCCGAACTTGCCGCCCGCGTGCAGCACGGTCAGCACGACCTCGACGGCCGGCTTGCCCTCGGAGGCCACGATGCCGACCGGGATGCCACGGCCGTTGTCGACGACGCGCACGGCGCCGTCGGGAAGGATCGTCACGTCGATGGTGTCGGCGTGGCCGGCCAGGGCTTCGTCGACCGAGTTGTCGACGACCTCCTGCACCATGTGGTGCAGACCGCGCTCACCGGTCGAGCCGATGTACATGCCAGGGCGCTTGCGCACGGCATCCAGGCCCTCGAGTACCTGGATGTTGCTGGCGGTGTACTGGTTGTTCTCGTTGGGGTCGCCGGAATCGGCCACGAAGCGCCCTTTCTGGCACAGCACAAGCCGTTCTCCGGGCATACGGGAGCGGCTGCGTCGTTCGACATGTTCCGCAGGGTGGCGGGATTGTCTCCCAGTCTACCGGTAGCGCCGACACTCATGGGGGTTTGCCGGTACCTGAGTCCGCATGTGCCGCCCTGCGCGGCACCGAGACGACTCCCCATATCCAGACAGGGGCTCCAGAGGCCCCAGACGGCCACCTAGCGCTTCGGCCCGTGACCCGTTGTGGGCATGCGCCCCCCAGGGTGCCGAGGCACCCCGGAAGAAGGCGGGGGAGGGGGGACGCCGCGACCGCGCGCGGGGGCGGAAGGAACGGCCGCGCGACCGCGCGCGAAGGCGGGGCGGGGGCGGGGGGAGCGAACGGCCGCGCAGGCTTCCCCGCCGGCATCGGCGATGCGGGAGCCGCCCGCCGCACCGGGTCCCGCCGTGGGCATCGGCGCCGCCGGGACCCGCCCGCCGCACGCCCGACCGCGTCCTACCCGTACGTGTCGCCGGGTCCGACGCTTCCGGGGGCCCTGAGCGGCCCGTAGCCGCGCCGCGGGGCCCCTGGACCCAGAACCTTGATCATCCGGACCGTCCCGTGCCCCAGGTCCTCGTTGAGGCGGGCCACTAGCCGCGGCGCCAGCAGCCGCAGCTGCGTCGCCCAGGCCGTCGAGTCGCACTGGACGGTCAGCACGCGCGCGTCCGGCTCGTCGTCGAACTTCAGCGGCACGCAGTGCTTGGCCAGGTCCTCGCCGACGATCTGCGGCCAGCGGCCCATGACCCCGCCGACCGCCGCGGGCGTCTCCCAGCCGCGCTCGGTGATCAGCCGGTTGATCGCCGCGCCGAGCGCCATCGGGTCGCGCCCGTCGGCGCGCGCGCCGGAGCGCAGGCCGCCGCCGCGGCGGGCCTGCTTCTTCTGCTGGGCGGCCGCGCCCCGCGCCTTCGCCTGTTCCTTGGCCGCGCGCAGGGCGACGCGGGCGAGGTCGACCCCGGAGTGCTCGGGCACCTTGGGGGTCTCGGCCGCGCGGGCCGGCTCCGGGTTTCCGGCCCCCGGGGACCGCTGCTCGCTCATACCCGCTCCACCGACCCTCCGGCGACCGCGTACCGCGTGCCGGCGAGAACGCCCGGCACGTCGTCGTCGACCGCGGCCGTCACGAGCACCTGCTCGCCGCCCGCGACCAGCTCCGCGAGCCGCTCGCGCCGTCGGGCGTCCAGCTCGGCGAAGACGTCGTCGAGGACGAGGACCGGCTCGTTGCCCTCGGAGCGGAGCAGGTCGTACGAGGCCAGCCGGAGCGCCAGCGCGTACGACCAGGACTCGCCATGGCTCGCGTACCCCTTCGCGGGGAGGTCGCCGAGCTTGAGGAGCAGCTCGTCGCGGTGGGGTCCGACGAGCGTGACGCCCCGCTCGATCTCCTGCTTGCGGACCTCGGCGAGGGCGGCGAGCAGCTGCTCGTACAGCTCCTCGCGACTCTGCCCGGCGCCCGGTGCGGAGGGGCGGTACTCCAGCAGAATCGGTCCGCCGCCGGGCGCCAGCTGTTCGTACGCCTTGTCCGCGAGCGGCTGCAGGGTGTGGATGAGGTCCAGCCGCTGGGCGAGCAGCTCCGCGCCGGCCCGGGCGAGGTGCTGGTCCCAGACGTCGAGGGTGGACAGGTCCATGCCGCGGCCGCCGTGCCGGCGGGCCATCGCCGCCGACTTGAGGAGCGTGTTGCGCTGCTTGAGGACCCGCTCGTAGTCGGAGCGGACGCCCGCCATGCGCGGCGTGCGCGCCGTGATCAGCTCGTCGAGGAAGCGCCGGCGCTCACCGGGGTCGCCCTTCACCAGGGCGAGGTCCTCCGGGGCGAACAGCACGGTCCGGACGATCCCCAGCACGTCACGCGGCCTGACCTGTGAGGACCTGTTGATACGGGCGCGGTTGGCCCGGCCCGGGTTGAGTTCGAGCTCGATCAGCTGGGAGCGCTCGCCCTGGGTGACGGCGGCGCGGATGACCGCGCGTTCCGCTCCCATCCGGACGAGCGGGGCGTCGGAAGCGACGCGGTGGCTGCCCAGGGTCGCCAGATAGCCGACGGCCTCGACCAGATTGGTCTTGCCCTGGCCGTTGGCGCCCACGAAAGCCGTGACGCCCGGGTCGAGCGGGACCTCGACCCGGGCGTAGGAGCGGAAGTCGGCCAGCGAGAGATGCGTGACGTGCATGGTTGGGCGCCGACCTTCTTCCCCCGGCGGCTGTGCACCGCGGGGTGCACAGCCTGTGGATTACTTCTTCGTCTCGACCGCGTGGCCGCCGAACTGGTTGCGCAGCGCGGCGATCATCTTCATCTGCGGGGAGTCGTCCTGGCGGGAGGCGAACCGCGCGAACAGCGAGGCGGTGATCGCCGGCAGCGGGACGGCGTTGTCGATGGCGGCCTCGACCGTCCACCGGCCCTCGCCGGAGTCCGACGCGTAGCCGCGCAGCTGGTCCAGGTGCTCGTCCTCGTCCAGCGCGTTCACGGCGAGGTCCAGCAGCCAGGAACGGATGACCGTGCCCTCCTGCCAGGAGCGGAAGACCTCGCGCACGTCGGTGACGGAGTCGACCTTCTCCAGGAGCTCCCAGCCCTCGGCGTAAGCCTGCATCATCGCGTACTCGATGCCGTTGTGGACCATCTTCGCGAAGTGGCCGGCGCCGACCTTGCCCGCGTGGACCGAGCCGAACTCGCCCTCGGGCTTGAGGGCGTCGAAGATCGGCTGGACCCTCGCCACGTCCTCGACGGAGCCGCCGTACATCAGCGCGTAGCCGTTCTCCAGGCCCCAGACGCCGCCGGAGACGCCGCAGTCGACGAACCCGATGCCCTTGGCGGCGAGCTCCTCGGCGTGCTTCTCGTCGTCCGTCCAGCGCGAGTTGCCGCCGTCCACGACGATGTCGCCGGGGGAGAGCAGGTCGGCCAGCTCGTCGATCGTGGACTGGGTCGCGGCGCCCGCCGGGACCATGACCCACACGACGCGCGGACCCTTGAGCTTGCCCACAAGCTCTTCGAGGCTGTGGACATCGGCGAGGTCCGGATTGCGGTCGTATCCGATGACGGTGTGGCCTGCGCGGCGGATGCGCTCGCGCATGTTGCCGCCCATCTTGCCGAGACCGACGAGACCGAGCTCCATCAGAGATTCCTTAAGCGTCGTGTGCGGTTTACCCGGGTCCGAGCCTACGCCCGGACCCGGGTGCACACCTGTGGGGTCAGCCGCTCAGGCGATGCCCCGAAGAACCGGGATCAACCGGACAGTCGCACCGGCATGATCAGGTACTTGTACGCCTCGTCCGCCTCGGCGTCCAGAGCGGGCTTGCCGCTCAGGAGGGCCGGCTTCGTGGAGGTCGTGAAGGAGAGCTGGGCGACCGGGGAGTCGATGGCGCTCAGGCCGTCGAGCAGGAAGGTCGGGTTGAAGGCGATCGAGATGTCGTCGCCCTCCAGCTGCGCGTCCACACGCTCCACAGCCTGTGCGTCGTCGCTGGAGCCGGCCTCCAGGATGAGCACGCCCTGCTCGAAGCTCAGCCGGACCGGGGTGTTGCGCTCGGCCACCAGGGCCACACGCTTGACGGCCTCGACGAAGGGGGCGGTCTCGATCACCGCGACGGAGTTGAACTCGGTCGGGAAGAGCGTCCGGTACTTCGGCAGGTCGCCCTCGAGCAGCCGGGTCGTGGTGCGGCGGCCCGCGCCCTCGAAGCCGATGAGGCCCTCGCCCTGGCCGGAGCCGGACAGCGCCAGCGTGACCGTGTCGCCGCTGGTGAGCGCCTTGGCGGTGTCCAGGAGGGTCTTCGCGGGCACCAGGGCGACCGCGGAGGCGTCGGGGGACTCCGGCTTCCACAGGAACTCGCGGACCGCGAAGCGGTAGCGGTCGGTGGAGGCCAGGGTGACCGTGTCGCCCTCGATCTCGATCCGCACACCGGTGAGGACGGGCAGCGTGTCGTCACGGCCGGCGGCGATGGCCACCTGCGCGGCGGCGGAGGCGAAGACCTCACCGGGGACGGTGCCGGTCGCGGTGGGCATCTCCGGCAGCGCCGGGTACTCCTCCACAGGCAGGGTGTGGAGGGTGAAGCGGGAGGAGCCGCAGACGACGGTCGCCCGTACACCGTCTGTGGAGATCTCCACCGGACGGTTGGGGAGGGCGCGGCAGATGTCGGCGAGCAGGCGGCCGGAGACGAGGACGGTGCCGTCCTCCTCGACCTCCGCCTCGACGGAGACGCGGGCCGAGACCTCGTAGTCGAAGCTCGAGAAGCTCAGCGCGCCGTCCTCGGCCTTCAGCAGAAGGCCCGCGAGCACGGGCGCCGGCGGACGGGCCGGGAGGCTGCGGGCCACCCAGGCCACCGCCTCCGCGAGTACATCGCGCTCCACCCGGATCTTCACCGGAACCGCCTCCTGCTTGTTGCTGGCTCTTCGTCGACTGCGGGAACCAGTCTGACGTACGCCGCCGACACTCGGTGCTGCTCGGGGTCAAGTCGCGACAAGAGCGCGTCGGAGCTCCGGCGCCGAGTTGTGCACAGGTCCCACTTCGAAGCGGATTCCTAGCTAACTCTAAGTGGGAGTAGTAGTAGGGCCTGTGGAAACCGTGGATAACGTCGTTTCTGCAGGTCAGGCCCAGTTTTTTGTCCACCGACCCTGTGGGTGGACCCCGTGGAAAACCAGGGGTCTCTGTGGACATACGAAAGTTCTGCACACCCCATGCACAGGGCACAGGGAGTTCTCCCCAGCGCTGTCCCCAGCTTTCCCCACGTTCCCCACAGCCCAAACGTCTCCCTTGGTGTGACCGCTTTCACTCGGGCCGGTGAGCGGGGGTGTTTTGTTGCCGAACAGTGGACAGCGGTGTGGAGAAGCTGTGGGCAACCGGCCGCCCCCTGTGGGTTGCCAGTGGACAACGTTCAGGGCTCCCTGTGGACGAAGGATTCGTCCACAGGCTGTGGAGATCGTTTGCCAACAATTCCACAGGGTCCTGACCTGGGGTGATGATCTGTCAACAGGTCGGCCTGTGGACACGATCCGGATAACTCGACAGTCCCCACCCTGTGGACGGGAGATCATCCCCCAATCTGTGGAGAACCTGCCACCGGAACGGAGTAATCGAACAGCGGGCGCTCGTCCCCCGCTCGTTCCGGGCTCGTCGCCGGCTCGTCGACCGCTCGTTTCCGGCACTTTCCCGGCCCGTGGCAGCCCCGTCCGGCCCCTCGTCGGCCTCCGCAGGACGCCTCCTGGAGACGCCGGAGACCGGGCCCGGGGAAACGCCGAAGGGCGCCCCGGGAGGTGTCCCGGGGCGCCCTTCGGAGCCGTGCAGGCCGTCGCCGCTGCCCTGTGTCAGCCGTTCTTGATGCGGTTGGTGAGCTCGGTGACCTGGTTGTAGATGGAGCGGCGCTCCGCCATCAGGGCCCGGATCTTCCGGTCCGCGTGCATCACCGTCGTGTGGTCGCGGCCGCCGAACTGCGCGCCGATCTTCGGCAGCGAGAGGTCCGTGAGCTCGCGGCACAGGTACATGGCGATCTGCCGCGCCGTCACCAGGACCCGGCTGCGCGAGGATCCGCAGAGGTCCTCCACCGTCAGCCCGAAGTAGTCCGCCGTGGCCGCCATGATCGCGGGCGCGGTGATCTCCGGCGAGCTGTCCTCGCCGCCGGGGATCAGGTCCTTGAGGACGATCTCGGTGAGCCCCAGGTCCACCGGCTGGCGGTTGAGGCTCGCGAAGGCCGTCACCCGGATCAGCGCGCCCTCCAGCTCACGGATGTTCCGCGAGATCCGCGAGGCGATGAACTCCAGGACCTCCGGCGGGGCGTTGAGCTGCTCCTGCACCGCCTTCTTGCGGAGGATCGCGATGCGGGTCTCCAGCTCCGGGGGCTGGACGTCGGTGGTCAGACCCCACTCGAAGCGGTTGCGGAGCCGGTCCTCCAGCGTCACCAGTTGCTTGGGCGGCCGGTCGGAGGAGAGCACGATCTGCTTGTTCGCGTTGTGCAGGGTGTTGAAGGTGTGGAAGAACTCCTCCTGCGTCGACTCCTTGCTCGCCAGGAACTGGATGTCGTCGACGAGCAGGATGTCCACGTCGCGGTAGCGCTTGCGGAAGGCGTCGCCCTTGCCGTCGCGGATCGAGTTGATGAACTCGTTGGTGAACTCCTCGGAGCTCACGTACCGCACGCGCGTGCCGGGATAGAGGCTCCGCGCGTAGTGCCCGATCGCGTGCAGCAGGTGGGTCTTGCCGAGACCCGACTCCCCGTAGATGAAGAGCGGGTTGTACGCCTTGGCCGGCGCCTCGGCCACCGCGACCGCGGCCGCGTGCGCGAAGCGGTTCGAGGAACCGATGACGAAGGTGTCGAAGAGGTACTTGGGATTGAGCCGAGCGTGCTGCTCGCCCGGAGCACCGGCCGCGCCGCCCTGCCCGGACGACCCGCCGTGGCCTCCCGGGGGACCGGGGACCGGACCGCCGCCCGGCCGGGAGCCGGGACGGGAGCCGTGGCCCTGCGGGTCGGGCAGCTCGGCGCGCTCGGGCCGCTGCTGCTGCTCGTAGCCGCGGGCCGGCTCGTCGTAGCGGGGCTGCCGCGACTGGTCCGGGCCCGTGTAGGGGGCGCGCTCCTGGTAACCGCCGAGGCGCGGCTGCTGCCAGGAGAGGTCCTCCTGCGTGCGCGGCCAGGCGCCGGGGTCGGGGCGCTGCTGCCCGTAGTCGGGGTAGGCGGGGCGCGCGGTGGGCAGCCCGTCGTCGGGCATCGGCCGGTGGCCGTAGCCGTCGTACTTCTCGTACGGCTCGGGCCGGGCGCGCTCGTCGTAGCGGGGCTGCTGCGGCTGCTGTGCCGGGGGCGCCGGCGGAGTCGGCTCGCCCACGGAGTCGTCGACCGTGATCGCGATGCGGATCGGGCGGCCGCACTCACGGCTGAGGGTCTCGCTGATCAGCGGGGCGAGCCGGCCCTCCAGGACGCGCTTGCCCCACTCGTTCGGCACCGCGAGGAGCGCGGTGTCCGCGACCAGGGCGAGCGGCTGGCAGCGCTCGATCCACTGCTTGTCCTTGGACTCGATCCCCTGCTGGCCCTCGGCGAGAAGATGCTCGAGGACCCGTGGCCACACTGCGGCAAGATCGGCAGGTACGTCAGCCACAGGGCACGCTTTCTCGCAGGTCCCCACGATGGTGTGGTTGTCGGGGACGGTGGGTCGAAGTCCGTGAGGACGGGTCCGGGAGGACAGGAGAGGACAGAACGGAAAAGATTGTGGAGTCCAACCACGGTAGTCGCGCCGCCTGACGTGGTTCAAGTTGTTGTCCACAGCCTGTGCACAATGGAGGCCGGCGACAGGTCGGTTTGACCGGATGGCGTAGCCGCGCGTACCGTAACCAGGTCGAGTTGTCGATGGCTGCTGCCGCCTGCCTCCGATGGGCGAAGATCACGATCTGTGGTCGCGAAGCGGTGCACTCGAGCGAATACGAGCTACTCGTGGGCGCACGGTGACAGCCAGGCGATGTCCCGCCAACACCCGAATCATTTCTGGAGCCCCCGAGTGAGCAAGCGCACCTTCCAGCCGAACAACCGTCGTCGCGCGAAGACCCACGGCTTCCGCCTGCGCATGCGCACCCGTGCCGGCCGCGCCATCCTGGCGAACCGCCGTGGCAAGGGTCGCGCGAGCCTGTCCGCCTGATCCACTTAAACAGGTCATGACGTGCTGCCTACCGAGAATCGGCTGAGGCGGCGCGAGGACTTCGCAACCGCGGTACGCCGAGGTCGCCGGGCCGGTCGCCCGCTCCTCGTCGTCCACCTACGCAGCGGTGCAACGGACCCGCACGCGCCTGGGGAGAGCGCTCCCCCGTCGCGTGCGGGTTTCGTCGTGAGCAAGGCCGTGGGCGTTGCGGTCGTCCGCAACAAGGTGAAGCGTCGCCTGCGTCACCTCGTCCGCGACCGACTCGCCGAGCTTCCCCCCGGTAGCCTGGTGGTCGTACGGGCGTTGCCCGGAGCCGGCGACGCCGACCACGCACAGCTGGCCCGAGACCTGGACGCCGCTCTTCAGCGGCTGCTGGGAGGGGGCACGCGATGAAGTACCCGCTGCTGGCTCTCATCAAGCTGTACCAGTGGACGATCAGCCCGCTTCTCGGGCCCGTCTGCCGGTACTACCCGTCGTGTTCCCACTATGGATTCACGGCCATCGACCGGCATGGCGCGATCAAGGGCACGGCCCTGACCGCCTGGCGCATCCTCCGGTGCAATCCGTGGTCGCCCGGCGGTGTGGACCATGTCCCCCCGCGCAAGCGCCCTCGCTGGCACGAAATGCTGAGGAACGCGCTGCGTGGCGACAAGGGCGGGTCCACCGCCGAGACGAGCCCGGCCGCAGAGACTTCGCCCAATGCTCAAGGAGCCTGATTAGTGGACACGATTGCCAGTCTGTTCAGCTTCATCACCTGGCCCGTTTCCTGGGTCATCGTCCAGTTCCACAAGGTGTACGGGGCGATCTTCGGCCCTGACACGGGCTGGGCCTGGGGCCTGTCCATCGTGTCTCTCGTGGTGCTGATCCGCATCTGCCTGATCCCGCTTTTCGTCAAGCAGATCAAGTCGACGCGGAACATGCAGGCGCTCCAGCCGAAGATGAAGGCGATCCAGGAGCGGTACAAGAGCGACAAGCAGCGTCAGTCCGAAGAGATGATGAAGCTGTACAAGGAGACGGGCACCAACCCGCTCTCCTCGTGCCTTCCCATCCTGGCGCAGTCGCCGTTCTTCTTCGCGTTGTACCACGTGCTCTCCGCGATCGCCTCGGGCAAGGAGATCGGTGTCATCGACGGCCCGCTGCTCGCCAGCGCCCGTCAGGCCCACATCTTCGGTGCCCCGCTCGCGTCGAAGTTCACCGACTCGGCCGCCGAGGTCGCCGCTCTCGACGCCTCGCTGACCTCGGTCCGCATCGTCACCGCGGTCATGATCATCATGATGTCGGCCTCGCAGTTCTTCACCCAGCGCCAGCTGATGATGAAGAACGTCGACCTCTCGGTGAAGACCCCGTACATGCAGCAGCAGAAGATGCTCATGTACATCTTCCCGGTGATCTTCGCCGTCATGGGCATCAACTTCCCCGTCGGTGTCCTCGTCTACTGGCTGACCACCAACGTGTGGACCATGGGCCAGCAGATGTACGTGATCAACCAGAACCCGACCCCGGGCAGCAAGGCGCAGGACTCCTACCTCCAGCGGCTTCTGAAGGGCATCACGCAGCACGGTGAGGTCCGCGGCCGTCGGCGCAAGAACATCGTCAAGGTGATCGTCGCCAAGGGCAGCGACCGCAACGAGAACGAGCGCCGCTTCTTCACGGGTCTGGCCAAGGCCGGCTTCGCGGCTCAGGCCGACGGCACCGTGATCAAGAGCGACACGATCGAGGCCGAGGCCGAGGGCGGTGCCACGGCACGTCGCCAGCAGCCCAAGCGCCAGACCAAGGCGCAGCGTCAGGCATCCGCGCACAAGGACACCGAGGAAGTCTCCGAGCCCGCCGCCGAGCAGTCGGCCCCCTCGCTCGAGAAGAAGCCTCAGGGTCCGGCCGAGACCGGCGCGAAGGCCGAGGCCAAGGACGACGCTCAGGGCGACAAGCCCGCCCGTCCGAGCCGTGCCAACTCCGGAAACTCCCGTCAGGGCAAGTCCACCGGTCAGCGCAAGGGCCAGCAGCGGCCCAAGCACCCGTCGTCCAAGAAGTAAGCCTCCACGAAGCAAGAAGGAGTCCATCCGTGACGGAAGGCACCACCTCCGCCGCCGCCGAGGGTGGCGACACCCTGACCCGCCTGGAGCAGGAGGGTGAGATCGCGGCCGACTACCTCGAGGGTCTGCTCGACATCGCCGACCTCGACGGCGACATCGACATGGACGTCGAGGCGGACCGGGCCGCGGTCTCGATCATCAGCGACTCCAGCAGCCGTGAGCTGCAGAAGCTCGTGGGTCGCGACGGTGAGGTCCTGGAGGCTCTGCAGGAGCTGACCCGCCTGGCCGTGCACCGGGAGACGGGTGACCGCAGCCGACTGATGCTCGACATCGCCGGCTTCCGCGCCAAGAAGCGCTCCGAGCTCGCCGAGCTCGGCGCCAAGGCGGCGGACGAGGTGAAGTCCTCGGGTCAGCCGGTCAAGCTCGACCCGATGACGCCGTTCGAGCGCAAGGTCGTCCACGACGCGATCGCCGCCGCCGGTCTGCGCAGCGAGTCCGAGGGCGAGGAGCCGCAGCGCTTCGTCGTCGTGCTCCCGGCCTGAACCCTCACGTAGTCTCGGCCCCGTCTGTTCGCAGGCGGGGCCGATCTTTGTCAGCCTGATAGTCAGCCACCACAGTGCGCGCGCACGCGATGCGCACGGTACGGAAGGACGGTTCCCGTGACGGAGGCAGCGGAGCTCCCCGAGGCGCCGGAGCAGGCGCGGACAGTCTTCGGTGAGTACTTCCCGGAGGCCGTGCGGTACGCGGAGCTCCTCGCGGACGCGGGTGTGAAGCGCGGTCTGATCGGCCCGCGTGAGGTCCCGCGACTGTGGGAACGCCACCTGCTGAACTGTGCCGTCCTCTCGGAAGCCGTCCCCGAGGGCGTCACGGTCTGCGACGTGGGCTCGGGCGCCGGCCTTCCCGGCATCCCGCTGGCCCTGGTCCGGCGCGACCTGAAGATCACGCTCCTGGAGCCGCTCCTTCGCCGGACGAACTTCCTCCAGGAAGTCGTCGAGCTGCTCGGCCTCGATCATGTGACCGTGGTCCGGGGGCGTGCCGAGGAGATGCTCGGCAAGATCACGCCGGTGCACGTGGTGACCGCCCGCGCGGTGGCGCCGCTCGACCGGCTGGCCGGCTGGGGCGTTCCCCTGCTGCGCCCGTACGGCGAGATGCTGGCGCTCAAGGGCGACACCGCCGAGGAGGAGATCAACGGTGCTCGCGCCGCGCTCTCCCGGCTCGGTGTGGTGGAGACCTCGGTGCTGCAGGTCGGCGAGGGTATCGTCGATCCTCAGACCACGGTCGTCCGGGTGGAGGTCGGGGAGAGCCCGGGCGGTGTGCGCTTCGCGGCCAAGCGAGCCAAGGCCGCCCGGACGAGCAAGACCCGCCGGCGACGCTGAACGTCGCATACGTACCATTTCGGAGTGTCGAGCGGTCCCGGCCGTGCGGCAGGGGCATGGTGTTTCACGTGAAACGTCGCTCACTGCTGCAGGGGATCATCAGCCGCGGTCGCGCGGCTGCCGCGCCCCGGGACCGTAGACCCCGCGTGAAGCCACTCGCGAGGGTTACGGAGTTGTCCACAGAGGTGGATTCACCCACAGAACCACCGGCCTCGCTGGTTCACGACCCCGAAAGCATGGCAGGCTCTGCTCATCGCGAGCCTGAAGCCGAGGAGAGTGAATCCTTGCGGTCCGACGCCAACATCGCGGGACCGATGACCGACCCGGTCCCCGGTCCCCGAACCGAATCGGTGGGGGAGGATGTTTCACGTGAAACACCGCCCCCGATGGACGACACCCCCATTGGTCGTGCTGCCCAACTGGCAGTAGAGGCCCTGGGTCGTGCCGGTGAGGGGCTTCCCCGACCGGCTCAGACGCGCGTGATGGTGGTCGCCAATCAGAAGGGCGGCGTGGGCAAGACGACCACGACGGTCAACCTTGCCGCGTCTCTCGCCCTGCACGGGGCCCGGGTGCTGGTCATCGACCTGGACCCGCAGGGCAACGCCTCCACGGCGCTCGGCATCGACCACCACGCCGAGGTCCCCTCGATCTACGACGTCCTGGTCGACAGCAAGCCGCTCTCCGACGTGGTGCAGCCCGTTCTGGAGGTCGAGGGGCTCTTCTGCGCCCCGGCCACGATCGATCTCGCCGGTGCGGAGATCGAGCTCGTGTCGCTGGTGGCCCGTGAGAGTCGTCTTCAGCGAGCGATCCAGGCGTACGAGCAGCCGCTCGACTACATCCTGATCGACTGCCCGCCCTCCCTCGGGCTGCTCACGGTGAACGCCATGGTGGCGGGCGCCGAGGTGCTGATCCCGATCCAGTGCGAGTACTACGCGCTGGAGGGGCTGGGCCAGCTCCTGCGGAACGTCGACCTGGTGCGCGGGCACCTCAACCCCGAGCTCCATGTCTCGACGATCCTGCTCACCATGTACGACGGCCGGACGAGGCTCGCCTCCCAGGTCGCCGACGAGGTGCGCACCCACTTCAGCGAAGAGGTGCTGCGGACCAGCATTCCCCGCTCCGTCCGCATCTCCGAGGCTCCGAGCTACGGCCAGACGGTCCTCACCTACGATCCGGGCTCCAGCGGTGCCCTGTCGTACCTCGAAGCGGCCCGTGAGATCGCCCTGCGGGGGGCCGCCGTCTATTACGACCCCCAGCACGCCCATGTCGGGCACCAGAACAACCAGCGCAGCATGTCGGAGGGGATCCAGTGAGTGAGCGACGCAGGGGATTGGGGCGTGGGCTCGGTTCGCTGATCCCTACGGCTCCCCAGGAGCGGCAGGCACCGGTCGGTGTCGGGACAGGCGCGTCCTCTCCCGGTGCGCCCGTGCTGACGACGGAGCGCGGCGTGGCAGCCGCGAAGCTGGCGACCCTGCCGCAGAGCCCCCAGTCCCCCGACTCGGTGGTGTCGTGGAGCGAGCCCGAGGCGGCCACCGTTCCGGAGTCGCCCGCCGGCGCCCACTTCGCGGAGCTGCCGCTCGACGCGATCACGCCCAACCCGCGTCAGCCGCGTGAGGTCTTCGACGAGGATGCCCTCGCCGAGCTGGTCGCCTCCATCAAGGAGGTCGGCCTCCTCCAGCCCGTGGTCGTGCGCCAGGCGGGTGCCGAGCGCTACGAGCTCATCATGGGTGAGCGGCGCTGGCGCGCCTGCCGTGAGGCCGGCCTGGAGCGCATCCCGGCGATCGTCCGGCACACCGATGACGAGAAGCTGCTCCTGGACGCGCTCCTGGAGAACCTCCACCGGGCCCAGCTGAACCCGCTGGAAGAGGCCGCGGCCTACGACCAGCTCCTCAAGGACTTCAACTGCACCCATGACCAGCTGGCGGACCGGATCGGACGCTCGCGTCCGCAGGTCTCCAACACGCTCCGGCTGCTGCGGCTCTCCCCGCCGGTCCAGAGCCGGGTCGCCGCCGGGGTGATCTCCGCCGGTCACGCTCGCGCCCTGCTGGGTGTCGAGGACCCGGAGGCCCAGGACAAGCTGGCGTACCGGATCGTGGCCGAGGGGCTCTCGGTGCGGTCCGTCGAGGAGATCGTCACGCTGATGGGCTCCGAGCCCGGGGCACCGGTCAAGCCCAAGGGTCCCCGTGCGGGTGCCCGCGTGTCGCCCGCGCTGACGGACCTCGCCTCCCGGCTCTCGGACCGCTTCGAGACCCGGGTGAAGGTCGACCTGGGGCAGAAGAAGGGCAAGATCGTCGTCGAGTTCGCCTCGATGGACGACCTGGAACGGATCCTCTCGACCCTGGCTCCCGGCGAGGGACGGGTCATGGAGTCCAGGAGCGGCGAGCAGGACGAGCAGGGCTGAGGCCACACGCTCCACGACTCCGCAGAGGGCGGGCCGTGCTCCGGTCTTCACCGGAACGCGGTCCGCCCTTTGCCGGTGAGCGGTGTCGCCCTGATCGCCCGATGGATACGATTCCGAGAGGCGTGTCCGTGCTCAAGGGCGAGGGAAGCGAGGAGAAGCCGTGGGGCGTCGGCTGGTACCGCTCACGCTGGACAACCTTCCGGATCTTCCCAAGCGGTGCCGCTCCTGCGTCTTCTGGGAACTCGACCCGGTCAGCGGGGAAGCGGCGGTCAAGGCGGGGCGCTCCGAGCCGGAGAAGGAAGCCTGGATCTCCGCCGTCCTGCTGGAGTGGGGTTCCTGCGGCCGGGTCGTCTACGTCGACGAGGTACCGGTCGGCTATGTGCTCTACGCTCCCCCGGCCTATGTGCCCCGGTCCACGGCCTTCCCGACGAGCCCCGTGGCAGCGGACGCCGTTCAGCTGATGACGGCGTGGATCATGCCCGGCTACCAGGGCCAGGGGCTGGGCCGGGTGGTCGTGCAGACGGTCGCCAAGGACGTGATGCGGCGGGGCTTCAAGGCGATCGAGGCATTCGGTGACGCCCGCTGGAAGGAACCGACGTGTGTGCTGCCCGCCGACCATCTGCTCGCCGTGGGCTTCAAGACCGTCCGGCCCCACCATGCCTTCCCGCGCCTGCGCCTGGAGCTGAGGACGACGCTCTCCTGGAAGGAGGACGTCGAGATGGCTCTGGACCGCCTCCTCGGCGCCGTGCAGAAGGAACCCGTTCTGCGGCCTCTCTGACGAGGCACGGAGAAGCATTCCGGGAAACGGAGCAGCCGTCCGGGAAACGGAAAGGCCCGCCCCCTCAGGGACGGGCCTTCGCTGTACTGCGTGTCGCTGTTTCACGTGAAACAGCGAGAGATCATCACGCCTTGGTGGGCTCGACGAAGCCCTCGAGGTCGCGCAGGATCGCGGCCTTCGGCTTGGCGCCGACGATGGTCTTCACGACCTCGCCGCCCTGGTAGACGTTCAGCGTCGGGATGGACATGACGCCGTACTTGGCAGCCGTGGCCGGGTTCTCGTCGATGTTCAGCTTCACGACCTCGATCTCGCCGTGCTCGGCGGCGATGGCCTCCAGCGACGGGGCGATCTGGCGGCACGGTCCGCACCAGGCGGCCCAGAAGTCCACCAGGACGGGCTTGTCGCTCTTGAGGACGTCCTCTTCGAAGGAAGCGTCGGTCACAGTCTTGAGGGCCACAGCGGCCTCCTTGATCTCGCGGGGTGTGGGGTGGGGAGCGGGGTGGATCAGACCGCGGGGGTCTCGGCCAGCTTCTCGCTGTCGGCCAGAGCGGAGAGGAACCGCTCGGCGTCGAGAGCGGCGGAGCAGCCGGTGCCGGCAGCCGTGATGGCCTGACGGTAGGTGTGGTCGACGACGTCGCCGGCGCCGAAGACACCCGTGAGGTTGGTGCGGGTCGACGGAGCGGCGACCTTGAGGTAGCCCTCCTCGTCGAGCTCCAGCTGGCCCTTGAAGAGCTCGGTGCGCGGGTCGTGACCGACGGCGATGAAGAGGCCGGTGACGGGGAGCTGGCGGGTCTCACCGGTCTTGGTGTCGCGCAGGGTCAGACCGCTGAGCTTCTGCTCGCCGTGGATCTCGGTGACCTCGCTGTCCCAGGCGAAGGAGATCTTCGGGTCGGCGAAGGCACGCTCCTGCATGGCCTTCGAGGCACGCAGGGTGTCGCGGCGGTGGACGATCGTGACGGACTTGGCGAAGCGCGAGAGGAAGGTCGCCTCCTCGATCGCGGTGTCGCCACCGCCGACGACGGCGATGTCCTGGTCCTTGAAGAAGAACCCGTCGCAGGTCGCGCACCAGGAGACACCGCGGCCGGAGAGCGTGTCCTCGTTGGGGAGGCCGAGCTTGCGGTGCTGGGAGCCGGTGGTGACGATCACGGCCTTGGCGCGGTGCACGGTGCCGGCGGTGTCGGTGACGGTCTTGATCTCACCGGTCAGATCCACGGCGACGATGTCGTCGGGAACCAGCTCGGCACCGAAGCGCTCCGCCTGGGCGCGCATGTTGTCCATGAGGTCGGGCCCCATGATGCCGTCACGGAAGCCGGGGAAGTTCTCGACCTCGGTCGTGTTCATCAGGGCGCCACCGGCGGTGACGGCACCCTCGAAGACCAGAGGGTTCAGCGACGCTCGGGCCGTGTAGAGCGCTGCGGTGTACCCCGCGGGCCCGGAGCCGATG
The DNA here is from genome assembly GCF_040689545.1 of Streptomyces sp. NPDC051180. NCBI lineage: Bacteria > Bacillati > Actinomycetota > Actinomycetes > Kitasatosporales > Streptomycetaceae > Streptomyces > Streptomyces sp. NPDC051180. The sequence goes on from NZ_JBFBBC010000003.1 coordinate 266,893, forward strand.
ATGATCACGTTACGGACGTCGCTCACGGGTTTCTTCCTCGTCTCTGCAGACTGCCACTGCCTACGGGGGCGGTTGCCTCGGTCGCTCTCACCCCACCCAACGGATCCTAAGGGGCGAGCATTCCCGAGACCGCCGCGCGGCTCCGTAGGCGTGCGAGGAGACGAGGCGGGAAGACGTCAGGAGCGGGGGTAGGTCTCCTGGAGCAGGACCTCGGCGACGGCCTTGCCGCCGTCCGCGCTCCGGTCGGCGCAGGAGGCGTCGAGGACGAATGCCTGGACCCTCGTGCTGTCGGACGGGTCCGGCAGCACCACCAGATAGGCGGGCATGCCTTGGTAGTCGCCCCGTTCCTGTCCGAGCACGGCATCGGTACGACCGGTGCCGGCCAGGACACAGCCGGGGACGGCACCGTCCCTGTTGCGCTGGGGAGCCGTGGGGGTGGTCTCGGCGGACATCGATTCGGGGCTGACCCCCTGGGGGGTCCTGGCCGTCCCCGGGGCGGCGAGGAGGGCGTGGACCCGCTCTTCGACGGGAGCTCCGGAGAAGCCGCCGAGTGCTGTCGCGGCGGAGGCGTCGGCTTTCTTGGTGTCGGCTGCGCTGTCTCCGGCGGTCAGGTTTCCCGTCTGGCTCAGATAGAGGCTCGTGCCCAGGATCACAGCGCCGAAGGCGGCCCCGAGGGTGGAGAGCAGAGCGATCCTGCGGCGGCGCGGCCTGCCCGTCGGCCGTCCGGGGCCGGTCGCGGCGCGAGAACTGCCGGCAGGACGGTCCTGGGCCCTGGAGGGTGCGCGGGCCGGGGCCTCGGCGTCGGTGGAGCGGTGCGATGTTTCACGTGAAACAGCGGCTTCGCTCTCGGGCGAGGTGGAGTTGAGGAGGGCTTCCGCGGCGAGTGCGGCGTCGATGCGGCCGGCGATCTCCGCCGGCATGCGGGGTGGACCGGGAAGGGTCCCCAGCAGGCCCCGGATCTCCTCCAGGGAGGACAGGACGTCCGCGCAGAGAGGGCAGCCGTCCACGTGCCGACGCACGGCGGAGGACCGGGTGGGTGAGAGCAGCCCCTCGGTCAGATCGGAGATCTCCGATACGTCCGGGTGCTGTGTGGTGTCGGCCCTGCCGGCCGTGGAAGTCACGTGCGCCCACCTCCGCCCTTCACAGCAGCTGGATCAGTCGGTCCGGTGTCCGTCGGCCCCGGCACCGGTGGGACGGATGTCCCCGGCGTCCGGTTCCTTCCCCCTTCGGCGGCCTCGTTACCCACGGTGTCGGCGCGCAGATGAGTGACCATCGGCAGGAGGCGGGACCGCCCGCGTGCGCAGCGGCTCTTCACGGTGCCGGTCGGGACGCCGAGGATACGGGCGGCCTCCGCGACGGGGTAACCCTGCATGTCGACGAGGACGAGCGCGGCCCGTTGGTCGGCCGGGATGTTGGCGAGTGCGGCCAGCACCTGGCGGTGGAGGTCCTGGCGCTCGACGGGAGCCTCGGCCGATTCGTGGGTGCCGAGGAGCTGTTCGAAGCGGTCGGCGTCGTCGACGGGGGACGTACGGCGGGAAGCGGCCTTGCGAGCCCGGTCGAGACAGGCGTTCACGGTGATGCGGTGCAGCCATGTCGTGACGGCCGACTGGCCTCGGAAGGTATGGGCGGCCCGGAAGGCCGAGATCAGGGCGTCCTGGACGGCGTCAGCGGCTTCCTCGCGGTCCCCCAGGGTCCGCAGGGCCACCGCCCACAGTCGGTCGCGGTGACGGCGTACGAGCTCACCGAAGGCGTCGGGGTCCCCGGCGACGTGGCTCGCGAGGAGTTCCTCGTCCGTCGCCGTCCGGGGGTCGTCAGCCGCAGGCGCCACGGGTCCCCTCCTCGTTCGGCAGCCGTGCAGGCAATTCAATCCGGTCCGTGCCCGTAAGTAAATGAGCGCCGAGCTGGGCTCGGCGCTCATGGAAGGTGTCGCTCCGCGGTTACGGGGCGGTTCCCTCGAAGGAGACGTTCGTGATCGCCTGCTTGTAGCCGGCTCCGAAGTACTCGTCACCGCCCGAGTACGGCACGGAGGTCAGCCACAGGAGCACGTACCGGGTCTTCACCGGGGGCGTGGTCTCCGGCTTCGCCGACGAGCCGGAGGTCTCCGCCGTGGCGATCTTCTTCATGGACTCCACGCCCCCGGAGGGGGTCAGCGAGTCCGTCGCATAGAGGGTGACCGCGGTCTGCGGGCCTCCGTAGCGGAACGCTATGGAGGCGGACGAGACGTTCTGCTCGCTCCCCAGGTCGTAGACGATGCCGACGCCCTGCTTGTAGGGAGCGAGGACGGGGCCGGCCCTGAAGGTCTTGGTGCGCCAGTACGAGGAGCTGTCGCTGTCGTACGTGTCGCCCACCCCGGAAGCGTTCTGCGGATTGCCGTCCGGGGCGTACTCCTCCGCCGACCGGATGGTGAGCGGCTTCGGGGGCTCGGGCTTCTCGTCGTCGACCGTGGGGGTCGGGACCGGGTTCTTGTTGGAGTTGTCCTGGCCGAGGAGCCGGTCCGCGATCTGCCAGCTTCCGAGTCCCAGGGCGGCGATCAGGAGGGCCGACACGGCCCACTTCAGCGCCCGCCCGGTACGGCTCTGGAGCGGCGGCGGCGGGATGACCACCGGCTGGGTCGCGGCCGGACGCGGCTGGGGCCGTCCGTACGTGCCCTGCTGATAGGTCGTGCGCTGGTACTCCGGCGGGGCGGTGTACTCCGGCTCCGGCGGCTTGACGCGGGGCATCGCGGCGACGGCCTTGGCCAGCTCGTCCGGGGTCGTGCACGGCGGTTCCTGCCGCGAGGCGGTGGCCCCGTCGTTGGCGAGGGCGCGCATGGCGATCTCGGAGAGCCCGCGGTGCACGCCGGCACGGACCTGGTCGGGCGGGAGCAGGCCGACGTCCTTGGGAAGCCCGGAGAGTCCGTGGGCGTCGCTGTCGTACGGCCAGCGCTGGGTCAGCGCGGCGTACAGCAGGGCGCCGATGGCCTCGGTGTCGCTGCGCTGGGGACGCTCGGCGGTGATGCCGCGCAGGGCGGCGTTCACGGCCAGGCCGCGAATCCGGTACTGGCCGGTGGAGCTGCGCAGCACCGCGCTCGGGGTGAGACGGAGGTGGGCGAGGCCCTCGCGGTGGGCGGCCGCCATCGCCTGGGAGACCTGCGTGACGAGCTGGTAGGCGTCGTGCGGCTCCAGAGGGCCGGACGCGAGCAGCGCGGTCAGTTCGGTGGAGTCGGGCAGCCACTCGTGCACCACGTACACGAGGTCGTTCTCCTCGACGGCGTCGAGGACCTGGACGAACCGGGGGTCGCCGAGCAGGGCCGAGGAGCGGGCCGCGGCCAGGACCGAGCGGGCCCTGGGATGGTCGGCGGGCAGCAGGTGGACCCCGACGGCACGCCGGAGTTTCTCGTCGACGGCACGCCAACTGCTGAAGCCGTCCAAACGGGTGACGCACTCCTCCAGCCGGTAGCGTCTCGCCAGCTTGTGCCCGCTGTGCAGTTCGGGTGCCGTGAGGGAGGGCTGTTCGCCGCTCTTCCGTTCGACCGCCTTGTTCTCCGTGGCCTCGGCGGACTTCTCCGCCGTCTTCTGCTCTTCCGCCACCCCGTCGGTCGCGGCCGTGTCCGCCTTGGCGGTCAGCGGGTCGTCACCGCTGTTGTCGGCCACGTCGACGGCAGCCGTGCTACGTTCCGCCACCGTCGTTCCTGCCTCCCCATCCGTTGCGCCACATCCAACAGCCATGCCAATTGTGCCCACAGTCCGACGCTATGCACGACACGCGGTTCCCGCCGATGGTTGTGCGGGACCGCCGAATCAGCGACCGAGGCGTCCGCGGACCATACCCACCAGAGTGTTCAACTCCGTAATGCGCATGCGCTTCGCGGCGACGAAGAAGACTCCGAGAAGGACCGCACCGCCGACCAGAAGTGCGACGAGGGAGCCGAGCGCACCCTCGCCCAGCAGCTTCAACAGGCCGAAACCGACGGCGCCGGAGACGATCGCGGCGGGCACGGAGGCCATGCAGAGGCGTGCGTAGGTCCGCAGGACGTGGGTGCCGTCCAGGTCGCCTCCGAGGCGGTTGCGCAGGCGGCGCCAGGCGATGCCGACACCGACGGCGTAGGCGAGCCCGTAGGAGGCGGCCATGCCCACGACGGCCCACTGGGCGGGCAGGACGACGTAGCAGACGGCCGAGGCGGCCGCGTTGACGGCGGCGACGATGACCGTGTTGTAGAAGGGCGTCCGGGTGTCCTCGTAGGCGTAGAAGCCGCGGAGGACGACGTACTGGACGGAGTAGGGGATCAGACCGAGGCCGAAGGCCATCAGGATGAAGCCCATGCCCTGGGCCGCCTCGACGCCGCTGGAGGCGTAGAGCAGGGTGCACATCGGGACGCCGAGCGCCAGGAAGGCGAAGGAGACCGGGACGATCGCGACGGCCGAGTTGCGCAGGCCCTGGGAGATGTCGTCCCGGACGGCCCCGGGGTCGTTGTCGTGGGCGGCCCGGGAGATGCGCGGCAGCAGCGCCGCCATGACGGAGACGGTGATGATGGCCTGCGGCATGCCCCAGATGAGCTGGGCGTTGGAGTAGGCGAGGAAGCCCGCGCCGTTCTTCCCGGACGCCTCGCCGGCGGCGGTGGCGAGCTGGGTGACCACCAGGACGCCCGCCTGGTTGGCGAGGACGAAGAGGACGGTCCACTTGGCCAGCTTCACCGTCTTGCCGAGCCCGTGGCCCTTCCAGTCGAAGCGGGGCCGGAAGCGGAAGCCCGTCTCGCGGAGGTACGGGATCATCGCCAGCGCCTGGACCACGAGGCCGAGGAGGGTGCCGATGCCGAGCAGGCGGATGCCCTCGTCCGGGATGGTCTGCACGCCCATGTGGGACTCGGCGGAGGTGCCGTAGACCCAGATGAACAGGCCGAACGTGACGATCATGACGATGTTGTTGAGGACCGGGGTCCACATCATCGCGCCGAACTTGCCCCGGGCGTTGAGGATCTGACCCATCACCACGTGCACGCCCATGAAGAAGATGGTGGGCAGGCAGTAGCGGGCGAAGGTCACGGCGACGCTGTTGGCCGCCGCGTCGTCGGCGATGGTGTTCGACATCAGGCGGATGAGCAGCGGTGCCGCGAAGACGGCGACGGCCACGATCAGGCCGAGCGCCACCATCACGAGAGTGAGCAGGCGGTTGGCGTAGGCGTCGCCGCCGTCCTCGTCGTTCTTCATCGAGCGGACGAGCTGGGGGACGAAGACCGAGTTGAGGCCACCGCCGACGGTGAGGATGTAGATCATCGTCGGCAGGGTGTAGGCGATGGTGAAGGTGTCACCGAGCAGGGCCGCACCGAGCGCACCGGTGATCACCAGGCTGCGGACGAATCCGGTGAGCCGGGAGACCAGGGTGCCGGCCGCCATGACGGCGCTCGACTTCAGCAGCCCCGAGGCGCGGCCCGACTTCTTCGGGGCCGGCGCGGGCAGGGGGTCGGGTTCCGGAGCGGGCGGCGGTACCTGGCCCGGCGTCTGCTGGTCCCGGTAGAGGTGGGCGAAGGCGTCCGGCTCGGGCTCCTCCTCGCCGGCCCGGGTCACCAGGTCGTCGACACCGGTGAACTGGACCGTACGGGCGTCGTCGCCGTACGGCAGGTGCCGGGACGGGCCCTCGGGCTCGGGAGCGGGCGTCTGGGCCCACACCCGGGGGTCCGGGGCGTGCTGGGGCGCCACGGGCTGCTGGTAGAGCGCCTGGGGCTCCTGGTAGGTGCCGGGCGGGGGCGGCGGGTGCGCGGCGCGGTCGTAGAGCGCCTCGCCCACCGGGTCCTGCGCGGAGAGGTCCTGGGCCCGGTAGGGGTCGTGCGCGAAGGCGTCCTGGACGTAGGGGTCCTGGGCGTACGGGTTCTGCCCGTAGGGGTCCTGCCCCTGCGGGTTCTGACCGTAGGCGGCGTGGCCCTGCGGGTTCTGCGCGTAGGGGTCGTGGCCCTGGGGGCCCGGGGCGCCCTGTGGCGCGGGCGGCGGCACCGGAGGGTGGCCGGAGCCGGCGGGTGCCGTGGGCGTCCCACCGTCCGGCGCGGTGTTACCCGCGCCCTGGCCGCGGTCACCGTCGTACGGCGCGTTCATGGTTACCCCACCTCATCGTCCCCGGCCGACCGGCCACGACATCGCTCAACGGTCCACTTTCTCACCCGGGCCCGACGGGTCGCCGCTTTCGGAGGCGGTGTCCGGTGTCGGGTCACTCGGCTGCTCGGGTTCACCCTCGGAGGGTTCGTCCCCTGTCGGCCCGTCCGCCGCCTCGTCCGTCGCCGTGTCCGTCGTCTCGTCCGCTTCCGCGGCTTCGGCCTCGGCGTTCCGCGCTGCCACCCGCTTGCGCTGGCTGTACATCCGGACGCCGGCGAGGACCAGGAGCAGGACGCCTCCCGCGATCACGAGCATGACCGTCGGGGTGATCTCGGAGACCTTCACCGTGAAGGTCATCGGCTGCCCGTAGGGGGTGCCGTCCTCGGTGTAGAGCTGGGCGATCATCGGCACCTGGCCGTTGACGTTGGCGGAGGCGGTGAACTTCACCGACTGGCTGTGCCCGCCGTTGATCTTCACGGGGAGCTCGGCGAATCCTTCGCCGTTGACCGTCAGCCGGTTCTTGTTGGTGGACGTGAGGCGCAGCACCAGGTTGTTCACGCCCTGGAGCAGCTTGTTCTGGACGGTCACGGGGATCGTCGCGCTGCGGCCGGAGAGCGTGAGGTCGGACTTGTCGACCAGCTGGACGCCCTTGGTGAGTGTCTGCAGGTAGTCCAGGACGTCGGTCCGGTAGATCGCGGCCGCGCGTGCCTCGCCGCGCCAGGAGACCGACATCTCGCGGTCGATCGCGTTGCCGAACGGCGTCACGACGCGCTCCGGCAGCTCCAGGATGACCTTGAAGTCGTCCAGCTCGTCGCGGGTGGTCTTCATGTCGCGGAACGCCTGGACGGGCAGCTCCCGGGCGCGGAGCTTCTTCGGGTACCGGGAGGCGCTGGGCACCCGCGTGGACGCCTCGGGGTCGGGCTTGGCCGCCGCGGCGGCGACGAGGTCGACGGGGTCGCTCCAGCGCTTGCCGGAGAGGCCGTGGAGCGCCGTGGCCATGGCCTGTGCCTGGGAGACGCTCGGCATGCGCTGGGGGGCGACCACCACGCTGCGCTGGTCCTGCGGCTGCTCCAGGGTGATCGCGAGCGACTGGGCGAGGAACTCCTGCACGGCGAGCGTCGAGCCCTCCGAGCGGACCATGTCCCCGTCGAAGGCGGTGGAGAGGACCGCGTCGCTCACCACGGCGGTGGTGCTGCCGTCGCCCAGGGGTCGGGCCGCCGTGGGCGTGTACGCGAGGTCGTCGCGGACGCTGTCGCTGCGGGCGATCACCTTGTCGGCGCCGGCCGACGTGGCGACCGCCACGATGGAGGGGTCGACGGCTCCGTCGACCGGCCAGGCGAAGTCCGTGGACGCCTCCACGTGGAGCACGGTCTCGACGGTCATCCCCGCCAGGTCGGTCGCCGACTGGAGGTGTCCCAGCGAGCCGGGGACGTCCTTGCCGTGGTGGGCGAGGGAGGCGAGGTCGGGGTCGGCGAAGGGCAGGGCGACGACCTTGTGCCCCTGGATCGCCCGCTCCAGGGAGTTCAGCCACTGCTCGGCGACGGCCTTGTTCTTCCCGGGAACGTGCAGGGCGCCGCCGTCCTTGACGCGGTAGCCGTTCGCCATGGCGTCGACGGTCGCCAGCAGGTCAGGATCGATCACCCAGGTGACCGGCAGGTCCTTGCCGAGCGAGACGAGCTGGTCCAGGCGCCCGCCCGGACGGAGCTCCTCGGCCAGCTCGTCGTCCTCGAACACCGGGGTCTGCTGGTCGTCCGTGGCGGTCTCGGCCGAGACGTGGGCGGAGGAGATCAGCGGCCACAGGTAGGTGAGCTGGGTCTTCTTCTTGGCGGCCTCGGGCTGGTACGGCAGGAAGGTCCGCTCGATGCCCAGGACCCGGTCGTACCCCTGGTCGGGGGTCTGGCCGGTGAGGGAGACGCCCAGCTGATAGACGCCGGCCTCGTCGAACCCCAGGTCGGCGACCGGGACGGAGAACGAGAAGTCCGCGCTGAGCCCGGCGGCCAGCCGGGGGATCTTGACGGTTGGGGCGTCCTCGAGCGGCGCGGGGTCGCTGTCGGACCGGTACCCGGTGCGCCCCGACACCTGCTCGATCTCGCTGCGGCTCGTCATCCTGGGCCCGACCCGCAGATTCACGGTCGCGTCGGTGACGGCCTTCTTGCTCTTGTTGGTCACCGTGCCGGTGACCGTGACGGTGTCACCTTCGACGGGCGCGCTCGGTGCCAGAGTGTCGAGCGACACATCGACGGTCTTGGAGACCGTGGAGTCCTCGGCCGCGACGGCCGGCGACGCGGCCCCCGGAGCCTGGAGCAGGCCGGCGAGGAGCGGCGCCCCGAAGGCCACGGTGATCGTGCGCCGCAGCCATCGGCGGGCAGGTGAGGCACCGGTTCCCTGGATGTCTGCCGCCTCGGCCACGCGTTCGCCCGTCCTCGTCGTTGTCTGAGATGCCAGTGGTGTGGATGGTTCCCGGTTGCTGTGTCCAGGCATGGTAACGAGGCACGCTGGGAGCAAGTGCCGGGGACTGCTCCAGGCGATCTTCACCCATGGGAAAACGGGGACGTCGCGGCGATCCGGGGCACGTACCCTTTTCTGTTGTGCCGAACGCCAACGAAGACACCCCGACTGCACTGAGCCAGGTGCAACGCCGCGCGGTCAGTGAACTGCTGCGTGTGTCCCCTGTCGCCGACGACCTCGCCCGCCGCTTCCAGGATGCCGGGTTCAGCCTCGCGCTGGTCGGTGGCTCGGTCCGGGACGCATTGCTCGGCCGGCTCGGCAACGACCTCGACTTCACCACCGACGCCCGCCCCGAGGACGTCCTGAAGATCGTCCGTCCGTGGGCCGACGCCGTGTGGGAGGTCGGAATCGCCTTCGGGACGGTCGGCTGCCAGAAGGACGCCCGCGTCGGGGACGTCGACCAGCGCTTCGAGATCGAGGTCACCACCTACCGCTCGGAGGCGTACGACCGGACCTCGCGCAAGCCCGAGGTCTCCTACGGCGACTCCATCGAGGCGGACCTCGTCCGGCGCGACTTCACCGTCAACGCCATGGCCGTGGCACTCCCCGAGAAGACCTTCATCGACCCGCACGGCGGCCTGGAGGACCTCGCCGCCCGGATGCTGCGCACCCCGGGCACGCCCGAGGAGTCGTTCTCCGACGACCCCCTGCGGATGATGCGGGCCGCGCGTTTCGCCGCCCAGCTGGACTTCGAGGTCGCTCCCGAGGTCGTCACGGCGATGACGGAGATGTCCGGCCGGATCGAGATCGTCTCCGCCGAGCGGGTCCGTGACGAGCTCAACAAGCTGCTGCTCTCCTCGCACCCGCGCAAGGGCCTCGGCCTCCTCGTGGACACCGGGCTCGCCGACCACGTGCTGCCCGAGCTGCCGTCGCTGCGGCTGGAGAGTGACGAGCACCACCGGCACAAGGACGTCTACGAGCACTCGCTGACCGTGCTCGACCAGGCGATCGACCTGGAGGAGGACGGCCCGGACCTGGTGCTGCGTCTCGCCGCCCTGCTGCACGACATCGGGAAGCCGCGCACCCGTCGCTTCGAGAGCGACGGCCGTGTCTCCTTCCACCACCACGAGGTGGTGGGCGCGAAGATGACCAAGAAGCGCATGACGGCGCTGAAGTACTCCAACGAGATGATCAAGGACGTCTCGCGGCTGGTGGAGCTGCACCTGCGCTTCCACGGCTACGGGACGGGCGAGTGGACGGACTCGGCCGTGCGCCGCTACGTCCGGGACGCCGGTCCGATGCTCTCGCGTCTGCACAAGCTGACCCGCTCGGACTGCACGACGCGGAACAAGCGCAAGGCGAGCGCGCTCTCCCGTGCCTACGACGGCCTGGAGGACCGCATCGCCCAGCTCCAGGAGCAGGAGGAGCTGGACTCGATCCGCCCCGACCTCGACGGCAACCAGATCCAGGAGATCCTCGGGATCGGCCCCGGACCGGCCATCGGCCAGGCGTACAAGTTCCTGCTGGAGCTTCGCCTGGAGAACGGGCCCATGGAGCACGACCAGGCCGTCGCCGCACTCAAGGAGTGGTGGGCCGCGCAGGGCTGAGCAGGACCGAGGCGGGGCGTTGTTTCACGTGAAACAACGCCCCGCCCGTGCGGGGAGAGGGGTGATGTTTCACGTGAAACATCACCCCTCGGCGCGTTCGCCCCGCAGGGCCAGCGCGATCGCCGCGTAGATCAGAGCCACCAGCACGACCAGAAGTGCGGAACGGCCGTCCGGTGGCAGCATCAGGGCGGCGACCCCTGCCGCGCCCACGAAGGCGACGTTGAACAGCACGTCGTAGAGGGAGAAGACGCGTCCCCGGTAGGCGTCGTCCACGGCGGTCTGCACCACCGTGTCCGTCGCGATCTTGGCTCCCTGGGTGATGAGCCCCAGGACGAAGGCCGCGACGAGGAAGGGGACCGGCGCGAAGGTCAGGCCGAGGGCCGGCTCGACGACGGCGGCCGCCGCGGCGCACAGGGTCATCCACCCGAAGGGTCCGAACCGCCCCACCGCCCAGGGGGAGAGGAGGGCGGCGGCGAAGAAGCCCGCCCCGGAGGCGGCGACGGCGATCCCCAGGAGGCCGAGCCCCTCGGCGTCGGTGGAGCTCCAGGTGTAGCGGCAGAGCATGAGCACGGTGACGAGCAGGGCGCCGTAACAGAAGCGCATGAGGCCCACCGCGACGAGCGCCCGGGCCGCCGGGCGCCGCTCGGAGAGGTGCCGCAGCCCGGCGGCCAGCCCGCGGGCGGTGGAGGCGACGGCGGAGCGGAGGCGCTGCGGGACGAGGAGCGGGTCGGGCCCCAGCAGCGCCCGGGGCATCCGCAGGGACGCCAGGGCGGAGCAGAGGTAGAGAAGGGCGCCGAAGGCCACCACGACCGCGTCGGAGTCGTCGGCGATCAGTCGGACGCCGAAGGCGAGGCCGCCACCGAGGGTCGCGGCGAGCGTGCCGGCGGTCGGGGAGAGCGAGTTCGCCACGACCAGCCGTTCGTCGTCGACGACACGCGGCAAGGAGGCGGAGAGCCCCGCGAGGACGAAACGGTTGACGGCGGTGACCGAGAGCGCGGAGGCGTAGAAGAGCCAGTCGGGCACGGAGGCGAGGATCAGGACGGCGGTCCCGCAGGCGAGCAGGGCGCGCAGCAGGTTCCCGTACAGGAAGACCTGGCGCCGGGGCCACCGGTCGAGGAGGACGCCGGCGAACGGCCCGACGAGCGAGTAGGGAAGGAGGAGGACCGCCATGGCCGACGCGATGGCGGCGGGGGAGGTCTGCTTCTCGGGGGAGAAGACGACGTACGTGGCCAGGGCCACCTGGTAGACGCCGTCGGCGCACTGGGAGAGCAGCCGGACGGCGAGCAGGCGGCGGAAGTTCGTCAGGCGCAGGAGTACGCGCAGATCACGTACGACGGACATGGCAGCAAGACTCACATACGAAGAGGGCCCCCGGGCAGTGCCTCGGGGACCCTCGATCGACAAGCGTGCGGCGCTTTAGCGCTCGACCTCACCCTTGATGAACTTCTCGACGTTGGCCAGGGCCTCGTCGTCGAAGTACTGCACCGGCGGGGACTTCATGAAGTACGAGGACGCGGAGAGGATCGGGCCGCCGATGCCCCGGTCCTTGGCGATCTTCGCGGCGCGCAGGGCGTCGATGATGACACCCGCGGAGTTCGGGGAGTCCCACACCTCGAGCTTGTACTCGAGGTTCAGCGGGACGTCGCCGAAGGCGCGGCCCTCGAGGCGCACGTACGCCCACTTGCGGTCGTCCAGCCAGGCCACGTAGTCCGACGGGCCGATGTGGACGTTCTTCTCGCCCAGCTCACGGTCGGGGATCTGCGAGGTGACGGCCTGCGTCTTCGAGATCTTCTTGGACTCCAGGCGCTCGCGCTCGAGCATGTTCTTGAAGTCCATGTTGCCGCCGACGTTGAGCTGCATGGTGCGCTCGAGACGGACACCGCGGTCCTCGAACAGCTTCGCCATCACGCGGTGCGTGATGGTCGCGCCGACCTGGGACTTGATGTCGTCGCCGACGATCGGGACGCCCGCCTCGGTGAACTTGTCCGCCCACTCCTTGGTGCCGGCGATGAAGACCGGGAGAGCGTTGACGAACGCGACCTTCGCGTCGATGGCGCACTGCGCGTAGAACTTCGCAGCGGCCTCGGAGCCGACGGGCAGGTAGCAGACGAGAACGTCGACCTGACGGTCCTTGAGGATCTGGACGACGTCGACCGGCTCCTCGGCGGACTCCTCGATGGTCTGGCGGTAGTACTTGCCGAGACCGTCGAGCGTGTGACCGCGCTGGACCGTGACGCCGTTGCTCGGGACGTCACAGATCTTGATGGTGTTGTTCTCGCTGGCGCCGATGGCGTCCGAGAGGTCGAGGCCGACCTTCTTCGCGTCGACGTCGAAGGCGGCGACGAACTCGACGTCACCGACGTGGTAGTCGCCGAACTGGACGTGCATCAGGCCGGGCACCTTGGCCGCCGGGTCGGCGTCCTTGTAGTACTCGACGCCCTGCACCAGCGAGGCGGCGCAGTTGCCCACGCCGACGATGGCTACGCGAACCGAACCCATTCCGGTTGCTCCCTGTGTGATCGTGGAAGCCCTGCTGTGCGCAGGGTTTCACTTTGCGGTGTCGTCGGACGGATCCGGCCGGGTACTGCCCCCGTGCCGGGGCAGGCCGCCCGTTTCTCCAGAATCGTTGTCGTGCAGAGCGGGGGCGTCGGAGCCGGATCGCTGATCCCGCCCTGCCCGCTCGCTCTCGATGAGCTCGTTCAGCCAGCGCACTTCGCGCTCCACGGACTCCATGCCGTGGCGCTGCAGCTCAAGCGTGTAGTCGTCCAGGCGCTCACGCGTCCGGGCCAGGGAGGCGCGCATCTTCTCGAGGCGCTCTTCCAGCCGGCTGCGGCGACCCTCCAGGACCCGCATCCGCACCTCGCGTTCGGTCTGACCGAAGAAGGCGAAGCGGGCGGCGAAGTGCTCGTCCTCCCAGGCGTCCGGGCCGGTGTGGGAGAGGAGCTCCTCGAAGTGGTCCTTACCTGCCGGCGTCAACCGGTAGACGATCTTGGCTCGGCGTCCTGCGAGTGAAGCGGCGAGCGCCTCCTCGGGCGCGCTGCCCGGTTCCTCGATCAACCAGCCGTTGGCGACCAGCGTCTTGAGGCAGGGGTACAGCGTTCCGTAGCTGAACGCCCGGAAGACGCCCAGCGAGGTGTTGAGGCGCTTGCGCAGCTCGTACCCGTGCATCGGGGCCTCGCGGAGCAGTCCGAGGACGGCGAACTCGAGGATGCCGGAGCGCCTGCTCATCCGTCGCCTCCTCTGCTTCCGTGGGCCTTATGCCGTGCTGATGTATCGACTCGATACATCAGCACGATAGAACGGCCGAACTGTCTCGACAAGCGGGACCGCCGTGACCGGCGTCACATCATCAATTCACAGCGTTCGACTTGCCGGATTTGGGTGGAAGTCCGGGTCTCCGTGGGTTTTGGCCGTGCGTAGTCTGTGCGGCATGCAGACCACCGGGAACCGAGCGATGCCGTGGGGCGTCAGTGCTGCGGGTGACCGGCTGCGGTACGGATGGGCCTCCGATGGGGTGCCGTACGTGCACATTTCGGGGGGACCGGAACTCAACTGCCGCTTCCAGGCGTACGCGCCTGCCCGAGGAGTAGTCGTTCGATGAGCGAGCATCGTCGCAAAATGCCGCCGCAGCAGCCGCCGACGGGTGGGCGCGCGGCGGCACGGCGCGCTGCCCAGCAGCCGGTGGGCCGCAGGTCGGCCACGGCCCATGAAGCCGGTACGGGAGCCCCTGCGGCCTCGTACGGGCCACCTTCCTCCGCTGGGGAGGAGCGTCCCTACGGAGGTCGCGCGGAGGCCCGCCGGGCCGCCCAGCGCGGCAGCCGCCGTAAGGGTGCCGAGACCGGTCCCGGCGGCCCCGGTGGTTCCGGCGGGGGCCGTCGTGGCGGTGGCGGCGGCGGTCGGGGAAGCGGGCCGGGGCGCGGCTCCGGCGGCCCTCCGCCCGGCAAGAAGCGGGTGATCGACTACCCGAGGTACGGCAAGTACGGCTGGCGCCGCTGGATGCCCTCGTGGAAGCTCGTGACGGGCACGTTCCTGTTCTTCGCGGCGAGCCTGATGGGCGCGGCCGCGTTCGCGTACTCGCAGGTGGAGATCCCTGACGAGGCCAAGACCGCGACCTCGCAGAACAACATCTACTACTGGAGCGACAAGACCCGCATGGTCGCCACGGGCAGTGGCACCAACCGGCAGATCGTTCCCATCGCGCAGATCCCGACGTCCATGCAGAACGCGGTGATCTCGGCGGAGAACAAGACGTTCCGCGACGACTCGGGCGTCGACCCGATGGGTATCGCGCGCGCCGTGTGGAACATGGCCAAGGGCGGCGAGACGCAGGGCGGCTCGACCATCACCCAGCAGTACGTGAAGAACAACCGCCTCGACGACCAGTCGCAGACCGTCACCAGGAAGGTGAAGGAACTCTTCATCTCCATGAAGGTCGGCAACGAGGTGGAGAAGCCCGACATCATGGCGGGCTACCTGAACACCTCGTACTACGGGCGGGGCGCCTACGGCATCCAGGCCGCGGCGCGCGCGTACTTCAACAAGGACGCCAAGGACCTCGACCCCAGCCAGTCGGCGCTGCTCGCCGCGGTGCTGAAGGGTGCGACGTACTACGACCCCGCCGGCTACCCCGAGATCGACTCCGAGGCCACCGCTCAGAAGAACACCGAGCGGGCCACCAAGCGGTGGAAGTGGATCCTCGACGAGATGGAGAAGGACGGCCACCTCACGGCCGCCGAGCGGGCGAAGTACACCACCTTCCCGAAGGTCGCGAAGCCCGGCCAGAACGCCAACCTGGGCGGTCAGATCGGCTACCTGGTCAGGACCGCGAACGCCAACATCAAGACCCAGTTCGGCATCAGCGTCCAGGACCTGGAGCGCGGCGGCTACGAGATCTTCACGACCTTCGACAAGAACAAGGTCGCCAAGCTCGAGAAGTCGGTCCAGAAGATCATCGACAAGCACATCGACCCGAAGAAGCGCCCCGAGGACGACACGCACGTCCAGTTCGGCGGTGCCTCCGTCGACACGGCGACCGGGAAGATCGTCGCCCTCTACGGCGGCGCCGACGCCACCAAGCACTTCAGCAACAACGCCGACGCCACCGGCGCCATGGTCGGTTCGACGTTCAAGCCCTTCGTCCTCGCCGCCGCGATGAAGTACGGCGTCCGGGACCCGAAGTTGGGTTCGGTGCAGGACGAGTCCAGCCGCACGCTCGTGGACCCCGACAAGAGCCGCTACTCCGGCAAGAACGGCCTGGTCGTCCGCAAGTACAACGGGGACACCTGGGTCAACGAGAAGGGCGAGCAGTGGAAGCAGACGAATGACGAGTTCCACGACTACGGCAACATCTCGCTGCGCGAGGCGATGATCCACTCCGCCAACTCGCCCTACGTCCAGCTGGGCATGGACATCGGCATCAGCACGGTCCGGCAGACCGCCGAGGAGGCCGGCCTCCTGGAGAGCTCGCTCGTCCAGGGCGAGGTCCCCTCGTTCTCCCTCGGTATCTCCAGCCCGAGCGCGATCCGCATGGCCGGCGCCTACTCGACCTTCGCCAACGGGGGCAAGCAGAACGACCCCTACTCGGTCGAGAGCGTCAAGAAGGAGGGCGTCGTCATCAAGCAGCACGAGGCGGCGACCAAGCAGCCCTTCACGCCGGCCATCGCCAGCCAGGTCACCGACGTGCTCCACGACGTCGTCGAGAAGGGCACCGGCACCAAGGCCCGCATCCCGGGCCGTGACGTCGCCGGCAAGACCGGTACGACCGACGCCAACATGTCGGCCTGGTTCGTGGGCTACACCGCGCAGCTGGCGACGGCGATCGACATGTACCGCTACGACGACGACGACACCAAGAAGGACCGCAAGTTCGAGGACATGTACGGCACGGGCGCGCAGCCGAAGATCCACGGCTCGTCGTTCCCCTCGCGGATCTGGCAGGACTACATGTCCCAGGCCGTCGAGGGCATGCCGCTCGTGAAGTTCCCCGAGCCGATGGACATCGAGAACTCGGAGCCCGTCTTCGGCGGCGGTGCCACCAGCCAGACGCCGACGCCGACGGCCACGCCGACTCCCACCGAGTCGACGATGCCGACGACGACCCCGCCGGCGACCGCCACGACGACTCCCCCGGCGACCAGGACCCCGAAGCCGGGCAAGACGACCTGTGACATCTGGGACTGGGACTGCAACAACCCGGGGAACCCGGGCGGCAACACCGGTCAGCCGACGACCACACCACCCACCACCGGCACACCGACGCCGACCGGCACGGCGACGGACGACAGCGGCGGGAACGGGAACGGCAGACCCGGCGGCGGGGTCTGGGTCCCCTGACCCCCGGGCGCTCTTCGAGGGCCGTCGCGTCCGCTCCGTACCTTCCGTACGGAGCGGCCGCGGCGGCCCTCGCCGTTTTCACGGGGACGTACGGCAGGATGTCCCCCATGCCGAGCCTCCAGAAGACGAGCGCGCCGCAGGACGGTCCGCAGGACCGTTCGCGGACGGTCAGCCCCACCCGACGGGACCCGGTCGCCGCCGCGGGCAGCGAGCTGATCGGCGGCCCCTTCGGGCGCCGGGCGCTGCCCGGCACCGGGCAGTTCACGGCGGTGCGGGTCATCGCCCTCGTGGCGATCGGCATGTTCGCCCTCGGCATGGTGCAGAAGCTGCCCTGCTACAACTGGGCCTGGTTCCGGGGGACGGCGTCCCAGTACACCCACGCCTGCTACTCCGACATCCCCCACCTCTTCTCCGGAAGGGGCTTCGCGGACGGTCTGGTGCCCTACTTCGACCGGCTGGGCGGCGACATACCGTTTCTGGAGTACCCCGTCCTGACGGGGCTGTTCATGGAGGTCGCGGCCTGGCTGACGCCGGGCGGCGGCAGCCCGGAGGAGAACGAGCGGGCGTACTGGCTGGCCAACGCGGGCCTGCTGATGGTCTGCGCGGCCGTCCTCGCGGTCTGCGTGACCCGCACGCACCGCCGGCGCCCCTGGGACGGGCTCCTGGTCGCCCTGGCGCCCTCGGTGGCCCTCACCGCCACGATCAACTGGGACATACTGGCCGTCGCGCTGACCGCCGCCGCCGTCCTGATGTGGTCCCGTGAGCGGCCCCTGGGCTTCGGCATCCTGCTCGGCCTCGCCACCGCCGCCAAGTTCTACCCGATCCTGCTCCTGTGGCCCCTGCTGCTGCTCTGCTGGCGGTCCGGGAAGTGGCGGGAGTACGGGACCGCGGTGCTCGGCTTCATGGGTGCCTGGCTGGTCGTGAACCTGCCGGTGATGCTGCTCGCCCCCGAGGGCTGGAAGCAGTTCTACCTGTTCAGCCGGGACCGGAACGTCGACTTCGGGTCGGTCTGGCTGCTGATCAGCCAGCGGACGGGCACGTCGATCCCGCCGGACCGGGCCAACCTGTACGCGCTGCTGCTGATGGCGGTGGCCGCGGCCGGGATCGCCTACCTGGCGTTCACCGCGCCGCGCAGGCCCCGCTTCGTGCAGCTGGCCTTCCTGGTCGTCGCGGCGTTCGTGCTGACCAACAAGGTCTACTCGCCGCAGTACGTCCTGTGGCTGGTGCCGCTGGCCGCGCTGGCCCGGCCGCGCTGGCGCGACTTCCTGGTCTGGCAGGCGTGCGAGGTCGTGTACTTCCTCGGGATCTGGATGTACCTGGCGTACACGAGCGGCGGCAACAAGCAGGGCCTGCCGGTGGACGGCTACCAGTTCGCGATCGTGCTGCACCTGCTCGGCACGCTGTACCTGTGCGCGATGGTCGTCCGCGACATCCTGGCGCCCGAGAAGGACCCGGTGCGGCAGGACGGCTCGGACGACCCCTCGGGAGGCGTCCTGGACGGCGCCGACGACCTCGTGGTCGCCGGGAGGGCGGCCCACCCGGCCCGGCACGCCGCGCCGGCCGTCGAGGAGGGGCAGCGGGTGCGGTGGGGTACCCCGGAGGAGCCCCACGACCCGTGGAGCGCCCCCCGGGAGCTGGGCTCCCGGGGGTGAGCGGTTCCGGCCGGCTCAGCGCTCGACGAGCCGGTCGAACTGCGTCGTCGTGTGGCGCAGGTGCGCCACCAGCTCGTCGCCGACCCGGGGCTCCTCGGCGTCGGCGGGCACGAACAGGATCGACACCTGCATGTGCGGCGGCTCGGCGAACCAGCGCTGCTTGCCCGCCCAGACGAAGGGCGACAGGTTGCGGTTGACGGTGGCGAGCCCGGCGCGGGCGACGCCCTTGGCGCGCGGCATGACGCCGTGCATGGCTTTGGGGGCCTCCAGGCCCACGCCGTGCGAGGTGCCGCCGGCGACGACGACCAGCCAGCCGTCCGAGGCGGCCTTCTGCTGGCGGTAGCCGAACCGGTCGCCCTTGGCCACCCGGGTCACGTCGAGGACGGCGCCCCGGTACTCGGTGGCCTCGTGGTCGCCCAGCCAGAGCCGGGTGCCGATCCGGGCGCGGAACCGGGTCTGCGGGAACTGCTGCTGGAGCCGGGCCTGCTCCTGGGCCCGCAGGTGGCTCACGAACATGGTGTGCAGCGGCAGCCTGGCGGCCCGCAGGCGGTCCATCCAGGCGATGACCTCCTCGACGGCGTCCGTGCCGTCGGGGCGGTCCAGCGGGAGGTGGAGGGCGAAGCCCTCCAGGCGGACGTCCTCGATGGCCGAGTGGAGCTGCTGGAGCTCGTCCTCGTGGACGCCGTGCCGCTTCATCGAGCTCATGCACTCGATCACGACCCGGGCGCCCACGAGGGCCCGGACGCCGTCCACGGACGACACGGAGCGGATCACGCGGTCGGGCAGCGGAACCGGTTCCTCACCCCGGCGGAACGGGGTGAGGACCAGCAGGTCGCCGCCGAACCAGTCCTTGATCCTCGCGGCCTCGTACGTGGTGCCCACGGCAAGCATGTCGGCCCCGAAACGGGCCGCCTCGTCCGCGAGGCGCTCGTGCCCGAAGCCGTATCCGTTGCCCTTGCAGACCGGGATGATCCCCGGGAACTGGTCGATGACGGACTTCTGGTGCGCGCGCCAGCGAGCGGTGTCGACGTAGAGGGAGAGCGCCATGGCCGGCCCGGAACCTTTCTGGTGGCAGCGGTGTGTCGGAGATGTGTACGAGAGTACGAAGCCTACGGAACGGTCAGCGGCGCGACATGTAGATGTCGAGAGCCTTGTGCAGCAGCTTGTTCAGCGGGAAGTCCCACTCGCCGACGTACTCGACGGCCTCGCCGCCGGTGCCCACCTTGAACTGGATGAGTCCGAAGAGGTGGTCGGTCTCGTCGAGCGAGTCGGAGATGCCGCGCAGGTCGTAGACGGTCGCGCCCATCGCGTACGCGTCGCGCAGCATCCGCCACTGCATCGCGTTCGAGGGCCGGACCTCGCGGCCGATGTTGTCGGAGGCGCCGTAGGAGTACCAGACGTGTCCGCCGACGACGAGCATCGTCGCGGCGGAGAGGTTCACGCCGTTGTGACGGGCGAAGTACAGCCGCATGCGGTTGGGGTCCTCGCTGTTGAGGACGGTCCACATGCGCTGGAAGTACGAGAGCGGGCGCGGCCGGAAGTGGTCGCGGACGGCCGTGATCTCGTAGAGGCGCTGCCACTCGGCGAGGTCCTCGTAGCCGCCCTGGACGACCTCGACACCGGCCTTCTCGGCCTTCTTGATGTTCCGTCGCCACAGCTGGTTGAAGCCCTTGAGGACGTCGTCGAGCGAGCGGTTGGCCAGCGGGACCTGGAAGACGTAGCGGGGCTGGACGTCGCCGAAGCCGGCGCCGCCGTCCTCGGCCTGCTGCCAGCCCATCTTCCGCAGCCGGTCCGCGACCTCGAAGGCGCGCGGCTCGATGTGGGTGGCCTCGACGTCCTTGAGGCGCTTGACGTCCGGGTCCTGGATGCCGGACTTGATGGCGGCGGAGTCCCAGCGGCGGATGACGACCGGCGGACCCATCTTCACGGAGAAGGCGCCCTGGTGCTTGAGGTGCGCCAGCATCGGCTGGAGCCAGTCGTCGAGGTTGGGCGCGTGCCAGTTGATGACCGGGCCCTCGGGCAGGTAGGCGAGGTAGCGCTTGATCTTCGGGAGCTGGCGGTACAGGACCAGGCCGGCGCCGACGAGTTCGCCGTTCTTGTCGAACCAGCCGAGGTTCTCCGAGCGCCACTCCGTCTTCACGTCAGCCCACGCCGGGACCTGGCAGTGGCTCGCCGCGGGCTGGCTCTGGATGAATGCCAGATGCTGCTCACGGCTGATGGTCCTCAGGGTCAGGCTCATGCGGGGCGCTCCTCGGCAGGTGTGTCCCCATCGGTCAGGGGCTCCGGCTCTCGCGCCGAAGCCTACTGTGACCGGGGAGCGCCCCGGATGGGCGTGTACGCCCTGACGTGGCCCTGGACTCAGCTGATGACGCCGCCGAAGAGTCCGCCGTGCGCCATGCCCAGATAGAAGCCGAACGCCGAGGCGCCGAGTCCGAGGACCAGCAGGAAGCGTTCGCGGGTCGTCGCGGAGATGAACTGTCCGTAGGCACCGGTCAGGATGCCGATCAGGCCCGACCAGGAGCTCAGCAGGTGCAGGTTGTCGAACATCGCGCTGACGAAGGCGAGGACGCCCATGACGAGCGTCACGCCGACCAGGGTGTCCTGGAGGGGGTGGGGCTTGCCGTCGGTCGCGAAGAGGGAGTGGCCGGGGTCGGGTCGCATTGCCTGTGCCATGGGGCACCTCCTGGCGTTGCTGCGCGAGGGCGGCGCATAGAGCGCCGCCGACATCCGTTGTGTACAGATTGCGTCCCCTCACCGGGGAATTTCAACCGGAGGGCGATGTGCGGGTACTCTGTACAGCTGCGCCGGTGTCTGCCCAGGTCCCTCCGGGATCCCCGACGGCCCCTCTCGTTCGCCGAGGGGGACTGTCAGTGGTGGTGGGTACCGTCGCTCACGCATCACGACCCTCCTGCCACGGAACGACCGTGGCCGCTGAGTCCAAAGGAGGTGGGTTCCACATGCGTCACTACGAGGTGATGGTCATCCTCGACCCCGATCTGGAGGAGCGCGCTGTCGCCCCCCTGATCGAGAACTTCCTCTCCGTCGTCCGTGAGGGCAACGGAAAGGTCGAGAAGGTCGACACCTGGGGCCGTCGTCGTCTCTCGTACGAGATCAAGAAGAAGCCCGAGGGCATCTACTCGGTCATCGACCTGCAGGCCGAGCCTGCGGTCGTCAAGGAGCTCGACCGCCAGATGAACCTGAACGAGTCGGTCCTCCGGACCAAGGTCCTCCGTCCCGAGACCCACTGAGCTTCTAGCTCAGAGGTCATCGGGTCCGAGTAGCAACAAAGCAGCCAGAAGCAAACCCGCCGAGAGGTTCCCCCATGGCAGGCGAGACCGTCATCACGGTCGTCGGCAATCTTGTCGACGACCCCGAGCTGCGCTTCACCCCGTCCGGTGCGGCGGTCGCGAAGTTCCGTATCGCGTCCACCCCCCGCACCTTCGACCGTCAGACCAATGAGTGGAAGGACGGCGAGAGCCTCTTCCTCACCTGCTCGGTCTGGCGTCAGGCGGCGGAGAACGTCGCCGAATCGCTCCAGCGAGGCATGCGCGTCGTCGTGCAGGGCCGGCTGAAGCAGCGGTCCTACGAGGACCGTGAGGGCGTCAAGCGCACGGTCTACGAGCTGGATGTCGAGGAAGTCGGCCCCAGCCTCAAGAACGCCACGGCCAAGGTCACCAAGACCACCGGTCGAGGCGGCCAGGGTGGATACGGCGGCGGCGGCCAGCAGGCCGGCGGCGGTGGCGGCGGCAGCTGGGGTGGAAACTCCGGCGGTTCCCAGCAGGGTGGCGGCGGTGCTCCCGCCGACGACCCGTGGGCGACCGGCGGTGGTGCTCCCTCCGGCGGCGGCGGCCAGCAGGGCGGCGGAGGCGGCTGGGGTGGAAACTCCGGCGGCGGCTACTCGGACGAGCCCCCCTTCTAGGCACTGCCCGGAAGCAGCTCGTACCCCCACTTCTTGATCACACAGGAGAAACACCATGGCGAAGCCGCCTGTGCGCAAGCCTAAGAAGAAGGTCTGCGCGTTCTGCAAGGACAAGACCGCGTACGTGGACTACAAGGACACGAACATGCTGCGGAAGTTCATTTCCGACCGCGGCAAGATCCGTGCCCGCCGCGTTACCGGCAACTGCACGCAGCACCAGCGTGACGTCGCCACGGCCGTGAAGAACAGCCGTGAGATGGCGCTGCTGCCCTACACGTCCACCGCGCGATAAGGGAAGGGTGACCGAAAAATGAAGATCATCCTCACCCACGAGGTCTCTGGCCTCGGTGCCGCTGGCGACGTCGTCGACGTCAAGGACGGCTACGCTCGCAACTACCTGGTCCCGCGTGGTTTCGCGATCCGCTGGACCAAGGGTGGCGAGAAGGACGTGGCGCAGATCCGCCGCGCCCGCAAGATCCACGAGATCGCGACCATCGAGCAGGCCAACGAGATCAAGGCCCAGCTCGAGGGCACGAAGGTGCGCCTGGCCGTTCGCTCCGGCGACGCCGGCCGTCTCTTCGGCTCCGTGACCCCGGCCGACATCGCCTCGGCGATCAAGTCCGCGGGTGGCCCCGACGTCGACAAGCGTCGCGTCGAGCTCGGCTCGCCGATCAAGACCCTGGGCTCGCACCAGGTGTTCGTGCGTCTGCACCCCGAGGTTGCCGCGAAGCTCGGCGTCGAGGTCGTCGCCGCGTAACGCTGCCCTTGGCAGTCTGCGCTCAGCAGTGAGGAAGGGCCGCACCCCTCGGGGTGCGGCCCTTCCGCTGTTTCACGTGAAACGGGACGTTCCCCGTGACACGTTCAGCGCGTGGCGCCGGTGACGATCCAGCGGCCGGAACGGGTGCGCAGCCAGAGTGTCAGCAGCCGCACGGTCATCATCAGCGTCATCGCACACCAGAGGGCGGTCAGTCCCCCGCCGAGCACCGGTACCAGCAGGGCCACCGGCGCGAAGACGGCCAGGGTCAGCAGCATGGCCCAGGCCAGGTACGGGCCGTCTCCCGCCCCCATCAGGACGCCGTCGAGCACGAAGACCACGCCGGAGATCGGCTGGGAGAGGGCGACCACCAGCAGGGCCGGCAGCAGGGTGTCCTGCACGGTCACGTCACCGGTGAAGAGCGGGATGAACAGGGGACGGGCGACGATCAGGACCGCCCCGAGCACCACACCCGAGAGCACGCCCCACTGGACCATGCGGCGGCAGACCTGGCGGGCGCCCTGGGCGTCGCCCGCACCGAGGTAGCGGCCGACGATGGCCTGGCCCGCGATGGCGATGGCGTCCAGGGCGAAGGCCATGAGGCTCCACAGGGACAGGATGATCTGGTGGGCGGCGACTTCGGCGTCGCCCATGCGGGCCGCCACGGCGGTGGCGATCATCAGGACCGCGCGGAGCGAGAGCGTACGGACGAGCAGGGGGACGCCTGCCTGGGCGGAGGCGCGGATGCCCGCGGCGTCGGGACGGAGGGAGGCTCCGTGGCGCCGAGCACCTCGTACGACCACGACGAGGTAGACGGCGGCCATGCCGTACTGGGCGATCACCGTGCCCCAGGCGGAGCCCGCGATGCCCAGATCGGCGCCGTAGACCAGTCCGACGTTGAGCACGGCGTTGGCCGCGAAGCCACCGATGGCCACATAGAGCGGTGTACGGGTGTCCTGGAGGCCGCGCAGGACGCCGGTGGCGGCCAGGACGACGAGCATCGCGGGGATCCCCAGGCTGGAGATGCGGAGATAGGTGACCGCGTAGGGGGTGGCGGTGTCGGAGGCGCCGAAGACGTCGACGAGTCCGGGGGCGGTGGGCAGTGTCAGGACGACGACGGCGGCACCCAGGAGGAGTGCCAGCCAGATGCCGTCCATGCCCTGCCTGATGGCTGCCGGGAGATCGCCCGCGCCGACCCGGCGCGAGACCGCCGCCGTGGTGGCGTAGGCGAGGAAGACGAAGACGCTGACCGCGGTGGACAGCAGCGCGGCGGCGATCGCCAGGCCCGCGAGCTGGGGGGTGCCGAGGTGGCCGATGATGGCGCTGTCGACCATGAGGAACAGAGGCTCGGCGACGAGGGCGCCGAACGCCGGCAGGGCGAGGGAGACGATCTCGCGGTCGTGCTGTCGGCGGACGGCCTTGGAGGTCACGGGGGCCTGGGTCATGGGGTCAATCTAATCTTCCACAGGTAAGCGATGCAATGCATCATTGATCCTTACTTTCGGGTGGTGCGAGGCTTCGGGTGTGGGCCGTTTGTTCTGATCTTGAACCGGGGGCCGAAGTTTTTCTCCCCCACAGCCCGTGGACGGAGAAATCGCAGGTCAGGTGCGTGAGTTCGAGGGTGCTATGAGTTTGTCCACATGCCTGTCCCCTGCTCCGTGCACAGGTTCCGGCGAGTTCTCCACAGCATCTGGCCCTTCACCCACAGGGCCTGTGGATAACCAGATTGGCTGACGCTCCCCGCGGGCCTACCGTGGACCGGCGCCCGACGCGCCAGAAGCGGTCGCAAAGCCACTCGTTGATCAAGGCTGTGGCGTAAGAAAGAGTGGCAGGGCGAGGTCCGCGGAGCGGACGGGAGGAGGTGGCTTGGTGACCATGACCGAGCCCATGGACGACCCTTGGGCCGACAGCGGACCGAGTGACCGGCTGCCCACCCGTACCCGCGGCGAAGGGCGGGGCCGGGGCCGCGGACGCGACGACCAGCACGAGCGTGGCAACGACGGCCCGTGGGACGGCGGACTCTCCGGTTTCGAGCGGGTTCCCCCGCAGGACCTCGACGCCGAGCAGTCCGTCCTCGGCGGCATGCTGCTCTCCAAGGACGCCATCGCGGACGTCGTGGAGATCATCAAGGGCAACGACTTCTACAAGCCCGCCCACGAGATGGTCTACGCGGCGATCCTCGACCTCTACGCCAAGGGCGAGCCGGCCGACCCCATCACGGTCGGCGCCGAGCTCACCAAGCGCGGAGAGATCACCCGGGTCGGCGGCGCCTCCTACCTCCACACCCTGGTCCAGTCGGTCCCCACCGCGGCCAACGCCTCGTACTACGCGGAGATCGTCCACGAGCGCGCCGTCCTGCGCCGCCTCGTCGAGGCCGGCACCAAGATCACGCAGATGGGCTACGCGGCCGACGGCGACGTCGACGAGATCGTGAACTCTGCACAGGCCGAGATCTACGCCGTCACCGAGCAGCGCACCACCGAGGACTACCTGCCGCTCGGCGACATCATGGAGGGGGCGCTCGACGAGATCGAGGCGATCGGCTCCCGCAGCGGCGAGATGACCGGTGTGCCCACCGGCTTCACGGACCTCGACTCCCTGACCAACGGCCTGCACCCCGGACAGATGATCATCATCGCGGCCCGTCCCGCCATGGGTAAGTCGACCCTCGCGCTGGACTTCGCCCGGGCGGCGTCCATCAAGCACAACCTGCCCAGCGTCATCTTCTCCCTCGAAATGGGCCGCAACGAGATCGCGATGCGTCTGCTGTCGGCCGAGGCCCGGGTCGCGCTCCACCACATGCGTTCCGGCACGATGACCGACGAGGACTGGACGAGGCTCGCCCGCCGGATGCCCGACGTCTCCCAGGCCCCGCTCTACATCGACGACTCTCCGAACCTGTCGATGATGGAGATCCGGGCCAAGTGCCGGCGGCTCAAGCAGCGCAACGGCCTCAAGCTGGTCATCATCGACTACCTCCAGCTGATGCAGTCGGGTGGATCCAAGCGGCAGGAGAGCCGCCAGCAGGAGGTCTCCGACATGTCGCGAAACCTCAAGCTCCTCGCCAAGGAGCTGGAGCTGCCGGTCATCGCGCTCTCCCAGCTGAACCGTGGCCCCGAACAGCGCACGGACAAGAAGCCGATGGTCTCCGACCTGCGTGAATCCGGCTCGATCGAGCAGGACGCCGACATGGTCATCCTGCTGCACCGTGAGGACGCCTACGAGAAGGAGTCCCCGCGCGCCGGCGAGGCGGACATCATCGTGGGCAAGCACCGTAACGGTCCGACGGCCACCATCACCGTCGCCTTCCAGGGCCACTACTCGCGCTTCGTCGACATGGCGCAGACCTGACCGAGCGCTCTGGAGGGCCTCGGACGCCGTGGCGGTGAGAGTCGGCCGCGCGGAGTCGTGAGGCAGCGGGACGCTGCTCAGCGCCTCGTCTCGTACCTGGTCAGGATCACGCCGTGGGGAAACGTCCGAGTCTCCACCAGGTTCAGGTTCACCCAGCCGTCCATCGCGGTGAAGAACGGCGTGCCGCCGCCCACCAGGACCGGCGCGGTGGCCAGCACGTACTCGTCGATCAGCCCGGCCCGCATCGCCGCAGCGGCGAGCGTCGCGCCGCCGATGTCCATCGGGCCGCCGTCCTCGGCCTTGAGCCGGGTGATCTCGGCGATCGCGTCACCGGTGACCAGGCGGGTGTTCCAGTCGACCGTGTCGATCGTCGAGGAGAACACCACCTTCGACATGTCCCGCCAGCGGCGCGCGAACTCGGCCTCCGCCTGCGTGGCGTCGGGCTGCTGGTCGCCGGTCGGCCAGTAGGAGCTCATCGTCTGCCACAGCTTGCGGCCGTACAGCGTCAGGTCGGTCGCCTGCAGCTGGTCGGACCAGAACTGGAACAGCTCGTCGCTCGGCACGCTCCAGCCGATGTCGTCGCCGGGTGCGGCGATGTAGCCGTCCAGGCTCAGGTTCATGCCGTAGACCAGTTTCCGCATGGCCCAGCCTTCCGTCCGTGAGTGTCCGGCGTATGAACCAGCGTGGCGCGGAACGCCCAGGTCACGCAAGATCGACATGCCGTGAACGGCGAGACCCCGCACCCCGGATCGGGAAGCTTCGTATGTGACATCGTGTTTGATCGTTCCGTGACGACATCTTTCGAAGCTTTGCTGCCCGGTACCGAACGCGCCCTGCTGCACCGAGTGGCGGTGGCCCAGGCCGAGGGTCGGGCGCCCTCCCTCGTGGGCGCGGTGGTCCGCGACGGGGCGATGGTCTGGAGCGGTGCGCGGAGCTGTGTGGACGGCCATGCGCCGGACGTCGACACGCAGTTCAGGATCGGGTCCCTCACCAAGGTGTTCACCGCCGTGCTGGTGATGAGGCTGCGGGACGAGGGGCTTGTCGGGCTGGACGACCCGCTGGAGCGCCACCTCAAGGGGACGGGGGCGGGCGAGGTGACGATCGCTCAGCTCCTGGGTCACAGTGGGGGACTCGCGGCCGAGACGCCCGGCTCATGGTGGGAGCGGTCGTCCGCGACGCTGCGTCCTGAGCTCTCCGACGTGCTGGGGGAGCGGCCCTTCCTCCAGTCCCCCGGACGTCGGCACCACTACTCCAACCCCGGTTACACGCTGCTCGGTTCGCTGATCGAAGCCGTCCGGGGGGTGAGCTGGGAGGAGGCGCTCCGGGGCGAGATCCTGGAGCCGCTGGGGATGGAACGTACGACGGCGGACCCCGTCGCCCCGCATGCGGGGGGCTGGGCGGTGCATCCCTGGGCCGATGTGATGCTTCCCGAGCCGTCCGAGGACCTCGGGCTGATGGCGCCCGCCGGCCAGCTCTGGTCGACCGCCGCCGACCTCGCCCGGTTCGGGGCGTTCCTCGCGACGGGCCACGAGGGGGTGCTCGACGCGGCCTCCGTGGCGGAGATGAGGGCGCCCGCGGCCGCCGCCGGCGAGGGGGACTGGGAGGGGAGTTATGGGCTCGGTCTTCAGCTGGCGAGCCGCGACGGGCGGACCCTGATCGGCCACACCGGCTCGCTGCCGGGCTTCGTCGCCTGTCTGTGGGTGAGCGTGGAGGACGGTCTCGCGGGGATCGCCCTCGCCAACGCCACCTCGGGTGTTCCCGCCGGTGCCGTGGCCGCCGACCTCGTACGGATCGTGGCGGAGGCCGAGCCGAGGTTGCCGCAGCCATGGCGCCCGCTGCCCGAGGCGGAGGTCGACCAGGAGCTTCTGGCCCTCACGGGGCCCTGGTACTGGGGCACGTACTCCTACGTGCTTCGGCTCGGTCCCGAGCGGGGCGTGGTGCTCGAACCGCTGCGGGGCTCCGGTCGCCGGGCGCGCTTCCGGGCGCGTCCCGACGGCGGCTGGGTCGGGCTCAACGGCTACTACGAGGGGGAGACCCTCCGGGTGGTGCGGCGCCCCGACGGCAGTGTGAGCCATCTCGACCTCGGTTCGTTCGCGTTCACGCGAGAGCCGTACGCGCCCGAGGACGCGGTGCCGGGCGGGGTGGACGAGGCCGGCTGGCGCGGCCTCTGAGACGGTTCGTGGTGTTTCACGTGAAACAGCGTGCCGGGTGCGCCACCCGGCACGCTGTCCGCGCGGATCGCCTCAGAGGGTCTTCTTGAAGCCCACGTGGGAGGCTTCGAAGCCCAGCCGCTCGTAGAAGCGGTGGGCATCGGTGCGGGTGACGTCCGAGGTCAGCTGGACGAGCCGGCAGTCCTGGCGGCCGGACTCCTCGACCGCCCATTCGATGAGCTGGGTGCCCAGGCCGCTGCCGCGCTCATCGGAGTGGATACGGACCCCCTCGATGATCGAGCGGGTCGTCCCCTTGCGCGACAGCCCGGGGATCACCGTCAGCTGGAGTGTTCCGACCACCTTCTCGCCGCGGACGGCCACGACGACGTGCTGGTGGGGATCGTTCGCGAGCCGCTCGAAGGCCGAGAGGTACGGAGTGAGGTCGTCGGGGGATTCCCGCGTCGCGCCCAGGGGGTCGTCGGCGAGCATGGCCACGATGGCCGGGAGGTCCTGGGCGGTGGCGGGACGTATCTCAAGATCGCTCATACCCTGCAGCGTATGCCCGGCCCGCCGTGGGCCGTGGGTCAGGCCGGAACGCCGACGCCGTTCAGGGCTCCCGCGCCCTCGACGACCTGGACGAGCGGGGCCAGCTCGGGGTTGGTCGCGGCTTCGTCGAGGGCCTCGCGGAGTGCGCTGTCGTTGGTCGGACGGGCCTCTTCGAGGAGCTTCAGGCCGGCTTCCGTGACGTCGGTGTAGATGCCGCGGCGGTCGGTCGCGCAGAGGTACCGGGTGAGCAGTCCCCGATCCTCCAGGCGGGTGACCAGGCGGGTCGTGGCGCTCTGGCTGAGGACGACGGCGTCGGCCACCTGCTTCATCTGCAGATGACCGCCCGGGCCGCTGTGCTGGCGGCTGAGGACGTCGAGGAGGGAGTACTCCCGCACGCTCAGACCGTGTCCCGACTCCAGGGCGCGCTCCAGGTGGGACTCGATCCGGCCGTGCAGCAGGGAGAGGGCGCACCAGCGCTGGGAGAGTGCGGTGAGTGCGGGGTCCGTGGCGGTCATGGTCTCTCCTGTGTCTCTCCTCGGCACGGTTGGTTCACGGACCAGGGTAGACGATCCACCGCAATAATGCGCGTGTGCAAGTAAATGTGCGGCGGGGTCAGCCGGCGGCGACGGTCAGAGGGGCGAAGCGGCGGCTCCAGTCGCCGGGAAGGTCGGGGAGGGACCTGACCATCACCGCGTTGGAGGCGATCGGGTCGAGACCGTTCTCCTTGGCCCAGCTCAGCAGGGCCGTGTGACGCACGTCGATGTCCGTGCGCAGGGGGCGGTCGGAGGCCGCGGCCAGGGAGGCGATCAGGGCCTGGGCCGTTCCGGGGTCCCGGGCGATCAGGGGTCCGACGACATGGGTGTCCATGTTGGGCCAGGCCGCCGCGAAGCCCGTGATCTCGCCGTCCTCCTCGGCGACACGGAGGTGGTCCGCGAATGCCGGAAGCCGGGTGACGAGGGGCGTGCGGTCCAGCCCGAAGACCTCATGGTCCAGGCGCAGGATCGCCGGGAGGTCCTCCGCCGTCGCCGGGCGCACCGGGACGGCGGGGGCCGGCGTGGTGGAGGTGAAGCGCCCGCGCACCATCTCCGCACGGCCCGTCCGCGTGAAGCCGAGCTCCTCGTACAGGGGCTGTCCGTTCGGGGTGGCGTGCAGGGTGAGGGGCGTGTCGCCGGCCTCGGCCAGGACGTGGCGCATCAGGCGGCGTCCCACGCCCTGGCGCGCGTACCGCTCGGCGACGAGCACCATGCCGATCGCCGAGAGCTCCGGGCCGTACGAGGTGACCACGGCGCAGGCGAGCAGTCCGTCACCGGCGGGGTCGTCGATGCCGTAGCCGGTGCCCACGGTGAGGAGGAAGCCCCACTTGTGCTCTTCACGGGGCCATCCCCGGTTCTCGGAGAGATCGGCACAGGCCAGGAGGTCGGACACGCCCAGGTGTCGGACGGGGAGCTGTGCGAGAGCGGCGGGGGTAGTCGGCATGCCCTTCAGGCTGTCCGAAGCGGTGATCTTCCGTCCACCGCTTTACCGGATCCGACCGATGGCCGAGGAAGCGTTGATTCCACCCCGTGGCACACGGACGATGGTTCACGTGAAACCTCGAACGCGGCGACTGCACCTCTTCGACCTGGACGGCACCCTGATCCGAGGGTCGGCCGCCGCGGTGGAGATCTCCCGGCAGCTCGGTGTCGTCGAGGAGATCGCGGCCCTGGAGCGCGGCTTCCTGGAGGGCCTCACACCGGACGAGTTCGCCGTCCGTGCCCGGGAACTCTGGGGCGACCTCACCGTGGAGCAGGTCGCTGCCGCCTTCGACGGGGCGCCATGGCTGGCGGGAATCCGTGAGGTCTGGGCGGACATCCGGGCCCGGGGCGATCGCTGCGCCGTCATCTCGCTCTCGCCCGACTTCTTCGTCGAACGACTCCTGGAGTGGGGTGTCGACACGACGCACGGGTCGGCCTGGCCCGCTGTCCCCTTCCGCGACGCCATCCATCGGCCGGGCATTCTCGACGCCGCCGCCAAGGTGCGGATCGCCCGGGAGCTGTGCGCGGGATACGGCATGGACCCGGCCGACTGCGTCGCGTACGGAGACTCGATGTCCGACGCGGAGCTCTTCGCGCTCGTCCCGGACACCGTGGCCGTGAACGCGGATCACCATCTTGCCGGGCTGTCCCGTCACAGCTACGCCGGAGGGGATCTGCGCGAGGCATACGCACTCGTCCGAAACAGCGCAGCTTAGCCACAATCCCCGCTCATTGGCCCGAGAACTCCGCTTTCCGCCCGGGGCCCGTCACCGAAGGGTCATGCTGCGGTTACGGAAGCCGGCCAGCGCGAGGGCGAGGCACAGGATGGATGCTCCGACCACCACGACGGCCGCAGAACACGCGGACCGACGCGAGAGCCAGACATCGCACGGGCCCAGGGCCCCTTACGAGCCCGAACCATCGGACGACCCCGAGGCGGATCGGGCGGACCCGGCGGATTCGGCGGACGACGGGAGACCGTCGGAAGCCGACGGACCGGTGGCCGCGGGGAAACCCGACGAACCCTCGCCGGGCGGGAAGGTGCTTCGAATAACCGGGGGTGCCTCCGCCGACGCCCTGCTCGTCCGGCGGACCCTGGCGGAGATCGCACCGATCGCCGACAAGGTGACCTCGTACTTCTACGCCCTGCTCTTCGTCCGGAACCCGCACCTGCGCGAGATGTTCCCCGTGGCGATGGACGCGCAGCGGGACCGGCTCCTCAAGGCGCTCCTGACCGCCGCCGAGCACATGGACGACGCCCCGGTCCTCACCGCGTACCTCCAGAACCTCGGCCGAGGACATCGCAAGTACGGCACGCAGCCGGCGCACTACCCGGCCGTCGGCGAGGCGCTCATCGGGGCGCTGGTCCGGTACGCCCCGGAGAGCTGGGACGCGGAGACCGAAGCGGCCTGGGTCCGCACCTACACGACGATCTCCCAGATCATGATCGACGCGGCGGCGGAGAACGAGCAGACCGCACCGGCCTGGTGGCAGGCCGAGGTGGTCTCCCACGATCTGCGGACCCCGGACGTCGCCGTCGTGACGCTCAGGCCCGACCAGCCGTACCCGTTCCTGGCGGGGCAGTACACGACGCTGGAGACGCCCTGGTGGCCCCGGATCTGGCGGCACTACTCCTTCGCCTCCGCACCCCGGCCCGACGGGCTGCTGACGCTGCACGTGAAGGCAGTCCCGGCCGGCTGGGTGTCGAACGCGCTGGTCCACCGGGCCCGCCCCGGGGACGTGCTGCGCCTCGGCCCGCCGGCCGGGTCGATGACGGTCGACCACGCGACGGACACCGGTCTGCTCTGCCTCGGCGGTGGTACCGGCATAGCCCCGATCAAGGCCCTGGTCGAGGACGTGGCCGAGCACGGGGACCGGCGCCCGGTCGACGTCTTCTACGGGGCGCGCCACGGGCACGACCTCTACGACATCGACACCATGCTCCGGCTCCAGAAGACCTTCCCCTGGCTCTCCGTGCACCCGGTCACGGAAGCGCAGGGGCGACTCCCGGACGAGGTGTGCCGCTACGGCCCCTGGAACGAGCGCGACGCCTACCTTTCGGGGCCGCTGGGCATGGTCCGGCGGGGGGTGGACGCACTGCGCGGCGTAGGGGTCCCGTCGGAGCGCATCCGGCACGACTTCCTGACGGAGCTCGCCACGGCCGGCTGACGGCCGTCCCGCCGCCGCCGGCTCGGGTCCGGTGCGCGGGCGTCCGGCTCAGTCCCCGCACGTGCTTCCGGTCCGGCTCCCGCGCACCTCTGGGTCGTCTCTTCAGGCAAGATCCCGAAGACGGCCTAGCCCAGGTCCGGTGCGTGCATCGCGCGGACACCCTCGATGTTGCCGTCGAGGTAGTGGCGCAGGGAGAGGGGCACGAGGTGCACGGCGGCGATGCCGACCCGGGTGAAGGGCACCCGGACGATCTCGTACTCGCCGACCGGCTCGTCCATCTCGGGGCCGTGCCGCAGGGAGGTGTCCATGGAGCCCAGCCGGCACACGAAGAAGTGCTGGACCTTCACGCCGGAGACCCCGCCGTCGACGATGTGCTCGACCGTGTCGACGAAGCAGGGCACGACATCGGTGATCTTGGCGCCGAGCTCCTCGTGCACTTCGCGGTGCAGGGCCTCCACGACGGTGGAGTCGGTGGGTTCCACGCCGCCGCCGGGGGTGACCCAGTAGGGATCCATCCCCGGCTTGGTGCGCTTGATGAGGATCAGGTCCCCCCCGTCGAGCAGGATGGCGCGTGCGGTGCGCTTGATCACGGGCCGTTCGTTCATGGGAAGAAAATGGCCCGTCCGGGGTGTCCTGAAACTCACCAGGCGGTCGCGGCGCTCAGCAGTTCCCCGTGGGCCCGCGCGAGCGGGGACAGGGCGAGCGTTCCCGTCCGTGCCACCAGGAAGTAGGTGCGCAGCGGGGGCACCGGGGGATCGAGCAGCGCCACGAGCCGCCCCGCCGCCAGGTCCTCCTCGCAGAGATAGCGGGGCAGTACGGCGAGACCGGCGCCGGCGACGGCGGAATCCCGCACGGCCCGCAGGTCGGGGGCTATCACGGTCGCCGCGTCCGCCGGCTTGGTGTCGAAGACGGCGGACCAGTAGCGGGAGACGAACGGCAGCGACTCGTGCACCTCGACCACCGGAAGCTGCTCCAGGACCAGCGCGCCCGGCCCGAGCAGCGCGTCGGGGGAGAGCCGCGCCGCCCAGCGCTCGGCCGCGACCAGGACGTGCTCCTCGTCGCACAGCGGTGTGGAGACGAGGAGACCGCCGCGCGGTCGGGAGGTGGTGACGGCCAGGTCGTGGTGGCCCGCTGCGAGGCCGTCGAGGATCTCCTGGGTGTCGCGGAGGAAGGTGGCGCGCACGGCGAGTCCCTGGCCGACCAGGGGGGTGAGAGCGGGCAGGATCCGCAGCGCGGTGAACTCCGGGGGCCCGGCGACATGGAGGGTGCGCAGACCGTTCTCCGCGTCGAGACGGGCCTCGGCGATCTCGGCCAGGGCGTCCAGGTGAGGGGCGGCGCGGTGGGCGAGCTCGTCGCCGACGGTGGTCGGTGTGACACCACGGGCCTGACGGAGGAAGAGCGGCCGGCCCAGCTGCCTCTCCAGGGTCCGGATCTGGCTGGTGACGGCCGGCTGCGAGAGCCCCAGGAGGGCGGCGGCGCGGGTGAAGGAACCGGCCCGGTGCACCGCGACGAACGTGCGCAGCAGGGCCAGATCCATGTCCGTCCCCTCCCGGCCGGTGGCCGTTCGACTCAGGCGGTCGGCTGACAGCGCCTCAGGAACGTCCAACTATAAATAAGTCGATAGGTCTCTGTCGCTACCGTGATTGGACACTGACGCACAGTCAACTAGCCTTGTTCGGGCGGTCTCCGCGCGTGGAACCGAGGCGTTCCGAGCCACGAGGGGGGAGGCTCGGAGCGTCTCGTTCCGTGCGGCCGGTGGCGCATCGCCACCGGCCGGGGGCCGTCAGCCGGCGGCGCCGGTCTCGTCGAGGGCCCGCAGGACGTCGGCGATCAGATCCTCCGGATCCTCGGCGCCGACCGCGAACCGGATGAAGCCCTCGGCGACCGCGTCCCCGCCCCAGCGCCCGCGCCGCTCGGCCGTCGAGCGCAGGCCGCCGAAGCTGGTGGCCTCGTCCACGAGCCGCAGCTCCTCCAGGAACCGCTCGGCGCGCTTCCGGTCGGCGAGCTCGAAGGAGACCACCGGGCCGAAGCGGCGCATCTGCCGGGCGGCCACCTCGTGCGACGGGTCGTCGGGAAGCCCGGGATAGCGCAGCCCGGTCACGTCCGCGCGCTCGGCGAGTGCCTGTGCGAGGGCCAGCGCCGTGCTGCACTGCCGGTCGATGCGCAGCTGGAGCGTGGCGAGCGAACGGTGGGCCAGCCATGCCTCCATGGGGCCGGGAATGGCGCCGACGATCTTGCGCCAGCGCCGTACCTCCGCCGCCCGCAGGGGATCGCGGCAGCTCACGTGCCCGAGCAGGATGTCGCCGTGCCCGGTCATGCCCTTGGTGTCACTGGCGACGGAGAAGTCGGCGCCCAGCTCCAGGGGCCGCTGGCCGAGCGGGGTGGACAGGGTGTTGTCCACGGCGACGAGCGCCCCGGCCGCATGGGCCTCGCCCACCAGGCGGCGGATGTCGCAGACGTCGAGCCCGGGGTTGGAGGGGCTCTCGATCCACAGCAGCCGCGCCCCTTCGAGTACGGCGAGCTGGCCGTCGCCCCCGGTCGGGGCGGTGCGGACCTCGACCCCGTACGCCCTCAGCTGCTCATGCAGCAGGGGCAGGGCCTGATAGCCGTCGGTCGGCACCACCACCGCGTCGCCGGCCTTCAGCTGGGAGAAGAGGACGGCCGAGATCGCGGCCATGCCGGAGGCGAAGACCAGCGTCTCGACGTCCTCCTCCCCCGGTGCCTCCAGCTCGCCGATCGCCCGCTCCAGATGGGTCCAGGTCGGGTTCTCGTCGCGGCCGTAGGCGTACCCGCCCGTCGGCTCGCCCGGCAGGTGGAAGTGGGCGGCGAAGACCGGTCCCGGCAGGGTCGGTTCGTACTTCACGGGCTCGGGGAGCCCGGCCCGCACCGCGCGCGTGCCGTCGCCGTATGCCTTGTCGGTCATGCTGTCCGCTCCTCAAGTTCCGCGCGTACGGCGGCGAGGAGGCCCCCGCTCGCCGCCTCCACCATCTCCAGGCACTGCTCGAAGTCCTCACGACCCCCGTAGTACGGGTCGGGGACGTCGAGTTCGTCACCGGCGGCCGGGTCGTAGGAGCGCAGCAGCCGTATCCGGGCCCGCTCCTCGGGGGTGCGCGCCAGGGCCCTGAGCTCCCTCAGGTGCCCCGCGTCGAGCGCGATCACCAGGTCGAGCCCGTCGAACCAGGAGGCGCGGAACTGCCGGGCGGTGTGCGCGGAGGTGTAGCCGTTCTCCTCCAGGACGGCGACCGTGCGCGGATCCGCTCCGTCGCCCTCGTGCCAGCCTCCGGTGCCGGCGCTGTCGACCTCCACCAGTGCGCCGAGGCCGGCCTCCTCCACGTGACCGCGGAAGACGTGCTCGGCCATCGGCGAGCGGCAGATGTTGCCCGTGCAGACGAAGCAGACGCGGTAGGTCATGGTCGCCACTCAGTCACCGTCGGGGAGCACGACGTTCAGCGCCCACGAGACGACGGAGATGATCAGGCCGCCCAGGACCGCGGTCCAGAAGCCCTCCACGTGGAAGCTGAGGTCGAACTGCTCGGCCAGCCAGGACGTGAGCAGCAGCATCAGGGCGTTGACCACCAGGGTGATCAGCCCGAGCGTCAGGATGAAGAGGGGAAGCGTCAGCAGCTTGACGATCGGCTTGACCACGACGTTCACCACGCCGAAGACCAGAGCGACGAGAATGAGGGTCAGGACCTTCTTGCCGGTGCTCTCACCGGTCAGGGTGATGTCCTGCAGCAGCCAGATGGCGACTGCCAGGGCGCCCGCGTTGGCGAGCGTCTTGACTACGAAATTCTTCATGTGTCTGATCGTGGCAGACATGATCGGGCCGAGGGCAGGGGCGGACAGGCGATGAAGGCATTCCGACTGGACGAGCTGGAGGCGGAGCGCGCCGCGAACGACGGCGCCTACCTCCAGTTCCTGCGCGAGCGGAACATGTCGG
Organism: Streptomyces sp. NPDC051180; assembly: GCF_040689545.1. Taxonomy (NCBI): domain Bacteria; kingdom Bacillati; phylum Actinomycetota; class Actinomycetes; order Kitasatosporales; family Streptomycetaceae; genus Streptomyces; species Streptomyces sp. NPDC051180. The sequence continues at coordinate 303,338 of NZ_JBFBBC010000003.1, forward strand.
TGGGCCTGTACGCGCTCGACGCCGGTGCCCTCGACCCGCAGCAGCCGCACCGGCAGGACGAGGTGTACTTCGTCGTGAGCGGTCGGGCGGCGATCACCGTCGGGGACGAGACGACCCAGGTCGCGCGCGGCAGCGTGGTCTATGTGCCGGCGGGCGTGGAGCACCGCTTCCACCACATCAGCGAGGACCTGCGGGTCATGGTGGTCTTCTCCCCGCCGGAGGGCTGAGGCCGGGCGCCCGTGGAACCGGAACGCGGTTGTCACGGGTGAGGGTCGGGCCCCGGAAGCCCCTAGGGGTCGGATCAGGGGAGAGCGGGGGCCGCGGGGCCCCCGTGACTCGACGGCGGCCCCTAGCCTTGAGGATGTCCGGCGCGGAGCGCGCGGGACGACTCTTCGAGAGCGAGGTAGGGACGATGGCCGTACAGGAGATTCTCGCGGGGATGCCCTGGTGGGTGAAGTGGGTCGCCATACCCGCTCTGGCCCTGATCGTCTTCGGCGGGCTGATCACCAGCGTCCTGGCGTTCGTGGTCGGGCTGCTGTTCAAGGTGCTGCTCTTCGTGGCGCTGGTCGCCGGACTGGTCTACGTCGTACGGAAGTTCAGCTCCTCCTCCAGGTCGCGTGAGGACTGGTAGCACGAGCTACTGATCGGTATGCGGACGACGGAGGGTATTAGCCCGCGCGGGGGAACGCACCGGGCGAATCGGGGCAGGGCCCCGGAGGCTGCCACTAGAGTGGAATCTCTCCGCCGCCTTGGGGACTACGGGCGTAGACCCCCGTACTGACCAGCGGTTTTCCCAGGCCCGGCGGGCGCGCGGGGGCGGCCCCCGCGGACGGGTGCGTTGCATCCGTTGTCACGCCTGGGGGTGACCTTTGGCCACGGCTACGCAGACTGCAGCGCCTACCCTGATCGGCTCGGTGCAGCGGGCGCTGAGACTCCTGGAGGCCGTCGCCTCCCACCCGGACGGCGCTCCCGCCAAACAGCTCGCCCGCGAGACGGGCCTCCCGCTGCCCACCACGTACCACCTGCTCCGCACCCTGACGCACGAGGGCTATCTGCTCCGCGAGAAGGGTGTGTTCGTCCTGGGCGACGCCGCCGTCCGTCTGGCCGGCGGCGGAGACGTGCAGAATCGTCGCATCAAGATCGAGGACTCTCTGGCCCGCTGGCGGGACGAGATCGGCGTGCCGGTCTACTTCGCCGTCTACCGCGAGGGCGAGATCGAGCTCGTCGCCGTCGCCGACACCCCGTCCGCCCCCGCGGTGGAGGAATGGGCCGACTTCCGGGAGACCGCGCACGCCCATGCGATCGGGCAGTGCCTGCTCAGTCAACTCGATCCGAAATCTCGTCAAGACCACCTCGATCGCCATCCGGTGGAAGCCATCACTCCGTACACGCTGCGTAACCGCCGTGTGCTTTTGGAGCGTTTGGACGGTTTGGGGCGAATGGAACCCCTGGTGGAGCGTCAGGAATATGCACTCGGCACGGTCTGTGCCGCAATCCCCATTACGGCGGGCTCCACGGCGGGCGCGATGGCCATTTCCCTCCCCCTTCACCAGGAAGAACGGTTGCTCCCAGCAGTCGAGCGACTACGCACGGAGATCGGAAGGCTCTTCAGTTCCCTTGCGTTCTCTATCAGTATCTGAAAAATCACTCCTTGTGATCTGCTAGCGGGTGCAGCACGATTGCGTCAAGAGGGCCGTGGGGGATCATTCCTGGCCGTTTCGGTCACAGCTTTCAGCAGCTGTGTTTACACAACTGCTCCATCTACTGCGGGGTACATGATGCGAGAGTCGGTTCAGGCCGAGGTCCTGATGAGCTTCCTCGTCTCCGAGGAGCTCTCCTTCAAGATCCCGGTTGAGCTGCGATACGAGGCTCGGGATCCGTACGCGGTGCGCATGACCTTCCACCTCCCCGGAGACGCGCCGGTCACCTGGGCGTTCGGCAGGGAGCTGCTGCTCGACGGGATCAACCGCCCCAGCGGGGACGGCGACGTGCACATCGCACCGACCGAACCCGAGGGGCTGTCCGACGTCTCCATCCGGCTCCAGGTCGGCGGCGACCGCGCTCTGTTCCGCGCGAGCGCGCCGCCGCTGGTCGCCTTCCTGGACCGCACGGACAAGCTCGTCCCGCTCGGTCAGGAGCGGAACCTCGGGGACTTCGAGGACAACCTGGAGGCCGCGCTCGGACGGATCCTCGCCGAGGAGAACGCCGGACCCGCCTGAGCCCTCACTTCGCGCGCCGGCGGCGTCCTCCCCGTGCCGCCGCCGCCTTGCGGCCACCGGTGCCCGGCCGGGTGTCCGCGTCCGCCCGGTCGGCGGAGACGACCAGCGCCGCCAGCGCCGTGGTGAGCGGGACGGAGGCCACCAGACCGATCGAACCGACCAGCGTCCGGACGATCTCCACGGCGACCAACTCGCTGTTGGCGACCGTCCCCATGCTGCTCTGCGCGATCGAGAAGAGCAGCAGCAGCGGCAGTGCGGCGCCCGCGTAGGCCAGGACCAGGGTGTTCACGACCGACGCGATGTGGTCACGGCCGATCCGGATGCCCGCCCGGTACAGGGCGCGCGGCCCCATGCCCGGATCGGCCTGGTGCAGCTCCCAGACCGCGGAGGTCTGGGTCACCGTCACGTCGTCGAGCACGCCCAGCGAACCGATGATGATGCTCGCGAGGAGAAGCCCGGACATGTCGATCTCCGGGTACAGGCCGTGGATCAGACCGGTGTTGTCGTCGGTGTTGCCGCTCAGCGAGGCCCAGCCGATGAAGACCGACCCGAGCAGCCCGATGAGCAGCAGGGAGATCAGCGTGCCGAGCACCGCGACCGAGGTGCGGGCCGACAGGCCGTGACACATGTAGAGCGCGATCAGCATGATCGCACTCGATCCGACCACCGCAACGACCAGCGGATTCGAGCCCTCCAGGATCGCCGGCAGGATGAAGAACGTCAGCACCAGGAAGCTCACGGCGAGCGCGATCAGCGCCATCAGCCCCCGCATCCGGCCGACGAGGACGACCGCGAGCGCGAAGATCCCGGCGAGGACCGCCATGGGCAGCTTCCGGTTCACGTCCGTCACCGAGTACTGCAGATCGCGCGGGGCATCGGGGGCGTACGCCACCACCACGCCCTGCCCCTCGTGCAGTTGGCGCGGTGCGTCCGGCTGGACGATCTCGACGAACGTCCGGCCCTTCTCCGGGCCGCTGGCGACCTCGACCGTCGCCTTCGCGCACTCCCCCCGCTGGGCGTTGACCGCCTCGCGGCCCTCCGGGGTGGAGGTGTCCCCGGTCGGTGGGGTCTGGGCGGCGTTCACGGACGCGCAGTCGACCTTCTCGACGTCGACGACCTTGCCCTGCTCTGTCTGCCGGTCGAAGCCGACCCCGGTGCGCTCGTGCGCCGGGGTCCCGCCCGGCCACAGCACCATCAGGCCGACCACGACGGCGGTCGCGAACGGGATCAGCACGGCGGCGATGACCTTGCGCAGGTGCCGGGAGACGGGGGCGGCCGGGCCGTGGCTGTGACTGTGCCCGTGTCCGTGTCCATGGGAGGAACCCGCGGCGGGACCGGGCCCGTGGTCGTGGTCGTGGCCGTGGGAAGGGCCTCGGGACGGTCCGTTGCCGTGCCCGGGGGAGGGCGGCGGGCCGTGGTCGGGACCGTGGGCGTGGCCGTGGGGCTCAGGGGGCTGATGGGGGGAGGTCACCGACCGATCATCGCAAGAACGTCGGGGGCCCACTGTTCAGCACGCCAGGGATGACGCTAGCGTGGTGACACCTTTGCACACGCGGGAGCTCGGAGCACCGGGCTGAGAGGGCGCTGATCACCGTACGCACGTACGGGAGGAGGCTGCGCCGACCGCCGAACCTGTTACCGGGTAATGCCGGCGTAGGGAGATCGGTCTCATGACCATTCAGGATGCACGCACGCCTGCCTCCGACCAGGACGGGACCCCCGTCGACGGCGGGCGCACGCCCGGCTGGCACAAGGGGTACGTCGAGGGTTCGCGCCCCGACCTCCGGGTGCCGGTCCGTCAGGTGCACCTCACCAACGGCAAGGACGTCACGCTGTACGACACGTCCGGCCCGTACACCGACCCCACCATCGACACCGACGTCCGGCGGGGCCTTCCGCCGCTGCGCGAGAACTGGATCATCGCGCGCGGCGACACCGAGGAGTACGCGGGCCGCCCGGTCCGCCCCGAGGACGACGGCATCAAGCACACCTCGCCGCGCGGCGGCGGGCTGAAGAACCTCGACGCGGTCTTCCCCGGCCGTCCGCGCCTGCCGCGCCGGGGCCGCGACGGCCAGGCCGTCACGCAGCTCGCGTACGCCCGCCGGGGCGAGATCACCCCGGAGATGGAGTACGTCGCGATCCGCGAGAACGTCTCCCCCGAGGTCGTCCGCGAGGAGATCGCCGCGGGCCGGGCCGTCCTCCCGGCGAACGTGAACCACCCGGAGATCGAGCCGATGATCATCGGCAAGCGGTTCCTGGTGAAGGTGAACGCCAACATCGGCAACTCCGCCGTCACCTCCTCCATCGAGGAGGAGGTGGAGAAGATGACCTGGGCGACCAAGTGGGGCGCCGACACGGTCATGGACCTGTCCACGGGCCGCAACATCCACACCACCCGCGAGTGGGTGCTGCGCAACTCCCCCGTGCCGATCGGCACCGTGCCGCTCTACCAGGCGCTGGAGAAGGTCGACGGCAGGGCCGAGGACCTGACCTGGGAGATCTACAAGGACACGGTCATCGAGCAGGCCGAGCAGGGCGTCGACTACATGACCGTCCACGCCGGCGTGCTGCTGCCGTACGTGCCCCTCACCGCCCGCCGCAAGACCGGCATCGTCTCGCGCGGCGGCTCGATCATGGCCGCCTGGTGTCTCGCGCACCACAAGGAGAACTTCCTCTACACGAACTTCGAGGAGCTCTGCGAGATCCTGGCGGCGTACGACGTCACCTACTCGCTCGGCGACGGCCTGCGCCCCGGTTCGATCGCCGACGCCAACGACGAGGCCCAGTTCGCGGAGCTGCGCACCCTCGGCGAGCTCAACACGATCGCCAAGCGGCACAACGTGCAGACGATGATCGAGGGCCCCGGGCACGTCCCGATGCACAAGATCAAGGAGAACATCGACCTCCAGCAGGAGATCTGCGAGGAGGCGCCGTTCTACACGCTCGGCCCGCTGACCACCGACGTGGCGCCCGCCTACGACCACATCACCTCCGGCATCGGCGCGGCCATGATCGCCTGGTGGGGCACCGCGATGCTCTGCTACGTCACGCCCAAGGAGCACCTGGGCCTGCCCAACCGGGACGACGTCAAGACGGGCGTCATCACCTACAAGATCGCCGCCCACGCCGCGGACCTCGCCAAGGGCCACCCGGGCGCGCAGGAATGGGACGACGCGCTCTCGGACGCCCGCTTCGAGTTCCGCTGGGAGGACCAGTTCAACCTGGCCCTAGACCCGGTCACGGCCCGCGAGTTCCACGACGAGACCCTGCCCGCGGAGCCCGCGAAGACCGCCCACTTCTGCTCGATGTGCGGTCCGAAGTTCTGCTCCATGAAGATCTCCCAGGACATCCGCCGCGAACACGGCGGCACCCAGCAGGAGATCGAGGCCGGCATGGCGGAGAAGTCCGCCGAGTTCGCCGCGAGCGGCAACCGCGTCTACCTGCCCCTGGCGGACTGACCCCGTCCCGGTGGCTGTTCACCGGCCCGCGGCTCCGGGGGGAGCCGCGGGCCGGTGGTGTGTCAGGGGTGGGGCGGGGTCGGGGAGCCGGTGGGCGGGGTGGTGGCGGCGAGCGCGTCGCGGAGGAAGGGGAGGATGCCGCGTTCCAGCAGGGCGCGGCGCCAGGCGTCGCGGGCGAGCGACAGCTCGTCGTCGGGCGGGCCGGCGGCGCTGACCTCGACCGGGCTGTTGCGCAGGGCGGTCATGAGGAGTCCGGCGGCGGCGCAGAGCAGGCCGGCCGCGGCGAGGACGCCGAAGACCAGACCGGCGGTGAGCAGGGTCGCGCCGAAGACCACGGTGGGTGCGAGGGCGTGGAGGACGGCGCCGACCAGCAGGAAGATGACGGAGGCCGCGCCGGCGAGGACCGGCACCATGACGGTGAAGATGGCGACGACGCCCGCGCCGGGGCCGGGGCGGTCGGCGGTCGGCGCCGGGGCCCGGGTCCCGAGGGCGGTGCGGTTCTGCTCGCGCACCTTCACGAAGTGGTCGTACTCCTCGGCCGCCGCGCTGGTCACCAGGGTCGTCGCGTTCAGGGTCATGGCGCGCAGCTGCGCGACCGTGAGCCGGGTGCCGACTCCGGCGAGATCCGGACGTGCGTGGGCGGTGCTCAGTGCGTCGTCGAGGACACGCTCGTACTCGGCGCGATCCTCGGTCAGCAGGTGCGGAGCCACGTTCATGTGCATCCCCCGATGCTCCGTGAGCCCACGTCAGCCGTGCGAAGCGGTCGGCTGGGGGGAAACGGAGGAGAGCCTGCTTCGGATGACCCGATGGTATTGCGGTGACGCCACGCCCTGACAGGGTGTTTCCGGAATTCGCCCTCCCCGGATGCGCAGCGTTATGCGTCAGCCGTTCAGGGGGAGTTGGACGACCAGTAGCTTTCCGGCCATGGTCACGCCGCCGTCCATGGCGATCGCGAGTCCGTCGGCGTAGACGTGCGGTCCGTCGACGACGGGGCCTCCGCCTCCCTCGCCCTCCTCCGTGCCGACCTGCCCGAGGAGGTACGGGATGGGGCTGTGGCCGTGGACGATCCGGTGGCCGCCGTAGGTGGAGAGGAGCTCCTGGACGGCCTCGGGGCCGCCCTCGTCGCGGAAGGCGAAGCGCTTGGTGAACTTCCGGAACACGTCCCAGACTTCGTCGGCGTCGTTCCGGGTGAGGATCTCGTGGACGGTGTCGTTGACGTCCTCGATCGTCGTGCCGTACTCGAGGTACGCGGTGGTGTCGGAGTGCAGGAGGAGGTGGTCGTCCTCCCGCACCACGGCGTCGAGGCGGGACATCCACTGGAGGTGGACGTCCTGGAGCCGGTCCATGTCGTGCTTCTGGCCGCCGTTGAGCAGCCAGGCGGCCTGGAAGGTGGCGGTGCCGGCGCCGGAGTTGACCGGCGTGTCGCCGAAGCGCTTGGCGCCGATGAGGAGCAGCTCGTGGTTGCCCATGAGGGCCTTGCAGTAGCCGCCGGCGGCCGCTGCCTCGGCGGAGAGCCGCATGACGAGGTCGATGACGCCGATGCCGTCGGGTCCGCGGTCGGTGAAGTCGCCGAGGAACCAGAGGCGGGCGTTGCCCGCGGCCCAGCTGCCGTTCTCGTCGATGAGGCGCTGTTCCCGCAGGGCGGCGACGAGTTCGTCGAGGTAGCCGTGGACGTCGCCCACGACGAAGAGCGGGCCCGGGCCGTCGCCGGAGGCGGGCTCGGCGGTCGGGACGGCCTCGGGGGCGACCGGGACCTGGAGGGTGTCGCCGCGGTTGATGACGGGCAGGTCGCGCTCGGTCGGGGTGTAGCCCTCCGGGGCCTCGCCCTCGGGGAAGGCGTTGCCGGGGTGGCCGGTGGCGACGGAGACGATGGAGGAGCCGGTCGGCTCGGGGTACGCGGGGGCGAGGCGGCGGCCCAGCTGGAGCGTCGGCGCGGCGGGCATCGGCGCGGTGGGCGCGGGTGCGGCGGCCGGAGCGGCGGGGGCGATCGGGACGGCTTCGATCGGCACCACGACCGGCACGGGCGGGGCCGGCATCACGGAGACCGGGTGCTCGGCGGTGCGGTCCTGCCGGTGCTGCGCCGGGTGGTCGGCGACCGCGATCCGCGCGCCCTGAGCCTCGACCGGAACCGCGACCGGAGCGGAGTACGCGGCGGGGACCCGGTGGTCGGCCGCGGGCTCGGCGGGCGGCGCCTGGGGCGGCGCGGGCACCTGCGGGGTGTCCGCGGCCGGCGGTTCGGCGGCATGGCCCTGTACGGGCACCCGGGCGTACGGCGGTACGCGGAAGTCACGCAATGTCGCCGTGCGCGCCACGGGCTCCTGCCCGGCCCCCTGAGTCATCGACCCCTCCACCACCGTCGCGATGCCCTGCACATCGCGAGCCGGCCTGGTCGTGGTGGTCCGCGATGTCGTGCGCCCATCATAGGAATGAGGGTCCGCCTGTGTGACGCACCAGGGGTGGTGAATCCGGGTCCACTCCGGGTTCACCGGTTGTTTCGCCCGAATTGAGAAGGTCCAGTCCAGGGTCGAGGCCGGTACGGGGTCCGGTTTCGCCGTCCCCGCCCACGGGCAGGGGCGAGGGGCGACGGTTCGGAGGGATGTCGCGCGGGTGTCAGTCCTTCGCGGGTGAGCGCGGCGGGCTGACCGTCGTGCGCGGCGAACGGCGCTGCGAGGACGTGCGGATGATGAGTTCGGTCGGTATCACCTGCTCGACCGGACCGTCGGTGTCGATCCCCTCGATGGCGTCGATGAGGAGCTGGACGACGGCCGTGCCGATGCGGCGCGGTTTGAGCGAGAGCGTCGTGATGGGCGGCTCGGTGGTGGCGTAGACGGTCGACTCGCTGCAGCAGACCAGCAGCAGGTCGTCCGGTACCCGCAGTCCGTAGCGGCGCGCGGCCGCGAGGAGGTCGGTCCCGTTGGGGTCGAACAGGCCGTAGACGGCGTCGGGCCGGTCGGGGCGGGCGAGCAGCCGGTCGGCCGCGACGGCGCCCGCGCACGGATCGTGCGCCGGATATGCCTCGTAGACGGGGTCCTGGCCGACCCGCTCGCACCAGTTCAGGTACGCGGTGGTGGACAGGCGCGTGTAGGTGTCGGTGGTGGTTCCGGTGAGGAGGCCGATGCGCCGGGCGCCGGCGTCGGCGAGGTGGTCGAGCAGGTCGAGGACGGCGGCTTCGTGGTCGTTGTCGACCCAGGCGGTGACCGGAAGGGTGCCGGCGGGGCGTCCGTCGGAGACGACGGGCAGTCCCTGTCGGACCAGCTCGGTGACGACCGGGTCGTGGTCGGAGGGGTCGATGACGACGGTGCCGTCGAGGGCGACGTTCGACCAGACGTCATGGCGGGAGGTGGCGGGGAGGATGACCAGGGCGTAGCCCCGGGCGAGCGCCGCCGACGTGGCTGCCCTGGCCATCTCCGCGAAGTACGCGAATTCGGTGAAGGTGAAAGGTTCATCCCCGTACGTCGTCACGGTCAGGCCGATGAGTCCCGACTTGCCCGTACGGAGCGTGCGGGCCGCCGCGGATGGGCGGTAGCCCAGGCGGTCGGCGACCTCGCGCACGTGGCGGCGGGTGGCGTCCGGGAGCCGGCCCTTGCCGTTGAGCGCGTCGGAGACAGTCGTGATGGAGACCCCGGCGGCGGCGGCCACGTCCCGGATGCCCGCCCGGCCCTGCCGGCTTCCTCGGGTCTGTGCCCGGCTCACCTGGTGCTTCCCTGCTGCTGTCATGGCGAGCCGATAGTAGGGCGATGAGGGGCGGTGGGGCCGGTCGCATATGCAGGCATTGACAGGCACGTTTCTGCATGATCAACAACCCTCAAGGGGCATGAAATCAAAGGTAGTTGTGGTCATTGCCATGAGACCTGTGGTTGTTGAACGGCGTACGCCTGGTGAGGGGGCGAGGTCTCGAAGAGGTCTCAACTCACCTCTACGGGGGATGCGCGCCACGGCGCCCGCCACCGGCGCACGCCACCCTGCCGCGCGCTCCCCCCTCGTCGGGACGTTTCCACAGCGTGTCCCTCCTGTTGTCCACAGCCCATTCGCAGCGGGCGCGAATCCTCTTAAGGTGAGGAGTATTGGCGGTACGGACGGTCGAGGAGGCCACACAGTGAGCGAGACCAGCGGGACGAGTACGGGCAGCCCGAAGCTGCGCGCCGAGCTGGACGGCGTCCCCACCTACAAGCCGGGCAAGCCGGCCGCCGCGGGCGGTCCGGTGGCCTTCAAGCTGTCCTCCAACGAGAACCCCTACCCGCCGCTGCCGGGGGTCATGGAGAGCACGCTGGCGGCCGCCGCGAACTTCAACCGCTACCCGGACATGGCCTGCACGGGTCTGATGCAGGAGCTGGCCGACCGCTTCGGCGTGCCCGTCTCGCACCTGGCCACCGGCACCGGCTCCGTGGGCGTCGCGCAGTCGCTCCTCCAGGCCACCTCCGGCCCCGGCGACGAGGTGATCTACGCCTGGCGCTCCTTCGAGGCGTACCCGATCATCACGCAGATCAGCGGGGCCACCTCGGTGCAGGTGCCGCTGACCGACGGCGAGGTGCACGACCTCGACGCGATGGCGGAGGCGATCACCGACCGCACGCGGCTGATCTTCGTCTGCAACCCGAACAACCCCACGGGCACCGCCGTCCGCCGGGAGGAGCTGGAGCGCTTCCTCGACCGCGTGCCGTCCGACATCCTGGTCGTGATCGACGAGGCGTACCGGGAGTTCGTCCGCGACGCCGACATCCCGGACGGCATCGAGCTCTACCGCGACCGTCCGAACGTCGCCGTGCTGCGCACCTTCTCGAAGGCGTACGGCCTGGCGGGGCTGCGCGTGGGCTTCGCGGTCGCGCACGAGCCGGTGGCGGCCGCGCTGCGCAAGACGGCGGTGCCGTTCGGCGTGAGCCAGCTCGCGCAGGACGCGGCGGTGGCCTCGCTGCGGGCCGAGGACGAACTGCTCGGGCGGGTCGGCTCGCTGGTGGCCGAGCGCGAGCGGGTCCGTGGCGGGCTCGTGGCCCAGGGCTGGACCGTCGCGGACACCCAGGCGAACTTCGTCTGGCTGCGGCTCGGCGAGCGCACGGTGGACTTCGCGGCGGAGTGCGAGCGGCACGGTGTGGTGGTGCGGCCGTTCGCGGGCGAGGGCGTGCGCGTCACGATCGGTGAGACCGAGGCGAACGACCTGTTCCTGAAGGTGGCGGAGGGCTTCCGCAAGGAGGGCTGAGCCGGGCGGAGCGGATCAGTCCGCGACGCGTTCCACGCGGATCGGGTCGCCGTCCCTGACGGTGGCCAGGATCCGCGGATCGCCGTCGAGCGAGCCCAGCAGGTTGCACGGGCTCGCGAGCCGGCACTCGTCGCCCCGCGAGATCGGGGTGGGGCCGTAGGGGAGGGCGAGGGCGTCGCCCTCGGTCCAGAAGGCCACGGTGCCGGGGTCGACGACCTGGCGTGCTCCGCCCTCGACGGCGGCGGAGACCGGTGTGTCGAAGTAGACCTCCTCGCCCCAGGTCCGGGCGGTGGAGGAGAGCGGGAGGGCCCCCGCGAGCGCGCTGCTCGTGGGGGTCTCCTCAAGGGTGGCCGTGGTGTGTCCGGCCGGCCAGACGATGCGTATCCGAAGGGTCATGCCGGGATTCAACAATATGTTGAAGGTCCTGGGAAGAGGTGACCTTCGGTAGAAGGGCCCCCGGCTGAAGGTACGGATTTCGTATGAGTAATAATGCTTGTGAATGTGAACGCGTTCACAAGCGTGTCCCGGTTGATCCCGTAATGAACGGTATGACCCGGGCAAACTGCCGATGTGACCACGGCGATGTAAGGAGAAGACGTGGACCTCGCTCTAGCGCCGGAGACTCTGGCGCGCTGGCAGTTCGGCATCACCACCGTCTACCACTTCCTCTTCGTCCCCCTGACGATCTCCCTCGCCGCCCTCACCGCCGGTCTGCAGACCGCGTGGGTGCGGACCGAGAACGAGAAGTACCTCCGGGCGACGAAGTTCTGGGGCAAGCTCTTCCTGATCAACATCGCCATGGGTGTCGTCACCGGCATCGTGCAGGAGTTCCAGTTCGGCATGAACTGGTCCGACTACTCGCGCTTCGTCGGCGACATCTTCGGCGCCCCGCTCGCCTTCGAGGCGCTCATCGCCTTCTTCTTCGAGTCGACCTTCATCGGCCTGTGGATCTTCGGCTGGGACAAGCTGCCGAAGAAGATCCACCTCGCCTGCATCTGGATGGTGTCGATCGGCACCATCCTCTCGGCGTACTTCATCCTGGCGGCCAACTCCTGGATGCAGCACCCCGTGGGCTACCGCATCAACGCGGAGCGCGGCCGGGCGGAGCTCACCGACTTCTGGCTGGTGCTCACCCAGAACACGGCCGTCACCCAGTTCTTCCACACCATCACGGCGGCCTTCCTGGTCGGCGGCGCGTTCATGGTCGGCATCTCCGCCTTCCACCTGGCGCGGAAGAAGCACATCCCGGTGATGCGCACCTCGCTGCGGCTCGGCCTGATCACCCTGATCATCGCCGGCCTCGGCACCGCCATCAGCGGTGACCTGCTCGGCAAGGTCATGTTCAAGCAGCAGCCCATGAAGATGGCCGCCGCCGAGGCGCTCTGGGACGGCGAGGCGCCGGCCCCCTTCTCGGTCTTCGCCTACGGCGACGTCGAGAAGGGCCACAACACGGTGGCCATAGAGATCCCCGGCCTGCTGTCCTTCCTCGCGAACGACGACTTCAGCTCGTACGTCCCCGGCATCAACGACGTGAACAAGGCCGAGCAGGAGAAGTACGGGCCCGGCGACTACCGGCCCAACATCCCGGTCGCCTACTGGGGCTTCCGCTGGATGATCGGCTTCGGCATGGCCTCGCTGAGCCTCGGCATGCTCGGTCTCTGGCTGACCCGGAAGAAGTTCATGCTCGCGCCGGGCCTGAGGACCGGTGAGGACGAGGTGCCGAACCTGGTCCTGTTCAAGCGCAAGGCGCTCAGCCCCCGACTGGGGAAGTGGTACTGGGTCCTCGCCCTGTGGACCATGGCGTTCCCGCTCATCGCCAACTCCTGGGGCTGGATCTTCACCGAGATGGGCCGGCAGCCCTGGGTCGTCTACGGCGTGCTGCGCACCCGGGACGCGGTCTCCCCCGGTGTCTCCCAGGGCGAGGTGCTCACCTCGATGATCGTCTTCACCACGCTCTACGCCGTCCTCGCCGTGATCGAGGTCAAGCTCCTCGTGAAGTACGTCAAGGCGGGCCCGCCGGAGCTGACCGAGGACGACCTCAACCCGCCCACCAGGATCGGCGGGGACTCTCGTGACCCCGACCGCCCCATGGCCTTCTCGTACTGAGGCTCAGGAGATCGAGGCATGGAACTCCACGACGTCTGGTTCGTACTCATCGCGGTCCTCTGGATCGGCTACTTCTTCCTCGAAGGCTTCGACTTCGGGGTCGGCATCCTGACCAGGCTGCTGGCTCGGGACCGGCCCGAGAAGCGGGTCCTCATCAACACCATCGGACCCGTCTGGGACGGCAACGAGGTGTGGTTGCTCACCGCCGGCGGTGCCACCTTCGCCGCCTTCCCCGAGTGGTACGCGACGCTGTTCTCCGGCTTCTACCTGCCGCTGCTGATCATCCTGGTCTGCCTGATCATCCGGGGCGTCGCCTTCGAGTACCGGGTGAAGCGGCCCGAGGAGAGCTGGCAGCGCAACTGGGAGCAGGCCATCTTCTGGACCTCCCTGATCCCCGCGATCCTCTGGGGCGTGGCCTTCGGCAACATCGTCCGAGGTGTGAAGATCGACGCGGAGATGGAGTACGTCGGCACCTTCTGGGACCTGCTCAACCCGTACGCGCTGCTGGGCGGTCTGGTCACGCTCACCCTCTTCACCTTCCACGGCGCGGTCTTCGTCGCGCTGAAGACGGTGGGGGACATCCGGGGCCGGGCCAGGGCGCTCGCGCTCAAGCTCGGCCTGGTGACCGCGGTGGCGGCGCTGGGGTTCCTGATCTGGACCCAGGTCGACACGGGTGACGGCTGGAGCCTCGCGGCGATGCTGGTCGCGGTGGTGGCGCTGGTGGGCGCGATCGGAGCGATCAAGGCGGGTCGCGAAGGCTGGTCGTTCGCGCTCTCGGGCGTGACGATCGCGGCCGCCGTGGCGATGCTCTTCCTCGCGCTCTTCCCGAACGTCATGCCGTCTTCGCTCAACCCCGAGTGGAGCCTTACCGTGACGAACGCGTCGTCGAGCCCGTACACGCTCAAGATCATGACCTGGTGCGCGGCGATCGCGACCCCGCTGGTGCTGCTCTACCAGAGCTGGACCTACTGGGTGTTCCGCAAGCGCATCGGTACGCAGCACCTCGCCGACGCTCACTAGAGGGGCATGTTTCACGTGAAACCGATCGATCCGCGCCTGCTCCGGTACGCCCGGGCCACCCGCCTCTTCCTGATCGCGGTGGTCGTCCTCGGCCTCGTCGGGGCGGCGCTGGTCGTCGCCCAGGCGATGCTCATCGCCGAGATCGTGGTGGGGGCCTTCCAGAAGGCCCAGTCGGTTTCCGATCTGACCACCCCGCTGCTGCTGCTCGCGGGCGTCGCGGTGGCGCGGGGGCTCGTCTCCTGGCTGACCGAGCTCGCCGCCCACCGGGCGAGCGCGGCGGTCAAGTCCGAACTCCGCGGACGGCTCCTCGGCCGTGCCGCCGCGCTCGGCCCGGGGTGGCTGAGCGGTCAGAGGACGGGCTCGCTGATCGCGCTCGCGACGCGGGGCGTGGACGCGCTCGACGACTACTTCGCCCGCTATCTGCCGCAGCTGGGGCTCGCGGTGGTCGTGCCGGTGGCGGTACTGGCCCGGATCGTCACCGAGGACTGGGTCTCGGCGGCGATCATCGTCGTCACCCTGCCGCTGATTCCGCTCTTCATGATCCTCATCGGCTGGTACACCCAGGCCCGGATGGACCGGCAGTGGAAGCTGCTCTCGCGGCTCTCCGGGCACTTCCTGGACGTGGTGGCCGGCCTCCCCACCCTCAAGATCTTCGGCCGGGCGAAGGCGCAGGCGGAGTCGATCCGGGCGATCACCTCGGAGTACCGCCAGGCGACCATGCGGACCCTGCGGATCGCCTTCCTCTCCTCCTTCGCCCTGGAGCTCCTCGCGACCCTGTCGGTCGCGCTCGTCGCCGTGAGCATCGGCATGCGGCTGGTCCACGGCGACCTCGACCTCTCCACCGGGCTCGTCATCCTGATCCTGGCCCCCGAGGCGTACCTCCCGCTCCGGCAGGTCGGAGCACAGTTCCACGCGGCGGCGGAGGGGCTCGCTGCGGCCGAGGAGATCTTCGACGTCCTGGAGCAGCCGCTGCGCGACGGCGGCACGGCGCCGGTGCCGGCCTCCCTGCGACTGGAGCTCGACCGCGTGACGGTACGCCACGAGGGGCGTGCCGAACCCTCGCTGGACGCGACGACGCTGACGGTCGAGCCGGGCGAGACGGTGGCCCTGGTCGGCCCGAGCGGCGCCGGGAAGTCCACGCTGCTCGACGTCGTGCTGGGGTTCGCGGCACCCGAGGAGGGCGGGTCCGTACGGGTCGGCGGCGAGGACCTCGGCTCGCTCGACCTGGAGTCCTGGCGGTCACGGATCGCCTGGGTCCCCCAGCGCCCCTACCTGTTCGCGGGGACGGTCGCCGAGAACGTGCGGCTGGCCCGCCCGGACGCCTCCGACGCCGCAGTGCGCCAGGCCCTGCGGGACGCCGGCGCGGACGGGTTCGTCGCGGGGCTTCAGCAGGGGATCGACACCGTCCTCGGCGAGGACGGCACCGGACTCTCGGCGGGCCAGCGGCAACGCCTCGCGCTCGCCCGTGCGTTCCTGGCGGACCGCCCCCTGCTGCTGCTCGACGAGCCGACGGCCGCGCTGGACGGTGAGACGGAGGCCGGGGTGGTGGACGCGGTCCGCCGGCTCGCGGCGGGACGGACCGTGCTCCTCGTCGTGCACCGGCCGGCGCTGCTCGCGGTCGCGGACCGGGTGGTGACGGTGGGCGCCGTGGGCGGCGCCACCGGTGGTGCGGATGCCGACGCGACGGACGGCGGGACCGCCGTCCAGGCGGGCCCCACCCATCCGGCTGCGGAGGCGGTGACCGGGTCCGGTGCGGTGAACGGGCGGCCCGGCGCCGACACGGTGGACGCGATGCCCGCGGCCGGTGCGGTGGACGAGACGCCGTCCGCCCGTCGCCCGGTGCTCGCGCGGGTCCGGGGCATGGCGGGGGAGCTGAGGGGGCGCATGGCGCTCGCCCTGCTGCTCGGCAGCCTCGCCCTCGGATCCGCCGTCGGGCTCATGGCCGTCTCCGGCTGGCTCATCTCCCGCGCCTCCGAACAGCCCCCCGTGCTCTATCTGATGGTCGCCGTCACCGCCACGCGCGCCTTCGGCATCGGCCGGGCCGTCTTCCGGTACGCCGAGCGGCTCGTCTCGCACGACGCCGTGCTCCGGATGCTCGCCGAGCTGCGGGTCTCCGTCTACCGACGGCTGGAGCGGATCGCCCCGGCCGGACTGCGCCGCGCACGGCGCGGAGACCTCCTCGCCCGGCTCGTCCACGACGTCGACGCGCTCCAGGACTACTGGCTGCGCTGGCTGCTCCCGGTCGGCGCGGCGCTCGTCGTGGGCGCGGCCTCCGCGGGGTTCACCGCCTGGCTGCTGCCCGAGGCGGGCGCCGTCCTCGCCGTGGGCCTGCTCGTCGCGGGCGTCGCCGTGCCGGCGGCCGGCGGAGCCCTCGCCCGCCGGGCCGAACGCCGGCTCTCCCCCGCCCGCGGCACCCTGGCGACGACCGTGGCCGATCTGCTGCGCGGCTGCGCCGAGCTCACGGTGGCCGGCGCGCTGCGGGGCCGGATCGACCGCACCCGCGACGCCGACCGCACCCTCACCGGCATCGCCTCCCGGCAGGCCGCGGCCACCGCGCTCGGCGCCGGGCTCTCCGCCGTGGTCTGCGGCCTCACGGTCGTGGCCGCGGCGCTCGTCGGAGTCCAGGGCGTGCGGGACGGGCGGCTCGACGGGGTGGCCCTCGCCGTGGTCGTCCTGACGCCGCTCGCCGCCTTCGAGGCCGTCACCGGGCTGCCGCTCGCCGTGCAGTACCGCCAGCGCGTCAAGCACAGTGCCGAGCGCGTCTTCGAGGTGCTCGACGCCCCCGCGCCCGTACACGAGCCGGCCCGGCCCGCCACTCCCCCGGCCGGGCCGTTCCCGCTGGAGCTGGACGGCCTCTCGGCCCGGTACGCCGGGCAGGATCGGCCGGCGCTCACCGACTTCCGGCTCACCCTGGAGGCCGGGCGGCGGGTCGCCGTCGTCGGTGCCTCCGGCTCCGGCAAGACCACGCTCGCCCAGGTGCTGCTGCGCTTCCTCGACGTCGAGTACGGCATGTACCGGCTCGGCGGAGCGCCCGCCTGGGAGCTCGACGGCGACGCGGTCCGCCGCCTCGTCGGGCTCTGTGCCCAGGACGCCCACATCTTCGACAGCTCCGTCCGCGAGAACCTCAGGCTCGCCCGCACCGGCGCGAGCGACGAGGAGCTGCGCGAGGCCCTGCGCCGCGCCCGGCTGCTCGACTGGGTCGACGGACTGCCCGACGGACTCGACACCCTCGTGGGAGAGCACGGCTCCCGGATCTCCGGCGGTCAGCGCCAGCGCCTCGCGCTGGCCCGGGCCCTCCTGGCCGACTTCCCCGTCCTCGTCCTCGACGAGCCGGCCGAGCACCTCGACCTGGCCACCGCCGACGCCCTCACCGACGACCTGCTGCGGGCCACCGAGGGACGGACGACGGTCCTCATCACCCACCGGCTGCACGGTCTCGACGCCGTCGACGAGGTCGTCGTCCTCGACGAGGGCCGGACCGTGCAGCGGGGCCCGTACGAGGAACTCGCCGCCACGGACGGCCCCCTGCGCCGGATGCTGGAGCAGGAGCGCGCCACCGACCTGCTGGCCGTGGGGGCGCGGGGGACGGGAGACGCGCTGTAGGCGGCCCGGGCGGGGGCGGTCGGTTCGCCGACGCCGATGACCCGCCGACTTTTCTCGCCAAATCGGACTAACTAGGCTCAAGCCCATGACCGCCGCCGAGTCCGACGCACCGGACCCCCTGGAAGCAGCCACCCAGGCCACCCGCAGTCTCCAGGGGCTGTCCACGGAGCTCACCGCCCGGGTGCCGCAGCTCCTCGAGGCCATGCGTTCGGTCGGCACCGGGCTGGAACTCCACTCCACCCTCGACCGCATCTGCGAGACGGCCGCCGAGCTCGCCGACGCCCGCTACGCCGCGATCGGCGTGGTCGACGACGAGGGCGACGGCCTGTCGGACTTCGTCACCTTCGGCGTCGACGAGGCCACCGCCCGCCGGATCGGCCGGCGCCCCGACGGGCACGCGGGTCTGCTCGGCGCGCTGATCCGCGATCCGCAGACCATCCACCTCGCCGATCTCTCCACCGATCCGCGCGCGGCCGGGTTCCCGCCGGGGCACCCGCCGATGCGGAGCTTCCTCGGCGTCCCCATCAGGGTCCAGGGCGAGATCTTCGGCAATCTCTACCTCGCCGAGAAGCGCGGCGGCGGCGACTTCAACGACTACGACGTCCACATGGTCCGGGTGCTCGCCACCGAGGCGGGCATCGCCATCGGCAACGCCCGCCTGTACGAGGCGGCCCGGCAGCGCGAACGGTGGATCGACGGCTCGGTCGCCGTCACCACGGCACTGCTCTCCGGTGGCGACGCGGACGACGCCCTGGCGGTCGTCGCCGAACAGGCCCGCCGTCTCGCCGACGCGGACGCCGGCATCGTGCTCCTGCCCGCCGAGGAGGGCGGCCTGGAGATCGTCGCCGTGTCGTCGCCCCGGCCGACCAGGTCCCTCGGGGTGGTGATCCCGCCGGAGAGCGCCGTGGTGAAGGAGCTCCTGGACGGCGAGGCCGTCTTCGTCAACGACGCCTCCACCGACCCGCGCATGATCAGTCGGCTGACCTCCGCCTACGGGCCGAGCATGATGCTGCCGCTGCAGAGCGGGGGGCGGGTGCTCGGCGCGCTCGCCATGCCCCGCACCCGGGGCGCCCGCCCGTTCACCGAGGCGGAGCGGACCCTCGCCACCCAGTTCGCCTCGCAGGCCGCGCTGGCGCTGATGATGGCCGAGGCGCAGCGGGACCGGGAGCGTCTCGCCGTCTACGAGGACCGCGACAGGATCGCCCGTGACCTGCACGATCTCGTCATCCAGCGGCTCTTCGCCACCGGCATGATGCTGGAGAGCGCGCAGCGCAGGTCGATCGTGCCGGCCGTGCGCGACGGCGTGGGCAAGGCCGTGGACGAGCTGGACGTGACCATCCAGGAGATCCGTACGGCGATCTTCGCGCTGCAGCAGGGTCCCGCCGAGGCCCCGTCAGGGCTGCGCACCCGCGTTCTGCGGGAGATCAACATGGCGGCCGTGCCGCTCGGCTTCAAGCCCGCCCACCGTTTCCTCGGCGCGATCGACTCGACGGTCGGCGAGCTCACGGGCAAGAACCTCATCGCCGCCCTGCGCGAGGCGCTCTCCAATGCCTTCCGGCACGCGGAGGCGGACCGCATCGAGGTCGTCGTCGACGCCACCGCCACGCTCCCCGACGGTGTCGCGGGGGTCCGGCTCTCGGTCGCCGACGACGGCATCGGCATCCCGGCCGGCGGCCGCCGCAGCGGCCTGCGCAATCTGGCCCGGCGGGCCGAGGCCCTGGGCGGGGCGAGCTGGTGCGGGCCGGGACTCGGCGAGGACGGCGGCGGGACCACGGTGGTGTGGGAGGCACCGCTGTAGCGCGCTGCGGCGGACGGCCGTCCGCCGCGCCTCCTCGGCCGCCGTACGGCCGGTCCGCCGCGCCGCCTCGGCCCGGGACGACCGGTGCGCCGTGCCTCCTCAGCCCTGTGCGGCCGTCCCGCCCGCCGCGCTCAGCGCCTCGGCGACGAGCTGCTCGATGACGACCGCCACGCCGTCCTCGTTGTTGCCGACCGTTCGGCCGGAGGCGGCGGCGATCACGTCGGGGTGGGCGTTGCCCATCGCGTACGAGCGGCCGGCCCAGCTCAGCATCTCGATGTCGTTGGGCATGTCGCCGAAGGCGACGACCTCGTCCGCCGTGATGCCGCGCTCGGCGCAGCACCGCGCGAGGGTGGATGCCTTGGAGACGCCCAGGCCGCTGATCTCGATGAGCGCGGTGGGGCTGGACCGGGTGATCGACGCCCGGTCGCCGGCGGCCTCCCTCGCCACCGCGAGGAACACGTCGGGGTCGAGCTCGGGGTGCTGGGCGAGCAGCTTGAGGACGGGGGCCGCCGCTCCCGGCGCCTCCTCGAACAGGAGCTTCTCGGCCGTGGCGACGGTCGCGCCGGGGTCGAGGAAGAACGGTGGGTACAGCGGCTCGTAGTGGATGCCGGTGGTGAGCTCGACGGCGAAGGAGGTGCCCGGCGCGGCGGCGCGCAGGGCACTGACGACGTCGAGGGCGACCGGCCGCTCCAGGGGGCGCACCTCCAGGAAGGTGTTTCCCGCGTGGAGGTCGACGACGGCGGCGCCGTTGGCGCAGATCGCCTGGCCGTGACCGTGGACGTGGTCGCTGACGACGTCCATCCAGCGGGCCGGGCGGCCGGTGACGAAGAAGACCTCGATTCCGGCCTGCTCGGCCGCGGCGAGTGCGGCGACCGTGCGCTCGGATACGGACTTGTCGTCGCGCAGCAGCGTGCCGTCCAGGTCGGTGGCGATCAGCCGGGGCGCCGGGGCGGAGGTGCGCGGGGATCGGGGAGAGGTCACCGCACCATTCTTCCGCACCGGACGCACGTGCGTGCGGGGAGCCGCACATATGAGTGGCCTGGTTCTGTCCTCTCGGGCTCCTTTCTGCCTCTCTGCGGCCTTTCGCGCGCTTCCCGTGGGCCGTCACGGCTCAGTACGCGACCTCCACGACGGCCCGGTGGGTGCGCGTGTCGCCGATCCCGACGAGCAGGTAGTGCGCGAGATCGGCGCGGGACAGGGACTTGGGGCGTTCCAGACGGCCGTTCTCCGCCGTGCGGTAGCGGCCGGTCAGCGGGCCGTCGGTGAGCATCGGGGGCCGGACCACCGTCCAGGCCGTGTCCCCGGCGGACGCCGAGGCCAGGAGGGTCTCCATCCGGGCCATGTCGGCGTACCCGTGGCGGTAGAGCCGCTGGATCACGTACCGGGTGACCAGGCGTTGCGCCGGCGGCACGGCGGGGGTGACCTCCAGGCCGGCCGAGGAGAGGCAGAGCAGCCGTCCGACGCCGGCGTCCCGCATGGCCTCGACGATGTTGCCGGTCCCCTGCGAGTAGACCGTCGTGGGGTGTCTGCGGTCGGTGCTGCCGAGACAGGAGACGACCGCGTCGTGCCCCGCCACGGCATCCCGCCAGCCCTCCGGCTCCAGGACGTTCCCGGGTACGACGGTCAGCCGCGCTCCGGGGTCCGTCACCGGCACCCGCGCGGGGTCGCGGACGACGGCGGTCACCTGGTGTCCGGCGCCGACGGCCTGGTCGAGGAGGCGCGCTCCCGTGCCGCCGGTGGCGCCGAAGAGCAGGAGTCTCATGCCGTCCTCCTTCCTGAGCCCGCTTCCGGCGAAGCCGTCGCCGCCTCGGTGGACTGCCCCGGTTCCGGGCCCGCCAGGGAGTCGACGAGGGCCGCGGTGACGGCCCGCTGACCGGCGAGCGTGAGGTGGATCCCGTCGTCGAGGTGCAGGCCGGCGGTGACCCGACGGGTGTCGACGGTGCGTTCCGGCTGTTCGAGGAGGAGTGCGGCGACCCCGTCGATGTCCACGTCCGACCAGCCGATCCCGGCGCGGCGGAAGTGCGGGTAGGCGTCGGCCCGCTCCTGGTCCAGGGAGCTCGGGGTGAGCCAGATCCAGCGGGTCGGGTCGGGGAGCGTCCGGCCGCCGAGGTCCCGGAGGGCACGGAGGTTGCGCGCGGTCTCGGCCTCGCTGACCAGCCGCGTGCCCGGCGCCCCCGCGCCGGCGCCGATCCGCTGGGTGTCGTTCGCGCCGAGCATGCACAGCACCCAGTCGGGGCGCGGGAACGACAGCGGGGACAGCTGGGTGAGGGCCTGGGTGGTGGTGAGGCCCGAGACGGCGAGGTTGACGAGTTCGACGCCGTCCGGGAGGAGGTGGCGCAGGATCGAGAACCACGAGAGCCGGTCGGCGGTGGTGCTCTCGCCCAGGGCCACGATCCGCTGCCCGGGGCGGAAGGGCAGCCGGTCCGCCCGGTCGGCGAAGTCGGGATCCTTCAGCAGCTCGGCGGCGGACGACCGGGCCTGGTCGTCGAAGTCCCGCAGCAGCGCGCGGTAGTCGTCGGGCGACAGGCCGAAGAGGTCGGCCAGCCGGGTCTCGGACGGCTCCCCCAGGTAGCGCAGGGTCTTCTCGGGCTGCTGGAAACGGACGAGCTTCTCGGTGTGCGCGTGCATGTCAGAGCTCCTTGCGGGTGCGGCGGCGGGGCAGCAGGAACCCGGCGGCGATCAGCCAGCCCATGCAGGTGAAGCGGGCCAGCGGAAGAAGCAGCGCGGCGCCGTCCAGGAGCAGGGTGAGGGCGGAGAGTTCGGCCACGGTCGCGAGGACGAGTCCGGCGACGGCCGGCGCGCGGGGCAGCAGTCCGGCGAGGAGTCCGGGGACGGCGATGCCGGCGACGAGCAGCCCGAGCGCGACGACGTGGCCGGGGCCACCGGTGGCGAACGCCAGATACTGCAGCGCCCTTACGAGCGGAGGGAGTTCGAGCACGTCCGTACGGGAGAGGGTCCAGCTCACCAGCCCGCAGCAGGCCAGGAACCCGGCCGCGAGGAGTCCGCCGGCGAGCGCGATGGTCGCGCCGGGGGCGCGGACGCCCAGCCGGTGGAGCCGGGCGGAGACGGTGGCGGCGTAGACGGCCAGCGGGATCGCGGCCGCGAACTGGAGGGCGCCGGCGACCTGGACGGCGTCGGAGTGGGCGCGGAAGTACGCCACGATCTCGCCGGTCTCGCCGAAGGGCGAGGGGAAGGCGGTGCCTCCGGCGAGCACGGTGGCGAGGACGAGCCCGGCCAGGAACAGCGCCGTGAACACCACGGCGAGCACGCCCGGCGGCGGCCCTCCCTGGGCTTCCCGGCGCTCTCGGGGGGCCGCGGTCGGAGGGCGGGGGTCGGTCCGGCTCTCTGCAGACACGAGTCCTATCCGTTCTCTGAGGAGAATAGTTCACTGGAGAGAATCATTCTTGTCTCGTACCATAACCCCGTGAGTACCGACCGGCAACCAGCCGACGAACCCGGAGCGGCCCCCGCCGCGGCCCCGCGCTTCGGCGCCTTCCTGCTCGCACAGCTCGGGGCGCACGCGGCGGCGCGCTTCGGCGAGCGGGTCGGCGAACTGGGCCTCGCGCCCCCGGACGTCGGCCTGTTGCGGATGATCGCCATGGATCCCGGACGCAGTCAGCGCTCCCTCGCGGCCGACCTCGGCGTCGTGCCGAGCCGGGTCGTCGCGCTCATCGACAACCTGGAGCAGAAGGGGTTCGTGGAGCGCCGGCGCAGCGCCGAGGACCGTCGCCACCACGAGCTGTACCTGTCCGAGGAGGGCGGCCGGGTCCTCGAGCGGGTCCGTGAGGTGGCCGCCGCGCACGAGGACGACCTGTTCACGGCGCTCGACCCCGAGGAGCGGGGCCGGCTGACGGCCCTGCTCGGGCGGATCGCCGACCAGCAATGCCTCACCCCGGGCGTCCACCCGGGCTACCGCAACCTGGGGAAGCGGCCGGGGCGCCGCTGAGGGTCTTCGCCCGCATCGACCCGCGGCGAGGAGGGTCGTGGCGCGCCGGTTCGGCCGCGTGTCCGTGCGCGGACGTGGCCGTAAACCCCCGTTCGGTTCCCCCGGCTTCGGGGAAGACCCCCAGAAGGCGGGGGAGCCGAAGGCGTCTCAAGGGGGTGGGTCATGGTCTCGGGCCGGTGGTCCGACGAGTGCGAGGCATGCGGCGCGCCGTACGGCCGGTGGATCGCGAGTCTCGGCATGGCTCTCTGCGGGAGCTGCGAGGAGGCCGGATCGGTCCATCCCGTACGGGAGCCCGTGCTGGTGGGGGAGCTGCTGGCCGGAGTGACCGCCGCGGTGTCGTCCGCCGCCCGCTCCGGCAGGGCCGTACCCGATGTGCGGAGGCCCAGGACCACGACCTGCGACGGGTGCGGGGCCGGCGCCGAGTGGCACCGCACGGTGCGGGGCCGCTGGGTCATGATCGAGCCGGGGGCACTGGCGTCCCGCGGGGTTCCGGCGGGCCGGCGGTGGCGGATCGCGGGCGACGGCACGGCGGTCCACCTCGGGCCCGCGGCACCGTCCGACACCTGCCGGATCAGCCATTTCGACGTCTGCCCGGCCCGGCCCGCCCCGGTCGACGCCCCTGTTCTCCTCGCGCTGTGGCGCGGGCACGCCCGGCGCGGTGCCTGACCCGTCCGGGGCCCGGCACCGCGCGGGGGGTCAGCCCAGCTGCGCCAGGGCTTCGGTGGCGATCCGCTCGAAGACGGCCTGGTCGGCGGCGAAGTCGGAGTCGGGGATGGGCCAGTGGACCACGATCTCGGTGAAGCCGAGCTCGCGGTGGCGCCCGGCGAAGTCCACGAAGGCGTCCACGGACTCCAGCGGGCGGCTCCGGTCCGGCGTGAAGCCGGTCAGCAGGATCTTGTCGAGCTCGGCCACGTCCCGCCCGGACTCGGCGCACGCCTTGCCCAGCTTCTCGATCTGGCCGCGCAGGGCCGCCACCGACTGCTCGGGGGTTCCCTCCTCGTACAGCTTCGGGTCGCCGGTCGTCACCCACGCCTGCCCGTACCGCGCGGCCAGCCTCAGCCCGCGCGGGCCGGTCGCCGCCACCGCGAACGGCAGCCGCGGGCTCTGGACGCAGCCGGGGATGTTCCGGGCCTCGTCGGCGGAGTAGAACGTGCCCCGCTCCGTCACCGCGTCCTCGGTGAGGAGTCGGTCGAGCAGAGCCACGAACTCGCCGAACCGGTCCGCCCGCTCCTTCGGGGTCCACGGCTCCTGGCCGAGCGCGGTGGCGTCGAAGCCGTTGCCGCCCGCTCCGATGCCGAGCGTCACGCGGCCCCCGGAGACGTCGTCCAGGGAGATCAGCTCCTTGGCGAGCGTCACGGGGTGGCGGAAGTTCGGCGAGGTCACGAGCGTGCCGAGGCGGATCCGCTCGGTGGTCGCCGCCGCCGCGGTCAGCGTGGGCAGGGCGCCGAACCAGGGGCCGTCGCGGAAGCTCCGCCAGGACAGGTGGTCGTAGGTGTACGCGGCGTGGAAGCCGAGTTCCTCGGCGTGCCGCCACTTCCGGCTGCCCCCTTCGTGCCAGCGGTCGACGGGCAGGATGACGGTGCTCAGGCGCAGGCTCATGCCCCGAGCCTACGGCGATCCGTGACCGGCCGACGTGCCCGGCGGCGGGGTCCGTGACGCTCGGCTCGTCGGCCCGTCAGCGGACGTTCCTGTTCATCCAGGGGGTGAGGAGCGCGCCGGGGACGAGCTCCTTGTACGTCTCGTCGCCGGGAAGCGGGACGATCAGCCACCAGCCGGGAGGGAAGAACCGTCCCTTCACGTGGGCGAGGCCGCCGAGGACCGAGCGCAGGAAGGCCGGGACCGCGTCCCGGGGCACATCGGCGAAGTCGATGCCTTCCACGGCGATCGTGGCGTCGTCCTCCGGGAAGACCCGGACCGTGAGCGAGGGGGATCCGCCCAGCTCGACGTACGCCTCGTGCGGAAGGGAGCCGTCCGGGTCCAGGACGGCGAACGCGCCGGACGAGGTGCGCCGGGAGGTCTGATCCGCGCCGATGTCGTCGGTCACGATCATCTCCAGGCGGAACTCCTCCGCGATCTCGCGGATCGCGGTGACGGCGGCTTCGGTGCTGGGCAGATGCGGGTGTGCCATGGGAACGATCATGCCTGGTTCCCCCACGCCGCCGGAGCCGCCGGCCTCAAGGGCCCTGGTCCCGCGCTCGCCGGCCCGCTTCCGGCCGTCACTCCGAGAAGCGCAGGAACTCCGGCGGAACGGCGTCGGCCAGCCAGACCCCGTTCGCGCTGACGCGGAAGACGTGTCCGGCGCGGTGCATGGCACCGGCGTCCACGCTCAGCACCACGGGCCGGCCGCGGCGCGCGCCGACCCGGGTCGCGGTCTCGCGGTCGGGGGAGAGGTGCACATGGTGGCGGGCCATGGGGCGCAGCCCTTCCGTCCGGATCGCGGGGAGCCGGTCGGCGACCGTACCGTGGTAGAGGTACGCGGGCGGTTCGGCGGCGGGCAGGTCCAGGTCGACCTCGACGGTGTGTCCCTGACTGGCGCGGATGCGGGTGCCCTCGATCGCGAAGCGCTTCTTGTCGTTGGTGGCGACGACGTGGTCGAGCTCGTCGCGGGTGATGGGGAAGGCGTGTTCGGCCGTGGCCCGGAGCAGCGCGTCGATCTCGGTCCAGCCGTGCTCGTCGAGGACGAGGCCGATGCGTTCGGGCTGGTGGCGCAGGTGCTTGGCGAGGTACTTCGACACCTTCACCGTGCGGCGTTCGTCCCGTGGTCGTGGGGTCATGTCGCCAGGATGCCGGAGCTCGGATCTCCGGACCAATGAATTGAAGCGGACATGTTTGATCCACAGCCAAAGCGGCTTATCCACAGGCAAGTTGAAGATTCTGTGGACAACTGACCTTTCTTTCCGATCCAATTGGGCAAGTTATGTCGATTTCCTCTGGTTTGAGGTAAGAGAGTCCAATGTCCTTTTGTGGATCTCCCGTTCGGTGGCCGCGGCGATGAACGTCCCGATCCCCTCGGTGCCGACAAGATCCTGAACGGCCTTTATCGTCGCGGCAGGCAGCGCCACCGCGCGCGGCTCGTCGTCCCTCGTGGGAGGCGCCTCGGGCGACAGATGGAGCTGGAGGTGCTGGGTGGCCAACAACTGCATGGCCCTGGCCAGTTCGGCGTCGACCGTCTGCTGGGCGAGCGGGCGCAGCCGCCGCACCATCGTCGCCGCCTCGGCCGCGTCGGAGTCCGTGGGGGGCCGGTGCTCCAGGTAGCGGGCGAAGACGTGCTCGGTGGTGAACTCCAGGAAGCGCGAGGCGATGTGCTCGACCTGGTCGCGAAGTTCCCTCAGATGCCCGGTGATTGCGGAGAGCGGGACCCCGGCCGCGTACAACTCGACGGCCACCGCCAGCTCTTGCGGGCTGGGGACGAGGTACTCCTCGGTCCCCCGGTCCGGCAGCGGCTCCAGCACGCCGAGCTCGACGGCCTCCCGGATCGCCTCCTCGTCCGGTGTCCCACCGAAGCGGGCGTCCAGTTCGGCGCGGGAGATTCGGGCGGCCTCCTCGTCGGTCCACGGTCCGTGGACCTCCGCGACCAGGCCGAGGACCCCGCCGAGCCCTCGGCCGGTGTCCCACGCCTCCAGGAGCTCCTTGATCGAGGCGAGCGTGTAGCCCCGGTCGAGGAGATCGGCGATCTGCCGGAGCCGCGCGAGGTGCGCGTCCCCGTACACGTTCGACCTGCCCCGCCGCTCGGGACGGGGCAGCAGGCCGCGGTCCTGGTAGGCGCGGATCGTCCGGACCGTGGCCCCGCTGTGATGGGCGAGGTCCTCGATCCGGTACTCCGGCTGTGCTGACTGCTCGGACAAAACCGCTCCCGCCGACCGCTTCCCGCACCCCGCCGCCGCGGGGCCTTGCTGGGAGGGATCGTACGACCGCACGTCCCTCCCGCACCCCGCCGCCTACGCGGGCGGCTGCCAGCGGGCCAGGGTCCGCAGCGCGCCCGGGCTGAGCCGGGAGAGGAAGCGGGCGCCCCGGGCCTCGGGCGTGACCGGGACGACGGCCCGGTCGTGCAGGACGGCCCCCAGGATCGCGTCCGCGACCTTCTCCGGAGGGTAGTTCCGCAGGCCGTAGAGCCGGGTGGCCTTCTTCTGCCGCCGCTTCTCCTCGGCGCCGTCCGTGACCCCGGCGAACCGCGTCGTCGCCGTGATGTTGGTGTTGACGATGCCGGGGCAGATCGCGGACACCCCGATGCCCTGCCCCGCCAGTTCGGCGCGCAGGCACTCGCTGAGCATCAGCACCGCCGCCTTCGACGTGCTGTACGCCGGGAGGGCGCGCGACGGCTGGAAGGCCGCGGCGGAGGCGGTGTTCACTATGTGCCCGCCCTGGCCGCGCGCCGTCATCTGCGCGCCGAAGATCCGGCACCCGTGGATCACGCCCCACAGGTTGACGTCCAGGACCCGCTTCCACTCCTCGCTCGTCGTCTCGAAGAAGGAGCCGGTGAGGCCGATGCCCGCGTTGTTGACCAGGACGTCGACGATCCCGTACTCGCTCGCCACCTTGGCGGCCAGCTTCTCCATCGCGGCCTCGTCGGCGACGTCGACGGTCTCCCCCCATGCCTGCGGTGCGCCGATCAGGCGGGCCATCTCGGCGGTGCGGACCGCGCCTTCGCCGTCCCGGTCCACGGCCACGACCCGGGCGCCGGCCTCCGCGAAGGCGAAGGCGGTGGCCCGGCCGATGCCGCTGGCCGCACCGGTCACCAGGACGAGCTGACCGCCGAACCGCTCCGCGTGCTCCGGCTTCACGGCGCTCTTCGCCGCGGTCGCCGCGACCGGCTTCGGCGCTTTTCCGGTCGGTTCCTCGTTGGCCCGCACGAACTCGGAGATCCAGGTGGACAGCTGGTCGGGACGGGTGCGCGGCACCCAGTGCTTGGCGGGCAGGGTCCGGCGGGTCAGGTCGGGAACCCAGTCGGCCAGGTCGTCGTAGAGCCGCTCGGAGAGGAAGGAGTCACCGGTCGGCGTGATCAGCTGCACGGGCGTGTGCGCGTACGCGTCGGGGCGCGGTCGGCCCAGCCGGGCGCGGACGTTGTCCCGGTAGAGCCAGGCGCCGTGCGCCGCGTCGCTGGGGAGGGAGGGCGTCGGGTAGTCCCCGGCCGGGAGCTTCTCCACCCGTTCCAGGATCTTGGGCCAGCGCTTGCCGAGGGGACCGCGCCAGGCGAGCTCGGGCAGCACGGGCGTGTGCAGCATGTACACGTACCAGGACTTCGCGCCCTGGCCGAGGAGCTGGCCGACCCGGCGCGGGGTGGGGCGGGCCATCCGCCGCTTGATCCAGTGTCCGAAGTGGTCGAGGGACGGCCCCGACATCGAGGTGAAGGAGGCGATCCGGCCCTCGGTGCGCGGGACGGTGGCGAACTCCCAGGACTGCACCGAACCCCAGTCGTGGCCGACGAGGTGCACCGGGCGGTCCGGGCTGACGGCGTTGGCGACCGCGAGGAAGTCGTCCGTCAGCTTCTCCAGGGTGAAGCCGCCGCGCAGCGGCGCCGGCGCCGTCGACCGGCCGTGCCCCCGGACGTCGTACAGCACCACGTGGAACTCCTCGGCCAGTCGGGTCGCGACCTCCGACCAGACCTCCTTGGAGTCCGGGTAGCCGTGCACGAGCAGGACGGTCGGCCGGTCCGGCTCGCCGAGCTCGGCGACGCACAGCTCGATCCCGCCCGTACGGACCCAGCGCTCCCGCGCCGCGTTCAGTCCGGCGATAACCGCCATCAGACCGCTCCCTCGTTCCAGCGCCGCACGTGCGGCAGGTCGTCGTCCAGCCAGAACGCGCTCTGCTCGGGGTCCTTCGAGTCGGTGACGACCAGGATCTCCTCGAACTTCGCGCCCGTCCCCCGGAATCCGAGGTGCGGCTCGACCGCCCACAGGCCGGGCCTGGGAGGGTGGTCGGAGAACTTGTACGGCGACCAGAGCGGCGACCAGCCGTCCCGGTGGCCGTGCAGGGCGTCGCTCGCGAGCCCCTTCAGCGCCTGGGTGCCGAAGCCGAACAGCGTCGGCGACCAGCTGCGCTCCTTCACTCGGTCGATCTTGTGGGCGATGACCCCGAAAGGATAGGCGCGGTGCCGGTTGGCGTATCCCTGGCGGACCATGAGCCGGTCCACGTCCTCGTATATCTCGCGCAGCGTGCGGCGCTCGCGGACCTCGCGCAGGATCAGCTCCCGGTGGTCCTCCAGGTCGGCGAGGAGCTTGTCGTGCAGGGGGTTGAGGCCCAGGCAGCCGCTGTACCCGATGTCGGCGGTGTGGCCCTTGTAGACCGGAGCCATGTCGAGGATGAACGGCATCCCCGGCTCCAGCCGCCGGTTCGTCGGGAAGAACTGC
This sequence comes from Streptomyces sp. NPDC051180, assembly GCF_040689545.1. Lineage (NCBI taxonomy): Bacteria > Bacillati > Actinomycetota > Actinomycetes > Kitasatosporales > Streptomycetaceae > Streptomyces > Streptomyces sp. NPDC051180. The sequence continues at coordinate 333,029 of NZ_JBFBBC010000003.1, forward strand.
AGCGGGATCCTGAAGTCGACGAAGGCGGTGCGGTCCCCGAACCAGGCGAACGGCCGGTGGAACCAGTCCCGCACCCCCCGCTCGTACAGCCACTCCCGCTGCATCCGGGCCGCCTCGCGCTCGGTGACCCCGGGCCTGAGCTGCGCCGCGACGGCTTCCGCGCAGGCGTAGGAGAGCCGCTGGACTTCCCTGAACCCCCGCAGCTCCGCGGAGAGTTCCCCTGTCACTGCTGTGGCCATGCCACCCGCCGTCCCGTGTGAGCGCCCGATCGCACTACGCGTCCGTAACTTGACACCGATGAATGTGACAATGCTCGGCGGCTGCGTCAAGGGGTCCGGCGCGAGGCTGTGGAAAACACGGACGGACGGGCCGGAGGGAAAGACTTTCGTCGCGACCGCCCCCACCGGCGTGTACTCCTGTAGTCGGACATGGATCGAGCCGTTGGGCTGACGACTGCTGTGGTGCACGCCACTACCTTCGAATCGTGACTGTGATCGCGACCGAAAGCCTCAGCAAGCGGTTCCCCCGGGTGACCGCGCTTGACCGGCTCTCCCTGGACATCGGGCCCGGTGTGACCGGACTCGTGGGTGCCAACGGAGCCGGCAAGTCCACCATGATCAAGATCCTGCTCGGCCTCTCCCCCGCCACGGAGGGCCGCGCCGAGGTCCTCGGACTCGACGTCCGTACCTCCGGCGCGGAGATCCGTGAGCGCGTCGGGTACATGCCGGAGCACGACTGCCTCCCGCCGGACGTGTCGGCCACCGAGTTCGTCGTCCACATGGCGCGGATGTCCGGGCTGCCCCCGACCGCGGCCCGCGAGCGGACCGCCGACACCCTGCGCCACGTCGGTCTGTACGAGGAGCGCTACCGCCCCATCGGCGGCTACTCGACGGGCATGAAGCAGCGGGTGAAGCTCGCCCAGGCCCTCGTCCACGACCCGAAGCTGGTCCTGCTCGACGAGCCGACCAACGGCCTCGACCCGGTCGGCCGCGACGAGATGCTCGGACTGATCCGCCGGGTCTGGACCGACTTCGGCATCTCCGTCCTCGTCACCTCGCACCTCCTCGGCGAGCTGGAGCGCACCTGCGACCACGTCGTCGTCATCGACGGCGGGCGGCTCCTGCGCTCCAGCTCCACCAGCGACTTCACCCGGACGACCACGACGCTCGCGGTCGAGGTCACCGACTCCGACACCCACCCCGACGGCGCTGCGGCGCTCCGCGCGGCCCTCGCCAAGGCGGGCGTCACGATCCACGCGGGCGTGGAGGACGGCCTGCCCGGCGCCGGCCACATCCTCCTCCTGGAGGCGGCCGGCGAGGAGACGTACGACCTCGTGCGCGACACCGTCGCCGGCCTCGGCCTCGGCCTCGTCCGCATGGAGCAGCGCCGCCACCACATCGCCGAGGTCTTCCGCCCGGAGGCCGCCGAGGCGTCCCCGCAGCACGAGGAGGTGCCGGCCCGATGAGCACCCAGACCCCGCAGCCCTCCCAGGCCGCTCCCGACACGACCCGTATCCACAACATCGGCTACCGGTCCTACGACGGCCAGCGCCTCGGCCGGGCGTACGCCCGCCGGTCGCTGTTCTCGCAGTCGCTGCGCGGTGCGTACGGACTGGGCCGGAGCGCCAAGTCGAAGGTGCTGCCGATGCTGCTCTTCGGCGTGATGTGCGTCCCGGCGCTGATCATCGTCGCGGTCGCGGTCGCCACGAAGCAGAGCAAGCTGTCGATCGAGTACACGCAGTACGCGATCTTCCTCCAGGTCGTCATCGGCATCTACCTGGCCGCCCAGGCGCCGCAGTCGGTCTCCCGCGACCTCAGGTTCAGGACCGTGCCGCTCTACTTCTGCCGGCCGATCGAGCGCGTGGACTACGTGCTCGCCAAGTTCGGGGCGATGGCCTCCGCGCTCTTCGTCCTCACCGCCGTCCCGCTGCTGATCCTCTGGGTCGGGTCGCTGCTCGCCAAGATGGACTTCGCCGAGCAGACCAAGATGTTCGGCCAGGGCCTGGTCTCCGTGGCGCTGCTGTCGCTCCTCTTCGGCGGCATCGGGCTGGTCATGGCGGCCCTCACCCCGCGCCGCGGCTTCGGCGTCGCCGCGGTGATCGCCGTCCTGACCATCTCCTACGGAGCGGTCTCCACGCTGATGGGCATCGCCTACGCCACGGACAACGTGGACGCCATCGAGTGGCTCGGCCTGTTCTCGCCGATCACCCTGATCGACGGCGTGCAGACCGCCTTCCTGGGCGCGCCCACGGCGTTCCCCGACGGCGGCGGCCCGGGCGCCGGTGTCGGCGCGGTCTACCTGCTCGTCGTCCTCGCGCTGATCGCCGGCTCGTACGGCATCCTGATGCGCCGCTACCGGAAGGTCGGGCTGTGACCGCCTCCCCGTCGCCTGCCGCCACCCCTCGAAGGAACGGGCCGCGCCCATGACCATCCTCTCCATCGACCACGTCTCCCGCTGGTTCGGCAACGTCGTGGCCGTCAACGACGTCACGATGTCGGTCGGACCGGGCGTCACCGGACTCCTCGGGCCCAACGGCGCCGGCAAGTCCACCCTGATCAACATGATGGGCGGCTTCCTCGACCCCTCCACCGGCTCCGTCACCCTCGACGGCGCCAGGATCTGGGGGAACGAGTCCGTCTACCGCGAGATCGGCGTCGTCCCCGAGCGGGAGGCGATGTACGACTTCCTCACCGGCCGCGAGTTCGTCCAGGCCAACGCGGAGCTGCACGGACTCGGCACCGCGGAGGCCCGGCGGGCCCTGGCGACGGTCGAGATGGAGTACGCCCAGGACCGCAAGATCTCCACGTACAGCAAGGGCATGCGGCAGCGCGTGAAGATGGCCTCGGCCCTCGTCCACGACCCGTCGGTGCTGCTGCTGGACGAGCCGTTCAACGGCATGGACCCGCGCCAGCGCATGCAGCTGATGGACCTGCTGCGGCGGATGGGCGCGGACGGCCGCACCGTCCTGTTCTCCTCGCACATCCTGGAGGAGGTCGAGCAGCTCGCCTCCCACATCGAGGTGATCGTGGCCGGGCGCCACGCGGCCTCCGGGGACTTCCGCAAGATCCGCCGGCTGATGACGGACCGGCCGCACCGCTACCTGGTCCGCTCCAGCGACGACCGGGCGCTCGCCGCGGCCCTGATCGCCGACCCGTCGACGGCCGGCATCGAGGTCGACCACGTGGAGGGCGGACTGCGCGTCCAGGCCGTGGACTTCGGGCGGTTCACGGAGCTGCTGCCGAAGGTCGCCCAGGAGCGCGGCATCCGCCTGCTGACGGTCTCGCCCTCGGACGAGTCCCTCGAATCGGTCTTCTCGTACCTCGTCGCGGCCTGAAAGGAGCCTGACCGATGTACAACCCCACCGTCGCCCGGCTCACCTACCGGGCGCTCCTCGGCCGCCGCAGGGCGCTGATCCTCTTCCTGCTGCCCGCCATGCTGCTGGTCATCTCGGCCGCGGTCCGCGGCTTCAACGGCGCCGACGACCAGGTCGCCGCCGACGTCCTCGGGGGCTTCGCCCTGGCCACGATGGTCCCGCTGATCGGCGTGATCGCCGGCACGGGCGCCATCGGGCCCGAGATCGACGACGGCTCGATCGTCTACCTGCTGTCCAAGCCGGTGAAGCGGCCCACGATCATCTTCACCAAGCTGATCGTGGCGATCGCGGTGACCATGGTCTTCTCGGCGGTGCCGACGCTGATCGCCGGATTCATCCTCAACGGCAACGGCCAGCAGGTGGCCGTGGCGTACACGGTCGCGGCCCTGGTCGCCTCCATCGCGTACAGCGCGCTGTTCCTGCTGCTCGGCACGGTCAGCCGGCACGCCGTGGTGATCGGTCTCGTCTACGCCCTGGTCTGGGAGGCGCTCTTCGGCTCGCTCATCTCCGGCGCGAAGACCCTCAGCGTCCAGCAGTGGGCGCTGGCCCTCGCGGAGAAGGTCACCGGCGACGGCCTGGTCTCCTCCGAGGTCGCGCTCCCGACGGCCACCGCCCTCCTCGTCGGCGTCACCGTCGCGGCCACCTGGTTCGCCGGCCACAAGCTGCGCACGCTGAAGCTGGCCGGCGAGGAGTAGGGGGTCCGGCGGGCCGCGGGCCCGGCCCCACGCCATGCCGCCGGCCGGACGAGGCCGCGCCGCGCGCCGCGCCGCCGCCGGCCCGGTCCCACCGGGTCGGCGGCGGCGCTTCCTCCTCAGACCGTCCGGTCCCGGGCGGCGAGGAGGCCCACGGCGAGGGCCGCCGCGCAGACGCCGAGGACACCGCAGATCGGCAGGGTCCAGGAGCCGGTGGCCTGGTGGAGGACACCGGCCGCCAGCGGTCCGGCCGCGGCGAGCAGATAGCCGACCGTCTGGGCCATGCCCGACAGCCTGGCCGCGGTCACCGCGTCCCCGGAACGCAGGACGATCAGCGTCAGGGCGAGGCCCACGGCGCCGCCCTGGCCCACGCCGAGGACGGCCGACCAGAGCCAGGCACCCTGCACCGGCGCCACCATCAGACCGGCGTACCCGGCCGCGACCAGGGTCGTGACCAGCACGATCAGGGGCCGCTGGCTGCGCATCCGGCCGGCGAGCAGCGGCACCGCGAAGGCGCCGGCGACCTGGATCAGGTTGTTGAAGGCGAAGATCACGCCGGCGGCGGAGCGGCTCATCCCGTGGTCGGTGAACATCGTCGGCATCCAGGCGATCAGGACGTACGACCACAGCGACTGCAGGCCCATGAAGAGCGTGACCTGCCAGGCGAGCGCCGAGCGCCAGACCCGGACCGGGCGGGTGCCGGCGGCCGGGACGGCCCGTACCGCGTGGCCCGTGCGGCCGCGGGCGATCAGCACCTGCGGCAGCCAGGCGAGCGCGGCGACCGCGGCGAGCAGCGACCAGAAGCCCAGCGATGCCTGCCAGCCGCCGCCCAGCGCCTTCTCCAGCGGCACCGCGGCGGCGGCCGCCACCGTCGCGCCGGCGATCATCGCGCCGGTGTAGACCGAGGTCATCGCCGCGGCCCGGTCCGGGAAGTCCCGCTTGATCAGGCCGGGCATCAGCACGTTGAGCAGGGCGATGGCGGTGCCGACGAGGACGCCGCCGCCGTACAGCGCGTACACGGACGGCAGGAGGCGCACGAGGATGCCGACGCCGAGCAGGAGCAGCGCCCCGAACAGCACGCGTTCGGAGCCGAGGCGGCGTCCCAGCCAGGGGGCCACCAGGGCGCCCAGACCGAGGAACAGCACCGGTACCGAGGTGACGAGCGAACTCGCCGTCGAGGAGAGGCCGAAGGCGTCGGACATCTCGCCGACCAGCGGGGCCACGCTCGCCAGCGCGACCCGCATGTTCAGCGAGGCCAGCACGATGCCGGTGAGGAGCAGGGCCGGATGGGCGAGCAGGGCGCGGCGGGCGGCCGCCCCCTCCGCCGGCGTGCGGGTCCCGGCTCCCGGGTCGACGAGGACGGGCACCGGTCCGTCGGCGCGGGTCTCCTCGGGGGCGGGGGCTCCGGCGGTCATCGGTTCCGCTCCGTCAGGGCCGCGACGGCCTCCCGGGGCGCCCGCAGCAGTTCGCGGGCCTGTCGCTCCGCCGCGTCCGGGTCGCCCGTCTCGATGGCGGTGACCAGGGCCTCGTGGGCGTCGATGTCGACCGGCGGCATCTCGCGGTCGCCGAGCGCCTCGACCAGCACCTCGTGGACCTGGGTGGAGAAGAAGCGGTAGACCTCGGCGAAGGCGGTGTTGTGGGTGGCCTCGACGACGGCGAGGTGGAAGGCGAGGTCGGCGTCCGCGTCCCGGTCGCCCTCCTCGCGCAGGCCGGTCAGGGCGGCCCTCAGCCGGAGCAGGTCGTGGGTGTCGCGGCGTTCGGCGGCGAGCCGGGCGGCCTCGGCCTCCAGGGCGACCCGCAGTTCGAGGACGTCGGACGCGGCCGCGTGGCGCACTCCGCGCAGGACGGCGGCCGGGTCGGCGGTCGACCGGACGAAGGTGCCGTTGCCCTGGCGGGACTCCAGGAGGCCGGCGTGGACGAGGACCCGTACCGCCTCGCGGACGGTGTTGCGGCCCACGCCGAGCTGCTGCGCGAGCTCGTGCTCGGTCGGGATGCGGTCGCCGACCGCCCACTCGCCGTCGGCGAGCTGCCCGCGCAGCTGTTCCACGACGGAGTCCACCAGCGAGGTCCGTCCCGCCGCTCTCAGTGCCATGCCGTTCCGACCTCTCCATTCGCCCGGTTGCCCAGTCATCCTACAACTGACCGTCCCGGAGACACCGGACTACTGTGGGGCCGTACGCGGACCGAACACCCTCACCACCCTCGGGAGTCAGTCATGTCAGACCGCTTCGACGTCGTCGTACTCGGAGCTGGCCCCGGCGGCTACGTCGCCGCCATCCGCGCCGCCCAGCTGGGCAAGCGGGTCGCGGTCGTCGAGGAGAAGTACTGGGGCGGTGTCTGCCTGAACGTCGGCTGCATCCCCACCAAGGCGCTGCTGCGCAACGCCGAGCTCGCCCACATCTTCAACCACGAGGCCAAGACCTTCGGCATCAAGGTCGACGGCACCGTCTCCTTCGACTACGGCGAGGCGTTCCGCCGCAGCCGTTCGGTCGCGGACGGCCGGGTCAAGGGCGTCCACTTCCTCATGAAGAAGAACGGGATCACCGAGTTCGACGGCCGGGGCACCTTCCTCGACGCGAACACCCTCCAGGTGGCGAAGGCCGACGGCACCTCGGAGACGATCACCTTCGACAACTGCATCATCGCCACCGGCGCGACCCCGCGCCTGCTGCCGGGCACCGCCCGCAGCGAGCGCATCGTGTCGTACGAGGAGCAGATCCTCGCCGAGGACGCCCCGAAGTCGATCGTCATCGCCGGCGCCGGCGCGATCGGCATCGAGTTCGCGTACGTCCTGAACAACTACGGCACCAAGGTCACGATCGTCGAGTTCCTCGACCGGATCGCCCCGCTGGAGGACGAGGAGGTGTCGAAGGAGCTGGCGAAGCAGTACCGCAAGCTCGGCATCGACGTCCTGACCTCCACCCGCGTCGAGGCCATCGACGAGTCCGGCCCGCAGGTCCGCGTCACCGTCACGGGCAAGGACGGCGCCACCAAGGTCCTGGAGGCCGACAAGGTCCTGCAGGCCATCGGCTTCGCCCCGAACGTCACCGGCTACGGCCTGGAGGCCACCGGTGTCGCCCTCACCGAGCGCGGCGCGATCGACGTCGACGGCCGCTGCCGCACCTCCGTGCCGCACATCTACGCCATCGGCGACGTCACCGCGAAGCTGATGCTGGCGCACACCGCCGAGGCCATGGGCGTCATCGCGGCGGAGACCATCGGGGACGCCGAGACGATGGAGCTCGACTACCCGATGATCCCGCGCGCGACCTACTGCCAGCCGCAGATCGCCAGCTTCGGCTGGACCGAGGCGCAGGCCCGCGAGAAGGGCTTCGACGTCAAGGTCGCCAAGTTCCCGTTCGTCGCGAACGGCAAGGCGCACGGTCTCGGCGACGCCACCGGCTTCGTCAAGATCATCGCCGACGGCACCCACGGCGAGATCATCGGCGCCCACCTGATCGGCCCCGACGTCACCGAGCTGCTGCCCGAGCTGACCCTGGCCCAGCAGTGGGACCTCACCGTCCACGAGGTCGCCCGGAACGTGCACGCCCACCCGACGCTGGGCGAGGCAGTGAAGGAAGCGATCCACGGTATTGCCGGACACATGATCAATTTCTGAGGTTTCTCCCAGCTCGGGGTGATAGGCACTGAAAGGTGCCGAGCAAAACCTCACCGGGTGGCGAACCGTCCCGGCCGATCAGGTCGTGGGTGCGTTCGTCACCCGGTACGCATGTGTGGCTGGCGGTCATCGCGCTCACCAGCCTCGTCATCGCGCTCTCCCCGGACGGTCTGGAGAACTACCTCCTCCACCGCAACAGCAGCAATCTCCACCAGCTCGCGCACCACCCGGTACGCGCCCTGCTCGGCAGCGCCTTCTGGATCGCGGACCCCGCCGACCTCCTGCTGTACGCGGTGCTCTTCGAGCTCCTGCACGCCCCCGTGGAGCGCTGGCTCGGCACCGCCAAGTGGCTCTTCACCGTCGCCACCGCCCACATCGCGGCGACCCTGATCAGCCAGCAGGTCGTCCTGGTGGCCATCCGGCTCCACGACGTGCCGCGCAGCATGGCGCACGTCGTCGACATCGGCGTCAGCTACGGCCTCGCCGCCTCGGCCGGCATCCTGACCTACCGCCTGCCGCGCCCCTGGCGCTGGCTCTACCTCGCCGGCGTGGTCGCCTTCTTCGTCGTCCCGCTCGTCACCGACCGGACGTACACCGACCTCGGCCACGCCATCTCGCTGGCGATCGGGCTCGCCTGCTATCCGCTCACCCGGGGAGAAAAATCGTTCGCACCCGAACAGGGGCCCGGCGCAGACTAGTTGCACGGGGGACACGGGGGATCTCCCGAAGGGAGCGGCCGCTTCGAGCGCGCGGATGCGTCCGCGCGGGCCGCTCCCTCCCGGAGGATTGGCCGAGTGGTAAGGCAGCGGCTTGCTAAGCCGTGGTCGGGGGAGACCCCGCGCGCGTTCGATCCGCGCATCCTCCGCCGGATACGACGAAGGCCACCCCGAGGGGTGGCCTTCGTGGCGTCGGGGGTCAGGCCGACAGCAGCCGTTCCAGGACGACCGCGATGCCGTCCTCCTCGTTGGAGGCCGTCACCTCGTCGGCCACCGCGCGGAGTTCCGCGTGGGCGTTGCCCATGGCCACGCCGTGGGCGGCCCAGCCGAACATCGGGATGTCGTTCGGCATGTCGCCGAAGGCGATCGTCTCCGCCGCCTTCACGCCCAGCCGACGGGCCGCGAGCGACAGTCCGGTCGCCTTGCTGAGCCCGAGCGGGAGGATCTCCACGATGCCGGGCCCCGCCATGACGACGTCGACCAGACCGCCGACCGTCTCCCGGGCGGCCCGGGTCAGCTCGTCGTCGGTCAGCTTCGGGTGCTGGATGTACAGCTTGGTCAGCGGCGCCGACCACAGCTCGGCCGGGTCGTCGTACGCCACGTACGGCAGGGGCCCTTCCTGGGCCTTGTAGCCGGGGCCCATGAGGACCTCGCCGTCCAGACCGTCACGGCTCGCGGCCAGGGCCAGCGGGCCCACCTCGGCCTCGATCTTGGACAGGGCGAGCCCCGCGAGCTGCCGGTCCAGGGTCAGCGAGGTGAGCAGCCGGTGCTCACTGGCGTGGTAGACCTGCGCGCCCTGCCCGCACACCGCGATCCCCTCGTAGCCGAGGTCGTCGAGGATGTGCCGGGTCCAGGGCACCGCCCGGCCGGTGACCACGATGTGCGCGGCGCCGGCCGCCGTCACGGCGGCGAGCGCGTCCCGCGTACGGGCCGACACGGACTCGTCGGACCGCAGCAGCGTGCCGTCGAGGTCCGTCGCGACCAGGCGGTAGGGGAAGGGGCTCACTTGGCGATCGGCTCCAGGACCTCACGTCCGCCGAGGTACGGGCGCAGCACCTCGGGCACCCGCACCGAGCCGTCGGCGAGCTGGTGGTTCTCCAGGATCGCCACGATCGTGCGCGGGACGGCGCAGAGCGTGCCGTTCAGGGTGGCCAGCGGCTGCACGGTCTTCTTGCCGCCCTGCTCGTCGCGCATGCGGACGGAGAGGCGACGGGCCTGGAAGCTGTCGCAGTTCGACGCGGAGGTCAGCTCGCGGTACTTGCCCTGGGTGGGGATCCACGCCTCGCAGTCGAACTTGCGGGAGGCCGAGGCGCCGAGGTCGCCGGTGGCGACGTCGATGACCTGGAAGGGCAGTTCGAGGCCGGTCAGCCACTGCTTCTCCCACTCCAGGAGACGCTGGTGCTCGGCCTCGGCGTCCTCCGGCGCGACGTACGAGAACATCTCGACCTTGTCGAACTGGTGGACGCGGAAGATGCCGCGGGTGTCCTTGCCGTACGTGCCGGCCTCGCGGCGGAAGCAGGGCGAGAAGCCCGCGTACCGCAGCGGCAGCTTGTCCGCCTCGATGATCTCGTCCATGTGGTACGCGGCGAGGGGGACCTCGGAGGTGCCGACGAGGTAGTAGTCGTCCTTCTCCAGGTGGTACACGTTCTCCGCGGCCTGGCCGAGGAAACCGGTGCCCTCCATGGCGCGCGGACGGACCAGCGCGGGGGTCAGCATGGGGATGAAGCCGGCCTCGGTGGCCTGGGCGATCGCCGCGTTGACCAGGGCGAGTTCCAGGAGGGCGCCGACGCCGGTCAGGTAGTAGAAGCGCGAGCCGGAGACCTTGGCGCCCCGCTCGACGTCGATGGCGCCGAGCGCCTCGCCGAGTTCGAGGTGGTCCTTGGGCTCGAAGCCCTCGGCCGCGAAGTCGCGGATGGTCCCGTGCGTCTCGAGGACGACGAAGTCCTCCTCGCCGCCGACCGGGACGTCCGTGTGGACGATGTTCCCGAGCTGGAGCAGGAGCCGCTTGGCGCTCTCGTCGGCGTCGTTCTGCTCGGCCTCGGCGGCCTTGACGTCGGTCTTGAGCTGTTCGGCCTTCTGGAGGAGCTCGGCGCGCTCCTCGGGGGTGGCCTTGGGGATCAGCTTGCCGAGCGCCTTCTGCTCGGAGCGGAGCTCGTCGAAGCGGACGCCGGACGACCTGCGCCGCTCATCGGCGGAGAGCAGGGCGTCGACGAGTGCGACGTCCTCTCCACGGGCGCGCTGGGAGGCGCGAACACGGTCGGGGTCCTCACGGAGCAGGCGAAGGTCAATCACCCCACCAGGCTACCGGTGCGCGTTCACGTGACCCCACCGGATAACCGTGCGCGTGTTGTTTCGCCCGAATTGAGACCCGTGGGAATGCCGGGATCGGAGCCCTTCCCGGTACTTATCCACAGGCTGTGCGGAAGATCTGTGGACTACGGAGCGCGTTCCGTGGATTTCCCTCCACACACCTGGGAATTCCGTGATCAAACACCATGGGCCCACTCATTCGGGTGGGAATTGCTCGCTCCAAAGGATTGATCGGGCGAGGGGCGCTGACGTGGGCGTCATCCGGGCGCTGTGGACAGCTGCACAGGGGGCGAGGAGTCGTCAGGGCGATTTGTCGACCTTGTCGGAGTGCGGTGTCGACTTGTCCCCAGGCTGGGCATGGAGCCTGTGGATAACCACTGTGGGTAACTCAAAAATATGCAGGTAGGAGTATTGATTCGCACCTGTGGACGACCGCCCCCGGCGGCGGGAGCGGTCGGTCAGTATCGGGTCAGGCCCGACCGTCCTGGGCCCTCGCCAGCCAGTCGGAGGCCGCAGTGAACGCCTGGTCCGAAGTCCCGCGCCGCAGCGGCAGCACGTCCTCGGCCGAGACCCCCGCCCTCGGGTACGAGCCGAGGAAGCGCACCTGGGGACAGATCCGCTTGAGCCCCATCAGCGCCTCGCCCACGCGCCGGTCCGAGATATGGCCCTCGGCGTCCACGGCGAAGCAGTAGTTCCCGATCCCGGCCCCCGTGGGGCGGGACTGGATCAGCATCAGGTTCACCCCGCGCACCGCGAACTCCTGGAGGAGTTCGAGAAGGGCACCCGGATGATCGTCACCCAGCCACAGCACCACCGACGTCTTGTCCGCGCCGGTCGGAGCCGCCGGACGGGCGGGCCGACCCACCAGCACGAACCGCGTCTCGGCGTTCTCCGCGTCGTGGATCTCGGTGACCAGGGCCTCCAGGCCGTACGTCGCCGCCGCGAACTCCCCGGCGAAGGCGGCGTCGAAGCGGCCCTCCTGCACCAGCCGGGCGCCGTCCGCGTTGGACGCGGCCGACTCCCACACGGCCTCGGGCAGGTGCGCCCGCAGCCAGTTCCGGACCTGGGGCTGGGCGACCGGGTGGCCGGTCACCGTCTTGATCTCCGAAAGAGCGGTCCCCGGCCGGACGAGCAGCGCGAAGGCAATCGGGAGGAGCACCTCGCGGTAGATCATCAGCGGCTCACCGGAGGCCAGTTCGTCCAGGGTCGCGGTCACCCCGCCCTCGACCGAGTTCTCGATCGGGACGAGCGCGGCGGCGGCCTCCCCGTTCCGTACGGCGTCGAGCGCCGCCGGGACGGAGACCATCGGGACGAGCTCCCGCGTCGCCGCCTCGGGCAGCGTGCGGAGCGCGGCCTCCGTGAAGGTGCCCTCGGGGCCGAGATACGTGAACCGGGTGGCGGACATACCGTCACCCTAATGGTCGCCGGAGCCCCGAGCGGCCCGCCCGAGCGGAGTCGCCACACCGGTCCCGGCGGTCACGCCTCCAGCAGCCGCTGGCCCACGTACTCGCCTTCGGCGGGGCCGCCCGGCACCGCGAAGAGGCCGCTCGCCTCGTGCCGGATGAACTCCGACAGCGCGTCCCCCCGGTCGAGCTTGCGCTGCACCGGGACGAATCCCCTCAGCGGGTCCGCCTGCCAGCAGACGAAGAGGAGCCCGGCGTCCGGCGTCCCGTCGGGGCCGATCCCGTCGTGGAAGGAGAACGGCCTGCGCAGCATCGCCGCTCCGCCGTTCTGTTCGGGGGCGGAGATCCGGGAGTGGGCGTTGTCGGGGATCACCGTCTTCCCGTCGGGACCGCGCTTGTCCAGGTCCAGTGCGGTGGTCTCGGTGCCACCGCTCAGCGGGGCGCCGTCGGACTTCCGGCGCCCGATCACCTTCTCCTGCCCGTCCCGCGGCAGCTTCTCCCAGTCGTCGAGCAGCATCCGGATCCGGCGGACCACCGCGTACGAGCCACCGGCCATCCAGGCGTCGGCGCCGGCGGCCCCGGCCGGGACGAAGATCCGCCGGTCGAAGTCCGGGTCGGTGGGCTTCGGGTTGCCGGTGCCGTCGACCTGCCCCATGAGGTTGCGGGCGGTCATCGGCTTCGCCGTGGCACCGGCCGAGCGGTTGAAGCCGTTCATCTGCCAGCGGACCCGGGCCGCGTCCCCCGCGTCCTTCTGGAGGGCGCGCAGGGCGTGGAAGGCGACGAGGGCGTCGTCCGCGCCGATCTGCACCCAGAGATCGCCCTCCGAGCGCTTCGCGTCCAGCGCGTCGGAGGAGAAGGCGGGCAGCGGGTCGAGCGCGGAGGGGCGGCGTGCGGTGAGTCCGGTCCGGTCGAAGAAGGTGCGGCCGAAGCCGAAGGTGACCGTCAGCGAGGAGGGGCCCGCGTCGAGGGCGATCCCCGTGTCCCCGGCCGGAGCCCTGCCCGCCATCAGGGCCTTCGCCGTGACCGACCAGCGGCGCAGCAGAGCCGCGGCCTCCTTGCGGCCGGCGCCGGGCGCGAGGTCGAAGGCGACCAGATGGCCGCGCGACTGGAGGGGGGTCGTGATGCCGGCCTGATGTTTCCCGTGAAACATCACCTCGGTCGCGCCGACCGAGGTGAGGGCGGGAGCGCCGCCGGACCCGGAGTTCCCGCCGCCGTCCTCACCGGAGACGGCGGCGGAGACGCCGACACCGCCGGCGGCGCCGATGACGAGCCCGGCCGCGCCGGCCGCGCCGACGGTGCCGAGGAGCCGTCGCCGCGAGATGTCGAGGTTGTCGCTGTCGGTCACGTCGCTCAGCCGATCTTCACGTTCTTGTCGATGGTGGTCTGGTCGATGTCGGAGGTACGGACGGTGACCTGGATCTTCCACTCGCCCGGCATCGGGATCTGGACGCCGCTCGCGCTCCAGTGTCCGGTCTGGATGCGGTCGGGAGCGACGGGCAGCGGGCCGACGTCCTTGGCCTCCAGGGTGAGGGCGACCTTGACCTCCGGAACGTCCAGCGGCTTGCCGTTGGGACGCTCGACGAAGATGTGGAGCCCGTTGGCCCCCGTGCGGCCGGGGTCGAGGCTGAGCCGGACGACGCCCTTGCCGTCGACGCCGCCGGTGTCGAAGGGCAGCCGGATGTCCACGGGCCGGTCGGGCACGGCGGCCGGACCGGCGGTCACGCCCGCGCGCTCGGCCTCCTCCTCGGTGCGGCCGGGCTCGGTCGAGGTGAGCATCGTGGTGACGGCGAGCAGCACGACGGCGACGGCCGCCTCGGTCAGCACCGAGCGGCGCAGGCCGGCCCGCTCGGGATCGGCGTCCCGCTCCCGCTTCCGCCGCGCGGTGGCGACGGCCGCCCGCTGGCGCGCCAGCTGGGCCGCCCGCTCGGGATCGACCGCGGTCCCGCCGGAGGCCGCGCCGTCGCCGGAGGCCGCGCCGTCGTCGGGCGTCGTGGTCCCGTCCGGGTCGGCGCCATCGTCCGGGGTCTCGTCCGGGGTCTCGCCCTGGGTTTCGTCCGGGGTCTCGTCCGGTTCCCCGGCCTCGGTCCCGTCCGCCGCCGAGGTCTCGCCGTCCTCGCTCTCGCCCGGTGCCGGGTCCGCGAGGCGCTGGGTCCAGCGCCGGGAGATCCAGGCGATGCCGACGAGGACGGCGAGGAGGCCGATCTTGACGAGGAGGAGCCGGCCGTAGCTGGTCCCGGTGAGCGCGGACCAGGAGCCGACCTGGCGCCAGCCCTGGTAGAGCCCGGTGGCGGCCAGGACGCTCACGGAGCCGAGGGCCACCGTGGAGAAGCGCCGGACGGCCCTGCGGTCGACGGACGGCGCCCGGTAGAGGGCGACCAGCAGCACGGTGAGTCCGCCGAGCCAGGCGGCGACGGCGAGGAGGTGGAGGATGTCGACGGGCATGGCGATGCCGGGCTGGATACCGGTCGAGGCGTGCTCGGCCAGGGCCCAGGTGCCGGCGATGCCGGCGGCGATGACGGTGCCGCCGATGCCGAGGCCGAAGGCGAGGTCCTTCTTCTCCTTCGGGTCGGTGCGCCGGGCGTACGCGCCGAAGAGGACGGCCACGAAGAGCGCGGCGGCGCCGAGCAGCAGCAGCCGGGAGGTGAGCGCGGCGCCGGTCTTGGTCTCCAGGACGGCCTTCAGACCCGCCAGGTCGAAGGCGTCGGAGAGCTCGCCGGAACCGGTGTACGGGTTGCGCAGGAGCAGCAGCGCCAGGGTGGCACCGGTGAGGGTGAGCCAGCCGCGGACGACGGTCTGCTGCACGGGACGGACGCTCGCGCCGCGCGGCCAGCAGACCAGCACGAAGGCGCCGCCGCCGACGAGGACGGCGAACCCGCCGTACGAGAGGTAGCGCGCGATGCCGTACAGCGTGCCGACGAGACCGCCGCCGGGAGCCCGGTCGGGCAGGGCGACGGAGGTGGTGGAGGGGGCGCCGATGGAGAAGGTGAAGGCGCCGGCGATCGGGTGGCTGTCGGCCGAGACGGTCTGCCAGGCGACGGTGTAGGTGCCGTCGGGCAGTCCGGCGCGGAGGGCCACCCCGTAGCGGACGACGGATCCGCTGCACAGGTCCCGGATCTCCCCGGTGTCGGCCCGCCGTCCCGCCGGGTCGAGGACCCGGATGGAGTCGGCGCTCATGGCCACCTGTTCGGAGAAGGTGAGGTTGACCTCCTTGGGGGCGGTGGCGACCACCGCCCCGTCCTTGGGGTCGCTTCCGGTCAGCGCCGCGTGCGCGGAGGCGGGGGCGGCGCCGGCGAGGAGCGTGCCGAGCAGCGCGGCCGCGAGTATCAGCAGCCGGGCCAGGGCGGTACCGAGGCGCGGGGCGGTGGTTGTCATCTCTGGGTCACTCCGTCAACTCAGGGTCAATCCGTCAACGCGCTCAGTGCTGCTGCGGGTTGTGGTTGGCGGCCTCGACGGGAAGGTCGACCTTGATGGGGCCGGACTTCTCGAAGTGGAGCTCGATGCTGACCTTCTCGCCCTGCTTGGGCTTCTGCTTCAGCTCCATGAACATGATGTGGTTGCCACCACGGGAGAGGGAGAGCTCGCCGTTCGCGGGGATGTCGAACGACGCCACCTCCCGCATCTTCTGGTCCTTCGTCTCGTGCATCGTGATGTCGTCCGAGAGCGGGCTCGTGACGGAGGTGAGCTTGTCCGCCGTGTCCCCGCCGTTGGCGATCGTGAGGAAGCCGCCGGCCATGTCCATCACCGGCTGCGGCATGAACGCGCCGCTGACCCGGAGCTCGGGCCTGCCGTCTCCGGACGAGGACGAGCACCCGGTCAGCGCGAGCGAGGCGGCCAGGGCCACGGCGGCGGACAGGGCGGTGGTGCGGCGGTTCACGGGTTCTCCCCCTTGATGATCTTCGGCAGGTCCTTGGCGTAGTCGTCGACGGAGGTGTCCTCGCCGTACAGGACGTAGCCCTGGTCGGTGGCGGGCGAGAAGGCGATCACCTGGGCTCCGTGCATGGAGACGACCTTGCCGTCCTCGACCTTCGGCGGGTCGATGCCGATGCCCATCGACTTGGCGCCGGCCTGGATGGTGGCGAAGTCGCCGGTGAGACCGGTGAAGGAGGGGTCGCCCGCGGCGGGCAGCCACTTGGCCAGCTCCGCGGAGGTGTCCCGCTCGGGGTCGGTGGTGACGAAGACGACCTGGAGCTTGTCCTGGTCCGCCTTGGGCAGCTGCTTCCTGGCGATGGCGATGTTGCTCATCGTCAGGGGGCAGACGTCGGGGCAGTGCGTGTAGCCGAAGTAGACGAGGGTCGGCTTGCCCTTGGTGCGCTCCCGCAGGTCGTACTTCTCGCCCTTGGTGTCGGTGAGGACGAGCGAGGGCTTGGCGAACGGCCGGTCGAGGACGGTGGCGGCCCTGGTGGAGTCGCTGCCGCCGGAGACCTCGGCGACGGGCCCGGCGGCCTTGTCGTCGTTGCCGCCGAGGCCGACGGCCGCGGTGAGGCCGATCGCGGCCGCGATGGCGACCGCGGCGATGACCAGCGGTGCCCGCCGCCCGGGGCGGGGGGTGCCCGCCGCGGGCGTCTTCTCTTCAGACATGGTGGTTCTTTCCGGTTCTGGTGAGCGTGCGGCCGTCAGGCCGAGCGGCGGCGGCCGGCGAGGACGCCGAAGGCGACGCCGGCGACACCGACGAGGATGCCGATGACACCGAGGACGCGGGCGGTCGTGTCGGTGGACGTGGCGGCGGCGGTCTCCTCGTGGTCGCCGGCCTTGTCGTCGTGACCGGCCTTCTCGTCGGACGGCGCGGAGGCCGAGGCCGACGGGGCGGAGCCGCCGTGGTGGTCGGCGGAGGCGGCGGAGAGCTTCAGGACGGGGGCCGGGTTCTGCGGCTCGTCCGCGCCCTCCTTCGGCTCCTCGATCCAGCGCACGACCTCCTTGTTGTCGTACGTCTGGATCGCCTTCAGCACGAGCTGGTCGGTGTCCTCGGGCAGCTGGCCGAGCGAGAGCGGGAACTGCTGGAACTGGCCGGGGCCGATCTTCGAGCCGTCGGCGGTCCAGGTCACCTTGGAGACGGCCTCGTTGATCTTCTTGCCGTGCAGCTCCAGCGGCTTGCTCAGCTTGCTCTTGGTCACCTCGGCCTTCCAGCCGGGGATGGGCTGCGGCATGACCGAGGCCAGCGGGTGGTCCAGCGGGAAGTTGACCTCGACCTTCACGGTGGAGGCGTTGTCGCGCTCGTTCGGGACCTTGATGTTGACGGTCGCGTAGCCGCCCTTGGCGGCCTCGCCCTGCGGCTGCACGCTGACGTGCGCGGAGGCCGTGCCGGCGAGCAGGACCACGGAGGAGAGGGCGATGCCGCCGGCGAGGGCGACACGGGTGGCGGAGAGACGGCCGGTGGCGGAACGGGAAACGGTCATGGCAGGGGACACTCCAGCTCGGAGAGAGGACGACGGGAAGTCCGGCACGACGCGGGCATGGGACCCGGACGGGCGTGCGGACGAGCGCGGCCCCGCTCCTGGTGAGGGGTCCGCGTCAGGCTGCGAGAACGCAGTCGGCGGCCGGCGGACCGCGCCTGATCACCGTGTTCCTGAGTGCCTCGGCCGCGGGCGGCGGCGAGGAGTCGCCCGGTGTGCGGACGGCCGGACGGGGACCCGTGCGCGGGTCCGTCGGCAGTCCGGCGAGCAGCGCCCGTACGAGGCGGAGCGCGGCCCGCAGCGAGCGGACGAGCGCGGCCTCGGCGAGCTCGGTGGCGCCCGGCGCGGAGAGTTCGACGAGCCGGCTCAGCGCGCGGTCGCCGCGTCGCAGCAGCCAGCCCGTGGCCAGCGCGGCCAGCAGGTGGCCGAGGAGCATGGGAAGGCCGGGCAGCAGCTCGGCGGGGGCGGCCGCGGCGACGGCGTGTCCGCCGTGGGCGTGGGCCGACGCCGGGTCGATGCCGGCGTCGCGGACGATCCTGGCGGCGTCGGCGGGGGCGATCGCCGCGCCGCCGGCCCCGCAGACCAGTCGGGCGGCCATCCGCACGAGGGCGTCGTCGGCCTCGGGGCCCAGCGTGAGCCGGCGCTGTCCGAGGCCGAAGAGGACGTGCAGGCCGAGCTGCCCGCCGGCGAGGGCGCCGACGACGAAGCCGAGGGAGCGCTCGCGTCCGGTGAAGAGGACGGTGATCCCGAAGACGCCGAGGAATCCGGCGAGGAGGGTCCACGCGGCGATCCCCGCGCAGGCGGCGAGGGCGTGGCCCAGCGCGGACAGCACGACGCAGACCGCGGTGAACACCGCGGCCCTCAGCAGCCGTGGAGCGAGCGCGGGGGCAGTCATGGCGGGCCCATCATCGCACCAGGGACCACGCCGCCATGAGGCAGGTCCGGAAGGTCGTTCTTGAGCGTCTTCGGGGTGACATGCAGCCACTTCGGGGTCACGCACGGCGCTCCAGGGGGTGGCATACACCGGTGCCTGGACCCGCTGCATCCGCCGAACGAGCGCTCTTGACGCGTTCTCGCGCTTACGAAGGGTCCCGTACGGCAATAGGTATCGGTATGTCGAGCCGCTGCCGGGAGGCTGGAGCATGAGCATCTGGTGGTCACTGCATCTGCGGCGCGAGGCTGCGAGCGTGCCGCTGGCCAGGCGGCTCCTGCTGGGCACGATGGAGACGGCGGGAGTCGATCCGGACGTGTCCTACGACCTGTCCGTGGCCCTGACCGAGGCGTGTGCGAACGCGGTCGAGCACGGCGGCGGCGCCGGGACCGGCACGCCGGGCGGGCCGTCCTCGGGGGCGTACCGGGTGACGGCGTACCTGGACGGCGAGACCTGCCGCATCGAGGTGGCCGACGCGGGACCGGGCTTCCCGGGCGCCGGCGTGCCGCGGACGCCGTCGGACGACGCCGAGAACGGCCGGGGGCTGCGGCTGATCGAGGAGCTCGCCGACCACGTCCAGTTCGGGAACCGTTCGGGCCGGGGCGGAGCCGTCGTCAGCTTCGACAAGATCCTGAAGTGGCGGGACAGCCCGTCCCTCCTGCTGGCCTGAGGACCGCGGGCGCGGAGCACGGGGA
Source organism: Streptomyces sp. NPDC051180 (assembly GCF_040689545.1). NCBI lineage: Bacteria > Bacillati > Actinomycetota > Actinomycetes > Kitasatosporales > Streptomycetaceae > Streptomyces > Streptomyces sp. NPDC051180. Next base: position 352,158 of record NZ_JBFBBC010000003.1, read on the forward strand.
AGGGCCCCCGCCGGTCGGTCGGCGGGGGCCCTTCGGTACCAAACTACGCGGTGGTCAGCCCTTCAGCGCGGCCATCCACGCCTCGACCTCGTCGGAGCGGCGCGGCAGCGCGTCCGACAGGTTCCGGTTGCCGTCCTCGGTGACGAGGATGTCGTCCTCGATCCGGACGCCGATGCCGCGGTACTCCTCCGGCACGGTCAGGTCGTCGGCCTGGAAGTACAGGCCGGGCTCGACGGTCAGGCACATGCCCGGCGCGAGCGTGGTGTCGACGTATGCCTCGGTGCGCGCGGCGGCGCAGTCGTGGACGTCCATGCCGAGCATGTGGCCGGTGCCGTGGAGGGTCCAGCGGCGCTGGAGTCCGAGCTCCAGGACGCGCTCGACCGGGCCCTCGACGAGGCCCCACTCGACGAGCTTCTCGGCGAGGACCCGCTGGGCCGCGTCGTGGAAGTCGCGGTAGGCGGCGCCGGGCTTCACCGCGGCGATGCCGGCCTCCTGCGCCTCGTAGACGGCGTCGTAGATCTTGCGCTGGAGGTCGGTGTACCGGCCGTTGATCGGCAGGGTGCGGGTGATGTCGGCGGTGTAGAGCTCGGTGGTCTCCACGCCGGCGTCGAGCAGCAGCAGGTCGCCGGAGCGGACGTCGCCGTCGTTGCGGACCCAGTGCAGGGTGGTGGCGTGCGGGCCGGCGGCGCAGATCGAGCCGTAGCCGATGTCGTTGCCCTCGACGCGGGCGCGCAGGAAGAACGTGCCCTCGATGTAGCGCTCGCTGGTCGCCTCGGCCTTGTCGAGGACCTTGACGACGTCCTCGAAGCCGCGGGCGGTGGAGGCGCACGCCTTCTCCAGCTCGGAGACCTCGAAGGCGTCCTTGATCAGACGGGCCTCGGAGAGGTGGACGCGGAGTTCCTCGTCGCGCTCGGCGGTGACCTTGTCGGTCAGGGCGGCCTCGATGCCGGCGTCGTGGCCGCGGACGGCGCGGACGGGGCCGGTGGCCTCGCGGAGGGCGGCGGCGAGCTCGCGGACGTCCTTCGCGGGGATGCCGAGGAGCTGCTCGGCCTCGGCGAGGGAGTGGCGGCGGCCGACCCACAGCTCGCCCTGGCCGTCGAGCCAGAACTCGCCGTTCTCGCGGTCGGAGCGCGGCAGCAGGTAGATCGTGGCCTCGTGGCCGTCCTTCGTCGGCTCCAGGACGAGGACGCCGTCCTGGGTCTGGTCGCCGGTGAGGTACGCGTACTCGGTGGAGGCGCGGAAGGCGTACTCGGTGTCGTTCGACCGGGTCTTCAGGTTTCCGGCCGGGATCACCAGGCGCTCGCCCGGGAAGCGGGCGGACGTCGCGGCGCGGCGCGCGGCGGTCTTGTCGGCCTGGGCGATCGGAGCGAGGTCGTGCAGCTCGGTGTCGGCCCAGCCGGACTTCATGCTCTCGGCCAGCTCGTCGGACACGCCCGGGTAGAGGCCGTTCTTCCGCTGCTTGATCGCCTGCTCTTCGGTCGACTCTTCCGGGGTCTCCGGCGTGAGCTCCTCGGCCACGGGTCTGCCTCCTCTTGGTACGACACTGAACCCCCACCATCGTACGGTCGTACGGAAGGGGGCCCAGGGCCGGAAGGCCCATTACCGAAGAGTCACGTTCCGCTTACACGGATCGCACGGGAGTCTCACTCGAAGCGCGCGGCGAGCAGGACCACGTCCGCCCCGTCCACGGCCGGGTCGATGCCCTCGGGCAGCAGGGTCCGCAGCACGTGGTCCGCGACGGCGCCCGGGTCGTCCCGGTCCGCCCGCGGCACGCTCGACGCGGCGGCGTGGAGCCGTGCGAAGGCGCGGTCCATGGCGTCGCCGGTACGGCGGAGCAGCCCGTCCGTGTAGAGAAGCACCGTTTCTCCGGGTGCGGGGGACAGCTCCACGCTCGGCGCCTCCCAGCAGGAGAGCATCCCGAGCGGGGCCGACAGCGAGGTCTCGACGAACTCGGTCCGCCGGTCGCCGACGACCAGCGGCGGGGCGTGCCCCGCACCGGCGAGGACGATCCGGCGCTGCGCGGGCTCGGCGTAGGCGAAGAGCGCGGTCGCCGAACGGGCCGGCTCGGTCAGCCGGAGCAGCAGCTCCAGGTCGGAGAGGACGGCGACCGGGTCCTCGCCCTCCATCACCGCGTACGCCCGCAGGGAGGCGCGCAGCCGGCCCATCGCGGCGAGCGCGCTCGGCCCGGTCCCGGAGACGGAGCCGACGGCCAGTCCCAGGGCGCCGTCGGGAAGCGGCAGCGCGTCGTACCAGTCGCCGCCGCCCAGGGGGCCGGTGCGGTGCCGGGCGGCGAGCTGGACGCCGGGGACGCGCGGGAGGCGGCTGGGGAGCAGCTCCTCGGCGACGGTGGCGACCTGGACGCGGGCGCGTTCGACCTGGAGGAGGCGGGCGAGGTGCTCGGTGGCGAAGCGGCCGTAGAGCCCGATGAGGTGGCGCTGGCGGTCGGAGGGTTCGGCGGGCTCGTCGTAGAGCCAGACGGCCGCGCCGAGCCGGCCGGCCTCCTCGGTGGCGAGGGGGAGGGCGTAGCTGGCGGCGTAGCCGAGGCGGGCGGCGACCTCGCGGTGGCGCGGGTCGAGGCCCTCCTCGGTGCGCACGTCGCGGATGGCGATGGGGTCGGGGACGCGCTCGGGGTGGACCGGGTCGGGGAGGCCGTCGAGGAGTCGGCGGTAGCTGCCGGAGCCGCGCGGGACGGTCTCGATGGTGCCGAGGTCGGCGTGGGCGAGGCCGAGGCCGATGGTCTGGGCGGGGCCGAGGCCGTCGGCCGGTTCGAGCACGGCCATGCCGCGGCCGGCGCCGACGAGGGCGGCGCCCGCGCGGAGGACCTCGCGGAGGGCCTCGTCGAGGGAGGGCGTCCTGATGAGGCGCTCGGTGAGTTCGTGGAGGGTGGTGAGGTCGGAGACCCAGGCGGCCAGCCGGTCCTGGATCTGCGCTCCGGGTGGCGGGACCGCGTCGGAGGGTGACGCCGCCGCGGGGACTCCCGGGAGGGGCGCCGTAGTGTGCGGGGGCCCGGGAACCGTGGCATCGATTCCAGCCACTTTCGGCATGTGCGGGGCACTCATGTCGGTCGGCTTTCCGACCGGTGCGTTTGACGCCATGGCATCGCAAACCCCCATGTCATTCAGAGCCGCTCGATGTCTCCACATGTACACGCACCAGAGGAACGATGTCCAGCATTGTCCCCACGGGACTTGTGGTGTCCGCGAGGTCGCGCGAGAGGGTTGAAGTGCGCGGGAACTTGGCCGAAAATTGTCCCCGGTGTGCACCTTTTGCGGTCGACTGGCGTCGTTTGAAGGCGCGTCATTCCGAGCGTGCTGGGTACGTAACCGGTGACAGGCAGGGGCAGTTGGAGCTGTCCTGGAACGTGACGCGGGACCCCGGCGTCTTTCATGCCGCAGGCCGCACCCCTTCCCCGCGTGGCGGGGAACGTGTTCCGACCCGCCCGGAGACCACCCGGCTCCCTCCGGTTCCGACCCGGCTCCACCCGGTTCCACTCGGTCCCACCTGGTTCCGACCCGGTTCCTCCTGGTCCGGCCCGGACCGCCCCGCCCCGACGCGGGGCGCCGTCCCACCGACCGGTACGCGCTGATACGCACGGTGAAGTGTTCTGCACAGGTTGTCATGTGGATTCGGCGTTCAACGGAAAGGAACGAGCGCTCATGCGCGAGATCCTCGGAATGCGACGCAGGCTCAGGTCCCGGCGCAAGGCGAGGACCGCCCGGCTCGACGCGGCGGTCACCTTCGCCGTCGAGTGGGGCTGGCCCGTCCTGCCGGGAGCGGGCCTGAGAACGACGACCCGCACGGCCGCCGGCACGGCCTGCGCCTGCCCCGACCCCGACTGCGCGGTGCCCGGGGCGCACCCGTACGACCCCGGGCTGCTCGCGGCCACCACGGACGAGCGCATGGTCCGCTGGTGGTGGGCCAGGCGCCCGGACGCCCCGGTCGTGCTGGCCACCGGAGGCGGCGCGCCCTGCGCCGTCAGCCTGCCCGCGGTGGCGGGCGCGCGGGCCCTGGCCGCGCTCGACGCGACGGGCATGCGGCTCGGCCCGGTCGTGGCGACCCCGACGCGGTGGTCGATCCTCGTCGCCCCGTACGGCCTCGAACGGCTGGGCGAGCTGCTGTACGCGAAGGACAGCGTGCCCAGCTCGCTCCGGTTCCACGGCGAGGGCGGCTACCTCCTGCTGCCGCCCTCCGTCACCGGCACCGGCCCGGTGCGGTGGGAGCGGGCGCCCCTCGCGGGCTCGGCCCGCCCGTGGCTGCCCGACGTCGAGGCGGTGGTCGACGCCCTCGTCGAGGCGAGCACCAGCACACCGGGCGGCGGCAGCCGGCTCACGTACTAGCCCGGACCTGCGCTGCCAGGGCCTGCGCTGCCAGGGCCTTGAGGCCGGGCCCGGGGCCCGGGGGTCGCGGTGGGCGTCGGGCCTTCACCCGAACGGGTGTGTCCTGGGTCGACTTCCAGGGGAAACGCGCGCACGGCGGACCGGGCCCCGCCGGCCGCCGCTATGTTCGCCCCACCGTTCAAGATCTCCAGCCGAACAGGAGCAGGTGGGTTCCATGGGTCGGGTGAACCTCCGGGTGGTCGGACTCGGTGCCGCCGTCACGGTGGCCGTCCTGCTGCCCCTCGTGGCCATGGCGGGACCGACGGGAGAACCCGGGCGTCAGGGCGACGCGAAGCCGGGGGACCTGCTGAGGGACCTCGGTCTGGGATCCCGTCCCCGGACCTCCGCCGCCGGGGACGCCGACGCTCCCCCGTCCGCCGCCGGTCCGCGGTCCGGTGGGGCCGTCGCCGAGGCCGCTCCCCAGGCGGCCGACGAGCGGGTCACGCGGTGCGGTCCGGAACTCGCCTCCTCCGACGGCGTCGAGGCGCAGACCTGTGTCGTGTCCGAGGGGCCGGACGTGTGGGCGCGTACGTACTACCGGAACGCCGCGGGGCAGGAACTCGACGCGTTTCTGACCCTCATGGCCCCCGGTGGGCGGACCGTTCAAGTGCGTTGCCCCGTTCCCGCGCAGGACGAACCGGGGACCTGCGAAACACCTCGGGAGCGCGGTCGGGGCGCGGCCGCGGACCATACGGCGGTGGCGGAATTCGCGGGCTCCGGCGAAGGGGGCGACACCCCGCTGCTGCTGCGGTCGGGCAGCAACACGGCGGATGCCGAAGGAAGTTGAGAGTCGACGCTCCGGCCCTGCCGGGAGCGGACATGGAAAGGCCCGATCGCTGGCGACGGGGGATGCACCAGCGACCGGGCTTCCAGAACGGTAACAAGAGATCTGCTGTTCGCAAATTCGATCTCGGTTATTCGGACAGGGATTTACCTGTCCGTCGACCCTCTTGTGGCGGAAGTCACCGACTGGTCGGTCTGTCAGTCACCGATACCACCTGGGGTATCAGCTGAGAGTGACCTGACGGTTCGTTAGGCCGCCGCGCGCCCGGCGCTCCTCCGCCGTGAGAGGGGCGTCCGAGGCGAGCGCCGCGGTCAGCCGCTCGGCGAACTCGGCGGCGGGCTTCTCGCACTGCTCCGCGGTCATCGACGTCGGCAGGTCCCACACCGGCACCATCAGGCCGTGGGCGCGGAACGAGCCGACGAGCCGGGTGTCCTGGCCGAGCGAGGTGCCCTCGCCGGCCTGGAGGCGGGCGAGCGCGTCGAGGAGCTTCTCCTCCGGGTACGGCATGACCCAGCGGAGGTGGTTCTTGTCCGGGGTCTCGCACCAGTACGCGGAGTCCACGCTCGTCAGCTTGACGGTCGGGATCGCGGCCGCGTTGGCCCGCTCCAGGGACGCGGCGACCTCCGGGTCGGCGCCGTCCGCGGACTGCGGGATCCAGAACTCGAAGCCGGTGTGGACCTCGGGCGCGAACGCGGCGTCCGCGTCGAGCAGGTCCTGCAGGCGCGGGCCCTCGGCCGGCACGCGGCGCGCGGGGACCGGGCTGCCCGGCTCGGCCTCCAGGGCGCGCTGGAGGGTGTCGGCGAGGTCCCGCGCGAGGTCGCCGGAGGTGGAGTCGTTCTGCAGGGCGAGGAGGACGGAGCCGTCGTCGCGGCGGAGCGCCGGCCACGCCATCGGCAGCACGGTCGCGAGCGTCACGGACGGCACGCCCTCGGGCAGTCCGCCCTTCAGGGTGAGCGGCACGGTGGCGGCGGGCACCAGCTCGCGCAGCGCGACCCAGTCGCACTCGCCGGCCAGGCCCTCGAAGGGGCGCTGGACGAGCTCGGTCACGGCGTGCGCGGCGGCCCGGCCGTGGCACGCCTTGTAGCGGCGGCCCGAACCGCACGGACACGGCTCGCGAGCACCGACGACCGGGATCTCCCCGCTCGTGACCTGTGCCTGACCGGTCTTGCCGGCCTTCGTCTGGGGGCGCTTCTTGGCCATGGTGTGGCTTTCTCCCGATCGCGGCGTGCTGTGCGCTGTGTGCGCTCTGTGCGTGCTGTATCGGGCGCGAGCCTAGCCGCACCGGGCGCGGGTGCCCCTCAGGCGGGGCGCTGCCGGCCCGGGGATCCCGCCCGGCCGCGTCCCGCCACCGGCGCCGGGACGCGACCCCGGTGCGGGGTCAGTCCAGATCGTCGTACGCGTCGAGGAAGTCGAAGCCGGAGCCGCCGCCGACCCGCGTCGCGAAGTCCTCGCGGCGGTGTCCTTCGGTGACGACCACCCAGACGGTCACCTCGCCGGAGGCGCTGTCGCGCACGCCCCAGTCCTGGGCCAGCGCGCCGATGATGTTCAGCCCGCGGCCGCCGCGTGCGGTGACCGAGGGCGTCGACGGAACGGGGCGTGTCGGACCACCGCCGTCCGTGACCTCGACCCTGAGCCCGCCCGCCGGGTCGACCCGCCAGGCCGCCCGCACGTCGCCTTCGCCCCGCTCCGCGCATCCCAGCGGCCTGCCGTACCGACAGGCGTTGCTGAGCAGCTCGGACAGGATCAGCACCGCGTCGTCGACGACGGAGTCGGACACCCCGCTGCGGTACAGCTCGTCCCTCATCCGGTGTCTTGCCTCACCTACGCCGGCAGGGCCATGGGGTACGGCCATGCTCGACGACGTGGGCACCTCTTGTGCCACCACCAACGCCACCCCCGAGACCTCCTTTGCCCCACGCCACCGTGTGGATGCCCCAATGGCCTGGACCGGAAACCGGCCAATCCGCGTTCGATGAGGCACTCGTGACGATCGCGTACACACGGAACGCGCCGGTGCACTCCCTGTAAGTCCTGCTGTGTCCCGTGACGGGTGGGAAAGTGCAGGAGGACGAAAACGGAGAAGTACGGACATGCTCGCGGGGGCGCCGCGAGCGGTACGCGACCGCGACGTGACCCATGTCGCCATGGGCCGTCACCCTGGCACCCCCGATGTCGCCACACGAGGAGTGCCGGGGTGGTGGTCGACGGGGCGGCCGGTGTAGTCGGCGGCGCGGCCCCGCGACGATCCCGTCCCGGTCGGCGGTGCCGCCGGTCAGTCGCGGCTGAGCTGCGCGAGCACCTGCTTCGGGCGGTTGGTGATGATCGCGTCCACGCCCAGTCGCTCGCAGAGCTCGACGTCCTCCGCCTCGTCCACCGTCCAGACGTGGACCTGGTGGCCCGCCTTCTGGAGTCGGAGGATCACCGCCGGGTGGTGGCGGACGATCCGGATCGACGGCCCGGCGATGCGCGCGCCCGCGGGGAGCCGCCCGTCGCGCAGCCGGGGCGTGACGAACTGGGCGAGCGAGACCGTGGGCAGCGTCGGCGAGGCCGCGGCGATCCGGTGCAGCGAGCGGGCCGAGAAGCTCATGATCCGCACCGGGGACTCGGCCGGGGACGCCGGCTCGTCCAGGCCGAACCGCTTCAGGAGCTGGAGCAGCCGCTCCTCGACCTGGCCCGCCCACCGGGTCGGGTGCTTGGTCTCGATGGCCAGCTCGACCCGGCGCCCGGCGTCGGAGACCAGCTCCAGGAGGCGTTCCAGGGTGAGGACGGAGGTGGAGCCGGGATCGCTCGTGTCGGGGCTCTCGCCGGACTCCTCCCGTCCCTTCCAGGTGCCGAAGTCCAGGGCCGCGAGATCGGCCAGTTCCAGGGCGGACACAGCGCCGCGGCCGTTCGAGGTGCGGTCGACGCGGCGGTCGTGGACGCAGACCAGATGGCCGTCGGCGGTGAGCCGGACGTCGCACTCCAGGGCGTCGGCGCCGTCCTCGATGGCCTTCACATAGGCGGCCAGGGTGTGTTCCGGTGCGTCCTCGGATGCTCCACGGTGGGCGACGACCTGGAGGGGGACGCTGTTCGGGTGCTGCCGTGCGTGAGTCACCGCGACATGGTGCCATTGGCGGATGGCCCGGGGCACACCGGAGCATGTCCGTTCTGCCCTATATAAAGGAGAGGGGGTGAATGCACAGCTCCGCCTTACCGTGGCCTGACGTCCGGTGGGAAAAGCTGGTGCAGCACCCTGGAACCCGTAGTGACCAGTAGTGACCCGAAGGACCATCCCCGCGCAGTGAACGAGGAGAGCGAGCTGTGAGCACCGAGAACGAGGGCACGGCGGTTCCGGCGGACCCGGCTGCCCCGTCCGTCCCTCCCACGCCTCCCGTACCCCCGACGACCCCGCCGGCGAAGGCCGAGGAGGCCGCGGGGAACGCCGTCCCGGCTCCCGCCCCCGAGGAGCCCGAGCCGACCCGGCCCCTGCCGCACACCCAGCCCCCGGCCCCCGGGGGCGCTCCGGCGCACGCCCCCGCGCCGACCCCGGCGTACGCCTCCGACCCGGCCCACGCCCCCGACCCGGCCCACGCCCCCGCTCCCGGTCACCCCGAGACGCACGCCCACGCCCAGGCGCACGCCCCGGCAGCCGCCGCGGGCGGGGCCGGTGGCTGGCCCCCGGCCCCGCCCGCCGTCCCGGCCTGGGGCGCGCCGCCCCCGCCCGCCGCCCCCGCGGGCCGCAGGCGGACCGGTGGCGTCGTGGCGGCCGTCCTGGTGGCGGCGCTCGTCGCCGGAGGCATCGGCGGCGGCATCGGCTACTGGGCCGCCGAGCGAGGCGACGACCACGCCTTCGGCTCCACCACGGTCTCCTCGGGCGAGGCCCCGGCCTCCTTCAAGCGCGAGCCCGGCACCGTCGCCGCGGTGGCGGCGAAGGCGCTGCCGAGCGTCGTCACCATCCAGGCGAAGTCCGGCGGCGCCGAGGGCGAGGGCGGCACGGGCACCGGCTTCGTGTACGACCAGGAAGGCCACATCGTCACCAACAACCACGTGGTCGCGTCGGCGGCGGACGGCGGCACGCTCTCCGTGACCTTCTCCGACGGCAAGTCGTACGACGCGGAGGTCGTCGGCCGGGCCGAGGGGTACGACGTGGCCGTCCTCAAGCTGAAGGACGCCCCGAAGGGGCTGACGCCGCTGCCGCTGGGGGACTCCGACAAGGTCGCCGTGGGCGACTCGACGATCGCGATCGGCGCGCCCTTCGGCCTGTCGAACACGGTGACCACGGGCATCATCAGCGCCAAGAACCGCCCGGTCGCCTCGGGCGACGGCTCCGGCGGCGGCAACTCGTACATGAGCGCGCTGCAGACCGACGCCTCGATCAACCCCGGCAACTCCGGCGGTCCGCTGCTCGACGCGAGCGGCGCCGTCATCGGCATCAACTCCGCCATCCAGTCGACCGGCAGCGGCTTCGGCCAGTCCCAGGCGGGCTCGATCGGCCTCGGCTTCGCGATCCCGGTCAACCAGGCCAAGAACGTCGCCCAGCAGCTGATCAAGACCGGCAAGCCGGTCTACCCGGTGATCGGCGCGACCGTGAACATGAACGGCAAGGGCACCGGCGCCACCATCGCCACCCAGGGCGCCGGCGGCACCTCCCCGGTCACCCCCGACGGCCCGGCGGCCAAGGCGGGCCTGAAGGCGGGCGACGTCATCACCGGCTTCGACGGCCACCAGATCGACAGCGGCCCCACCCTCATCAGCGAGATCTGGACCCACAAGCCCGGAGACGCCGTCAAGGTCACCTACGAGCGCGACGGCAGGACCGCCACGGCCACCGTCACCCTCGGCGAACGCACCGGAGACAGCTGACCCGGGACGATCGCACGCGGACGGGCGGGACTTCGACCCGAGCACACCCCCGCCCGCGCCACCGGCCCTCACCGCCGCACCTCCTCAGCCGGTACGCTGTAGCCCGCTCCACCCCGGGTGGGCCGGAGCGGGGGTGGGTTGCCCGAGCGGCCTAAGGGAACGGTCTTGAAAACCGTCGTGGCGCGAGTCACCGTGGGTTCAAATCCCACACCCACCGCAGCGGAAAGGCCCCTGACCGACGATTTCGGTCAGGGGCCTTTCGCGTTCTCCGGGCGGGGCGCCGCGGGTTCCCGAGATGCGGTTCGGGTGGGGCGCCGGGATGCTGGAAGGGCTGGTTATCGCGCTAGGAGGACCAGGATGTCTGTGTTGGACAAGCTCAAGGGCATGCTGAAGGGCCACGAGGACCAAGCCTCGAAGGGCATCGACAAGGCCGGCGACGCCGTCGACGGGAAGACCCAGGGCAAGTACAGCGGTCAGGTCGACACAGCCCAGGACAAGCTCAAGGGGCAGCTGGGAGGAACGGGCCAGGGCCCGGAGTCCCCGCCCCAGCAGTAGGACCGTGCCGTGCCCGCCGTCGCGGGCCGGTGATGCCGAAGGGGCGCCCCGGGTCGTTCGGGGGCGCCCCTTTCGCGGTCCCGGCGCGGTAATCCCTTGGCCAGGCCGGGATGCGGCGGTTTGAATGCGGCGGGAAGTGAGCGGAGGAAGGGGTCGGGCGTGGTGCGCATCGTGCTCGTGCGGGGGGACATCACCGCGGAGGAGGTGGACGCGGTGGTGAACGCCGCCAACTCCTCGCTGCTCGGGGGTGGCGGAGTCGACGGGGCCATTCACCGCAAGGGCGGGCCCGAGATCCTCGCCGCCTGCCAGGACCTGCGCCGCTCTCACTACGGGAAGGGGCTGCCGACCGGACGGGCGGTGGCGACCACGGCGGGGCGGCTGCCCGCCCGGCACGTGATCCACACGGTGGGGCCGGTCTGGTCGCGGGAGGAGGACCGCTCGGAACTGCTGGCCTCCTGCTACCGCGCGTCGCTGCGGGTGGCGGACGAACTGGGGGACCGCACGGTCGCGTTCCCGGCGATCTCCACCGGCATCTACGGCTGGCCGATGGAGGACGGGGCCCGGATCGCCGTGGGGACCGTGCGGGCGGCCCGTACGCAGGTGGAGGAAGTGCGTTTCGTGCTGTTCGACGCGCACGCGTACGCGGCTTTCGAGGCGGCGGTGCGGGACCTGTAGGGCCCGCGGATCGAATTTCTTCTCCTTTCCGGTAAGCGTGCTCGATTTCCTCGTGCGGGAGACGCGCCGAGGAGTGCGGTCCGGGAGCGGGGCGGGCGCGGACGGTGCCGGAACGCTTCCTCTCTTGCGGCGCACCGGCCGTGCCTGCCCCGGCGGCCCCGCACCCCGGTGAGCTGCGCGTTTCCTCGGAGTGCCGGGGTTTATCTGCTTGTCCTCACGCTTGAGGGGGAATAGGCCGCTCCGGTCTGGTTCGCCGGGGATTCGGTGGGCAACTCTGGAGTCGCGACGTCGAGCAGAAAACGACCGGGGCGGTAGGCCGACCGCCTTGGACATGGCCGTACTTCGAATCACTTCAGACCGCTTCAGAGCAGTTCCGTGCACCAGCACCAGCATTCAGTTCCCGGAGGAACACACATGGCAAGCATCCGTACCGCCCGCGTCCTCGCCGCTGCCGCCGCCCTGCCCCTCGCCGCCGCGCTCTTCAGCGGGGTGGCCCAGGCCGACAACGGAGGATTCGCGGACGACGGATCGAACACGAGCGTCGCCACGATCATCGGCAGCGGCGTCGGTGGCGACAACAACGGCAACTCGACCACGACGCAGCAGGTGGCGACCGGTTCCGGTGCCTCGAACCAGAACAACACCGCGAGTGTGAACGGCTCCGCGTTCACCCACATCAACCAGGCCAACGCGGTGGTCAACTTCCACCCGTGGTGGTGAGCGGAGCACGGCAGCCGGCCCGACGGGGGGCGTGACCGCGGTGTGAACGACGGCCCGCGCGGCGGTACTTCGGTACCGGCGTGCGGGCCGTCGGGCTGTTCGCGTGTCCGCGCCTTGACAGGCATCCCGAATCTGACGGACAGTCAGAAACCTCAGTCGTCCCACGGGAGGCCGTTGCCGTGCACCTCGCCCCGACCGAGCGGCAGCTGCGGCTGCGCGCCGAACTCCGTGCGTACTTCCGGGAGCTGATGCCCGACGGGCCGCCACCGCACGACGACACCGGTGCCCAGCGCCGGCTGCTCCGCCGCATCGGCGCGGACGGGCTCCTCGGCCTCGGCTGGCCCGAGGAGTACGGAGGGCGGGGCCGGGGACCCGACGAGCAGTTCGTCTTCTTCGACGAGGCGTACCGCGCCGGCGCACCCGTCTCGATGGTCACGCTCAACACCGTGGGCCCCACCTTGATGGCGTACGGGACGGAGGAGCAGAAGGCCGCGCTCCTGCCCGGGATCCTGCGCGGCGAGACCGTCTTCGCCATCGGGTACAGCGAGCCCGAGGCCGGCACCGACCTCGCCTCCCTGCGGACGCGGGCGGTCAGGGACGGCGACTCCTGGATCATCGACGGCCAGAAGGTCTTCACCTCCAACGCACAGAACGCCGACTGGATCTGGCTCGCCTGCCGGACCGATCCCGACGCGCCCCCGCACCGCGGCATCTCCATCGTCCTCGTCCCCACCGACGCCCCCGGCTTCTCCTGGACCCCGATCGAGACCGTGGGCGGGCTGACGACGACGGCGACGCACTACGACGGGATACGGGTCCCCGCGGGCCACCTCGTCGGGCCCGAGCACGGCGGCTGGGGGCTCATCACCAGCCAGCTCAACCACGAGCGGGTGGCGCTCGCCGCGATCGGCATGCAGGCCGAGGACTTCTTCGCGGCCGTGCTCGACCGGGCGCGTACCCCCGATCCGGTGACGGGCCGGCGTCGCATTGACGAGCCGTGGATCCGGATCCGGGCCGCCGAAGCGCACGCGCGGCTGGCCGCGACACGCCTGCTGAACTGGCGTTTGGTGGGGGACGTGGGGGCCGGTCGCCTGGCCCCGGGGGACGCGAGCGGAGTGAAGTTCGCGGGAACCGAATCGGCGGTGGAGGTGTATCGAATATGTCAGGAGATCGCGGGCGGGGCGGGGACGGTGCGAGCGGGATCGCCGGGGGAGTTCGACGGCGGTGAGCTGGAGCGCATGAACCGCGCCGCGCAGATCAACACCTTCGGGGGAGGGGTGAGCGAGGTGCAGCGCGAGATCGTCGCGAGGATGCGGCTCGGCATGAAGGGGAGGGGGCGGCGATGACCGGCGCGGAGCGGGACGACCCGTTGTACGCCCGGCTCGTGGCCTACGAGGGCCGGTCCGCCGCCACGGCCGGAACCGGGAAGGACCCGGTCAACCCGGCCATGATCCGGCACTGGTGCGAGGCCATGGGCGACGAGCACCCCGCCTACCGGGGACCGGACGCCGTCGCGCCCCCGACGATGCTCCAGGCATGGACGATGGGCGGACTCTCGGGGCACACGGACCGCTCCGGGGCCTACGAGGAGCTGTCGGCGCTCCTCGACGGCGCCGGGTACACCTCGGTGGTCGCCACCGACTGCGAGCAGGAGTACCTGAGGCCGCTGCGGCCCGGCGACGAGATCACCTTCGACGCCGTCATCGAGTCCGTCTCCCCGCGCAAGACCACCAGGCTGGGCACCGGCCACTTCGTGACGACCCGGATGGACGTGCGGGCGGCCGGCGAGCTCGCCGGCACCCACCGCTTCCGCATCCTCAAGTACGCCCCGGCGGCCCGCCCCGCGGGCCCGGCTCCCGGGAGCCGGGACGAGCGGCCGAAGGCGCGGCGGCCGAGGCCCGTGGTCAACCGGGACAACGCCGGGTTCTGGGAGGGGGTGGCCGCGCACAGGCTGCTCGTCCAGCGCTGCACCGCCTGCGCGACCCTGCGCTTCCCCTGGCTGCCGGGGTGCGCCGAGTGCGGCTCGCGCGCGTGGGACACGGTCGAGGCGAGCGGCGCCGGGACCGTCTTCTCGTACGTGGTGATGCACCACCCGTCCTTCCCGGCCTTCGACCCGCCGTACGCGGTCGGGCTCGTCGAACTCGCCGAAGGCGTGCGGATGGTCAGCAACGTGGTGGGAGTGCCGTACGACAAGGTGCGGATCGGGATGCCGGTACGGCTGGAGTTCCTGCGGGTCGACGAGGAGCTGGAGCTTCCCGTCTTCCGAGCGGGAGGGGAGGACTGACATGGACTTCACCCCCACCGAGGAGCAGGAGGCGGCCCGGGAACTGGCCGGGCGGATCTTCGGCGACCTCTCCGGCCACGAGCGGCTGAGCGCCGCCGGGACCGGCACCGACGCCGAGCTCTGGAAGGCGCTCTGCGCGGCCGGTCTCCCCGGCTCCGTCGAGGAGACCGGCCTGCTCGGTCTGGTCCTGCTGCTGGAGGAACAGGGCCGCACCACGGCCCAGGTGCCCTTCGCCGCGAGCTGTGTGTACGGGATCCTCGCGATCGCCCGCCACGGCACGGAGGAGCAGCGCGACCGGTTCCTGCCCGGCCTGCGCGACGGGACGACGGTGGTGACGGGAGCCCTCCCGGCGCCCGGCACGGTCGCCGCGCGGGACGGGCGGCTCAGCGGGACCGTGGAGTGGGTGCCGTGGCTCAGGGACGCCACCCACGTCCTCGTCCCGGACCAGGACCGGGCCCTGTGGCTCGTCCGTACCCAGGACGTGGCCCGGGTCGAGGCGGTGGAGCTCACCGCGCCCTGGTCCGCCGGCCGGCTCGTCCTCGCCGGGACGCCCGCCGAGCGCCTGGGGGGCCCCGGGCCGGCTGCGGGCCCCGGGCCGGACGAGGGCCCCGGGCGAAACGAGGACCCCGGACGGAACGAGGACCCCGGACGGAACGAGGGCCCAGGACGGAACGCGGGCCCAGGACCGGACGCGGCGTACGCGCCGGACGCGGGCCCCGCGCCGGACGCGGCGTACGCGCAGGTGCTGACGGCGGCGCGGATCGCCTTCGCCGGTCTCCAGGCCGGGGTCTGCGCCGGGTCGCTGGCCAGAGCCGTGGAGTACACCGCGGTGCGGGAGCAGTTCGGCCGGCCGCTCGCCACGCACCAGGCGGTGCAACTGCGGGCCGCCGACGCGCACATGGACACGGAGGCCATCCGGGTCACGGCCTACGAGGCCGCGTGGCGGTTCGACGAGGGTCTGGACGCCACGGGCGCCGCGCTGACGGCCGCGTGGTGGGCCTCCGAAGCGGGAAAGCGGGTCGTGCACACCGGACAGCATCTGCACGGCGGCATGGGCGCGGACCTCGACCACCCCGTCCACCGCCACTTCCTGTGGGGCCGCCAGCTCGACGCCCATCTGGGCTGCGGCACCGAACTCCTCGCCGAGCTCGGCGACCTGCTCGCGAAGGGGGACCCGTCATGAAGCCCGGGGACGAGCTGCCGCCGCTGCGTATCCCGATCACCCGCACCCTGATCGTCGCCGGGGCCGTCGCCTCCCGCGACTACCAGGACGTGCACCACGACGCCGAGCTGGCCCGCGAGAAGGGGTCCCCGGACATCTTCATGAACATCCTGACCACCAACGGGCTCGTCGGCCGGTACGTCACCGACCACTTCGGCCCCCGGGCCGTCCTGCGCAAGGTCGCCATCCGGCTCGGCGCCCCCAACCACCCGGGGGACACGATGGTCCTGACCGGCACGGTCACCGCAGTCGACGGTGACACGGTCGGCGTCCGGATCACCGGGGCGAACGGCCTGGGGAACCACGTCACCGGCACGGTCACCGTGGAGGTCGTGCGATGAGCCTGCGGACCCGGGACGACCTCGGCGGCCGGGCGGCCGTCGTGGGCATCGGCGCGACCGAGTTCTCCAAGGACTCCGGCCGCAGTGAGCTCTCCCTCGCCGTGGAGGCGGTGCGGGCGGCGCTCGACGACGCCGGTCTCACCCCGGCCGACGTCGACGGCCTGGTCACCTTCACCATGGACACCAACCCGGAGATCACCGTCGCCCAGGCGTCCGGGATCGGCGAGCTGTCGTTCTTCTCCCGCGTGCACTACGGAGGCGGGGCCGCCTGCGCCACCGTGCAGCAGGCCGCGCTCGCCGTCGCGGCCGGCGTCGCCGAGGTCGTCGTCTGCTACCGGGCGTTCAACGAGCGCTCCGGGCGCCGCTTCGGCTCCGGGGTCCAGCAGCGCGAGCCCTCCGCCGAAGGGGCCGCGCTGGGCTGGCAGTTGCCCTTCGGCCTCCTCACCCCGGCCTCCTGGGTCGCCATGGCCGCCCAGCGGTACCTCCACGCCTACGGACTGACCCCGGACGCCTTCGGACACGTCGCCGTCACCGACCGCCGGCACGCGGCCCGCAACCCCGCCGCCTACTTCCACGGGAAGCCGATCACCCTCGCGGACCACGCCGCCTCGCGCTGGATCGTCGAGCCCCTCCGGCTCCTCGACTGCTGCCAGGAGACCGACGGCGGCCAGGCGATCGTCGTCACCTCCGCCGAGCGCGCCCGCGACCTGCCGAACCCGCCCGCCGTGATCCTGGCCGCGGCGCAGGGAGCCGGGCGCCGGCAGGAGGCCATGACCAGCTTCTACCGGGACGACCTCACCGGACTACCGGAGATGGGCGTGGTGGCCCGTCAGCTGTGGCGGACGTCCGGGCTCGCGCCGAGCGACATCGACGTGGGCATCCTCTACGACCACTTCACCCCGTTCGTGCTGATGCAGCTGGAGGAGTTCGGCTTCTGCGGCCCGGGGGAGGCGGCCGACTTCGTCGCGGCCGACGCGCTCCCGCTGAACACCCACGGAGGCCAGCTCGGCGAGGCGTACCTCCACGGCATGAACGGCATCGCGGAGGCCGTGCGCCAGGTGCGCGGCACCTCGGTGAACCAGATACCCGGCGCGGCCCGGACCCTGGTGACCGCGGGGACGGGGGTTCCCACGTCCGGGTTGATCCTGGGCTCGGACGGCTGAGGCGACGGGCCCAGCGGTGGCCGGGCGGCGCGGGCGGTTCTTCACTCGCGCCATGAGCACCAGCGCCCGGCCACCCGTGCCACCCGTCCCTCCGCCCACGCGCGGACCCGTCTCCGAGTCGCCGTCGACACCGCTTCCGCCTCCCTCGCCGCCCCTCCCTCCCGCACCTCCGCCCCCTCGGCGGTCGGGGCAGGCCGCCAGGGTGCGGGCCGTGGTGGCCGCGCTGGCCGCGGGGGTGGCCGGTGCGGCGCTCCTCGCCTCCCCGGAGCCGGCCGGTGAGCGGACCCGGCAGGAAGACCCGCCTGCCCGGGCCGGAGCCCCCGCCGGTGGCGCTCCGGCTGGCTCCGCCGCCGGTGAGCCCGCGCTGTTCGCGGGCCGGGCGTTCGACACCTGCGAGGCCCCGTCCCTCGCGGTGATGCAGGCGTGGCGCAGTTCGCCGTACGGGGCCGTCGGGATCTACATCGGCGGGCGGGGCCGCGGCTGCCCCACGCAGCGGGAGCTCACGGGGGAGTGGGTCGCCTCGGTGCACGCCATGGGCTGGCGGCTGCTGCCCCTCTTCGTCGGCTCGCAGGCGCCGTGCGTCGTCGCCCCGGCCAAGAGGCCGTTCGCCATCGGCTCCAACCCCGTGAGCCAGGGCACCGGCGAGGCGGCGGAGGCGGTGCGGGCGGCGAAGGCCCTCGGGCTGGCCGAGAGCAGCCCGCTCTACCTCGACATCGAGGGCTACCGCCGCGAGGACGCGGGCTGCGCGGCGACCACCCTCTCCTTCGTCCGCGCCTGGAACCGGGAGGTACGACGCCTCGGCTACCTCCCCGGCTTCTACAGCAGCGCCGATTCGGGCGTGCAGGACATCGAACAGGCGCGGCGGGCGGGCACGCAGGACATGCCCGCCGTGATGTGGTTCGCGCGCTGGAACGGTTCGGCCACACTGGACTCCGAGCCTGCGCTGCATCCCCAGGCATGGACGCCGCACGCCCGGATCCACCAGTACGCGGGCGACGTCGCCGAGTCGTACGGCGGCCGGCGCCTCATGATCGACCGCAACGTCGTGGACGCGCCCGTCGCCCGTCCCGCGACCAGGACCGTCACCGGCGCCGCCGCCGCGGCGGCGGCATCGTCCGCCCCCAAGCCGACCGCCGCACCCAGCCCGCCGCCCGCGACCAAGCCGACGTCCGCCCCCAAGCCGACAGCCACGCCCAAGCCGACAGTCGGCCCCGAGACGTCGACCACGCCCAAGCCGACGGCCGCACCCAGCTCGCCGGCCGCGACCGAACCGACGGCCGTGCCCCTTCCCCCGGCCGCGACCGGGCCGACGGTCGTGACCCTCCCCCTGGCGGCCACGCCCAAGCCGACCGCCGCACCGAGCGCCCCGGCCGCGACCGATCCGGCGGCCGTGCCCCTTCCGCCGCGCGTGTCCCCGACGTCGCCCTGACCCCGTGGGGCACCGGGGTCCGGCTGCTCCCACCCCGAGACGGGCCCTGACCTCGCCGGGGCCCGGGGCCTGCGGACCTCGACCGCGGGGCACGGCGACCCTGAGGCGTAGGGAGGGGGGCCTCTCCACCCAGAGGAGGTGGAGGTGTCCCCCTCCCTACAACCTGAGGCGGACCGGGGTTCGGGACCTGGGGCCGATCCGCGGGGGACGGTCCGCTCCTAGCGTGGAGTCATGACTCCGCCACCCTCTGGCCCCGTCTGCGCCGGTGCCTCGCAGTACGCGTCGTACTCGACCTTCTCCTCGTACGTACGGGCGCGCGGGCCCGTGCTCCTGCGCACCGCACGCTCGCTGACCGCGAACCCGTCGGACGCGGAGGACCTGCTCCAGACCGCCCTCGCCAAGACGTACATGGCCTGGGAGCGGATCGAGGACCACCGGGCCCTGGACGGCTACGTCCGTCGCGCGCTGCTGAACACGCGCACGTCGCAGTGGCGCAAGCGCAAGGTCGACGAGGTCGTCTGCGAGGAGCTGCCGGAGCCGGTGGGGCTGCCGCAGCCGGACCCGGCCGAGCGGCAGGCACTGCACGACGCGATGTGGCGGGCGGTGCTGAAGCTGCCGGAGCGCCAGCGGCAGATGGTGGTGCTGCGGTACTACGAGGACCTGAGCGAGGCGCAGACCGCCGAGGTGCTCGGGGTGTCGGTCGGCACGGTGAAGAGCGCGGTGTCCCGGGCGCTCGGCAAGCTCCGCGAGGACCCGGAGCTGGCGCCCGTACGGTAGCGAACCCTCCCGCCGCGGCCGGTCCCGGCACTCACGCCAGCGATCACTGGCAATTTCCGTACTCCGGGGTAGTGACATACCGCGCGGTATGTGCGCAGAATCGCCACACCCTTTCTGCCACGTAGCGCCCACCGGGAGGACGCCCCGTGTACAGCACCATGCAGGACGTACAGCTGACCGTGAGCCGCATCCTCAAGCACGGGATGACGATCCACGGGAAGTCCACCATCACCACCTGGACGGGCGAGCCCGAGCCGCACCGCCGCACGTTCGCGGAGGCCGGAGCCCGCGCGCACCAGCTGGCCAACGCCCTGCGCGACGAACTCGGCGTCACCGGCGACCAGCGCGTCGCCACCCTCATGTGGAACAACTCCGAGCACGTCGAGGCGTACTTCGCGATCCCGTCCATGGGCGCGGTCCTCCACACGCTCAACCTCCGCCTGCCCCCCGAGCAGCTGGTGTGGATCGTCAACCACGCGGCCGACCGGGTCGTGATCGTCAACGGCTCCCTGCTGCCCCTGCTCGCCCCGCTGCTCCCGCACCTGCCGACGGTCGAGCACGTCGTGGTCGCGGGCCCGGGCGACCGTTCCGTCCTGGACGGCGCGGCGCCGCGCGTGCACGACTACGAGGAGCTGATCGCGGGCCGCCCGACCACGTACGACTGGCCGGAGCTGGACGAGCGCTCGGCCGCGGCCATGTGCTACACCTCCGGCACCACCGGGGACCCGAAGGGCGTCGTCTACTCCCACCGCTCGATCTACCTGCACTCCATGCAGGTCAACATGGCCGAGTCGATGGGCCTCACCGCCAAGGACACGACCCTGGTCGTCGTCCCGCAGTTCCACGTCAACGCCTGGGGCCTGCCGCACGCCACCTTCATGACCGGCATCAACATGCTCATGCCGGACCGCTTCCTCCAGCCCGCGCCGCTCGCCGAGATGATCGAGCGCGAGAAGCCGAGCCACGCCGCCGCCGTCCCCACCATCTGGCAGGGCCTGCTCGCCGAGGTCACCGCCAACCCCCGCGACCTGTCCTCGATGGCGCAGGTCACCATCGGCGGCGCGGCCTGTCCGCCCTCGCTCATGGAGGCGTACGACCGGCTCGGCGTCCGCCTCTGCCACGCCTGGGGCATGACCGAGACCTCCCCGCTGGGCACGATGGCCCACCCGCCGGCCGGGCTCACGGCCGAGGAGGAGTGGCCCTACCGGGTCACGCAGGGCCGCTTCCCCGCCGGCGTCGAGGCGCGGCTCGTCGGCCCGGGCGGCGAGCACCTGGCGTGGGACGGCGAGTCGGCCGGCGAGCTGGAGGTGCGCGGCACCTGGATCGCGGGGTCGTACTTCGGCGGCATCGACGCCGAGGACATCCGTCCGGCCGACAAGTTCAGCGAGGACGGCTGGCTGAAGACCGGTGACGTCGGCGTGATCAGCCCCGACGGCTACCTGACCCTCACGGACCGGGCGAAGGACGTCATCAAGTCGGGCGGCGAGTGGATCTCCAGCGTCGAGCTGGAGAACGCCCTCATGGCGCACCCGGCGGTCGCCGAGGCCGCGGTCGTCGCGGTGCCGGACGAGAAGTGGGGCGAGCGCCCGCTGGCGACCGTCGTCCTCAAGGACGGCGAGACGGCGGACTACGAGACCCTGCGGGCGTTCCTCGCCGACGAGGGCGGCATCGCCAAGTGGCAGCTGCCGGAGCGCTGGGCGATCGTGCCGGCGGTGCCGAAGACGAGCGTCGGCAAGTTCGACAAGAAGGTCATCCGACGGCAGTACGCGGAAGGCGGCCTGGAGGTCACCGAGCTGTAGCGGACCGGACGGACGGGACGGACCGGAGGGGCCCGACCGACGGGACAGGTCGGACGGGCCCGGCCGGTCGGTGGGAGGGGAGGGCGGGGGCGCCCTCCCCTTCCGCGTTCCCGCGGCTAGTTGGTGCCGATCTTCGCGAGCAGGTCGACGATCCGGGCCTGGACCTCGGTGCTGTTCGACCGCTCGGCGAGGAAGAGGACCGTCTCGCCGGAGGAGAGCTTCGGCAGCTCCTCCTCGTCGAGGTCGACGGAGGTGTAGACGACGAGCGGGGTGCGGTTGAGCTGCCCGTTCGCCCGCAGCCAGTCGATGATCCCGGCACGGCGGCGACGCACCTGCATCAAGTCCATCACCACCAGGTTCGGCTGCGTCTGCGTGGCGAGCGTGACGGCCTCGGTGTCCGTCCCCGCGCGTGCGACCTGCATCCCGCGCCGCTCCAGGGTGGCCGCGAGGGCGTCCGCGATGTCGTCGTGCTCCTCGATCAGCAGGACCCGGGACGGGTGCTGCTCGCTGTCGCGCGGCGCGAGCGCCTTGAGGAGCACGGCCGGATCGGCGCCGTACGCGGCCTCCCGGGTGGCCTGTCCCAGACCGGCTGCGAGCAGCACCGGAACCTCGGCGGCGACGGCGGCCTGACGCAGCGACTGGAGCGCCGTGCGGGTGATCGGCCCGGTCAGCGGGTCGACGAAGAGCGCGGCCGGGAAGGCGGCGATCTGCGCGTCGACCTCCTCGCGGGAGTGCACGATGACCGGCCGGTAGCCCCGGTCGCTCAGCGCCTGCTGGGTGGAGACGTCGGGCGCGGGCCAGACGAGCAGCCGGCGCGGGTTGTCGAGGGGTTCCGGGGGCAGCTCGTCGTCGACCGGACGCGGGGCGGGCCGGTTGGCGACCTCGACCGCGCCGCCGGGACCGTCGAGCGGCTCGGGCCCCTCGGCGGAGCCTTCGGCGGGGGCTCCTATGGCGTAGGCGCGGCCCTCCGACGCGGCCGGGACGAGCCCGAGCGCGGCCTCGGACTGCGGGTGCGGCCTGGCGTCGGCGTCGGCCGCGGCGGGAAGCGCCGCGGGCGCCGGGGGGTCCACCTCGGGCGGGGTGGCGAGCTTCCGCCGGCGCCCGGACCCGTTGGACGGCGTGGCGGCGGCCGGGGGAGCCGCGGGCGGCACGAACGGCACGCCCTGCCCGAGCGTGCGGACGCTGAACGCCCGCCCCTGCGTCGAGTCCTTCGGCAGCGGCGCCGGCATCGGCAGTTCGGGCGGCAGCGGTACGGAACCGGTGCCCGTCCCGGCGGCGGCACCGGACGGGTTCGCGGGCCCGGTCCCGGGCAGCGGGGCCGGCGGCGCGACGGCCCGGCGACGCCCGGTCGCCTCGGCCGGCGGCTCGCTCGGGAGCCCGGTCGGCAGCGGCTGCCGGGGCAGCGGGTGCGGCTGCGGGGGCGTGAGGTCGGCGCCCGGGACACCCCGAACGGCCTCGTGCCGCGCCTCGTCGGACACCGGCAGCGGACCGGCGGCCCGAGCGTGCGGGGCCGAGGCATCGGGCAGGGGTACGGCGTCGAGCGCGGGCACGGGCCCGGCGGTCGGCTCCGGCCGCACCGGGGAGAGGGCCTCGGCCGCCTCCGGGGCACGGTCGGCGTCGGCCGGCGGCAGCGCGAACGGAGTCCGCGGCCCGGCGTCGGCCGCCGCGGCGCGCTCCTGCGCCGCGGCCAGCGCCCTGCGGCGCCGCCCGCTCGGCCGCTCGGCGGACGCGTCCTCGCCGGACGCGACGGCCGGCAGGGCACGGGCCAGGGCGGGCGCCCCCGTCGGCTCGACGGCGACGCCCTGCGGGGGCACGGCGGCGCCGAGCGCGGCCCGGCCCTGCGCGCCCTCGGCGGCGGTCACCACGGAACCCTCGGCGGGCCGGCCCCGGCGGCGTCCGGTCGGCTCCACCCGACCCGCGGGTTCCAGGGCGGCCGCGGCGTCGGCCGGGACGACGCCCGCGGCGGCGTTCTGCTGGGCCGGGATCAGCTCGGCCTGGGCGACCGCCTCACCCGTACGGGCGCGCCGGCGTCCGCTGGGCTCGGCGACGGGCCGTTCGTCCCCCTCGGGTGCGACGGCGCTCTCCAGGAAGGCGTCGGTGGAACCGCGCCGGGCCCGCCGCCGCCCGCCGCCGGAGGTGTCCGGGGCGGCGTCGGGGGCGCCCGGGACGCCGGCACCGCCCGCGCCGGGGCCGTCGGCGCCGACGACGGCGGGGGCAGCCGCTCCGCCGAGGGCCGCGGGGCCCGTACCCGTCGTGGACGCGGTGGCCTGGGCCGGCAGGGCGAGGGCCTCGCGGCCGCCTTCCGGCACGTCGTTCCTCGCGGGCGCCGCGACCGTGCCCCGTCCCGCGCCGAGCGGCACTTCGAGGACGTACGCGCCGCCGGTCGTCCCCGGCACCTCGTGGGTCTGCACGACGCCGTCGTGGGCCGCCACGATCCCGCGCACGACCGGCCCGTGGACCGGGTCGCCGCCCGCGTACGGGCCGCGGACCTCGATCCGTACGACGTCGCCGCGCTGTGCGGCCGCGACGACGATCGTGGAGTCGGCGGGCACGGTGCCCTGGGCGGTGGCGCGGTTCCTGCCGGTCGCGTCGACGCCGGCGACGTCCGCGACGAGGTGCGAGAGCGCGGTCGCGAGCCGGACCGGGTCGACCTCGGCCTCGATCGGCGGCGCGTGCACGGCGAACTGCGCGCGGCCGGGGCCGATCAGCTCGACGGCCCCGTCGATGCCGGCCGTGACGACCCCGTCGAGGAGGGCGACCCGCTTCTCCAGCTTCTCCGCGCCCGCGTCGAGCCGCTGGAAGCCCAGGACGTTGTCGACGAGCGCCGTCATCCGGGCGTACCCGGCGGCGAGGTGGTGGAGCACCTGGTTGGCCTCGGGCCACAGCTGCCCGGCGTCGTCGGCGGCGAGGGTGCCCAGCTGGCTGCGCAGCTCCTCCAGGGGGCCGCGCAGGGACTCGGCGAGAACGGCCGTCAGCTGCTCGTGCCGGGCGGCGAGCGAGGCGTACTTCTCCTGCTGGGCCTCGCGCTCGGCCGCGTGCCGCTCCGCGCGGTCGGCCAGCTCGGCGGTGTGCCGCTCGGCCTGGTCGGCCACCTCGGCGGCGTGCTGCTCGACGAGCTCCTCGTACGGCCTGCGGTCGGTGAAGGTCATCACCGCGCCGACGAGCTGGTCGCCGTCCCGCACCGGAGCGGTCGTCAGGTCGACCGGCACCCGGGCGCCCTTCTTCGCCCACAGGACCTGGCCGCGGACCCGGTGCTTGCGGCCCGACTTGAGGGTGTCGGCGAGCGGCGACTCCTCGTACGGGAACGGCTCGCCGTCGGGACGCTTGGCGAGGATCAGCGGGTGCAGCTCCTGGCCGCCGAGCTCGCCGGCCCGGTAGCCGAGGATCTGGGCGGCGGCGGGGTTGACGAGGACCACGCGGCCGTCGGTGTCCGTGCCGACGACGCCCTCGGCCGCGGCGCGCAGGATCATCTCGGTCTGCCGCTGCGAGCGGGCGAGTTCGGCCTCGGTGTCGAGGGTGCCGGTGAGGTCCCGCACGACCAGCATGAGCAGCTCGTCGCCGGTGTAGCCGCCGTACGAGTCGTATGCCTCGCGGCCGTCCTCCAGGCTGGCGCTGGTCACCTCGACGGGGAACTCGCTGCCGTCGGTACGGCGGGCGATCATCCGGGCGGGCTTGGTGCGGCCCCGCTCGTCGGTGCCCTCGGGGCGGCGCATCGAGCCGGGGATGAGGCGCGAGTCGAACTCGGGCAGCAGATCGAGCAGCCCGCGTCCGACCAGCGCGGTGCCGGGCGTCTCGAACATGCCGAGGGCGATCGTGTTGGCGTTGACGACCGTGCCGTTGCAGTTGACGAGCACGAGCCCGTCGGGGAGGGCGTCGAGTATCGCTGCGAGGCGAGCAGCGCCTCGGGATGGCCTGCTGCTCACGACGACGCTTCCTCCCAGACCCACTGCACGTGCTTGCCCTTCGACCGCGGCCCCATCTTGCCCCTCGGGCCGCAGCCTGTCACTGAGGGGAGTCTAAGGGAGCCCGCGACCGTCATCCCCGGACGAGGGGAAGGACCGGCTCCAGGTTCTGCCAGCGATCGATCTCGCAGCCGTTCGCACGGGAGAACCGGGCGTCGACCCTGCGGCCCTGCCAGGTGCCGGTGACGTGGGCGAGGGCGGGCCCTCCGTACACCTGCGTGCAGAGCGCGTCCTGCGGCACGGGCGCGAACGGGTCCGCCTCCTCCGTCGCCAGCCGGTCCAGCCGCTCACAGGCGCGCGCGGCGGCCGGGTGGTTGCCCTCCGGCCCGTCGTCGCACCGCAGCTCGAAGGTGCCGTCGGCGGCGGGATGCCCGCTCCGCTCGATCGTCACCGTCAGCGCGTCGGGCACCGACAGCAGCGGCAGCGGCAGCGGACCGATGCCGGCGGTCCCGGCGGCGGTGGCGAGGGTCGCGAGAGCGAGGCGGCGCAGCATGCGGATCTCCAGGAACGCGGGTGACGGCGGGCGCGGGCGCTCACCGCGCCCACCCCTCTAACGCTCCCGGCGCCACGGCGTTGCGCAAGCCGGGTGCGCCGGCCGTGCCCCCTCGGCCCGGTGCGCCCCCGCGAGGCCCACGACCCGGCCCGAGGGGCTTTGCCCTGGACCCCGTGTGCCTAGTACGGTGAGAATCGATTGGTGACAGCCGGTTCGCCTGTGTCATCATCTGCACGCACCAAACGCGCATGCGTGAGGTGCATGGAGGCGTCGCCTAGTCCGGTCTATGGCGCCGCACTGCTAATGCGGTTTGGGCCTTCAAGCCCATCGAGGGTTCAAATCCCTCCGCCTCCGCCCCTACCGAAGCCCCGGCCCCAAGGCCGGGGCTTCGGCCGTTTCTCCCCCTTGCCCACCGGCCCCCACCCCTCGGTGTGACCCCGGTCTCTTTCCGGCCATTCCCGCCCCGGAAACCCCCTCCGCCCCCCACGCCGCCCCACTCCCCACCCACCCGCCGTCACGGCGTTTTCGCAGGTCACAAGGGGTGAGGGGAATGGATTTCACATGACGGCGGCAGTCATGTAATGTTCTTCCTGTCGCCGCGAGCGGGCCGAAAGGCCGGGGAGCGAAGACAAAAACTGAAAAACAAGCACTCGTAGCTTAACGGATAGAGCATCTGACTACGGATCAGAAGGTTGCAGGTTCGAATCCTGCCGAGTGCACAGTGAACAAGAGGCCCGGACGAGAGTCCGGGCCTCTTGCGTTGTGGGGTGGGTAGGGTCCGGGACATGGGGGCTGTCGAGATCGAATTGGATCCGCTGGAGTGCGGGTGGTGTCTGGGGCCGGTGCCGCAGCCCAGGTGGTGGCGGCCGAGGCGGTATTGCAGTCGGCGGCACCGGGCGCAGAGATGGGTGGTGCGGGTCTTCGAGTTCATCGGAGGGGTCGTCAGCTCGTGACGGAGAGGCCCCGGACGGGTTGTCCGGGGCCTCTCGGGCGGTCGGGGGTGGTGGCGAGGAGCCCGGGTGGGGGTGCGGGGTCGTCGCGGTGGGGGTCAGGCCCCGGCCTTGAGGGGGGTGGGCAGGCCGGCCGGTCGGGCGAGGACGTGGCGGCGGCGCGAGGGGAGGCCGAGGGTGGGATTGGCGACGCCCCAGACGGCGCCCTTGCAGATGAGCTCCTTGTAGAGGGCGGCGAGGCGGCCGGTGAGGGCGCTGTCGACGGCGCGGTCGTCGGCGGTGACGTACTGGATGACGCCCTCCCTGCGGCCGAGCGAGATGCACTGGTTGAAGTAACGGATCGAGGTGCGGGGAACCTTGGTGCCGGTGAGGCGGGCGGCGATGGCGTCGGCGGCCTGCCAGGCCATGGGGGCGCCCGAGGCGCACGACATGCGGAGCGGCTTGTCGCCGGGGCCCATCGCCAGGGCCGCGTCGCCGACGGCGTACACGTCGGGGTGCGAGACCGAGCGCATGGTGTCGTCGACGACGATCCGGCCGGTGTCGGTGACGTCGAGTGCGGTGGCCTGCGCGATCGGGTGGACGGCGAAGCCGGTGGTCCACACGGTGACGGCGGCGGGGACGGTCGCGCCGTCGGCGGTGGTGACGCGGTCGGCCTCGACGGCGGTGACGGAGGTGTGTTCGTGGACGGTGACGCCGAGTCCGTCGACGACCTTCCGGAGGTGACCGCCGGCCTTGGGGGCGAGCCAGTCGCCGAGTCCGCCGCGGACGGCGAGGGCGACGTCGAGGTCGGGCCGGGCCTCGGCGATCTCGGTCACGGCCTCCAGCCCGGTGAGTCCGCCGCCGACGACGAGCACCGGCTGTCCGGCCTCCAGGCCGGCCAGGCGCTCACGCAGCCGGAGGGCTCCGGCGCGGCCGGCGATCTCGTGGGCGTGCTCGGCGGTGCCGGGGACGCCCTGGTCGGTCCAGCCGCTGCCGAGGGCGTAGACGAGGGTGTCGTACGCCAGCTCCTCGGCGGCTCCGTCGGTGCCGTCCGCGGCCACGACCGAGACGGTCTTGCGGTCGACGTCGAGCGCCGTCACCCTCGCCGCCTTCAGCTCGACGCCGGTGCCGGCGAACATCTCGGCGAACGGCCGGGGCCGCAGCTCCTGGCCGACGGCCACCTGGTGGAGGCGGACGCGCTCGACGAAGTCGGGCTCGGGGTTGACGAGGGTGATGGCGACGTCGGCGCGGTGCAGCCGCTTGGCGAGGCGCCCGGCGGCGATCGCTCCGGTGTAGCCGGCTCCGATGACGATGATTCGGTGCTGCATCTCCATGCTCCTGTCTCGCGCGGTTTCGCCCCTTGAACCGGGCAGCCCGACGATTCCTGACAGGAGTGCGGTGTGAAGCAGGTCACATCGTCGTCAGAAGGCGGAGGCGAGCAGCGGCTCACCGTGGTCGGCGGCCGCCCAGAGCCGGGTCGCGCGGTCGAGCTTGTCGGGGTTGACCTGGTTGCGGAACGCGGTGATGCCCTCGGGGGTGACCTCCAGGCACATGATCCCGATGACCCGGCCGGCGAGGACCGCCACGATCGCGGGGGCGCCGTTCGCGGTCGACGCGTAGACGTCGGGGGAGCCGCCCACCACGTTCCGCTTGGCGAGGCTCGGCTTGAACAGGCCCCGCAGGAACGTCGCGACCGCGCGGGCGCCCTCGAACGCGGCGGCGCGGGCCGGGACCTTGCCGCCGCCGTCGCCGATCGCGATGGCGTCCGCGGTCAGGAGCCGCACGAGCGGCTCGGTGCGGCCGGTGGTCGCGGCCGCGAGGAACTCCTCGACGATCCGCCGGGCGGCGGCCTCGTCGATCTCGGTGCGCGCCTTGCCGTCCGCCACGTGCTTCTTGGCGCGGTGGAAGATCTGCTGGCAGGCGGTCTCGGTGAGGTCGAGGATCTCGGCGATCTCCCGGTGCGGGTAGCCGAACGCCTCCCGCAGCACGTAGACGGCGCGCTCGTTGGGCGAGAGGCGCTCCATGACGGCGAGGACCGCGTACGAGACCGACTCGCGCTGCTCGGCGGTGTCGGCGGGGCCGAGCATCGGGTCGCCGGCCAGCAGCGGCTCGGGCAGCCACTCGCCCACGTAGGTCTCGCGCCGGGCGCGGGCCGAGGTGAGCTGGTTGAGGCAGAGGTTGGTGAGGACCTTCGTCAGCCATGCCTCGGGGACCTCGACGCGGTCGACGTCGGCGGCCTGCCAGCGCAGGTAGGTGTCCTGCACGGCGTCCTCGGCCTCGCTCGCGGAGCCGAGGAGGCGGTAGGCGATGGCCTCCAGGCGCGGCCTGGCGGCCTCGAACCGGTCCACGTCGTTCATGGTCAGCGGCATGGTCCGGATCCTAGTCGCCGTGTTCGATCCGGCAAGGCAACCCCTTTTGGGTGAACCTGTCTGATTTGCATGTCAGTTGAATATGCCCTCGGCCTAGCTTGCGAAGCGGAGGTGATGATCGATGGACGCGATCGACATCGATGACTTGGTGCACGCGGCGACCGGAGCCCGGCTGCGGAGGCTGACCGCGCCGGACGGCTCGTACTGGTTCGCCCTCGCGGACGTGGCGAAGAGGCTGGGGTACTCCGGTTCCCGCGCGGCGTTGCGGGGGGCGGCGCTGCCCCCGGAGTGTCTGGCCACCGCCCGCGGACTCGCCGGGAGCGAGGGCATACTCGCCCGCACCGGCATCCGGGCCTCGGCCCGGCTGGTGAGCCTCCAGGGGCTCGTCCAGCTCGTCGGGGCCTGCCGCAGACCCGAGGCCGTGCCCTTCCGGGCGTGGACGGCCGAGCTGGTGGCGGCGGTGCAGCGGGACGGCTGCTACGCACTCGAACCCTCGCCGGTGCACAGCGGCCATCTGCTGCCGCCGGGCCTCGTCGACGTCCTCGTACGGCTGGAGGGCCGGTTCGACGAGGAGGCTGCCCTCCGCGCCGCGTACGAGGACCACACCGCCTACGCGGAGCTGCTCCGCGAGACCCGGTGCAGCCTCTCAAGGGTCGCCGACTCCCTTGAACGGCTCGCCGTGCCGCGCCAGCGGACCACGGACTCCGTCGTCGAGCGGCTCACCCCGCAGGAACTCGTGGAGTCCTGGGCCATCACGGGTGACGTACTGGCCGTCGCCACCTTCCTCGCGCCCGCCCTGGTCCGGGGCGGGGCCCGCTACCGGCCGCAGGACGTCACCCTCCGCACCGGTCTCTCCCGGGAGCGCGTCCGGGACTGCGTACGGCTCCTCATCGAGCGCGGCTGCATGCGGGAGGTCGGCGTGCCCGGCCCCGACGGGGTCCGGATCTACGTCCTGCCGTGACCCGGGCGGGAAGGGGGGAGGCGGCCCCGAGCGGGGCAGCCGGGGTCGGGTCCGGCGGGGGTGGCGGAGACTGGGCGTCCGGGGAGTGCGAGGAGGCGCGGGCGTGGAGTGGCGGTGTCGGGGGCTCGGCTGGGCCGGGGGAGTGCCGGGGTTGCGGTGGCGGGGCGGGCGGGTCAGCCCGCTCGGGTACGGGCAGGAGCTGGCCTTCCGCGCGGTCGGCGTCCGGCGGTGCCCGGGGGCGCGCGGGAACCCCTGCCCCCTGGAGGCCGCCGTGCCCGGACGGGCCACCGGCGGGAGGTGTCCGGAGTGCGCGCGGCTCGACCGGGCGCACTCGGTCGCCGCGGACACCGTCGCCGACGATCCGCAGCCGTACCGCGTCTACCTGGCATGGTTCGGACCCGGGATGACCAAGGTCGGGATCACCGCGGAGGCCCGGGGCGAGACGCGCCTGCTGGAGCAGGGGGCCGTCGCCTTCAGCTGGCTCGGCCGCGGCCCGCTCATGGCCGCCCGGCGGACCGAGGAGGTGCTGCGGCAGGCCCTCGGCGTGCCCGACCGGGTGGCGTACGAGCGGAAGCGCGCCGTGCGGCACGCGCTGCCGCCGGCCGGGGAGAGGGCCGGTGAGGTCGAGGAGCTGCACCGGCGGGCGGGGGAGGTCGGCGGGTGGACGGAGACCCTGGAGCCCCTGGGCTGCGCGGTGCGCGACCACGCCGACGCCTTCCACCTCGACGGACTGCCCCGGCCGGCCGGCACGGTGACCGAGCTGGTCGACGGCGGCGTCGTCACCGGTCGGCTGCTGGCCGCCGCCGGGCCGGACCTGCATCTCCTCGACCCTGGTGGGCGTTGTCTGGCTCTCGACACCCGGGTCATGGGCGGGTGGGCCCTCCAGGGAGCCGGGGTGGGCGCGGAGTTCTCCGTGCCGGTGGCGCCGACGGCCGAGGCGGCCGACCCGGGCGCCGCGCAGGGGGAGCTCTTCTGAGCCGCCGATCCGGGCGCCGGGACCGGCCCGGGGACGCTCCGCCGAGCCCTCCGGGGCCTCCGGCCCGTTCGTAAAGTCTTGGATCCCTTTGACCGGGGGCCGTGGACATCCGTGCCCGGCCGCGGCGAGGGTGATCACATGACTCCGAAGCTGGTGGCGGGCCTGGAACCGCCCTACTACACCGCTGTGTTCACCGCCGTGCGACCCGACTCTCCCGAGGGGTACGCGGAGACGGCCGACCGCATGAAGGAGCGCGTCGAGTCGATGCCGGGCTTCCTCGGATACGAGTCCGCCCGGACTCCCGGCGGCATCGGCATCACGGTCGCCTACTTCCGCGACCTGGAGGCCCTGGACGCCTGGCGGCTCGACAGCGCGCACCAGGAGGCCAAGGCGTACGGGCGTGAGCACTGGTACGACAGCTACAGCGTCCACATCGGCAAGGTCGAGCGGAGCTACGGCTTTGAGCGGGAGTGACGGCGGGCGCGCGGCCGGGGCCCCGGGTGACGGCGTGAGCCCGGCCGGCACCCCGAACGGCGGCGGGGGAGCCGCCCCGGGCACGACCGGGCTCCCGGACGAGGCGGGGGAGATCAAGGCGCTCGTCGCGCGGCTCGGGCTCCCCGGACTCGTGGACGTGCACACGCATTTCATGCCGAAGAACGTGCTCTACAAGGTGTGGGCGTACTTCGACGCGGTCGGTCCCCTGACCGGGATGGAGTGGCCCATCACCTACCGCGAGGAGGAGGAGCGCCGGCTCGACCTGCTGCGCGGGTTCGGGGCGCTCGCCTTCACCGCGATGCTCTACCCGCACAAGCCGGGGATGGGGGCCTGGCTGAACGCCTGGGCCGCCGACTTCGCCGCCCGTACGCCGGACTGCCTGCACACCGCGACCTTCTTCCCCGAGCCGGGCGTGGACGGGTACGTCCGCCAGGCGCTCGACGCCGGGGCGCGGGTGTTCAAGGTGCACCTCCAGGTCGGCGGGTTCGATCCGACCTCCGCGGAGCTGGACGCCGTCTGGGGAACGCTCGCCGACGGCGGCACGCCCGTTGTCGTGCACTGCGGCTCCGGACCCACCCCGGGCACGTTCACCGGCCCCGGGCCGATGGGGCGGCTGCTGGCCCGGCATCCGCGGCTGCGGGTGATCGTGGCGCACATGGGGATGCCCGAGTACGGCGACTTCCTCGACCTCGCCCAGCGGTACGACGGGGTCCATCTGGACACCACGATGGCCTTCACCGACTTCAGCGAGCGGCTCGCGCCGTTCCCGGAGGCGGAGCGCGGGCGGCTGGTGGACCTCGGGGACCGCATCCTCCTCGGCTCCGACTTCCCGAACATCCCCTACCCGTACGTCCATCAACTCCACGCCCTGGAGCGGCTGGAGCTCGGGGACGACTGGCTGCGAGGGGTCCTGTACGAGAACGGGGCGGCGTTGTTTCACGTGAAACCGTGAACCCCGCCCGCCCCGGCGCCCGAGGCCGTTTCTCAGGAAATTCACAGGAAAGGGAAAGAGGTATCTCAGCGGCGCCGGAGAGCGTGGTGCCATGACCGTCACCACTCGCCGCCCCGGCCCCCGCGCCGACATGCTCCGTGCCGACGGCACCGCCGTCCGCGTCCTCGTCGTCGACGACGAGGCATCGCTCGCCGAGCTGCTCTCGATGGCCCTGCGCTACGAGGGCTGGCAGGTCCGCAGTGCGGGCGACGGGGCCGACGCCCTGCGTACCGTGCGCGAGTTCCGCCCGGACGCGGTGATCCTCGACATCATGCTGCCGGACGTCGACGGGCTGAGCCTGCTCGGTTCGATCCGGCGCGAGCTGCCCGACGTGCCGGTGCTGTTCCTGACGGCGAAGGACGCCGTCGAGGACAGGATCGCCGGACTCACGGCGGGCGGCGACGACTACGTCACCAAGCCGTTCAGCCTGGAGGAGGTGGTGGCCCGGCTGCGCGGTCTCATCCGCAGGTCGGGTGCCGCGCAGACGCGCAGCGAGTCGCTGCTGACCGTCGGGGACCTCACGCTGGACGAGGACAGCCACGAGGTCACCCGCGGCGGGGACTCGATTCATCTCACCGCCACCGAGTTCGAGCTGCTGCGCTACCTCATGCGCAATCCGCGCCGGGTGCTCAGCAAGGCACAGATCCTCGACCGGGTCTGGTCGTACGACTTCGGCGGACAGGCCAACGTCGTCGAGCTCTACATTTCCTACCTCCGCCGGAAGCTGGACGCGGGCCGGTCCCCGATGATCCACACCCGACGCGGGGCGGGCTATCTGATCAAGCCGGGGGAGTAGCGTCCCGTGCCCCGAGGTGTACGGCGGCCGTGGTCGCTGCGGACGCGGCTCGTCGTCTCGGCGGTCGCGCTGATCGCGGTCGTGGCGACCGTGATCGGGACGGTGACGACGATCGCCTTCCGCTCGTACCTGTACGACCAGGCCGACGAGCAGGTCCACAGCGTCTCGATCCGGGCCGCGGGCCCGCCGGCTCCCGGCCCCGTCCCGTCCGACCTGGTCCGCGTCAAGGAGCCGCTCGCCTTCGTCCTG
Source organism: Streptomyces sp. NPDC051180 (assembly GCF_040689545.1). Lineage (NCBI taxonomy): Bacteria > Bacillati > Actinomycetota > Actinomycetes > Kitasatosporales > Streptomycetaceae > Streptomyces > Streptomyces sp. NPDC051180. The sequence goes on from NZ_JBFBBC010000003.1 coordinate 385,346, forward strand.
GGGCCCGGCGCTCCCATCGGCACCCTGGGCGCGGTCCTCGTGGACGGCGAGGTGACGTCGGCCGGGTACTCCGCGGAGGCCGAGGAGGGCGGTGCGTACGGGAGGAACGTCCGGACCACCGCGCTCGACGAGGCCCAGCGGGCCGCCCTCGCGGCGGTCCCCCGCGACGGCCGGCCGCACACCGTGGAACTGCCCGGCGGCCTCGGCTCGTACCGGGTCGAGTACGCCGCCGGGATGCACGGGGAGTTCCTCACCGGCATACCGCTCGCCGAGGTCGAGGACGCCCTGTCCACCCTGGTCCTCGTCGAGCTGAGCGTCACCGGCGCAGGGCTCGCCGCGGCCTCGCTCGCCGGGACCGTGCTCGTCCGGGTCGCGCTGCGCCCGCTGCGCCGGGTCGCCACCACCGCCCGCCAGGTCGCCCGGCTGCCGCTGCACAGCGGTGAGGTGGCGCTCCACCAGCGGGTACCGGAGGCGGAGGCCGATCCGCGGACCGAGGTCGGTCAGGTCGGCGCGGCCCTCAACCGGATGCTGGACCACGTCCACTCCGCGCTCGACGCCCGCCAGCAGAGCGAGACCCGGGTCCGGCAGTTCGTCGCGGACGCCAGCCACGAGCTGCGCACCCCGCTCGCCTCGATCCGCGGATACGCGGAACTCACCCGGCGCGGCCGGGAGGAGTGCGGGCCCGACACCCGGCACGCGCTCGGCCGCATCGAGTCCGAGGCGACCCGCATGACGGGCCTGGTCGAGGACCTGCTGCTGCTCGCCCGGCTCGACGCGGGACGCCCGCTCTCGTACGAGACCACCGACCTCGTCCCGCTGGTCGTGGACGCCGTCAGCGATGCCCGCGCCGCCGGTCCCGACCACCACTGGCGGCTCGAACTGCCCTCGGACACCGCGTGCGTGCGGGCCGACGGCGCCCGGCTCCAGCAGGTCCTGGTCAACCTCCTCGCCAACGCCCGCACGCACACCCCGCCCGGCACGAAGGTCACCGCCCGCGTCCGGGCGGAGTCCGGAGCGGTGCTCGTCGAGATCGAGGACGACGGGCCCGGCATCCCACCGGAGCTCGTGCCCGCCGTCTTCGAGCGCTTCGCGCGCGGCGACGCCTCCCGCTCCCGGCACGCCGGGTCCACCGGCCTCGGCCTGGCCATCGTGCGCGCGGTCGTCGTCGCGCACGGCGGCGCGGTGGGCGTCGAAAGCGCCCCGGGACGGACGGTGTTCACGGTGCGGCTGCCCGCCGCCGAGGACTCACAGGCGGGCCACAGGGTCATCACACCGGTGTGACAGCGGCCGCGGCGAGTGTCGTGGGTATGCGAACCCCAACGATCGCGGGCCCCGCGTCCGCGGCCTCCGGAAGCATCGACGCCCTGCCCGCCCGGGAGCACCTGCCGGTGAACGTCGCCGGACGGCCCGTCCTGGACGTGGTGATCCCCGTCTACAACGAGGAGAAGGACCTGGAGCCGTGCGTCCGCCGACTCCACGAGCACCTCCTGCGGACCTTCCCGTACGGCTTCCGCATCACCGTCGCCGACAACGCCTCCACCGACACGACCCCCGAGGTCGCGGCGGCCCTCGCCGCCGAGGTGCCCGAGGTGCGCTCCGTGCGGCTGGAGCAGAAGGGCCGCGGCCGGGCGCTGCGGACGGTGTGGTCGGGCTCGGACGCGCACGTCCTCGCCTACATGGACGTCGACCTGTCGACCGACCTGAACGCGCTGCTGCCGCTGGTCGCGCCGCTCATCTCCGGCCACTCCGACCTGGCGATCGGCTCCCGCCTCGCCCGCTCCTCACGGGTCGTCCGAGGGCCCAAGCGCGAGTTCATCTCGCGGGCCTACAACCTGATCCTGCGCGGCTCGCTCGCCGCCCGGTTCTCCGACGCGCAGTGCGGGTTCAAGGCGATACGGCGTGAGGTCGCCGAGCGGCTGCTGCCGATGGTGGAGGACACGGGCTGGTTCTTCGACACCGAGATGCTGGTGCTGGCCGAGCGGGCCGGGCTGCGCATCCACGAGGTGCCGGTCGACTGGGTCGACGACCCCGACTCGACCGTGCACATCGTGAAGACCGCCACCGACGACCTGAAGGGCGTCCTGCGGGTCGGGCGGGCGCTCGCCACCGGTTCGCTGCCGCTCGACCGGCTCGCCCGGCCCTTCGGCGACGACCCCAGGGACCGCGAGCTGAGCGGCGTCCCCGGAGGTCTGGCGCGCCAGCTGGTCGGCTTCTGCGTGGTCGGCGTCCTGTCCACGCTCTTCTACCTCGCGCTGTACTCGGCCTTCCGGCTCGGCCTGGGGCCGCAGCTCGCCAACGCCGCCGCCCTCCTGGTCTCGGCCGTCGCCAACACGGCGGCCAACCGGCGTCTGACCTTCGGCGTGCGGGGCCGGGACCGGGCCGTGCGCCACCAGGCGCAGGGGCTGGTGGTGTTCGCCATCGGCCTCGCCCTCACCAGCGGGTCGCTCGCCGCGCTCGGCGCGGCCACCGGCGATCCGGCGCACTCCACCGAGCTGGCCGTGCTGATCGTCGCCAACCTGGCCGCGACCGTCCTGCGCTTCCTCCTCTTCCGGCTCTGGGTCTTCCCCGAGCGGTCCGTCCCGCAGACCTCAGCAAGGAACGAACGATGACCACCCTGCCCACGACGGCCGTCCCGGCGGCCCATGCCGCGCCGGGAAGCGGCCGGCTCGCCCGGCTGTGGCGCGGTCGCGCCGAGGACGCTCCCTGGGTCCGGCCCGCCTTCCTCGGCCTGCTGGCCGCCACCACGCTGCTCTACCTGTGGAACCTGAGCGCGTCCGGATACGCCAACTCCTTCTACTCCGCGGCCGTCCAGGCGGGCGGCGAGAGCTGGAAGGCGTTCTTCTTCGGCTCCCTCGACGCGGCCAACGCCATCACCGTCGACAAGCCGCCGGCCGCCCTCTGGCCGATGGCGCTGTCGGTCCGTCTGTTCGGGCTCGGCTCCTGGCAGATCCTCGTCCCCGAGGTCCTCATGGGCGTGGGCACGGTGGCGGTGCTCTACGCGGCCGTCCGGCGCCGCTTCGGCGCGGGCGCGGGTCTGATCGCGGGCGCGGTCCTCGCGCTGACGCCGGTCGCCGCGCTGATGTTCCGCTTCAACAACCCGGACGCCCTGCTCGCGCTGCTGATGACGGTCGCGGTGTACTGCGTCCTGCGCGCCCTGGAGCAGGAGCGCGGCGCCGCGAAGTGGCTGGTGTGGGCGGGCGTGGCCTTCGGTTTCGCGTTCCTCGCCAAGACCCTCCAGGCATTCCTGATCCTGCCGCCGCTCGCCCTGGTCTACGGGGTGTGCGCGCCGGGCGGCTTCGGCCGCCGGATGGGCCGGCTGGCGCTCGGCGGCCTCGCGATGCTCGTCTCGGCGGGCTGGTGGGTGGCGCTGGTCGAGCTGTGGCCGGCGTCCTCGCGTCCGTACGTCGGCGGCTCGCAGAACAACAGCTTCCTGGAGCTGACCTTCGGCTACAACGGCCTCGGCCGCATCAACGGCAACGAGACCGGCAGCGTCGGCGGCGGCGGCCGCGGCGGCGGTCAGGGCGGCGGCTGGGGCGAGACCGGCATCGGCCGGATGTTCAACGACTCGGTCGGCGGCCAGATCTCCTGGCTGCTCCCGGCGGCGCTGCTCCTGCTCGTCGCGGGGCTCGTCGTCACCTGGCGGGCGCCCCGGACCGACACGGCGCGCTCCGCGTTCCTGGTGTGGGGCGGGTCGCTGCTGATCACCCTCGCGGTCTTCAGCTTCATGGCCGGCATCTTCCACGAGTACTACACGGTCGCCCTCGCCCCGTACGGGGCGGCGCTCGTCGGCATGGGCGCGGCCGTGCTGTGGGAGGAGCGCACCCGGTGGCCCGCCTCGGCGGCGCTGGCCGTGACGGTGGCGGTGACGGCCTGGTGGGGCTGGACGCTGCTCGGGCGCACTCCGGACTGGCTGCCGTGGCTGCGCTGGGCGGTGCTGGTGACGGGCGCGGTGGCCGCGCTCGGGCTGCTGTTCGCGGGCCGGACCGACCGCAGGCTCGGGCTGGCGGTGGCGGGCCTCGGCCTGGTGTCGGGTCTCGCGGGCCCGTTCGCGTACACGCTGGAGACGGTGAACGCCGGTCATCAGGGGTCGATCGTCACGGCGGGGCCCGCGGGTGGCGCGATGGGCGGTCGCGGTCCGGGCGGCGGCGGCCGGATGTTCGAGGGTGGCATGTTCCCCGGCGGCCGCGGTGGCCAGATGCCGGGCGGTCAGATGCCCGGTGGTCAGGGCGGACAGGGCGGACAGGGCGGTCAGATGCCCGGCGGCGGCACTCCGCCGCAGGGAATGCCCCAAGGAATGCCGCAGGGAATGCCCCAGGGAATGCCTCAGGGGATGCCCCAGGGCATGCCGCAGGGAGGATCCACCCGAGGCGAGGGCCCCGGTGGCGGGGGCGGCATGGGCGGCCTCCTCAACGGCGCCAGCGTCGGTGCCGAGGCGAAGGCGGCCCTTCTCGCGGACGCGGACTCCTACACCTGGGTCGCGGCCACGGTCGGCGCGCAGAACGCCGCCAGTTACCAGCTCTCCACGGAGAAGCCGGTCATGGCGATCGGCGGCTTCAACGGCAGCGACCCGTCCCCGACGCTCGCGCAGTTCAAGCAGTACGTGGCCGAGGGGCGGATCCACTACTTCATCGGCAGCGGTGGTGACGGGAGCGGAGAGGCGGGCGGCGGCCGCATGGGCGGCGGTCCCGGCGGCAACTCGGAGATCTCCGCCTGGGTCTCGGAGACCTTCGAGAAGGTCACCGTCGGCGGCGCCACCTTCTACGACCTGACGAAGGAGAAGTAGCGGCGGCGAAATCGCTATACAGCGTACGAGAGCCCTTGTACGGTGTACGAGAACCAGTCCCGTACACCGTACAAGGAGTGCTGCCCATGACGGCGACGACCGCCGCGACCGAACCGACCGCCACCGGCGGCCACCCGCAGCGCTGGCTGATCCTCGGCGTCATCTGCCTCGCCCAGCTCACCGTGCTGCTCGACAACACCGTGCTCAGCGTCGCCATCCCGTCGCTGACCTCCGAACTCCACGCGTCGACCAGCGACATCCAGTGGATGATCAACGCGTACTCGCTCGTCCAGTCCGGCCTGCTGCTCAGCGCCGGCAACGCCGCCGACCGCTACGGCCGCAAGAAGCTCCTCGCCGTCGGCCTCGCGCTCTTCGGCCTCGGCTCGCTCGCCGCCGGCCTCGCCGGTTCCACGGCTCAGCTGATCGCCGCCCGCGCGGGCATGGGCGTCGGCGGGGCGCTCCTGATGACCACGACCCTCGCCGTCGTCATGCAGATCTTCGACGACTCCGAGCGGGTCAAGGCGATCGCGCTCTGGTCCACCGTCGCCTCGCTCGGCTTCGCGGGCGGCCCGCTGATCGGCGGGGTGATCCTCGACCACTTCTGGTGGGGGATGATCTTCCTGATCAACATCCCGGTCGCGGTCGTGGCGCTCGTCGCCGTCGTCCGGCTGGTCCCCGAGTCCAGGAACCCGCAGGGCGAGCGGCCCGACCTGCCGGGCGCGCTGCTCTCCACCGTCGGCATGACCGCCGTCGTCTACGCGATCATCAACGGCCCCGAGCACGGCTGGCTCTCCGCCCAGGTCCTGGTGCCGGCCGCCGTCGGTGCCGCCGGCCTCGCGGCCTTCGCCCTGTGGGAGCTGCACACCCCGTTCCCGATGCTGGACATGCACTTCTTCCGCAACCAGAAGTTCGTCGGCGCCATCGGCGGATCGATCCTGGTCGTCTTCGGCATGGGAGGCTCGCTCTTCCTCCTCACCCAGCACCTGCAGTTCGTGCTCGGCTACGAGCCCCTGGAGGCCGGGCTGCGGATGGCGCCGCTCGCGCTGACGATCGTCGGTCTCAACCTGACCGGCATCGGCCCGAGGATCGTCATGAAGCTCGGCACCCCGCCCACGGTCGTCCTCGGCATGACCCTGGTCGCCGCTGGCCTCACCTCGATCTCGCTGCTCGGCGGCGGCACGGACGGCGGCTACCCGGGCATGCTCCTCGGCCTGGTCCTGATGGGCTGCGGCATCGCGGTCTCCTCCCCGGCCATGGCCAACGCGATCATGAGCTCCATCCCGCCGGAGAAGGCCGGTGTGGGCGCCGGCATCAACGGCACCCTCGCCGAGTTCGGCAACGGCCTCGGCGTCGCCGTCCTGGGCGCCGTCCTCAACGCCCGCTTCGCCGCGCTCGTCGCGGTCACCGCGACCTCGCTCCCGGCTGCCCTGGCCGCCGCGGGCGGCGAGGCGGAGCGCCGGGAGATCTCCGACGCCTTCGCCTCCGGTCTCCAGACGAGCCAGCTGGTCGGCGCGATCGCCGTGTTCACCGGCGGTCTGGTCGCAGCGGCCCTGCTCCGGCGGGCCGAGCGCGCGGAGAAGGCCGCGGGCGCCGAGCGGCCCGTCGCTGCCTAGCATGGTGGCGGACCGCTGACAGACGGAGGAACGCGATGGTCAAGGCAGCCGATCGGGCCAGGAACCCGGCGCGTTCCAGCGTCTGGCTGGAGACGAGGGCCGCCCGCAGCGGCGGCGGCCCCGCCGGGCTCGACCGGGACCGGATCGTCGCCGCCTCGATCCGGATGCTCGACGAGGAGGGCCTGACCAAGCTGTCGATGCGCAAGCTCGCCACCGAACTGGGCGTCACGGCCATGTCCCTCTACTGGTACGTGGACACCAAGGACGACATCATCGAGTTCGCGGTGGACAGTGTGTACGGCGAGATCGACCTGGCCGCCGTCGACGCGGCCGGGGACTGGCGGGACCGGCTCCGGGTGCTGGCGCTGGACTACCGGCGGATGCTGGTCCGCCACGCGTGGATGTCGCCGAGCGCCGGCCAGTACCTGAACATCGGCCCGAACGCGGTGGCCGTCGGCCAGAAGATCCACGAGACGATCCGGGACACCGGCCTCGCGCTGGACCGGCAGCCGAGCGCCATGTCGGCGGTCTTCCAGTTCGTGTACGGCTACGGGACGATCGAGTCCCAGTTCGGCCGGCGCGCGGCCCAGGCCGGCATGTCGCAGGACGAGTTCTACGTGGACGCGATCAAGGCGTTCCGCGACGAGCCGGAGTTCGCCGACCACATGGGCGGGATGCGGGAGCTCCTCGACGAGCGCGCCTCGCACGGCAGCGTCAGCGTCATCTGGGACCGCGACTTCGCCTACGCGCTGGACGTCCTGATCGCCGGGATCGAGGTCATGGTCGTGCGCGAGGCCGAGGCGGCCCGCGCGGGTGGGGACCGGGGAGGGGCCGGGAGCCCGGCCGGCACGGAGAAATGACGGAGCGGCGGGCCGTCCCCTGCCCGCCGCTCCGTACCGGACCCGGCCGCGCCTCCGCTCGAAGCGCGTCCGGGAGCTCTGTTACTTCTCGTCCGCCTTCACGGTGTTGCTCTTCAGCGCGACCTCCTTGATGAACAGGGTCACGACGAAGGCGAGCAGCGCGAACGGGGCCGAGTAGAGGAAGACGTCCGCGACACCGTGTCCGTACGCGCTCTCCATGACCGTGCGGATCGGCGCCGGCAGCTTGTCCATGTCGGGGATGCCGCCGCCCGAGCCGCCCTGGCCCATGGCGCCGGCGGCCTTCGGGCCGAGCTCGGCGAGACCGTCCTTGACGTAGCTCGTGACCCGGTGGGCCATGACCGCGCCCAGCGCCGAGACACCGATCGCACCGCCCAGGGAGCGGAAGAAGGTGACGACGGAGGAAGCGGCGCCGAGGTCGGCGGGGGCCACCTGGTTCTGGGTGCAGAGCACGAGGTTCTGCATCATCATGCCGAGGCCGAGGCCCAGGACGGCCATGAAGATCGCGATGTGCCAGTAGGTCGTGTCGTAGCGGATCGTGCCGAGCAGGCCGAGGCCGCCCGCCGCCAGGGCGCCGCCGCTGACCAGCCACGCCTTCCACCGGCCGGTCTTGGTGATGATCAGGCCGGAGACGGTGGAGGAGACGAACAGGCCCGCGATCATCGGGATGGTGAGGACGCCGGACATCGTCGGCGACTCGTTCCGCGCCAGCTGGAAGTACTGGCTGAAGAAGACCGTGCCGGCGAACATCGCGACGCCCACGAACAGCGAGGCGAGCGAGGCGAGGGTGATCGTGCGGTTGCGGAAGAGGCGGAGCGGGATGATCGGCTCGCTCGCCCTGGACTCGACGAGGACGAAGAGCCCGCCGAGCGCGACCGCGCCGAGGACCATGACGGCCGTCTGCCAGGACATCCAGTCGTACTTGTCGCCGGCGAAGGTGACCCAGATCAGGAGCAGGGAGACGGCGGCGCTGATGAACAGGGCGCCGGCCCAGTCGACCTTGACCTGCCGCTTCACGACGGGGAGGTTGAGGGTCTTCTGCAGGACGATCAGCGCGATGATCGCGAAGGGCACGCCGACGTAGAAGCACCAGCGCCAGCCGAGCCAGTCGGTGTCGGTGATGACGCCGCCGAGCAGCGGGCCGCCGACCGTGGCGACGGCGAAGGTCGCGCCGAGGTAGCCGCTGTACCGGCCGCGCTCACGCGGGGCGATCATGGCTGCCAGGATGATCTGGGAGAGGGCGGTCAGACCGCCGACGCCGATGCCCTGGACGACACGGCAGGCGATGAGCATGCCGGTGCTCTGCGAGAGGCCGGCGACGACCGAGCCCGCGACGTAGACGATCAGGGCTATCTGGACGAGCAGCTTCTTGGAGAAGAGGTCGGCCAGCTTGCCCCAGAGCGGCGTGGTCGCGGTCATCGCCAGCAGGGCGGCGGTGACGACCCAGGTGTACGCGGACTGGCCGCCGCCGAGGTCCGAGATGATCTGGGGGAGGGCGTTGGAGACGATCGTCGAGGACAGGATGGCGACGAACATGCCGAGCAGCAGCCCGGACAGCGCCTCCATGATCTGGCGGTGCGTCATCGGTGCGCCGCCGGAGGCGGTGTCCCCCTCCTTGGCGCTCCCGCCGCGCACACCGGTCTCGGGTGTGGTGGTAGCCATCAACTTCCTTCGTTCTCAAGCGTGGTGGGCCCGGCAGTCCCCGAAGGAATCGCGGAGGCGGGCGAGCAGGGTGGTGAGCAGTTCGACGTCTTCGTCGGACCAGTCCGCGAGGGTGCGGGCGAGCGTGGCGGTCAGCCGCCGGTCGAGGACCGCGAGCATGTCCGCGCCCGCCGGGGTCAGGTGGAGGATGCGGGAGCGCCGGTCGGCGGGGTCGGGCAGGCGCTCGACCCATCCGCGGTCCACCGTGTGGGCCACGTGACGGCTGCTGACCGACATGTCGACGGCCATCAGCTCGGCCATCCGGCCCGTCCGGATGTCCCCGTGGTGGTTCAGCAGGGCGAGGACGATGGCGGACCCGCCGGGGCAGTCCGCCGGCAGGGTCCGCGCGAGTCCGCGCTTCACGGCTCCGACGGCGCTCACCTGGCGGGCGAGGTTCTCGTACCGATTGCCTCTGTCCATCAGGCACCCCATCGATGTTGTTGCTTAGGGCAACCATAGAGATGGATGGTTGCTTCAGGCAAACTAAATCGGTCAAACGGCGCTAAAGAATCGGCAAAGGAGGAGAGGGGAGTACGAGGGTTGGGGGCCCCGCCCCCCGTTCGCTAGGGTCCTGGCACATGGCACACAACCCCCAAGCACCGTACGGCCAGGGCCAGAGCCCTCAGGGTCAGGGCCCCGAGGGCTACGACCCCGCCGGCAGCACGCAGATGTTCCGCGCCTTCGTCGACGAGGGCACCCCGCAGAGCCGGCAGCCGCAGGCCGCGGCCACGTCGGGCGGCGGCCCCAAGGTCGGCCTGATCGTCGGCGTGGTCGCGGTGATCGTCGTCCTCGCGGCCGTCGCCTGGCTGGCGCTGGGCTGACCCTCCGCACGTCCGCACACCCGGGTGGGCCGGATCCGCGTCAGGCGGACCGGCCCGCTTTTTCTTTGCCGGCCGTACCCCTTCTTCTATGGCCCTGCCCCGGCGGGCTTCTGCGTCCGCGCCCCTTCTTCTACGGCCCTGTCCCGGCGGGTCCGTCCAGAGCCGGAGCGAGCACCGCGAACGCCTCGCCGATCAGCGCCTCCGGGGCCTCGCCGACCTGGGGGCCCTCGCCGGCGCTCCACCGGCGAAGGACGGCGTCGAAGGCGGCCAGGGCCATGCTCGCGGCGAGCCGTGGGCGGAGGTCGGTCGCGGGATCGAGACCCAGTCGGGCCCCCAGCTCCTCGGCCAGGCCCTCGCGCCACTCCGCCTGGTGCTCCAGGAAGCGGGCGAGCAGGGAGGGCGTCCGGAGGATCAGCCGGACGACGGGGAGGACGCGCTCGGCGTGGTCGCCGCAGGCGGCCAGGGGGACCGAGACGACGTGCCGCAGCGCCTCGGAGAGGGGTTCCCCGGCGGGGCGGGTCGCGAGGGAGGCGCGCATGTCGGCCCCCATGCCCGCCAGGAACTGGACGACCACGTCCTCCTTCGACGCGAAGTAGCGGAAGAAGGTCCGCTTGGAGACCCCGGCCCTGGTCGCGATCTCGTCGACGGTCGCCGCGTCGAAGCCCTTGAGGGCGAACAGCTGGAGGGCCGCCTCGGTGAGCTCGGTCGCGACGAGCTGGCGTTTGCGCTGGGCGAGGCTGGTCTCGGGGCGGAGGGTCACGGCCCGATGGTAACGCCGTGCCCTGGATGACATCCACAGTCACACTTGACACTCGGTGACATCAGCGGCAGCGTGTGTCGCATGACCGAGAAGCAGCGCCGGACCGCCGGTCCGATCCCCGATCAGACCGGGCGGGTCTTCGTCGTCACCGGAGCCAACAGCGGCCTCGGCCTGGCCACCACCCGGGCCCTCGCCCGCGGCGGCGGGCGGGTCGTCCTCGCCGTGCGGGACGAGAGGAGGGGCCGGGAGGCCGCCGACGGTCTCGCGGCGGACGGAGTGGATCCCGGCCTCCTCGACGTCCGGCGGCTCGACCTCGCCGACCTCGACTCGGTGCGGGCCTTCGCCGACGGGATACGGACGGACCACCCCCGCCTCGACGTCCTGGTCAACAACGCGGGCCTGATGGCGCCGCCCCGCACCCTCAGCCCCCAGGGCCACGAGCTCCAGTTCGCCGTCAACCACCTGGGCCACTTCGCGCTCACCGGGCTGCTGCTCGACCTGCTCGCCGCCGGGCGGGACCCCCGCGTGGTCACCGTCAGCTCGATCAACCACCGCCAGGGCACCCTCCGCTTCGACGACCTCACCGGCGAGCGCGGATACGCGCCCATGGCCTTCTACAACCAGTCCAAGTTCGCCAACGCCGTCTTCGGGCAGGAGCTCCACCGGCGACTGACGGCGGCCGGTAGTCCGGTCCGCGCGGTCCTCGCCCACCCCGGCTACACCGCCACGAGCCTCCAGACCAAGGACACGAGCGGCCTCGCGCGGCTGGTCTTCGGACGCATCGGCAACCCGCTGCTCGCCCAGCGCCCCGAGCGGGGCGCCCTGCCACAGCTGTACGCGGCGACCGACCCGTCCGTCGAGAGCGGTGAGTTCATCGGCCCGGACGGCCTCGGGGAACTGCGCGGTGCGCCGGCCCGCGTCCGCCTCTCCGCCGCGGCGGCCGACCCCGGGACGGGCCGCCGGCTGTGGGAGCTGTCGGAGAAGCTGACCGGGGTGCGCCCTCCCGGCCTGTGAGGCACGGGGCGACCGTGCCGGGCTCCGGCGCGGCCGCTCACCGCCACACGGCGGTGACCGCGCGGGTGTCCACGTGCATGCCGAGCGGCACCCGCCAGGAGTCCACGCAGACCGTGTACGTCCGGGTCGTCGCCGTCCCCGCGGCGATCGGAGCGGGCAGCGGCCGGGTGGAGGCGACGGTCGCCCAGTCGACGCCGAGGGCGCCGATGACGTGCGTGGCGAAGGTGACCGTGCCCGACGTCGCGGCGGAGCCCCCGGTGTTGCGGAAGGTGACGGTCACCTGCTCGCACCAGCGCCGGTCGGCGTCGGCGAGGGCGGGCGCGGAGACGGTGAGCACGGCGGGTCCGGGCGACGGCGCGGGGCTGCCGCCGGGCGTCGTCGGGGGCCGGGTCGCGGGGGTCGTCGGCACGGGGGAGGAGGGCGGGCGCGTCGGGTCCTGGCCGCCGGGCCGCGGGGCCGTCCCGCCGCCCGTGGAGGGCCGTCCGGGGGCCTGGGGCGTCAGCGGGCCGGTGCCGGTCCCCGAGGGCGCGCCGGGGCCCCGTGTGGCCGCCGGAGCGGCTCCCGGACCGGCCGTGGCGCCCGTCCCCGGGCTCGTACCCGCGCCGGGCACCGTGGACGGGCCGGAGGGTGCGGGGGACGGGGACGAGGTGCCGGAGGTCGGGCCGGGGGTCGTGGGGCCGTCCAGGGGGACCAGGGTGACCGCGCCGGAAGGAGCGACCGCGCCCTTCGGCGCGGGGCCGGCGCCGACCGCCGCGAAGCCGTCGTCGTCCCCGCCGCCGCACGCGGTCAGCGCCCCGCCGAGGCAGAGCGCCACCGCCACGAGTACCGGCCCCGGGCCGGGCTTCCTTGGCCTCATGGCCCCAGTCTGACTGACGGATCGTCAGCAAACCAGGGCTCAGGGGGAGTCGGCTCGATCGAAGGGTTCCGGCCGGTCCGGACGGGGCGGCCCCGTCGGTGCGACCGAGCCGGTGCGGCTCAGTCGGAGATGAGGCCCTCGCGCAGCTGGGCGAGGGTGCGGGTGAGCAGGCGCGAGACGTGCATCTGGGAGATGCCGACCTCTTCGCCGATCTGCGACTGGGTCATGTTGGCGAAGAAGCGCAGCATGATGATCTGCCGCTCGCGGGGCGGCAGTTTGGCCAGCAGGGGCTTGAGCGACTCGCGGTACTCGACGCCTTCGAGGGCGGTGTCCTCGTAGCCGAGGCGGTCGGCGAGCGAGCCCTCGCCGCCGTCGTCCTCGGGGGAGGGGGAGTCGAGCGAGGAGGCGGTGTACGCGTTCCCGACGGCGAGACCGTCGACGACGTCCTCCTCCGACACGCCGAGCACGGCGGCGAGTTCGGGCACGGTCGGGGAGCGGTCGAGCTTCTGGGCGAGCTCGTCGCTGGCCTTGGTGAGGGCGAGCCGCAGCTCCTGCAGCCGGCGCGGCACGCGCACGGACCACGAGGTGTCGCGGAAGAAGCGCTTGATCTCGCCGACGACGGTCGGCATCGCGAACGTCGGGAACTCCACGCCCCGTTCGCAGTCGAAGCGGTCGATCGCCTTGATCAGCCCGATGGTGCCGACCTGGACGATGTCCTCCATCGGCTCGTTGCGGGAGCGGAAGCGGGCCGCGGCGTACCGCACGAGGGGGAGGTTGAGCTCGATGAGGGTGTCGCGGACGTAGGTCCGCTCCGGGCTGTCCGCGGCGACTCCCTCGGTGTCCAGGGCGCGCAGCCGCAGGAAGAGGGAGCGGGAGAGGGTGCGGGTGTCGAGGGCTCCGGACGGGACGGCCACGGGCGGCGGAGGCGTGGCCTCCGTGGTCTCGGCCGCGGTCGGCGCCGTCGTCTGCGTGGGCACGGGAACGGGCGTGAGCGTGAGCACCTTCGAGCTGCCCAGTTCTGTGGACATGCCACCCCCTTGAGGTCGCGGACGGTCGCGGTGGCCGCGACCATCTGAGGAACGCAGCCTCCACCTGAATACCGGCGGTGGGGCTGCGGCAAACTCGGTTCCAGCAGAATGTCACATGTCGGCAACACGCTGTAGTGACTTGTCGACACGACGAAGGCGCATATCCGCAGGAAACAAGGGGTGTACGGCATTTGGTGCGACGCGGAACTGCTCCGAACCGGTCTACCCGTTTCGGTTACGCCTCGATTCTGTTTGCGGATCGCAGGCGCGCGAAGCTCCTGGCGAGGAGTCTTGACACGTGCATCTGGGAGACGCCCAGTTCCTGACTGATCTGAGACTGGGTCAGGTTGCTGTAGTAGCGCAGCATGAGGATCCGCTGCTCCCGCTCGGGCAGCTGGACGAGCAGGTGCCGGACGAGGTCCCGGTGCTCGACGCCGGCCAGTGCGGGGTCCTCGTAGCCGAGCCGGTCGAGGAGCCCGGGCAGCCCGTCGCCCTCCTGCGCGGCCTCCAGGGAGGTGGCGTGGTACGAGCGTCCGGCCTCGATGCAGGCGAGCACCTCGTCCTCCCCGATCCGCAGCCGCTCGGCGATCTCGGCGGTCGTGGGGGAGCGGCCGTGGGCGGTCGTCAGGTCCTCCGTGGCGCCGTTCACCTGGACCCACAGCTCGTGGAGCCTGCGCGGCACGTGCACCGTGCGGACGTTGTCGCGGAAGTACCGCTTGATCTCGCCGACGACGGTCGGCATCGCGAAGGTGGGGAACTGCACGCCGCGGTCGGGGTCGAAGCGGTCGATGGCGTTGATGAGGCCGATGGTGCCGACCTGGACGACGTCCTCCATCGGCTCGTTCCGCGAACGGAAGCGGGCCGCCGCGTACCGGACCAGGGGGAGGTTCGCCTCGATGAGCGCCCCGCGCACCCGGTGGTGCTCGGACGTGCCCGGCTCCAGGTTCTTGAGCTGCCCGAAGAGGACCTGGGTGAGCGCGCGGGTGTCGGCGCCACGGGTGCTCTGGGGGCGGGGGCGCGGGGTCTCCGCGCCGCCTGCCTCGTGCTGGGGCGGGACTTGAGGCGCTGTACTGGCCGGCACGTTCACGCCACCCCTTCGGCAGGTCTTGCTGGTCGACCGGATCAACTACGGTCAACTCATCCGTCAAAAGCGGTCATAGCATCACAAGACATGTCCACTGTGTGCAAGCACCGCATAACCACGTGTTGAGGGCATGATGGAGGAAAAAGGGGAGGTCACGCACGGAAAAGGCCCCCCGCCGCGAGGGCGGGGGGCCTCCGGGTGAGGCGGGGGCTAGAAGGCGTAGTCCGCGATCACCCAGGTGGCGAACTCGCGCCACTGCGCGACGCCGGCCTGGTGCGCGGGGTGCTCCAGGTAGCGCTGGAGCGCTTCGGTGTCCTCGACCGCCGAGTTGATGGCGAAGTCGTACGCGATCGGCCGGTCCGTGATGTTCCAGTCGCACTCCCAGAACCGCAGCTCGGGGATCTGCCCGCCGAGCGCGCGGAACGCCTCGACGCCCGCGACGACGCGCGGCTCGTCGCGCTCGACTCCCTCGTTGAGCTTGAAGAGGACCAGATGGCGGATCACGGAGGGCTCCTAGTTGATGAGTTCGGTCATGAACTCGCCGACACCCTGGGCGGCGCTGGAAATGCCCTCGAACCCTACCTGGACGAGATCGGCGGCCCGCGCCGGGGATGTGACGATCGTGTACAGCACAAAGACCACGACCGCGTAGAGCGCGACCTTCTTCGCTTGCACCACTGACCAGCCCTCCCCGGTACCCCCGCCGTACGATCGCGCCACTCTAACCGAGCCCTTATGGACCAAGGGCCCGGAGATCCGGGCCTTTTGCCGCCCCCCGGAAGGGTGACGCGGACGCAGGATGGATGTCGAGCCCAGCGGATCTGGCAGGAATCCGCGGGGCTCCTGGAACCGGCCCGCACTGCGGGGTCCGCGCCGCGAGCTTCCCCCCGAACGCGGCACGGACTTGCAGGTCCGGTTCTCATCGGGGGGAACGGCTTGTCCCCCCGATGCCGTTCCCCCCGTCCTACGCGAGAGGGCCCCGGCCGCGCCACGAGCGCGGCCGGGGCCCTCTCGCGTGCGCTCGGGCCGGGCATCCGGGATACGCCGAAGGGCCCGGTGCACTGCACCGGGCCCTTCGATCGAAGCGGTAGCGGAGGGATTTGAACCCTCGGTGAGTTTCCCCACACTCGCTTTCGAGGCGAGCTCCTTCGGCCGCTCGGACACGCTACCGAGAGAGAGCTTAGCCGAAGTTGGCGCTGCGATGAAATCCGTATCCCCGACGAGGTCAGCGGGGGTGTCAGCGGTCGCGGAAGAAGGCCGTCAACTGCTCCGCGCACTCCTCGCCGAGCACGCCGTGGACCACCTCGGGACGGTGGTTCAGGCGACGGTCCCGCACGAGGTCCCAGAGCGAGCCGGCAGCGCCCGCCTTCTCGTCGAGCGCGCCGAAGACCACCCGGTCGACCCGCGACTGGACGAGGGCGCCCGCACACATCACACAGGGCTCCAGGGTCACGACGAGCGTGCACCCCGTCAGCCGCCACTCGCCGGTCTCGGCGGCCGCCCGGCGCAGCGCGAGCACCTCGGCGTGCGCGGTGGGGTCACCGGCCGCCTCCCGCTCGTTGTGGGCCCGGGCGAGGACGCGCCCGTCCGGGCCGAGCACGACCGCGCCGACCGGTACGTCACCGGCCGGCCCGGCCGCGGCGGCCTCGTCGAGCGCGAGCCGCATGGCATCCCGCCAGGGATCCCGTACGGGGTCGGCCGCGGAGTGGGGAACGGGTACCGCCGATGCCACTAGCGCACGGCCTCCAGCACCTCGGAGGCGCCCAGCGCGTCCGCGATCACCGCGAGGGCGTCGCTGTCGAGCGCACGGAGCTCGCGCTCCGAGAGACCGAGGTCCGCGAGGACCAGCGCGTCGCCGACCGGGGCGGACGGCACCGCCCCGGCGAGCGCGCCGGCCTCGTCGTCCTCGTCCTCGTCGTCGGTGAGCGGTTCCCCGTCCTCCGTGCCGTCCAGATCCAGGGACGCCAGCTCGTCGAGCTCGGCGTCGAGGTCGTCGCCGAGGATCTCCCGGGTGAGGATCTCCCCGTACGAGGAACGGGCGGCGGCGGCGCCGTCCGAGACGTAGATCCGAGGGTCTTCCTCACCCTCGATCCGTACGACCCCGAACCACGCGTCCTCCTGCTCGATGTAGACGATCACCGTGTCGTCGTCCGAGACCTCGCGGGCCAGCTCGGTCAGATCCGACAGGGTCTCCACGTCGTCGAGCTCCGTGTCGCTCGCTTCCCACCCGTCTTCGGTGCGCGCGAGCAGTGCGGCGAAG
The DNA here is from genome assembly GCF_040689545.1 of Streptomyces sp. NPDC051180. NCBI lineage: Bacteria > Bacillati > Actinomycetota > Actinomycetes > Kitasatosporales > Streptomycetaceae > Streptomyces > Streptomyces sp. NPDC051180. The sequence continues at coordinate 402,144 of NZ_JBFBBC010000003.1, forward strand.
TACACCTGACTCTCTCCCACTGATCAGAGGTGTGACGTTCCGGCGGCGCGCTCCTGGTGCCCCGCCCAATCGGCATCGTGACAGAAACGGGGCGCGCAGGAGAGGTCTTCGGCTCTTGAGTCGTGCATCAGTCTGAACGACACCGCCATCGGGCGGGCGTGCGACCCCGGCGCACGGAGGGGGCGCACGGCGGACCACCGGCCCGTCGCGTCCGCTGCCCCGCCCGGCGGTCCCCCGCCCGTCTCACCAGCGGAAGGTCCGCATGCGCATCGCCTGGCGCATCCGGGCGGCCCGGGCGCGCCGCGGCTGCACGCGTTCGCGCAGCGCCTTGGCCTCGTTCAGCTCGCGGAGGAACTGGGCGCGGCGCCTGCGGCGCTCCGCGTCGGTCTCCGGTGCCGGCGTCCGGTTCGCCCTCTTGGCGGTTCCCTCGGCCGGTTCTTCCAGGTCGGGCATAGGCCACACCACCCCATCACTGGGTCCCTGTGTCCCCACCTTCCCCCAGTGGCGTGGTCGATGCCAGTGTGCGGCGGGCTACTGTTGGGGCATGCGTCTCCACGTCGTCGACCACCCCCTGGTCGCCCACAAGCTCACCACCCTGCGCGACAAGCGCACGGACTCCGCGACCTTCCGCCGTCTCGCCGACGAGCTGGTCACCCTGCTCGCCTACGAGGCCACCAGGGACGTCCGGACCGAGCAGGTCGACATCGAGACCCCCGTCACGGCCACGACCGGCGTGAAGCTGTCGTACCCGCGTCCGCTGGTGGTCCCGATCCTGCGCGCCGGTCTGGGCATGCTCGACGGCATGGTCCGGCTGCTCCCGACCGCCGAGGTCGGCTTCCTGGGGATGATCCGCAACGAGGAGACGCTGGAGGCGTCGACCTACGCCACGCGGATGCCGGAGGACCTCTCGGGCCGCCAGGTGTACGTCCTCGACCCGATGCTGGCGACCGGCGGCACGCTGGTCGCGGCGATCCGCGAACTCATCGAGCGCGGCGCCGACGACGTGACCGCGGTCGTGCTCCTCGCCGCCCCGGAGGGCGTCGAGGTCATGGAGCGCGAGCTGGCCGGCACGCCGGTCACCGTCGTGACGGCCTCGGTCGACGAGCGCCTCAACGAGAACGGCTACATCGTGCCGGGCCTCGGCGACGCGGGCGACCGCATGTACGGCTCCGCCGAATAAGCACCGTCGGCTCCGCCGAATAGGCACAGTCGGCTCCGCCCGGGAATCAGGCGGAGCCGTCGCGTGTCACGTCAGCTCTGTGCGCAGGGCTTGGCCACGGGCGCGGGCTTGGTCAGGGCGACCAGGGCCGCGTCCGCCGTCGTTTTCGGGGACAGCGCCGTGAAGGCGGTCCCGATGATCAGGTCCACGTCGGCGGTGGCCCGGGCGTCCATCTTGGTCGTGGCGCCCTTGAGCTGGGTACCGAGGACCGGGAAGGCGCCCTTGGCGGCCGCGGGCGCGCCGAGGAGCAGTCCGGTGCCGGTGACCTTCTTGTCGTAGGCGGTGGGCGCGTTCCCCACCTTGCCGATCGTGAAGCCGCGTTTCTTCAGCTCGTCGGCGGTCGTCTTGGCGAGTCCGCTGCGCGGGGTCGCGTTGTAGACGTTGACCGTGATCTGCCCGGGCTTGGGGAGGGCGACGGCGGGGGCCGTGCTCGCCTTGGCGACGGGCTTGCAGTCGGCCTGTTTCCCGGCGGCCGTCTTCGTGCCCTCGTCGCCGGAGAAGACGTCGACGAGCTGGAGGGTGCCCCAGCCGGCCGCGCCGAGCACGACCACGGCGGCTGCGGACGCGAGGACGATCCGGCGCCGGCGGTGGGGGCGGCGCATGCGCGGGTAGACGTCCCCCGTGATGCGGTACTTTCCGCCCATTCCGGGGGGAGTGAGCATGCTCATGAACGCAGCGTAGTGCCGCCCGTCGGCGATGCCTACTTGATGATCATGTGATCGCGTCCGGATGGGGGTGAACTGACCCCGAAAGGGTCAGTGCGAAGGGCCGACCGGCGCCTTCTCAGTCCATCTCGAGGACGCGCGCGTGCAGCACCTGGCGCTGCTGGAGCGCCGCGCGGACGGCGCGGTGCAGTCCGTCCTCCAGGTAGAGGTCGCCGCGCCACTTCACGACGTGCGCGAAGAGGTCGCCGTAGAACGTGGAGTCCTCGGCGAGCAGCGTCTCCAGGTCCAGCTGGCCCTTGGTGGTGACCAGCTGGTCGAGGCGGACCGGGCGCGGCGCGACGTCCGCCCACTGCCGGGTGCTTTCCCGGCCGTGGTCGGGATACGGCTTTCCGTTACCGATGCGCTTGAAGATCACACGGAAAGCCTACCGGGCGAGCGGCTCCCGGCGCAGCCAGGCGCGGGCAGTGCGATGCTGGTGCACATCGTGACAAAACCGAAATGAGGGTGCGGTCATGAGCGTGAGCGAGCAGCCGCCGGAGGCTCCGGCGCCCGCGTCCGGGCCGGCCGCCGGGATCGCCGCCGGGTACGCCTTCGACGGCCCGGCACTCGATCTGGGGGCGCTCCTCTGGGACGGCGCGTGTCATCCGGACGCGCCGATCCGCATCCCGCTGCCGGTGCTCAACCGCCACGGCCTGGTGGCCGGCGCCACCGGCACGGGCAAGACGAAGACGCTCCAGCTGATCGCCGAGCAGCTGTCCTCGCACGGGGTGCCGGTCTTCCTCGCCGACGTCAAGGGCGACGTCTCGGGGATCTCGGCGCCCGGCCAGGACGGCGAGAAGGTCAGGGCGCGGGCCGCCGAGGTGGGCCAGGAGTGGCGCGCGACCGCCTTCCCCTGCGAGTTCTACGGCCTGGGTGGCCTCGGCTCCGGCATCCCGGTGCGCGCGACGGTGACCGGCTTCGGCCCGGTCCTGCTGTCGAAGGTGCTCCAGCTCAACCAGACGCAGGAGCAGTCGCTCGGCCTGATCTTCCACTACGCGGACGCGAAGGGGCTGGAGCTGGTCGACCTCAAGGACCTGCGGGCGGTGGTCGCCTTCCTGGTCTCGGACACCGGGAAGGCCGAACTGAAGGGGATCGGCGGTCTCTCGACGGTAACGGCCGGGGTGATCCTGCGGGCCCTCACGGCCTTCGAGCAGCAGGGGGCGAGCGGCTTCTTCGGGGAGCCGGACTTCGACACGGGCGAGTTGCTGCGGACGGCGGCGGACGGGCGCGGGGTCGTCTCGGTCCTGGAGCTGCCGGCCGTGCAGGACAAGCCGCAGCTCTTCTCGACGTTCCTGATGTGGATGCTGGCCGACCTCTTCCACGACCTGCCGGAGGTCGGCGACCTGGAGAAGCCGAAGCTGGTGTTCTTCTTCGACGAGGCGCACCTGCTGTTCAGCGGGGCCTCGAAGGCGTTCCTGGAGTCGATCACCCAGACCGTGCGGCTGATCCGCTCGAAGGGCGTCGGCGTCTTCTTCGTGACGCAGACCCCGAAGGACGTGCCGTCGGACGTGCTGGCGCAGCTCGGCAACCGGGTGCAGCACGCGCTGCGCGCCTTCACCCCGGACGACGCCAAGGCGCTGAAGGCGACGGTGCGGACCTTCCCGAAGTCGCCGTACGACCTGGAGGAGGTCCTCACCGGCCTGGGGACGGGCGAGGCGGTGGTGACCGTGCTGAGCGAGAAGGGTGCCCCGACGCCGGTGGCGGCGACCCGGCTGCGGGCGCCCGAGTCGCTGATGGGACCGGTCGACGCGGCGGCCCTGGACGCGGCGGTGAAGGGCTCGCCGCTGTACGGGCGGTACGCGGAGGCGGTGGACCGCGAGTCGGCGTACGAGAGGCTGACGGCCGAGCAGCGGGCGGCGGAGGGGGCGGCGCTGGAGGCCGCGGCGGCCGAGGAGGCGGAGAAGGCCGCGAAGCAGGCCGAGAAGGCCGGAGCGAGGGCTCCCCGACGGAAGGAGGAGCCCTCGCTGGCCGAACAGGTGGTGGGCAGTGGGATCTTCACGTCCCTGGCCCGGTCGATCGGCACCCAGCTGGGCCGGGAGATCAGCCGATCGGTCTTCGGGACGGCCCGCCGCCGGAGGTGACTACTCGGTGACCTCGTGGTGGTCGTCGTGCAGGCCGCCGCCGCTGCCCGCGTCGCCGGTGGTCGGGACGGAGACGACCGGCTTGCGCAGCGAGGAGATGTCGTGGGCGTAGGTGCCCACGGCGTTGGCGATGACCTTGATGTTGGCGTCGAACGCCTTCATGTTGACGTTGCTCAGGTTGTCGCCCTTGGCGTGGTAGTTCACGTCGTAGGCGACGCCCGCGGTGCCGCCGAAGCGGGCGGCCTGGGCGGCGGTCTTGATGCCCTCGGCGCCGGTGAAGGTGCCGCCGGAGGGGATGCCGACCTCGATGAACGGACCGTAGTCGGAGCGGCCGGTGAAGTCGGTTCCCTCGTGCGGGAGTCCGCGCGCGTCCATGAAGTCGGTGATGTCGCGCTCCAGCTGGGCGGAGCCCTCCGGACCCGCGCCGGCGCCGGTGGCGTCGGAGTCGTCGCCGTCGTAGACGAAGAGGCCGTAGTTCGGCGAGGCGATCATGTCGAAGTTCAGGTAGAGCTTGATCTCGTTCTTGTCGAGCGCCGTGAGGGTGTTCACGTAGTGCTCGGAGCCGAGGAGGCCGTTCTCCTCCGCGGACCACCAGGCGAAGCGGACCTTGTTGCGGACCTTGTCCTTCGACTTGGCGAGCTCCAGGGCGGTCTGGAGGAGGCCGGCCGAGCCCGAGCCGTTGTCGTTGATGCCGGGGCCGGCGGTGACGGAGTCGAGGTGGGAGCCGAGCATCACGGTGTTGGCCGCGTTGCCGCCGCGGGTCTCCGCGATGACGTTGTTGGTGGAGCGCAGCTCCTGGAGCTGGCGGATCTCCAGGGAGAGCGAGACCGGGCCGTTGGCCAGGTCGGCGGCGAGCGCGTTGCCCTCGGCCTGCGTCAGGCCGCCGGTCGGGACCTTGCCGGCGGCGGGGTCGCCGAGGGTGCCGGAGAGGGCGCCGTCGGTGTTGTTGTAGATGACGGCGGCGGCGGCGCCGGCCGCGGCGGCGTTCTGCTGCTTGATCGCGAAGGTACAGCCGCCGCGCTTGATCAGGGCGATCTTGCCGGTGAAGGTGTTCGAGGCGAAGTCGCCGGGCTCGCAGCCGGTGGTGCCGTCGGCGTCGACGGGGACGGCGGCGAGGGCGGCGGTGATGCCGCCGACCGGGGTGGACTTGGTGTAGGTCATCGCCTTGATGTCGAGCGCGCGGGGCGCGGGGGCGACGACGGCGGCCTTCTCGGCGAGCGTCTCCGTGTACTGGAACTCGAACTTCTGGTACCGGACGTCGTATCCGGCCTTCTTGAGCTGCGTGTACACGTACGCCGCCGAGGCGTCGTGGCCGAGCGAGCCGGCCGCGCGGTGGCCGCCGGCCGAGTCGGCTATCGCCTGGAACTTCTGCAGGTGCTTGTAGGCGTCCTGGGCGGTGGTTTCGCGGACCAGCTTCTTCGCCAGCTTGGCGGCATCGCGGGCGGGTGCGGCCGAGGGGTCCTGCCCCGCGGTGGCGGGGGAGGCGAGGACCAGCGGAGTGGCGAGTGCGGCAGCGGCCAGAATGGCCGCGGCACGACGCTGGGATGCGTTCACAGAAGTCCTTCCCGTGACGGACGAGGTTGAGGGGAAGTTAGCGATGGTGGGGGCATTCTGTGAACAGGTTCTGCGTAATTCCTGTCAACTTGAGCAGGATTGACATGTGGAATTTTCAATTCCCGGATGCTTTACCCTCCTTGGCGGCTTTCGCCGCTTTCGCGGCCGCCTTCATCTCCTGCTTGTGCGCCCGCACCTTCGCCAGCGACTCCGGCCCGGTGATGTCGGCGGCCGAACGGTACGACCCCTGCTCGCCGTAGGCGCCCGCCGCCGCGCGCCAGCCCTCGGGCCGTACCCCGTACTGCTTGCCCAGCAGGGCCAGGAAGATCTGTGCCTTCTGCTTCCCGAACCCCGGCAGCGCCTCCAGCCGGGCGAGCAGCTCCTTCCCGGTCGCCGCGTCCCGCCAGACGGCCGCCGCGTCGCCCCCGTACTCCTCGACGAGGTACCGGCACAGCTGCTGGACCCGCTGCGCCATCGACCCCGGGTAGCGGTGCACCGCGGGCTTCTCGGAGAGCAGCGCGGCGAACTCCTCCGGGTCCCGGGCCGCGATCTCGTGCGCGTCCAGGTCGTCGGCGCCGAGCCGCGAGGCGATCGTGTACGGCCCCGAGAACGCCCACTCCATCGGCACCTGCTGGTCGAGCAGCATGCCGACGAGCGCGGCGAGCGGCGACCGGCCGAGCAGTGCGTCGGCCTCCGGCTGCTGGGCGAGGTGGATGTCGGGCGGCGTGGACTCGGGACTCATACCCCGATCATCCCGCCGGGGCGCCGCGTCCGCCCGGCGGGCTCACCCCTTCGCGAACCGGTCCAGGGCCGTGAGCAGCAGTTTCCGCGTCTCCTCGCCCCCCAGGTGGCCGGCGGACTCCACCACGTGAAGCTCGGCGTCCGGCCAGGCCCGGGTGAGCTCCCAGGCGGTTCCGGGCGGGCCGCCCATGTCGAGGCGGCCGTGGACGAGGAAGCCGGGGATGCCGGCGAGCCGGTGGGCGTCGCGGATCAGGGCCCCCTCCTCCAGCCAGGCGCCGTGCGCGAAGTAGTGCGCGCAGATCCGCACGAACCCGAGCCGGGTGTCGTCGACCCGGTCGGTGTACGGGGTGCCCATGCCCTCCATCGACAGGACCGCGTCCTCCCAGGCGCACCAGGCGGCCGCCGCCCGCTCCCGTACGGCCCGGTCGGGGTGGTCCATCAGGGCCGCGTAGGCCCTGACGAGCCCCGGGGACCCGTCGGCCCCCGCACCGGCCCCGTGCCCGTCCCGGGCGGCACCGGTCTCCGCACCCGCGCGGAACCGCTCGTGGGCCTCGGGGAAGAAGCGGCCGACGCCCTCGTACAGCCAGGCGGTCTCGGAGCGGCGGGTGGTCGTCACGGCCGCGATGACGATCTCCGTCACGCGCTCCGGGTACGCCTCCGCGTAGGCGAGGATCAGCGTCGACCCCCACGAGCCGCCGTACAGCAGCCACCGGTCGATGCCCAGGTGCTCGCGCAGCCGCTCCATGTCGGCCACCAGGTGCGCGGTCGTGTTCACGGACAGGTCGGCCGCCGGGTCGCTCGCGTGCGGCGTGGAGCGCCCGCAGCCCCGCTGGTCGAAGAGGACGACCCGGTAGGCCGCCGGGTCGAAGTACCTCCTGGCCCGAGGGGACGAGCCGGAGCCCGGCCCGCCGTGCACGACCAGCGCGGGCTTGCCCGCCGGATTGCCGGAGACCTCCCAGTGGATCCGGTTGCCGTCACCCACGTCGAGCAGGCCCTGGTCGTACGCCGCGGTCTCCGAGTACATCCGCGTGAGCCTACCGGCCCTTCACCCGGACGGCCGGGTCCTCGCACCACTCCAGGACCGAGTCCCAGGCGCCGTACCCCGCATCGGGGTTGAGGTGCTCGCCGCCCGGCACGTGGTCCCGGTCGAGGCCCAGCGGGACGCCGTAGTGCACGTCCGCGCCCTCGGGGCAGTACGGGTCCCCGTCGCCGTACACCAGGCGGGCCGACAGGCCCCGCTCGGTCAGGTCGAGGCCGTCGGCGAAGGCGGCGATCTCGGGGATGGCGGCCGCCACCTGCGGCGACGGCGGCGCGACGAGCAGGACCCGGTCGGCGTCCGGCCGCCGCGCGCCCGCGCGCAGCCACAGCAGCACCGACAGGCTGTGCGCGAGCACGACGAACCCGCCCTCGGCCGGCCGCCGCCCGTGCTCCTCCAGGGCGTCGAGCCACTCGGCGAGGACGGGCGCGTCCGGCCCGGGAAGCTGCGGGTAGCGGACCTCGTGGCCGCGCTCCCGCAGCCGCTCGGCGAGCCAGTGCTGCCAGTGGCCGCGCGGACGGTGGTTCTGGAAGCCGTGCAGGATCAGATACGTGGTCATGCCACGATCCTGCGGCGCCGCCCGGCCCCGGTCCACCACCGTCCACGGAGCGGTCAGCCGCCGACGTACTCCCGCAGGTGGCGGGCGGTCAACGTATCGCCCTTCTCGACCAGTTGGGCGGGCGTGCCCTCGAAGACGACCAGGCCGCCGTCGTGGCCCGCGCCCGGCCCGAGGTCGACGAGCCAGTCGGCGTGGGCCATCACGGCCTGGTGGTGCTCGATGACGACGACGGTGTTGCCGGAGTCGACGAGGCGGTCGAGGAGGGCGAGCAGCTGGTCGACGTCGGCGAGGTGCAGGCCGGTGGTCGGCTCGTCGAGGACGTACACCGCCGCCTTCTCCGCCATGTGGATCGCGAGCTTGAGGCGCTGGCGCTCGCCGCCGGAGAGGGTGTTCAGCGGCTGGCCGAGCCGGAGGTAGCCGAGGCCGACGTCCTTGAGGCGGCCGAGGATGGTGCGGGCCTGGCCCTTGCCGGTGAAGAAGTCGTACGCCTCGTCGATCGACAGCGACAGGACCTCGTGGATGTTCTTCCCGTCCAGCCGGTAGGTGAGCACCTCGGGCGTGAACCGCTTGCCCTCGCACTTCTCGCAGACGGACGCCACGCCCGCCGCGATCGCCAGGTCGGTGTAGATCAGGCCGAGGCCGTTGCAGTGGCCGCAGGCGCCCTCGGAGTTGGCGCTGAACAGCGCCGCCTTGACGCCGTTGGCCTTGGCGAAGGCGGTGCGGATGGGGCCGAGGAGCCCGGTGTACGTCGCCGGGTTGGAGCGGCGGGAGCCGCGGATCGGGGACTGGTCGGCGACGACGACGCCCTCGCGGCCGGGCAGGTTGCCGTGGACGAGGGAGGACTTCCCGGAGCCGGCCACGCCCGTGACCACGGTCAGGACCCCGGTCGGGATGTCGACGCTCACGTTCCGCAGGTTGTGCTGGGTGGCGCCGGTGATCGCGAGGGCGCCGGTCGGGCGCCGGACCTCCGGGCGCAGCTTCGCCCGGTGCGTGAGGTGGTCGCCGGTGAGGGTCCCGGAGGTGCGCAGTCCGGGCACGTCGCCGCTGTAGCAGATCTCGCCGCCCGCGGACCCGGCCCGCGGCCCGAGGTCGACGACGTGGTCGGCGATCTCGATGACCTCGGGCTTGTGCTCCACGACGAGGACCGTGTTGCCCTTGTCGCGCAGGCGCAGCAGCAGGTCGTTCATGCGCCGCACGTCGTGCGGGTGGAGTCCGGTGGTCGGCTCGTCGAAGACGTACGTGACGTCGGTGAGCGGCGAGCCGAGATGGCGGACCATCTTGACGCGCTGGGCCTCGCCGCCGGAGAGGGTGCCGGAGGAGCGGTCGAGGGAGAGGTAGCCGAGGCCGATCTCGACGAGCGAGTCGAGCAGCTCGCGCAGGCCGGCCAGGAGCGGGGCGACGGAGGGGTCCTCGATCCGCCGTACGAACGCGGCGAGGTCGCTGATCTGCATCGCCGAGCACTCGGCGATGTTCACGCCGTCGATCCGGGAGGACAGGGCGGCCCGGGTGAGCCGGGCGCCCTCGCACTCCGGGCAGGTGCGGAAGACGACCGCCCGGTCGACGAAGGCCCGGATGTGCGTCTGGAGCGCCTCGCGGTCCTTGGCGAGGAACAGCCGCTGGACCTTGGGCACGAGCCCCTCGTAGGTGAAGGTGTTGCTGCCCACCTTCACCTTGCACTGCGGCTTGTGCAGGAAGTCCTGCCACTGCTCGTCGGTGAAGTCCGCGAGTGCCCGGTCGCGGGGGTAGAAGCCGGACTCGGCCATGATCCGCCAGTACCAGGAGTCCACGGCGAAGTTCGGGACGGTGATGGCCCCCTCGTCGAGCGACTTCGACCGGTCGACGAGCTCGTCGACGTCGATGTCCGAGACCTCGCCCGCGCCCTCGCACCGCGGGCACATGCCCTCGGGGAGGTTGAAGCTGAACGCGCCGGAGGTGCCGACGTGCGGGGTGCCGAGTCGGCTGAAGACGATCCGCAGCATCGTGTACGCGTCGGTGGCGGTGCCCACGGTGGAGCGGGAGTTGGCGCCCATCCGCTCCTGGTCGACGACGATCGCCGCGCTCAGGTTGTGCAGTCCGTCGACGTCCGGGCGGGCCAGCGACGGCATGAAGGACTGCAGGAAGGCGCTGTACGTCTCGTTGATCAGGCGCTGCGACTCGGCGGCGATGGTGCCGAAGACGAGCGAGGACTTCCCCGAGCCGGAGACGCCGGTGAAGACGGTGAGGCGGCGCTTGGGGAGGTCGACGTCGACGTTCCTGAGGTTGTTCTCCCGCGCCCCGCGGACCTGGATGACGTGGTGGCCGTCCGCGGTGGTGGACTCGTGCGCGCCGACGGGGTGGCCGGGGTGGTTCGTGCCGACGGGGTGGTTCATGCGTGCGCCCTCCGGTGGTGGTCCCATGCTCGGACGGACAGGTTACTCTATACGGCGTATAAAATAATGGCTGAACAGATCTGACCTGCGAGAATGAGTGCCATGGCGGCGACGGACGGCAAGAACGGCAGCGGGACCGGCGACCCGGCCCGCACCCTGGAGCTGCTCTGGCGCGACAGCGCCGCGGCACCGGCGGCCGGGCGGCGCGGCCCCCGCCAGGGCCTCACGGTCGACGGGGTCGTCGACGCCGCCCTCGCCCTCGCCGACTCCGGCGGGCTGCACGCCCTCACCATGCGCGCCGTCGCCGGGCGCCTCGCCGTCACCCCGATGACCCTCTACACGTACGTCCCCGGCAAGGGCGAGCTGCTCGACCTCATGCTGGACGCCGTCTTCCTGCGGATGGAGCGCCCGCCCTTCGGTCCCGGCCTCCCCTGGCGCGAGCGCGTCACCGCCGTCGCCGACGCGAACCGGGCCCTGCACCTGCGCCACCCCTGGCTGGTCGAGCTGCGGATCGTCCGCGCCCCGCTCGGCCCCGGCGTGATGAACAAGTACGAGTACGAGCTCGGCGCCTTCGAGGGCCTCGGCCTCGACGACGTCTCCCGCGACTCGGCCCTGACCTACGTCCTCGGCTCCGTACAGGCCGCCGCACGGGCCGAACTGGACGCGCGCGCCGTGGAACGGGAGAGCGCCATGTCCGACGGGGAGTGGTGGGACGCCCACGCGTCGCTGCTCGCCCGGGTCTTCGACCCGGACCGCTTCCCGCTGGCCGGCCGGGTCGGTGAGGCGGCGGCCGTCGCCTACGACGGGCTCTACGACGCGGACCACGCCTACGCCTTCGCGCTCGCCCGGGTCCTGGACGGCCTCGCGGCACTGGGCGGGGGAGCGGAGTAGTCCGCCGTCCCGCTCCTCGTCCGCGGGCTCAGCCCCGCAGGGTCAGCAGCGTCCGCACCCCCGCCTTGAGGCGCTCGGCGGAGAGCTCCTGCTCGACCGTCAGATGGTGCATGACGTCCGGCGAGAACGACGAGAGCAGCAGGTGGGCGAGGAGCGCGCTGTCGGCGCCCGGCCTGAGCTGCCCGATGAGCAGGGCCACGTGCGTGTGCATCACCCGGTAGGCGCCGCTGTGGTAGCGGGCGCGGGGCGCGGCGGAGTGGGCCGCGAGGAGGAGTCCGCGCTGCTCGCGCACCCGGTCCACCAGCGCGTCGAGGAAGGCGTCGAGCCGTTCCGCGGGCGGCGCTCCCGGGCCCAGCGGCGGCGGCCCGCTCATGTACGCCTCCTGGAACCGGCGCTCGCGGTCGTCGAGGAGCGCCCAGAGCAGCTGGGAGACGTCGCCGAAGCGGCGGTAGACGGTGCCGACGCCGATGCCGCTGGCGTGGGCGACCTGGTTCATCGTGACGGCGTCGGGGCCCTGCTCGGCGACGATCCGCGCGGCGGCGTCGAGGATCTTGCGCCGGTTGCGGGCGGCGTCCGCGCGCTCGGGGGCGGGCGCGTCGAGGGTGGGGAGCAGCCCGGGGGCGGGCGGTGCGGCGGCCGTGGCCGGCCCCGACGCGTCCTGGGCGCCGGCGCCTTCGCGCGCTATGTCCGCCCGGCCCGCTCCGGCGGCCTCGGCCCGCGGTTTCTCCGTGCTCATCTGCCGACTCCCGCTCTTTCTTCCGCTCGCCCGTTTCCCCCTCGGTCGTCTCTCGTTGTGAGCATACCCGCTCCGCTTGCGAACCGGATAGCGATCCGTTTACGCTCGAACCATCGAAGCGGAAAGTAATCCGCTTCGCAGTCCGGTTCGTGGGACCGGCCCGGGAGATCGAGGAGAGCTCGCCATGTCCGTCAAGGTCGCCGTCATCTACTACTCCGCCACGGGCGCCGTCCACCAGCTCGCCCAGGCCGTCGCCGAGGGCGCCGAGAAGGCCGGCGCCGAGGTGCGCCTGCGCCGCGTGCCCGAGCTCGCCCCCGACGCCGCCATCGACGCCAACCCGGCGTGGCGCGCCCACGTCGACACCACCCGCGCCATCGAGATCGCCACGCTGGACGACCTGGAGTGGGCCGACGCCTACGCCTTCGGCTCCCCGACCCGCTTCGGCAACGTCTCCGCGCAGCTGAAGCAGTACATCGACACCTCGGGCGGGCTCTGGCAGCGGGGCGTCATGGCCGACAAGGCCGCGACCGCCTTCACCAGCGCGCACAACATCCACGGCGGCAACGAGTCGACGCTCCTCGCCCTCTACAACACCTTCCACCACTGGGGCTCGGTCATCGTCTCGCCCGGCTTCACCGACCCCGCCGTCTACGCGGCCGGCGGCAACCCCTACGGCACCGCCCACCCCGCCGCCAACGGCGCCCCGGGCGAACACGTCCTCCAGGCCGCCCGCTACCAGGGCGCCCGCCTCACCCGCATCGCCAAGCGACTGAACGGCCTCGCGGACGACTGAACCGCGCACCTGCGCGACAACGCCGAGCACCCCCGGGGTCGACCCCGGGGGTGCTCGTCTTCCGTCGTCTTACGCGCCTACGCCAGCGAGAGGAACAGCTTCTCCAGGCGGGCCCGCATCGCCTCGCGGTCCTCGCCGTCCTTCCGGCCGTCCTCGATGTCCGTCAGGCACTGCTGGAGCCCGGTCGCGATGATCGCGAACCCTGCCCGGTCGAGGGCGCGGGAAGCGGCCGCGAGCTGCGTCACGACCTCCTCGCAGTCACGCCCCTCCTCGATCATCCGGATCACGCCGGAGATCTGGCCCTGGGCCCGGCGCAGCCGGTTCAGCACGGCCTTGAGCTCGGCGCCCGCGAGATCGAGTTCCACAGCGACTCCTCCACAGATACCCCAGGGGGTAATTTACTCCCCGACACGGGGTTCCGTCGAAGTCCAAGGATGACACCTGCGACCGGAAGCGCCCCGTCCGCTCACTGTCCCGCGGGCGGCCGGGGCGTCTCCCCGGGGGCGTAACGGAGGAGGAACATCTCCACGCCGTCGACGACGAGCCGCTCGCTCAGCTCCTCGGTGAGCTCCGCCCCGTACTGCTCGAAGACCATCTGCGGGAAGACGAGCAGCGCGTAGAGCTGGAGGACCGCGACCTCCAGGTCGGGCACGTCGAGCCGGCCCCGGTCGGCGAGGGTCCGCAGGGCGTCGGCGACGGCGGGGTGGTGGCCGGCCGGGCCGTGGGCGCGCCAGGCGCGGCCCAGTTCGGGGAAGCGGTGCAGCTCGGTGGCGAGGAGGGTGCGCAGGGCGCGGCCCTCGTCGTCGGTGCGGACGGCCAGGGCCCAGGCGCGGCCGGCCTCGACGAGCGCGGCGCGCAGGTCCTCCGCGTCGGCGAGGCGGGTGAGGTCGGGGCCGTCGGCGCCGGTCTGCAGCGGCTCGTCGAGGGCGCCCGCGACGACGGCGGTGAAGAGCGCCTCCTTGCTGCCGAAGTGGTTGTAGACGGTCACCTTGGAGACGCCCGCCTCGGCGGCGATGGCGTCCATGCCGACGCCGAAGCCCTCGCGGAGGAAGAGGTCGCGGGCGGCCCGTACGACGGCCTGCCGCTTGCGGGCGGCGCGGGCCCCGGTGGGGGCGGGCTTGGAGGGCTGGTCGTCCATGGGGGGAGCGTACCAACGGAACTGTACCGTTGAGTTCAACTGTACTGTGCCGTACAGTTCAGTTATGCCGACCCACTCCGCCGTACCCACCCCTGCCCGGACGCATCCCCGCCGCAGGACGCTGCTCGCGCTGCTCTGCGCGGCCCAGTTCATGCTGATCCTCGACGTCACCGTCGTGAACGTCGCCCTGCCCGCCATCACCGCCGACCTGCACCTCGAACGCACGGCTCTGACCTGGGTCGTCACCGCGTACACCCTCTGCTTCGGAGGGCTCATGCTCCTCGGCGGCAGACTCGCCGACACCCTCGGCGCCCGACGCGTCCTGCTCACCGGCCTCGCCGTCTTCACCGCCGCGTCCCTCGCCTGCGGCCTCGCGCCGAACGCCGGCGTGCTCCTCACCGGCCGTGTCGCCCAGGGCGTCGGCGCCGCCCTGCTCTCCCCGGCCGCGCTCGCCCTCGTCACCACCGTCTTCCACGGCCCCGAACGGGCCCGGGCCCTCGGCGTCTGGGCGGCCGTCGGCGGCACCGGCTCCGCCGTGGGCGTCCTCCTCGGCGGCGCCCTCACCGCGGGACCCGGCTGGCCCTGGGTCTTCCACCTGAACGTCCCCGTCGGCCTCGCGCTGCTCGTCGTGCTCCCCGGGCTCCTGCCCCGCACCCCGGCCGCCGGCACGGGCGGCGGCCTCGACGTCCCGGGCGCGGTCCTCGTCACCACCGCCACCGCCGCCCTCGTCTACGGCCTGGTGCGCGCCGGCGACTCCGGCTGGACCTCCGCCGCCACTCTGCTGCCCCTCCTCGGGTCGGTCGCCCTCTACGCGGCCTTCGCCACGGTCGAGCGCAGGAGCCGCACCCCGCTCATGGACCTGCGGATGCTGACCCGTCGGCCGGTCGTCGCCGGCTCGCTCCTCATGCTCGTCGCGACGGCCCTGCTGATCTCGTTCTTCTTCCTCGGCTCGCTGCGGCTCCAGCGCCTCGACGGACTGGACCCCCTCCGCACCGGCCTGCTCTTCCTCCCGGTCGCCCTCGCCACCGTCCTCGGCGCCCACCTCGGCACCCGCCTGGTCACCACCGCCGGCCCCCGCGCCTGCACCACCGCCGGCATGGCCCTGGCCACCGCCGGCTGCCTCCCCCTGGCCCTCCTCGACGCCCCCGACCCCTGGACGACCCTCATGCCCGCCCTGGCCACCGCGGCCTTCGGCCTCGGCGCCGTCCTCGTCACCGCCACCACCACCGCCCTCGGCCTCGTCGCCCCCCACGAAGCCGGCCTCGCCTCCGGCCTCGTCAACACCTCCCACGAACTCGGCGGCACCCTCGGCGTGGCCCTCGCCTCCACCCTCGCCCTCGCCACCCCCGCCGGCTTCACCACCGCCTTCACCGCCTTCACCCTCACCGCCCTCCCCGCCACCCTCACCGCCCCCCTCCTCATCCCCCGAGGCAGGCCCCACCCGCCGAGCGGGGCCCACGGGGTGCACTGAGATCAGTCCTGGCTCGGGCCCGATTCGTCGATGGGGCGGATGACGACGGGGTGGTCGGGGGAGCCCGGGGGGACGGGGCAGCGGGCGACGCGGGCGGCGATCTCGGTGACGCGGTCGAGGGAGGGGCAGTCGAGGACCCAGTAGCCGGCGAGGACCTCCTTGGTCTCGGCGTAGGGGCCGTCGGTGATCACGGGGTCGCCGTTGGCGTCGGCGGTGACGAAGCGCGTCGTGGCCGGGGCGGCGAGGCCCTGGGCGTCGAGCATCTCGCCGGTCGAGGCGAGTTCCTCGTTGATCGTGTTCATGTGGTCGTACATGGCCTGGAGCTGCGCCTTGTCCCAGGCGGGGCTTCCGTCGGAGCCGCGGCCCACCATGCCTTCGTAGTCGGCCTGCGACCCCTGGACCATCACCAGGTACTTCATGACGTCCTCCTCATCGGTGTGCGTGCTTCCGCAGGAGAGTCGGAGCCGGGCGCGGGATTTCGACACCGCGCGGGCGGTGGCCGGAAAAACGGGATAAATCACCCGGCCGCCTCATGATGCCGTTGTGAACGCCTTCAGCTTCTCCGCCGCCTTCATCGCCTTCTTCTCCGTCGTCGGGCCGCCCAAGGTGCTCCTCGCCTTCGCCGGGCTCGCCCAGGTCCACCCCGCCCGCCAGCTCCAGAACATCGCCCTGATCTCCTCGGGCGCCGCCGTCCTCGTCGGCGTCGTCACCGGCATCACGGCCCCCTGGCTGCTGGACCTCTTCCACATCAGCACACCCGCGCTCCAGCTCGCCGGCGGCGTCATCTTCTTCGTCTACGCCGTCGGGCTCGTCCTGGGGCTCCACCTCGGCTCCGACGGCCCCCACCAGGACGCCCCCGACCTGGCCAGCGGGGTGCGCGAGCTGCTCATGCCGTACGTGGTGAGCCCGCTGGCCATGACCGCCGTACTGATCGAGGCGGCCGCCCGCGACTCCTTCAGCTGGCGCTCGACGGTCGTCGGGGCGTACGTCTCCGTCATCGCCCTCGACCTGGTCTGCGTCATGGTCCTCGCCCGCGTCCTGCGCCGCACCCACCACGCCACCATCGAGCTCCTCGGCCGCCTGCTCGGCCTGCTCCTCGCCGCCGTCGGCGTCGACCTCGTCCTCGACGGCCTCTACGACCTCGGGGTCTCCGGCATCGAGATCCGGCACTGACCGCCGGGCCGGAGGACGAGGGGCTTCCCTGCTCCACCTCGTGGTCCGGTGCCGCAGCAGTCCGGTGCCGCGCGGTCCGGTGCCGCACAGGCCGGTGTGCCGTACCGCCTCGTGCCGTACCGCCCCGTGCCTCACGCCCCCGTCGCGAGCTCGCCCTCTAGGGGGGGTGCGGAAGCGAGGCGTGACCCGTACGTCCCCGATCCAGGCGGCGAGCCGTGCCGCCTCCGCCTCGACCGCGCGCCGTGCCTCCGCGCCCGCGTCGGCCAGGAAGCGGTGGGCGATGACGCCGTCGGGCCGCCGGGCCCAGCCGCCAGTGATCCGGCCGTTCCACCACACGGTGGGGCCGATGTTCCCGCTGCGGTCGTACAGCGCCGCCCGGTGCTCCGGGTCCCGGTACCCAGCGGAAGCGGCTGGACGTCCAGGTCCCCTGGGGCCCGACCCGGCCCGCGTCCACGCCGCCGGCCGCCGGTGCCGCACCCCCAGCCGCGCCCCGCGCTCCATCATCCCCAGCACCCTCGTCCCACCCATGCGCCCCCGCATGGTTCAGGCGGCGGCGGAACCCAGGAATCCCGTCACCGTCCTCACGAACTCGTCCTCCTTCTCGAAGAGCACGACGTGCCCGGCGTCGATCTCCGCGTACGTGCTGCCCGCGATCGCCGCGTGCAGGTCCCGGCTGTTCTCCACCGGCACGGTGGCGTCCTGCGTGGCGCCGACGACCAGCGTCTCCGCCGTGATCAGGGGCAGCAGCCCGCGGATGTCGACCCCCAGGTCGAGCGCCACGTGCCGCAGGGTGCCCGGCGTGGGCGGCATGTTCGGGATGAGCGCCTCGACGCCCTCGCGGCCGATCGAGTTGAGGAACCCGCGGCTGAAGCCGGTCATCGTCACGCTCCGCCCGAATCCCGCCGGGTCGTACGCGCCGAGCCGCTGCCACAGCGTGAACAGGTTCCGCATGTACTCGTCGCCGTCCGTGTACGCCCAACCCGCCACCAGCACAAGCCGGTTGACCAGGTCGGGGCGGAGCGCGGCGACGGCCGCCGACACCGGAGCACCCATCGAGAAGCCCAGCAGGTCGACCGGGCCGGTGCCCGCGTCCTCGATCACCGCGACGACCTGGGCCGCCAGCGTCTCGACGGTCAGCGGCCCCCCGTCGTCGACCGTCCGGTCGGCGCCGGACAGGTCCAGGGTGACGACCCGGCGGTCCGGCGTGAAACGGGGCGCCGTCTGGCCCCAGTTGATCACCGCACCACCCGAACCGGTGCCGTGGACGAGGACCAGGGCGGGGCCGCTGCCCGAGCCTTCGACGTCGTAGTGGACGCGGGCGGTGCCGACGGTGACGGTGGCCATGATCGTTGCTCCCGGTGGAGGGGGTGAGTGGCTGACACCGAGGACTCTGCCGACCGCCGGACGAGTGCGGGAGAGCCCTTCCGAGCCTGGGATCGGCAGTCCCTGGATGGGCTCTCGCACCTCCGGCAGGATGATCCGCATGACCACGATCGACCGCCGTGAACTGGCCGACTTCCTGCGCCGCTCCCGCGAGCGGGTCCGCCCGCAGGACGCGGGCCTCCCCGCCGGCCCCCGGCGCCGCACCCCCGGGCTCCGCCGCGAGGAGGTCGCCCAGCTCGCCGGCATGTCCGCCGACTACTACATCCGTCTGGAGCAGGCCCGCGGCCCGCAGCCCTCCCCGCAGATGCTCGCCGCGCTCGCCCGTGCCCTGCGCCTCGACACCGACGGCCGCGACCACCTCCACCTGCTCGCCGGCCACCGCCCGCCCGCCGGGCCCACGGTCGGCGACCACGTCGCGCCCGGCCTCCTGCACCTCCTCGACCAGCTGGAGTCCACCCCCGCCCAGGTCCTGAACGACCTCGGCGACGTCCTCGCCCAGAACGCCATGGCCCGCGCCCTCCTCGGCGGCGTCTGCACGGTCTCCGAACACGGCCGGAACGTCGTCTGGCGCTGGTTCGCCGACGACCGCGCCCGCGCCGCGTACCCGGCCGAGGAGCACGCGTACTACAGCCGCCTCCACGTCGCCGACCTGCGTGCCGCCGTCGGCCGCCGCTCCCACGACCCGGCCTCCGCCCGCCTCGTCGAGCGGCTCGGCGCCGCGAGCGACGAGTTCGCCGCCCTGTGGGCCGAGCACGAGGTCGCCGTGCGTCGCCACAGCCGGATGCGGGTCGTCCACCCGGTCGTCGGCCCCGTCGACCTCGACTGCCAGGTCCTCCTCGCCCCCGAGGGCGAACAGCGCCTCGTCCTCCACACCCCGCCGCCGGGCACCGACGCGGGCGAACGCCTGGCACTGCTGAGGGTGGTGGGAACGGAGCAGTTCAGCGCCTCCTAGCCGGACCGCGCCCGCGCGCCTCCCCCCCCGCCCTGGCGCGGCGGGCCCCCGCGCGCCGTCCGTGCGCCTCGGCCCGCCCCGGCGCGGCGCCCCCCGCGATGCTCAGCCCGCGATGCTCAGCCCGCGATGCTCAGCCCGCGATGCTCAGCCCGCCGCCCGGTCCGCCAACGGCCGCCTGCGCAGGGCAGGTTCGGTCAGGACCGGCGGACGCCAGGCCCCGTCGGGGTGGTAGAGGTTCGTCCCCGGCGGGACGATCGCGTCGATCCGGTCCAGGGCCTCGTCCGTGATGACCACGGTCGAGCCCTTCAGCAGCCCCTCCAGCTGCTCCATCGTCCGCGGCCCGATGATCACGGAGGTGACCGCGGGGTGCGCGGCGGCGAAGGCGATCGCCAGCTCGGGCAGGCTGCAGCCGATCTCCTCGGCGAGGACGACGAACTCCTCGACGGCGTCGAGTTTGGCGGCGTTGACGGGCAGTGCGGGGTCGAAGCGGTGCGGGGTGAGCTTCGGCCGCCCGCTGGTGAGGTCGACGGGGGAGCCCTTGCGGTACCGGCCGGTGAGGAAGCCGGACGCGAGCGGGCTCCAGGTCAGCACGCCCATCCCGTACCGCTGGGCCACCGGCAGCACGGACGCCTCGATCCCGCGTGCGAGCAGGGAGTACGGCGGCTGCTCGGTGCGGAAGCGGCGCAGCCCGCGCCGCTCGGCGACGGCATGGGCCTCGACGATCTCCTCGGCCGGGAAGGTGGAGCAGCCGAACGCCCGGATCTTCCCCTGGGTGACGAGGTCGCCGAGGACGTCGAGGGTCTCCTCGACGTCCGTCCGGTGGTCGGGCCGGTGCACCTGGTAGAGGTCGATCCAGTCGGTGCCGAGCCGCTTGAGGCTGTTCTCGACGGCGAGGGTGATCCAACGGCGTGACGAACCGCCCCGGTTGGGCCCTTCGCCGCCCATCGGGAAGTACACCTTGGTCGCGAGGACGGTCTCCTCGCGGCGCCGCGGATCGCGCAGCGCCTTGCCGACGATCTCCTCGGACTCCCCGGCCGAGTACATGTCGGCGGTGTCGACGAAGTTGATGCCCTGGTCCAGGGCGGCATGGATGATCCGTACGGATTCCTGGTGGTCCGGGTTGCCGACGGCACCGAACATCATGGTGCCGAGGCAGTACGTGCTGACGTCGATCCCGGTCCCGCCGAGTGTTCGATAGCGCATGCGCGCACTCTAGGAATTGGAGTGCACTCCAGGGCAAGGGAGTTCGGCGGCGGTCGTGGGGGCCGGCGACGGGTCGGCACGGAGGGCGGTCAGCGGCCGGCGTCGAAGCCGACGATCAGCCGGTGCAGCGCCTCCGGACGTTCGAGGTGCAGGTCGTGTCCGGTGCCGGGGAGGCTCGCGCCGTGCAGACCGGGCCGGAGCCGGACCATCTCCGCGTACTCCTCGCCGCCGATGACCCCGCCCTGGCCGCCTTCCCCGCCGTGACCGAGGACCACGAGGACGGGGCAGGCGATGGCGGTCCACTCGTCCCAGAAGGCGCGGGAGCAGAGCTCGTCGAGGGACCGGACCATCACGTCGGGGTCGAAGCGGGGCCGGAGCCCTCCGTCGCGCTCCTCCAGCCCGTCCGCCCAGCCCTCCCCGACGGGCCGCTTGCCGCCGCCGAGGTACGTCACGGCCGCCTCGCGCGTGGGGAACGGCAGCGGCCATCCCCGCAGCCAGTCCCCGATGGCCGCCGGCAGGTCCGCGCCGGCGCCGCCCGGTCCCGCCTCGACGAGGACGAGGGCGCGGACCAGCCCGGGGTGCGCGGCGGCGGTGAGGAGCGCCGTGTGCCCGCCGAGCGACTGGCCGACCAACAGCGGCTTCACGAGGCCGAGTTCCCGTACGACGGCGACGACGTCGGCGACGTAGGCGGCCCGCGAGGCGTCCTCCGGCCGACGCTCGCTCGCCCCGTGCCCGCGCTGGTCGAGCGCGACGACCCGGTGACCCGCGCCGCGCAGCAGCCGCGCGGTGGCGTCCCACTCCCCGACGTGCCCGGCGAGCCCGTGGAGGAGGAGGACGTCGGGCCCGGCGCCGCCCCAGTCGCGGCAGGACAGCCGCACCCCGTCACGCGTCACGGACCGTTCCGACCAGGAGGAAGTCGTCATCCCGCCATCCTGCATCACCGGCAGGGCGCCTCCTAGCGGTTGAGGAGCTGGTCGGCGACGGCGGTGCGGGCGTAGAGGACGGAACGGCCGCTGCGGTGCGCGGTGACGAGTCCGGCGTTCCGCAGGGCGATGAGGTGCTGGGAGACGCCGGCGGCGGACAGGCCGCAGTGGGTGGCGAGTTGCGTGGTGGACGACGGGGTGTCGAGCTCGGTGAGCAGCAGGGTCCGCGAGCGGCCGAGGACGGCGGCGACGGCGTCGGCGGCGTCGCTGGTGCGGGGCTCCCAGACGGTCCCGATTCCCCGTGCCGGATAGGCGAGTTGGGGCGGGTCGGGGTGGACGGATCGGGTGAGGACCTTGGGCCAGGCGAACACGGACGGGATGAGCAGCAGCCCGGAGCCGGCCTGGTCGCGGGTGAGCGCGCAGTGGCGGCGTACGAGCCGCAGCGTGCCGTCGTCCCACCGTACGGTCTCGTGGAGCTCGCTCAGGACCCGCGCCGAACCGTGCTCGGCGACCTGCCGGGCCCGGTGGAAGACGTCGGCCTCCAGGACCTTCTGGATCCGGGCCCAGTAGGGGGCGAGGGCGAGCTCCCAGTACGCCTCGATCTCCGCGGCGACCTTCCGCAGCGCGTCCTCCGGCGCCTCCCGCAGCACGGCGAGCCGGGGGTTGCCGGGACGGCCGGGCCCCTCGCCGCCGTTCTCCTCCCGCCCGAGCGTCTCCAGGTCGCGTCGTACCTGCTCGGCCGGGGTGCGGCGGATGGCGTCGAGTTCGGCCTCCAGGGTGGGGAAGGGGCCTGTGGGGGTCGGGTTGAGGAAGTCGGCCAGGTACCCGCGGCCGGGGATCAGCGCGTCGAGCCATCCGCGGTCGAGGCCGGCCCGCGCGATCCGGGGCCCGACCTGCGCGATCCAGCGGCGGTGCGGCGCGGTGTCGGGCTGCCGGACGAGGATGCGGTAGCTGGTGACGACCTCCCACATGGGGGAGACGGCGAACCGGGTCTGGGCGAGGTCCGCGGCGGAGAAACTGAGTCCCGAGTCCATGTCTCCCTCTCCTGTGCCCTCTCCTCGACGGCACGGCCGCAGGCCAGGACGCCCGCCCCGAATGGATTCGGCCCCAGCTTAATCATTGGAGCGGCGGGGGAGTCGGGGAGCACGCTCCCGCCATGCTCTCCTCCTTCCGCGGTCTCCCGTCCGTCGTCTGGACGATCTTCGCCGGCACGATCGTCAACCGCCTCGGCTACCTCGTCACGCCCTTCCTCGTCTTCTTCCTCGCCTCACGGGGAGTCACCGGCACGGAAGCCTCCTACGTCCTCGGAGCCCTCGGCGCGGGCAACCTCCTCGGCCCCGCCGTCGGCGGCGTCCTCGCCGACCGGATCGGCCGCCGCCCCACCATGCTCATCGGCCTCGTCGGCGCCGCAGCCGCCCAGGGCACCCTGTTCCTCGCCCCCGGCGTCTGGACCATGGCCGCCGCGGCCCTGCTGATCAGCGCGGCCGGCAGCACCGTCTCCCCGGCCGCGTACGCCCTCCTCGCCGACGCCGTCGACGGCGACAGCCGCCGGCGCGCGTACGCCCTCTTCGGCTGGGGAGTGAACATCGGCACCGCCGTCGCCGGCATCCTCGGCGGCTACCTCGCCGCCCTCGGCTACTGGATCCTCTTCGCCGTCGACGCCGGCTCGATGCTCCTCTTCGCCCTCGTCGTCGCGCTCCGCCTCCCCGAACCCGAGCGGGCGGCCGGCCCGGCGGCCGCCGGGGACGGCCTCGGCTACGGCGTCGTCCTCCGCGACCGCCTCGCCCTGCTCCTGCTGCCGGTCTTCGGCGTCCAGCTCTTCGTCTACTCGCTCACCGAGGTCGCCCTGCCGCTCGCCGTCCACGACAGCGGCCTCTCGCCCGCGGTCTACGGCGCGATGGCCGCGGTCAACGCGGTCCTGGTCGTCGCCCTCCAGCCGTTCACGACCGGCCTGCTGGCCCGCTTCCCCCAGCTCGCCGTGCAGAGCGCGGGCAGCGTCCTCATCGCCGTCGGCGTCGCCCTCACCGGCATCGCCGACACCGTCGCCGGCTACACCCTCTCGGTCGTCGTCTGGTCCCTCGGCGAGGTCGTCGTCGCCGGCATCGCGGCCGCCGTCTTCGCCAACCTCGCCCCCTCCCACGCCCGAGGCCGCTACCAGGGCGCCTTCAGCTGGACCTGGGGCCTGGCCCGCTTCGCCGCCCTCACCCTCGGCGTCGCCGCCTACACCACGCTCGGCCCCGCGGCCCTCTGGTGGACGGCCCTCGTCGCCGGCACCGTCACCGCGGCCCTCACCCTCGCCCTCACCACCCGCGTCGCCCGCCGCACCGACCACACCCTGGCCGCGTGACCCGGCCTCCCTCGCTCCGGCCTACTTCCCCCCGGCCAGCGTGTGGGCCACGAGCGCGTTCGCGTGCCCGTGGCCCATCCCGTACTCCGTCTTCAGCCACGACACCAGCTCCATGTGCTTCGTCAGCGGCGACGAACGGATCAACTCCTGCCACTCGCCCACCGGCCGCCCGTACTTCTTCTCGATCGACGGAAAGTAGCTGGCCGGACCCTTGACGACGTTCTCGGACACGATCTTCTCCTCTGCACGATGGGCACCTGCCTTTGAAGACCCCCACCCTGCCCGGAACTCATCGCTGCCCGCGCCCTCAATCCCGCCGGATGTGCTCCGGATCCACATGCCGCCGCACCATCGGCACCGACGCCAGCCCCGCCGCCACCATCACCCCCACCACACACGCCCCCAGCACCGGCAGCCCCTCCCAGTCCCAGTGCACCGCCCCACCCCCCGTGATCAGGTAACTCGACTCCGCCAGCCACCCCGCCACCACCGCCGCCCCCAGCCCCACCCCAAGCGGCACCACCACCTGCACCACCTGCACCCACCTCAACGTCCCCGCCCTCGCCCCCAACAACACCAACGCCGCCACCTGCCCCCGCCTCTCCAACGCCCTGTCCGCCACCGACACCACGAACGCCGCCACCCCGATCACCAGCCCCAACACCATCCCCACCACCAACAAACTCCGAATCACCCTCAACTGCGCCAACGAATCCACCACAATCCCCACCGGATCCACCTCCACCGTCGGCGCCACCGCCCCAATCCCATCCAGCACCCCCCGCACGGTCCCCTCCTCCGCCCCACTCACCAGCGTCAACGTGCCGTCGGCATCCGCCAGACCCGGCGGAAGAAGTGAGGGGGGTACGAGAAGGGCACCTGATGTGACGACGGATACGTCCCACGGGCGAACGTCGATCTGCTCCGCGGGTACCGTCACCAGGACCTTCCCGCCGTTCTTCAGCGCGAACGGGTAGCGCTCCCCCGGCTTCGGGTCATAGTCGGACGGTGTGCGCTCATCTCGCAGCTGCATGATCCTGCCGTCGACACACCCTGTCGCCCGCTCCGTGACGGCCGAAAGCTGCGCGCAGGTGGCGACCACGAGATCGGCGTGCGAGAAGTCGGCTTCCTCCATCCGGCGCCACGAGGTGTAGGAGACCACCTGCTGCTCCACCCCCCGTACCTGCCCCAGCTCCCGTCGTTGAGCGGGTCGGAGCTCATCCAGGCCGATGGCGTACTCCTGGAGGGGAGCCGTTCTGCGACTGACCTGATTGAGCTCTACGAGGACTCCCTGCGCGAGCGAGGTACCGAACACCAACAGAACGAGCCCGGTGGCCACGCGAAGGGACGACCCCGGATCCACCTCTGTTCGTCGCATGGCAAGCGTCAACGGCAGCGCCCTGGCGCCCCGCGCCATCCGCTCGGCCAACCAGGCAGTGACGGGCGCCAGCCCCAGCACGAGTCCGGCCCCGGTCAACAGAACGGAGGCGGGAACCAGAACGGAACTCGACGAGCCGCCCGACGGATCCCGCCCCATGACGCTGAGTGCGCAATAGCCACCGATCACCCCCAGCCCGGGGATCAGGAGAAGCGTCCCGAACTTGCGCGGCGGCTTCCGTTCTCCCGTGCGCCTCACACTGATGGGCGACAACGCCGCCCGACGGGCACTGAACAGTCCTACTACCCAGGCAAGTGCGGGGCACCCGAGTAGGCACACAGCGACCGTCGATGAGTCGGGCCAGGCGTCCTTGGGATACCACCGGAGACCTGGCAGCCCCACGTGTGCCATCACCTCGTTGAAGCCGAGATACCCCACGATTCCGAGCAAGGCCCCGGCGAAGGCGGCCATGAGGCTCTCTCCTGCATTGACTCGCATGGTGTCTTTGGCGCTGAGTCCGATGAGCCGTAGGGCCGCAAGGCGACGAGCCCGTGACTCACTGGACAGCCGCGCGCAGACGGACAGAAAGATGCCAAGGGGAAGGAGAACGATGCATCCGAGAGTGAAGCGAAGGATCTCGACCGTCGAAGGATCAATGATTTTCTGCTTCGAGTATTTGCTCCCGAAGTGGCCCAGGGGTACAGCGTTCGGGAGTGCCTGTGGAGTGGTGCCGATGTAGGCATAAAGGTCGTCCTGGCCCCCTAGCCCTTCAGCCTTGATGACGCCGGTCACACGCCCGGGAACGAGGCCGGAAACGGCTGGGTGTGCTGCCATGATCTCGCGCAGCTTTGGCGAGATAACGGATTCGCCGGCACCCGGTAGCCGAGAAACACCAGGGGGAAGCGGGCTTGGTCCTGGTCTGGTGCGCGCCACAAGAACTCGACGGAGCGGTTGCGCCCCATACGGATCATTGCGTTCCACATACACGAAGCTGCTTGCCGGGTCACCGAGTCTGGGCTCGCGTGCAGCTGTCCGAGCGTCATGGGCCGCGAGAATCGAGGGAATGGAGAGTGCAGCGGTGAGGCAAGCAACTCCCAGTGCGGATCCGAGAGCCATCAGAAGAAAGCGGATGCGCCCCCTGCGCTCGCTTCCCCACAGCAGGCGCATACCGAGAAGGAAGGTGCTCACGCCGTCACCAGTTGTGTCAGGACCCCGTCTGACATCTGGTACTGCTTGTCGGCCTTCGCTGCGACCTCTGCGGCATGCGTGACAATGACCACCGCCGTCTTCTGTCGGCGTGCGAGGTAAAGAAACTCGTTCAGTACGGTCTCTGCGTTGGCGCTGTCCAGAGCCCCGGTCGGCTCGTCAGCGAACACCACATCTGGCCTGTGCACCAGGGCTCGTGCAACCGCGACGCGTTGACTTTGACCGCCTGACAGCTTGGAGGTCCGGCGGCGCAGCAAATCGCCTAACCCAAGCCGCCCCAAAACCTGTGCTGCGACGGCATAAGCATGGTCTTTGCTGATGCCAGCCAGACGCAGTGGTAGGGCAGCGTTCTCTTGGACGGTTAGCTCCGGAAGTAGCTCTCCGTACTGGAAGACAAACCCGAGGCGTTCCCGGCGCAGTGCGCTCAACTCGCCATCAGGGAGTGACCCGAGATCGATGTCATCGAAAACCACTCGGCCGCTCGCTGGTGGCAGGACACCTGCGAGGCAGTACAGGAGGGATGACTTGCCGGACCCACTGCTGCCCATGATTGCGGCAACCTCGCCCCGCTCAAGAACGAAGTCAGCGCTGCGGACCGCGTGGTAAGTACCGTAAAAGAGATCCACGCCCTCGGCGCGGAGGATGCTGTCCATCGCTTGGCGAGCTCCATAGAAAGGGGAGCCGCCCCCCGGCGGCTCCCGTAACCATCGATTACCTACGTGAGAACTTCTGCAGCTTCGCGCAGTTGTCCGGGCGCAGGGCTCCCCGGTCCCGGCAGAGCTGAACCTCCACATCGCGGGTCACCAGAAGTGCCGGGTCCTTGAGGACCCGATCGATCCTGACGGTCTTCTTCTGTACGCCCTTGATGCGGCCCTTCGGGTAGGCGGCGATCTGGACTTCGAGGTAGACGTTGTGGCCGTCATCGGGCGATGAGTCCGTCAGCTTGCCCTGTACCTGAAGCCCGCTGGGCTGCTGGCTCTGCGGCTGCCACCTGTACTTGCCGACGAAGGTGGCGCCTGGTGTCTCCATCTTCCAGACGTGCCACGAGTCCGCCATCGCCACCCCCATCCCCCCGAAGAACAGCCCCGCGGCCACCACCGCCGTAGCCAACTTCCGCATGGATAACCCCTGTTTGGTCGAGCCGACTGGTCATCACAGAAAGTAGCGGCAGGGATACGGGGTGGAGTGCGCAGGAACGTCCCTCCCTCGGAGGACCGCCCGAAACGGTGAATGGGGGGTGGGGATGGGGTGCGTACAACCTTCGTGGGGGTGTGGGGGTCAGGGGAGGTATGACAACTCAGAGTGTTTCGCGTCGGGTTCGTGTGGCAGTGGTGCCGGCGGTGGCGGTGTCCGTGGTGTGGGGCGTGGGGGCGGCGGGGCCGGCCGCGGCGGTGAGTGATCAGTTGTGGGTGTACTCGAATCCGTATG
Organism: Streptomyces sp. NPDC051180; assembly: GCF_040689545.1. Classification (NCBI taxonomy): domain Bacteria; kingdom Bacillati; phylum Actinomycetota; class Actinomycetes; order Kitasatosporales; family Streptomycetaceae; genus Streptomyces; species Streptomyces sp. NPDC051180. The sequence continues at coordinate 429,429 of NZ_JBFBBC010000003.1, forward strand.
AGCTGGTGTTGCCGGGCGGGGCGGAGGGAGGGGCGGCGGGGCCGGAGAGGTCCGTGGCGCTTCAGGTGTCGCACGACAACCAGGAGAACGAGGTCGGGGCGGGGCGGATCCGGGTGGACGCGAGTGGGCTGGCGGCGTTCGCGAAGGTGAGGTGGCCGGAGAACTGTGTCGTGGAGACGGTGGAGTCGGCGGTGTGTGACGTTCCGGCGTTCGTCGGGACGGAGCCGGTGACGGCGGCGGTGCTGGGGGTGCGGGCGCTGGAGGGTGCGGGTGCCGGGGCGGAGGGTGTGCTGCGGTACACGGCGAGTGCCGGGGGGATGGAGTCGTACCCGGGGGAGACCCGGGTCGTGCTGGGTGACGGGCCGGACCTGGCGCTGAGCCAGTCGCCGCGGAGGGACGGTGTGGCGCCGGGGAGCAGGATCACGGTGCCGGCGACGCTGGCGAACAACGGGAACCGTACGGCGCAGGGGGCCCTGCTGCGGCTGTTCGCGTCGCGGGGGCTCGGTTTCGTGGAGCGGCCGGCGAACTGCGAGTACCTGGACACGGAGGTCGGTACGGAGGCGCTGTGCGTGCTGGACGAGCCGATCGCGCCGGGGGATTCGTTCGCGCTGGCCAACCCGTTGAAGGTGCGGAAGAACGCGCTGTACGACCGGTACGACTACTCGGTGGAGCCGTACTCGGCGGAGGCGCTGGAGGCGGCGCGCGCGGGGCGGACGTTCACGCCGGGGACGGGTGCCGAGCTGAACCTGGTGACCGCGCCGGCGCTTCGGACGGCCACGGCCGCGGGGACCGCGAAGACCGGCGCCCGGACGGCGGTCGAGGCGCCCGTGCCGGATCTGGACCCGCAGGACAACTACCGCTCGGTGATCGTGCACGCCGCCAACACCGCCGACCTCAGGCTGCGGGGAAGCCGGGTCGAGGGGGCCGTCGGGGCGACCGTGCGGGCGGAGGTCACGGTGAAGAACCGCGGGCCGGCGTGGATCGCGTCGCTCGGTGCGGGCGAGCCGGCCGCGACGGTGGACGTGCGGGTGCCGGCCGGTACGACGGTCACGGCCAAGCCCGATTCCTGCTCGGCGCTCAGTGAGGGTGGCGAGTGGCTGGAGCAGCAGCTGGGGGCGCCGCGCTACCGCTGCACGACGCCGATCTACCTGTACGAGAACGCGTCGCACACCTTCGGCTTCGACCTGCGGATCGACCGGGCCGGCAAGTCCCGGTCCACGGTGGCGCTGGACAACGACCAGTCCGAGCCGCCGGTCCGTTCCTTCGACCCGGACCTGACCAACAACACGGCCGCGATCGTCGTCAACGGCTGACGCGGGACGGGCCGGAGCCCGTACGCCTGCGGGACGCTTCGGCGTCCGCGTACCACCGGACCCCGAGGGGCCCCGCCCGTACAGGGTGGGGCCCCTCGGGGTCCGTGCGTGTTCACCAGGTGGCGGGGTCGCCGCCGAGGGCGCCGGCGAGGAGGGTGCGGAGGTGGTCGGCCTCGGGGAGCAGGGTGGCTTCGATGTGGTGGTCGTCGTGGCCGGCCAGGGTGAGTTCCTGGATGCGGCGGAAGAGGAGCCGGTCACCGGCGGCGATCAGGGCCGCGGCGGCGCGCGGGGCGATGGAGGGGGCGGAGCCGTCGCCGTCCGACGTGGGCATGGCCGCCGTGAGCGCCTGGGCGAGCGCCTCCTCGCGCTGGTCGTGGAGCTCGCGGAGGCGTGCGGTGAGGGTGGGGCTGTCGGCGACCATGCGGGCGAACGCGTGGCCGGTGAAGCCGACGACGGGGTCGTGGGCGAGGAGGGCGGCGCGGAAGGTGCGGGCGAGGGCGGTGAGCGGGGCCTCGTCGGGAGCGCGTTCGGCGACGGCCCGCCCGAGGCCCTGGGTGAAGACGTCGAAGTGGTCGAGGGCCAGGTCCTCCTTGCGCGGGAAGTAGTTCGTGACCGTCTTCTTGGCCACGCGCGCCGCCGTGGCGATCTCCGCGATGGTGGTCCGCTCGAAGCCCTGGTCGATGAAGAGCCGGGTGGCGCAGTCGGAGATCAGCTGCCTGGTCTCCTGCTTCTTGGACTCGCGGAGTCCCATCTCGGTAGCCATGGAAAAATCTTACACCCGTGGCAAAAATACTCTTGACCGACGTGGGTGGTCGGATCTAAGTTTACGTCCGTTGCAAAAATATTCTCGGGGAACGACGGGTGGTCGAACGCGGCCGGCACCGTCGTGTTCCAGGTCCTCGACCACGCCAGGGAGTCCACATACAGAACGTCGCCTCACCCGCAGCGCCCCAGGGCGCGCAGGAGCATCGACCGGACCCGCACCACCTCCCGTCCTCGCTGTCCTTGCCCTCCTCGCCGGCCACGTCCGTCCGTTCTCACCCGTCGGGAGCCGCCATGCACGTCACCACCTCCACGCTGTCCCTGACCGTCGCCGACGTGGACGCCTCCCGCGACTTCTTCCGTACGCACCTCGGCTACGAGGTCGCCATGGCCGCCGACGGCTTCGTCTCCCTCCGCCGCGACGACGCCGCGGCCGACGTCGTGCTCCTCCGCAGCGGCAGCGAGGTCCTCCCGCCCGAGCAGCGCGACCGCCGGGCCTCGGGCCTGATCCTCGCCCTCACCGTCTCCGGCATCGAGGCCGAGGAGCGCCGCCTCGTCGAGGCCGGCGCCCCCGTCACCATGCCGCTCCGCGAAGAGCCCTGGGGCGAGCGACTGTTGCAACTCACCGACCCCAACGGCGTCGTCGTCCAACTCGTCGAATGGGCCACGCCGGCCGTCGAGGAGCCCCTCCCCACCGCCACCGCCACCGCAGAGGAGTTCGCCATGCACGTGATCACGCCCACCGACGAGAACGTCACCACCTCCCCCAACGCCCGGATGACCGGCCTGGCGGCCCCGAGCCGCGGGAGCGCGGAACTCAGCACGTGGACCGTCGAGATGGAGGCATGTCAGACCGGTCCCGAGCACGTCGTCAGCCGTGAGCAGGTGTGGACGGTGACCTCCGGGGTTCTGGAGGTCACGTGCGGGGCGTACAGCGAGAAGGTCGGGGCGGGTCAGACGGTCGTACTCCCGCCGGGCGTCGTCCGCCGGATCCACGCCCCGCTGGCGGCCGAGGCGCACGTCGCCATGCGCGCGGACGGCGTCGCCTCCGTCCCCGGCACGGAGGGCACCCGCGTCCTGCCCTGGGCGCGGTAGCAGGAAGGTCCGGGCAGGGAGCGGTCCGTGGGGCCGCGGCTCAGCCCTTCTTGCGCAGCACGATGTAGCGGTCCTGCTGGAGAAGGTCCATGTAGTGGAGCGATCCGTCCTGCTGCATCGTGATCAGCCGGTAGATCGACTCGTCGGTGGCGCACGGGTCGCCGGGTGAGGAGCGGGTCACCCGCGACGCGTACGAGGCACGGCTCGCGTCGGCGTCGGTGAGCGTCCAGGCGGCCTCGCACCAGGTGCCGGTGGCCGGCGTCTCGGTGCGGACCTTGCTCTTCTCCTCGCTCGACGCCGACTGGGCGATCGTGAGGGTGACGGTGGTCATCTCCCCGTCGGTTCCCCTGCCCTTGCCGACCCACGTCCCCAGGTACTTCGCGGGAACGATGTCCGGCCCCGGGGTGTCCGTGGAGTCGGGGTCGGGGCTGTCCTCGGTCGGATCGGGAGTGCCGCCGCTCGGATCGGGGCTGCCCGACAGCGGGTCCTCGGGTGTGTCGGGTGGGGAGGACTCGGTCGGCGAGTCCGTCGGGGAGCCCGTGGACGAGTCCGCGGAGGAGTCGTCCGACGGCGTGGTCTGCCGGGGGTTCGCCGAGGTGTCCCGCCGGCCGTCGTCCCGCAACTGGTCGAACAACAGGTACCCGCCGCCCAGCAGCAGTACGCCGACCAGCGCGGCGAGCGGTACGCCGTACCTGCGCCGGCCCCCCGCGCGCTGCGGGTACGGCGGATGCCCCGGCACCGACGGCGGATGGCCCGGCGGGGCGGGGGCCGCAGCTGCCGTCGCGATCGGCCCGGCGATCGGTACCGGCCCAGTGGTCGCCCCGGCGGCCGGCCCCGACATCGGGGCCGCGGTCGGGACCGGCGGGTACGTCCCGGCCGGCCCCCCGGGTGCCATGGTCGGCGGGCCGAACCCCGCCGCGACGGGAGGCCCGAACCCGGAAGCGCTGGGACTACGGGGAGCCCCGGCCCCCTTCACCCCGGTCCCCGTCTCCTCGGCCCGCCCTTCCCCGGTCTTCTCCTCCCCGCCTTCCCCCTCCCCGGCCCGCCCTTCCCCGGTCTCCCTCTCCCCGGGTTCGCCCTCTCCCTCCAGATCCAGGAGCTGGACGGCGCTGCGCCCGACCGCCGCCGCCAGGGCCACGGGCAGCCAGTCGCCGCGTCCCAGCCGGGCGGCGGCGGTGCCGTCGTCGTCGAGGAGTTTCCGCAGGCGTTCGGGGGTGGGGCGGGCGGACGGGGCCTTGGCGAGGCAGTCGTGGACGAGGGAGTGCAGGGGGCCGGGGAGCTCGGAGAGGTCGGGCTCCTCGTGCAGTACGCGGTAGAGGAGGACGGGGGCGCTGACTCCGGAGCCGAAGGGCATGGTGCCCGTCGCGGCGTACGCGAGGAGCGCGCCGAGCGAGAAGACGTCGCTGGCCGGTCCGGCGGGGAGCCCGTTCGCCTGCTCCGGCGACATGAAGCCCGGGGAGCCGAAGACCGCGCCGGAGCGGGTGAGCACGGTGGTGGCGTCGAGGGCCCGGGCGATGCCGAAGTCGATCAGCCGGGGCCCGTCCAGGGTCAGCAGGACGTTCGACGGCTTGACGTCCCGGTGGACGAGGCCGAGGCCGTGCAGATGGGCGAGCGCCTCGGCGAGGCCGACGCCGAGAGTACGGACGACCGGCTCGGGCAGGGGGCCGAAGTCCTGCACGGCGTCGGTGAGCGCGGGCCCGGCGACGTAGCCGGTGGCCACCCAGGGGTGCACGCCCTCGGTGTCCGCGTCGAGGACCGGCGCCGTCCAGGCGCCGCCGACCCGTCGGGCGGCGGCCACCTCCTGGCGGAACCGGGCCCGGAACTCGGGGTCGCCGGCCAGGTCGAGGCGGACCACCTTGACGGCGACCGTCCGTCCGCCCGCGGTCCGGCCGAGGTAGACCCGGCCCATCCCGCCCGCTCCGAGCTGCCGCAGCAGCCGGTACTCGCCGACCTGCCGCGGATCGTCCGCTGCCAGCGGCTGCATGCCCACGCTCCCCCCGAGCCCGGCGCCCGTGTCCCCCGACCGCGCGTCCGGAGCAGACGCTATCGGCCCGTGACCGCCAGCGGGACGTGATCGCGAGGAACGACGACGGAGGTGACGCCCCACCCAGCGGCCGAACGCCCGGACTGCGCCCCGCCCGCCTCCGGTCCCCTGGCGGACCCACGTTCTGCCCGAGGAAGACGGGCCGGAGGCGGACGTCCTGATCGCAGGGCCGCCCGCATCAGGGGCTTCCGGCGGTGCGCCAGACGTCGGGGAGGGTGAGCCCGGGCACCGGTCGCGAGCGGGGGAGGTCGATCGGGCAGCGGCCCGATGCGCGATCGAAGTCGACCGTGGCGCCCGAGAGCCGCGCCCGTGTGAAGCCGACCGTGCTGTTCGAGAACATCGCGCCGGTGAAGCCGACCCGGCCTCTGGAGAACGAGGCTTCCGTGAAGTCGACCACTCCGCCGGAGAACTGCACCCCGGTGAAGTCGACCGTGCCGCCGAAGAACCGCGCCAGGGTGAAGGCGACGTCTCCGCCGAAGAACCGTGCCTCGGCGAAGCTGACCGTCCCGGCGCTGAAGGTCGTGCCCGCGAAGTCGACGTCCGCGCCGAGGAAGGCCGCGTGGAGGAAGTCGACGGTGCCACCGGAGAACTTGGCCCGGGTGAACCTGACCGTGCCGGAGGAGAAGGCCGACTCCGCGAAGGAGACGAGATCGCCGGAGAACCCCGCTTCGCTGAAGTCGACCGCGCCGCCGGAGAACCGGGCCTCGTTGAAGAGGACCATGCCACCGGCGAACTTCACCTTGCTGAAATCGGTCAGCCCGCCGGAGAACGTCACCCCTGTGAAGTCGGTCAGGCCACCGGAGAACCTGGCCCGGGTGAGGTCGACCACGCCGGCGGAGAACACGGCGCCGGTGAAGTCGACCGTGCCGCCGGAGACGTGCACCCCGGTGAAGTCGACCGTGCCGCCGCGGAAACGCGTCCCTGTGAAGTCGACCCTCCCGCCGGAGAACACCGCCTGGGAGAGATCGACCGTACCGCCGGCGAACTCCGCGTTCGAGAAGTCGCCGCCGTCGAAGACGACGCCCGTGAAGTCGAGGTGGAGCCCTCCCCAGGAGTGCGGTTGATCGGAGAGGCGCAGGTGGTCGCGGACGAGCCGGATCACGGTGTGGCGTACCTCCCGTAAGGACAGATAGGCGTGCCGGGCAGCGGTGTCGCCGACCGGGAGGTCGGCTTCGGCCGCGTAGGGCAGGCGGAGGTAGGCGCACAGCACGTCGACGCAGGTCTGGCGGAGTTCGCGCGTGGGGGCGTCGTCGGCGAGGCCGGCCAGGGCGTGGACGCCGCCGAGGCGGACGGCGGCGGAGTCGTCGCCGAGCTGGGAGACGGCCGTGGTGAAGCGTTCGGTGTGCAGGCGGGTGGCATCCCGCAGAGCGCCGTCCTCGTCCACCCGCTGGCGGCGGTAGGCGACGACCAGGGCCACCAGGGCTCCGGCGCCCGCGACGACCCCGAAGGACAGCTTCACCAGGTCGAACAGCGTCTTCGAGTCGATCTTCGGTTGCTGCTGGAGCTCCCGGGCGCCGAGAAGGTCCCAGCCGGTGTAGAAGACGAAGCCCGCCGTCAGGACCGCCGCCGTGAAGGCCAGCACGAGGACGAGGCCGACGTTCCACAGGCGCAGTCCGCGCCGTTCGGCCCGGCGCCGAGGGGTCGGTGTGGTCACATCCACAAGGACAGTCCAGGCATGAGCCCGGTGGCAAGAGGCCCGACTCCGACCAGCGCGCAACGGCGGCGCGGCCTTCGGGCTCCCACGACGGTGACCGCCGAACGTCGAAGGGCCCCACCGCGAACGGTGGGGCCCTTCGACAACGTGCCCGGTGAGGCACTGGCGGAGGATACGAGATTCGAACTCGTGAGGGGTTGCCCCCAACACGCTTTCCAAGCGTGCGCCCTAGGCCACTAGGCGAATCCTCCGCGGCAAACAATACAAGACGTTGAGGGGTGCTCGCGAACGTGATCGGTTCGAGGTTCCTCGGGGTGGGATCGGGGAGGGGGTGCGGGTGGAGTTCGGGCGGGATCGGGGGGACGGAGGGGGCCGGGGATCGGGTACGCTGAGCGAAGCCCCTCACGCGGTGCTATCTGACTGAACTCCCCCAGGGCCGGAAGGCAGCAAGGGTAGGTCGGCTCTGGCAGGTGCGTGGGGGGCGCTTGCGTTTCCGGGGCCGGACCGGGACAGGGCGGGACCGGGCTGTGCCCGTGCCCGTGCGGGGCGGGGCCGTACGGACGGGGCGCGAGGGTCCACCGGACCGGCGCTCGGGGGACGGGGCGCGGGGGGCCAGGCCCGTGGTGGTGGCGGTTTTTCCCGGGTTGTCGGTGGGCGCCTATAACCTCGTACATGTGTCGTCTCTCGCGCTCTACCGCCGCTATCGCCCCGAGTCCTTCGCCGAGGTCATCGGGCAGGAGCATGTCACCGACCCGTTGCAGCAGGCCCTGCGGAACAACCGGGTCAATCACGCGTACCTGTTCAGCGGTCCGCGCGGCTGCGGGAAGACGACCAGTGCGCGGATCCTGGCCCGCTGCCTGAACTGCGAGCAGGGGCCGACGCCGACGCCGTGCGGGGAGTGCCAGTCGTGCCGCGACCTCGCGCGGAACGGGCCGGGGTCGATCGACGTGATCGAGATCGACGCGGCGTCGCACGGTGGTGTGGACGACGCGCGTGACCTGCGGGAGAAGGCGTTCTTCGGGCCTGCGTCGAGCCGGTACAAGATCTACATCATCGACGAGGCCCACATGGTCACGTCGGCGGGCTTCAACGCGCTCCTGAAGGTGGTCGAGGAGCCGCCGGAGCACCTCAAGTTCATCTTCGCGACGACGGAGCCCGAGAAGGTCATCGGGACGATCCGGTCGCGGACCCACCACTACCCCTTCCGGCTGGTGCCGCCCGGCACGCTGCGGGAGTACCTGGGCGAGGTCTGCGGGCACGAGGGCATCCCCGTCGCGGACGGCGTGCTGCCGCTCGTGGTGCGGGCCGGCGCCGGGTCGGTGCGTGACTCGATGTCGGTGATGGACCAGCTGCTCGCCGGCGCCACCGACGACGGTGTGACGTACGCCATGGCCACGTCGCTGCTCGGCTACACGGACGGATCGCTGCTGGACTCGGTCGTCGACTCGTTCGCGTCCGGGGACGGGGCCGCCGCGTTCGAGGTGGTGGACCGGGTCATCGAGGGTGGCAACGACCCCCGTCGGTTCGTCGCCGACCTCCTGGAGCGGCTGCGCGACCTGGTGATCCTGGCCGCGGTTCCGGACGCCGCCGAGAAGGGGCTCATCGACGCCCCGGTCGACGTGATCGAGCGGATGCAGGCGCAGGCGTCCGTCTTCGGCGCGGCCGAACTCAGCCGCGCGGCCGACCTGGTGAACGCCGGACTGACCGAGATGCGGGGCGCGACCTCGCCGCGGCTCCAGCTGGAACTGATCTGCGCGCGCGTGCTGCTGCCCGCCGCCTTCGACGACGAGCGCTCGCTCCAGGCCCGGCTGGACCGGCTGGAGCGCGGGGCCGCCGCCGCGCCCGCCCCCGTCTTCACGCAGGGGCCGCCGGCACCCGCCATGGGGTACGTGCCCGGGCCCGAGGCCCACACGCCGATGGCGCCGCCGCCGCCCGCCCCGGCGCCCGTCCAGGCGGCGCCGGCCCCCGCTCCCGTGCAGGCGCAGCCCGTCGCGGAGCCGTCCGCTCCCGCCGCCCCGCGGCCCGGCGCGTGGCCGGGGGCCGCGGCGCCCGGCAGCGGTGCGCCCGGTGCGTGGCCCGGCGCGTCCGCCCCGGCCGCTCCGGCGGCGTCGGCTCCCGCGGGCGCCTGGCCGGGTGCCTCGGCTCCGCAGGCTCCGCCCGCCGCCGCCCCCGCTCCCGCGCAGCCGTCCGCTCCGGCCCCGGCCCCGACGGGTGGCGGCGGTGGGGACACGGCGCAGGTGCGGAACATGTGGCCGCAGATCCTCGACGCGGTGAAGAACCGGCGCAGGTTCACCTGGATCCTGCTCAGCCAGAACGCGCAGGTCGCGGGCTTCGACGGCACCACGCTCCAGCTCGGCTTCCTGAACGCCGGCGCCCGCGACAACTTCGCGAGCAGCGGCAGCGAGGAGGTCCTGAAGCAGGCCCTTGCCGAGCAGTTCCACGTGAACTGGAAGATCGAGGCGATCATCGACCCCTCGGGCGGTGCCGCGCCCCCGCCCGCCGCGACCGGCTTCGGCGGCTCGGGCGGCACCGGCGGATTCGGCGGCGGCCGGCCCGCGGCGCAGGCCCCGTCCTTCCAGCAGGCCCCCGCGCCCGCTCCCGTACAGCCGCAGGCGGCGTCCGGGCCGGCTTTCCCGCAGGCGGCTCCTACGCAGGCCCCCGCGCCCGCGTACAGCCCGCCGGCGCCGCAGCCCGTGGCGCCCGAGGACGACGTGCCGGAGGAGGACGACCCCGACCTCGTGGACTCCGCGCTGTCCGGGCACGACCTGATCGTGCGCGAGCTGGGAGCGACCGTTGTGGAGGAATACACGAACGAGTAGGGGCGTCTCGCTCGGTGGCCCGCACAAGGGGCATCCCGGCCCGCGGGCTACCCTGGCTGGCGTGAAGGTCCTCGTCATCGGCGGCGGCGCCCGCGAACACGCCCTGTGCCGCTCTCTCTCCCTCGATCCCGACGTCACCGCTCTGTACTGCGCGCCCGGCAACGCCGGAATCGCGGAGGTCGCCGAGCTGCACCCGGTCGACCAGCTGGACGGTGACGCCGTCGCGCGCCTCGCCGGCGAGCTCGGTGCCGAGCTGGTCGTCGTCGGCCCGGAGGCCCCGCTCGTCGCGGGTGTCGCCGACGCCGTCCGCGCGGCCGGCGTCCCCGTCTTCGGCCCGTCCAAGGAGGCGGCGCTGCTGGAAGGCTCCAAGGCGTTCGCCAAGGACGTCATGGCCGGAGCGGGAGTGCCCACCGCCCGCAGCTACGTCTGCACGACCCCCGAGGAGATCGACGAGGCGCTCGACGCCTTCGGCGCTCCGTACGTGGTCAAGGACGACGGTCTCGCCGCCGGCAAGGGCGTCGTCGTCACCGCCGACGTCGAGCAGGCGCGGGCGCACGCGCTCGCCTGCGACCGGGTCGTCATCGAGGAGTACCTCGACGGCCCCGAGGTGTCCCTCTTCGCGATCACGGACGGCACCACCGTCCTCCCGCTGCAGCCCGCGCAGGACTTCAAGCGCGCGCTCGACGGCGACGAGGGCCCGAACACCGGCGGCATGGGCGCGTACTCGCCGCTGCCCTGGGCCGACCCCAAGCTGGTCGAGGAGGTCCTCGGGTCCGTCCTCCAGCCGACGGTCGACGAGCTGCGCCGCCGCGGCACGCCGTTCTCCGGTCTGCTGTACGCGGGTCTGGCGATCACCGGCCGCGGTGTCCGGGTCATCGAGTTCAACGCGCGCTTCGGCGACCCGGAGACCCAGGTCGTCCTGGCCCGTCTGAAGACCCCGCTGGCGGGTGTCCTGCTGAACTCGGCCAACGGCACCCTGGCCGACCAGGCCCCGCTGAACTGGTCCGACGACGCCGCGGTCACCGTGGTCGTCGCGTCCCACAACTACCCGGACACCCCGCGGACCGGCGACCCGATCGAGGGTCTGGACGACATCGCGGCGCAGGACGCCCCGCACGCGTACGTGCTGCACGCCGGCACGAAGCGGGACGGCGACAAGGTCGTCAGCGCGGGCGGCCGGGTGCTGTCGGTCACCGCGACCGGTTCGGACCTGACCCAGGCCCGCGAGCGGGCGTACGCGGCGGTCGGCCGTATCCGTCTTGACGGCTCGCAGCACCGGACGGACATCGCGCGGAAGGCCGCCGAGGGCTGATCCTGCCCCGTTCCTCCTGAGGCCGTGCGGTGGCGAAGACGTGGACCGCACGGCCTCTTGAACGCCATCACCTTTGCCCAAAGCCATTCCATCGAGTGACGGCTCAGCCATACGGATGACGCCCGCCGACGCCCCAACTAGGGTGCGGCGAAGGCGTTCCGGCACTTGGCCCACCGGCATTGCGATGTCGGTGGCGGGTGCCACAGTGGGGGAGTGAGCAACACCGCCACAGGCAGTCCCGTCGAGGGCAGGAGGGGGTGATGTACGGCGTGTCCGGTACCGGTGCCGCTGTCGGCGAGGAGTGGGGTGCGCGCGCCGCGCGCTCCCGGGCCCTCGCCGTCCTCCGTGTCCGTGGCAGGGCACTCGGCCTCGCGGTGCTGCCCGCCGCCGTGGCCGTCGTGCTGTACGCGGGCGGGGTCACCGGCCACTTCACCGGCGCGGCCTGGGACACGGCCCGCTGGGTCGTGACGGTCCTCGCCGTCGTCGTCCTCGTCGCCGCCACGGCCGTCGCCCTCGTCGTCGGCCGGGCCCGTCCGGCCGCCACGCCGACGGTGGAGCTCGCCGAGACCGCCGCCCCCGACCTCTACCGGCTCGTCCGGGAGCTGGCCGACCGCCTCGACGTCCCCGCGCCGGCCGGGATAGCCCTGACGCCCGACTGCGACAGCTGGCTGGAGGACCGCACGCACCGGGCCCACCGCGCCCGGCGGACGGTGTCCGGCGACGGCGCCCCGGTCCTGGTCATCGGCTCCCCGTTCCTGTGGTGGATGCGCGTCGCCGAGCTGCGCGCCGTCCTCGCCCCGGTCGTCGCGGGTACGGGACCTGCCGCGCATCCCGACATAGCCGCGGCCCGCCGCTTCGTCCGCGGCCTCGACGCCGCCGTCGCCGTGCCCGAGAAGCCCGGACTCGATCCGCTGCGCAGGCTCGGCGCCCACGGCGTCGGACGGATCGCCCGCCTGCTGCTGCGCGCCTGCCGCGGGCACGCCGCCGAGATGGAGCGCGGCGTCGCCGCCGCCGGCTCGGAGCGCGCCCAGGCCGTGGACTACGGCGTCCGGATCGTCGCCCAGGAGCAGGTCGGCCTGGCCTACGCGGGCTGGGACCGGCTCCTGACCCGGGTCGCGCTGCCCGCCTGGCGGATGGGCCGATGGCCCGCCAAGCTCGACGCGGGCGTCGTCTCCGCCCTGACCGAGCTCTCCCGCCGCGACCGGCTGGCCGACGGGTTCTCCTCCCGGCTCGGCGAGCGTCCGGCCTGCGACCTCCTGGAGGAGCCGGGCGCGGTCGACGAGGCCACCTCGCTGCTCGCCGCCCGCCTCTTCCACGGCGGCCCGGCCGAGCACGGCCCCGACTGGTCCCCGGTGGAGTGGAGCCAGTACCCGGAGGAGGTCGTCGACCGGAAGTGGCGTACCGACGCGGCCCGGCTGCACCAGGTGCTCGACGGCCTCGGCGTCGCCGCCTCCGCCGCCGGGACCGCCCCCGACCCCGCCGGCCCGACCCTGACCCGCGTGATCGACCACCTGACGACGACCAGGCCCCCGACGGGCACCACCGACCCGACGGCTCCGGACGCCGCTCGGCCGCTCCCCGGCGGCACTCCGGCCGACACCGGTTCGACCGGCACCGGTTCGACCGGCACCGGTTCGACCGGCACCGATCGCGTCGGCACGGCCGAGACCGCCACCGATCCCGCCGAGACCGCCACCGATCCCGCCGGAACCGCTCCCGCCGATACCGCTCAGGCCGATCCCGCCACCGACCCCCACACCGACCTCGATCCCGCGCACCTGGACGACGACGAGCCCGTCAATCCCGCCGCCGAGGCGCTCGCCGGGGCGCTCAGCGCTCTCCTCGTGCGGGAGGAGGCCGCGCGGGAGGCGCGGGTCGCCGCGGCCGAGAGCGCCCGGGCGGCGGAGAAGAGCCGGAAGGCGACGGCCGCGCCTGCGGCGGTCAGCGGCCCCGACGGGCCCCTGCCGCTCTTCCCGCTCCAGCCGCCGCGGACCGGCCGCGACCTGCTCGCCGATCACGTGACGGCGATGGTGTGCTGCGCCGCGGTGGACACGGCGGAGGCCGTGCCGGGGCTCGACTGGCTCGACGGGCCGGCGCTGATCGTCGGCGGCGAGCGGGCGGCGGACCTCGGTCCGAAGGTCCTCGCCCTGGTCGAGGACGGCGACCCGGAACCGCTGAGCCGCTGGCTCGCCCGCACCGGGGTGCGCCCGGAGAAGCCGGTGCGCCTGGTCTGAGCCTCCGACACGGAGGCCCACACCCGGGCGCACGCCCGGGCCCACTCCCGGGCCCACGCGGAGGATCGGCTTCCACTCTCGCCAATTCACGACGAAGGGTGACGGAGTGCGTGCGTTATGTGATGTGCTGGAGACCGTCACTGACAAGGGCAAGAACCAGCGGCACCGACCAGCCGACAAGCCGACGAGCAGGCCAGCCGACCGGGGGAGTCGAGGGAGGGGCGCAGCATGGGGGCGGAGCAGATCAGACGGTGGGAGTCGGGTGCGCTGGCGCACGCCGTGAGCGATCCCTTCGGCCAGGGACCCCTGCCCTGGCTGCGCGGCTCGGACAACTACTTCGACGACACCGGCCAGATGGTCCCCTGGTACGCGGACGAGATCCTGGCCCGGGGCGGCAGGGGCGGCCCGCGCACGGCCGACGACGTCCGCCGTCAGATCAAGGGGTTCGCGTCCGACGGGGCGGTCGCGCCGGGCGAGTCGATCGATTTCCACGTCACGGTGGACCCGCCGCAGCAGTTCTCGGTCGACATCTACCGGATCGGGCACTACGGCGGCGACGGCGCGGCGAAGATCACGACCAGTCCGCGCCTCTCCGGGATCGTCCAGCCGGCACCGCTCACCGCCGACCGCACGGTCTCCTGCCACCACTGGTGGCAGTCCTGGCGGCTGCAGGTCCCGTCGTACTGGTCGATCGGGGCGTACGTGGCCGTGCTGACCACGGCCGACGGCTACCGCTCGCACATCCCCTTCACGGTCCGCGACAACCACCCGGCCGACCTGCTCCTCGTCCTGCCGGACGTGACGTGGCAGGCGTACAACCTCTATCCGGAGGACGGCCACACCGGCGCCAGCCTCTACCACGCGTGGGACGAGGACGGCCGGCTGCTGGGCGAGGAGGAGGCGGCGGTCACCGTCTCCTTCGACCGGCCGTACGCGGGCGCGGGCCTGCCGCTGCACGTGGGGCACGCCTACGACTTCATCCGCTGGGCGGAGCGGTACGGCTACGACCTCGCGTACGCGGAGACCCGTGACCTGCACGCGGGCCGGGTGGACCCGAGCCGCTACCGGGGCCTGGTCTTCCCGGGGCACGACGAGTACTGGTCGGCGCCGATGCGCCGGACCGCCGAACTCGCCCGCGACCAGGGCACCTCGCTCGTCTTCCTGTCGGCGAACACCATGTACTGGCAGGTGGAGCTCGGCCCGTCGCCGTCGGGAGTGCCGGACCGGCTGCTCACCTGCCGGAAGAGGCGCGGCCCCGGCCGGCCCGCGCTCTGGCGGGAGGTCGACCGGCCAGAGCAGCAGCTCCTGGGCATCCAGTACGCGGGCCGGGTGCCCGAACCGCACCCGCTGGTCGTGCGGAACGCGGACCACTGGCTGTGGGACGCGACCGGCGCCGGGGACGGCGACGAGCTCCCTGGCATGGTGGCGGGCGAGGCCGACCGCTACTTCCCGCGCACCGCGCTCCCCGAGCACCAGGGCCGCATCCTGCTCGCGCACTCGCCCTACCGGGACGGCGAGGGTGCCCTGCGCCATCAGGAGACCTCGCTCTACCGGGCCCCCTCGGGCGCCTGGGTCTTCGCCTCCGGCACCTTCGCCTGGTCGCCCGCGCTGGACCGCCCGGGCCACGTCGACGCCCGGGTCCAGCGCGCCACGGCCAACCTGCTCGACCGGATCTGCAAGAGGGACTGACCGGATCCGACGGGTTGCGGGAAGACCTTCGGGAGGTCCCGGGCGGCATCGACCGGGCCCAGGCGCCGACGGCCCGGTCCGGTGCGAGAGAATCAGAGGGCTCCTGGATCAACCTACGCGGAGGAACCGTGTCCGGATTCGTAGAAAAGCCCGAGCCCGTCCAGGTCCCGGGCCTCACCCATCTCCACACGGGCAAGGTGCGCGACCTGTACCGGAACGAGGCCGGTGACCTCGTGATGGTGGCGAGCGACCGCATGTCCGCGTACGACTGGGTCCTGCCCACCGAGATCCCCGACAAGGGCCGGGTCCTCACCCAGCTGTCCCTGTGGTGGTTCGACAGGCTCGCCGACCTGGTGCCGCACCACGTCCTCTCCACCGACCTCCCGGCCGGCGCCCCCGCCGACTGGGCGGGCCGCACGCTGATCTGCAAGTCGCTGAACATGGTGCCGGTCGAGTGCGTCGCCCGCGGCTACCTGACCGGCTCCGGCCTCGTCGAGTACGAGGAGAGCCGCACGGTCTGCGGCCTCGCGCTGCCCGAGGGCCTGAGCGACGGCTCCGAGCTGCCCGCGCCGATCTTCACCCCGGCGACGAAGGCCGCGGTCGGCGACCACGACGAGAACGTGTCGTACGAGGAGGTCGCCCGCCAGGTCGGCGCCGAGACGGCCGCGCTGCTGCGCAGGACGACGCTGGACGTCTACGGCCGCGCCCGTGACATCGCGCGCGAGCGCGGCATCATCCTGGCCGACACGAAGTTCGAGTTCGGCTTCGAGAGCACCCCCGACGGCGACCGGCTCGTCATCGCCGACGAGGTCCTCACCCCGGACTCGTCCCGCTTCTGGCCCGCGGACCAGTGGCAGCCGGGCCGCGCCCAGCCCTCGTACGACAAGCAGTTCGTGCGGAACTGGCTGACGTCGCCGGCCTCCGGCTGGGACCGCAAGAGCGAGCAGCCCCCGCCGCCGCTCCCCCAGGAGATCGTGGACGCCACCCGCGCCAAGTACCTGGAGGCGTACGAGCTCCTGACCGGAAACCGCTGGTCCTAGGAGACGAGAAAGCCCCCCGGTCGAATGACCGGGGGGCTTCTTCATGGAGCGGACGACGAGATTCGAACTCGCGACCCTCACCTTGGCAAGGTGATGCTCTACCAACTGAGCCACGTCCGCATGCGCCGTAGCGCGCTGCTAACTATACCCAACGCCCCGGGTGCTCGTGACACCCTTTTTCCGTGGGCTGCTTCACAGTGGTCGGCCGGCCCTCGGGCAGGGACTTCCGGGGGTACGACGAAGGCCCCGGTTCGTGAGAACCGGGGCCTTCGATCTTCCTGAGCGGACGACGAGATTCGAACTCGCGACCCTCACCTTGGCAAGGTGATGCTCTACCAACTGAGCCACGTCCGCATTGCTGCCGCTCGGCTTTCACCGGGCGGTGCGAGCACCACTCTACCTGATCCACCGGAGTGGTCGGTCGAGCGATGCAGAGCGGGTGACAGGAATTGCACACTGCGCCTTCCCCCTGGAAGGGGGATGTTCTACTACTGAACTACACCCGCACGCTGCGTCGGACTCGGCTTTGCGGCCTTGCCCTTCGGCGTGATCCAGACTCTACCGGATCATCGGGGGTGCAATGCAAATCGCCTCGGGCCGAGGTCAGGGGCCGGGTCGTCGCCCCGGCCCCTGAACGGTCGTTCAGCTCGCCGCGCGGAAGGCTTCGTAGACCCGCTTCGGGATCCGGCCGCGGGCCGGGACGTCCATCTTGTTGGACTGGGCCCAGGCGCGGACCGCCGCCGGGTCGGGGGCGAGGTCGGTGTGGGTGAAGCTCTGCACCGCGGGGCCCCGGCCGGCCGCCAGCCGGGCGGGGAGCTTGCGCCCGGCGGCGAGGTAGGGAGCGAGGGTCTTGCGGAGTTTCTTTGCATTGGCAGCATTCAGGTCGATCTCGTACATCTTCCCGTCAAGGCCGAACGCGACCGTTTCTGCAGCTTCTCCGCCGTCGATGTCGTCGGAGAGGGTGACCACCACACGCTGAGCCACGGATATCGGTCCTTTCCTGCGGCCACCGAGGTCGCGAGGACGCTTGTGGCGCCTCTGACGTGCTGCGATGCCGACCGTACGGCTGTGCCGGGACAATGCTGCTTTCTTCTGGATTCCTTTGTACAGCGGCAGGTGTCGCATTGTGAAGCCCTGCCAATTGTTTCAGCGTGTCCCGGTGCATTGCGGTCCGCAATATTTCACTGGAATTTTGCGTGGGGAGCGCCGGTCCGGCGCGTGGAGGGTGTTCGTGTGGCGCACGTCGCATCGAACCGGCCTTTTGTAGGATCCTTCAGATCTCTACCCGCGTAGAATTTGGAGGCAGGTACGCTGAGGGAACCGCCCACGCAACACACCACCGGGAGTGCCAGTGGCACGCGTCGTAGTCGACGTCATGCTCAAGCCGGAGATCCTCGACCCTCAGGGGCAGGCGGTGCAGCGTGCACTGCCCCGCCTGGGATTCGCCGGAATCGCCGACGTCCGTCAGGGGAAGCGCTTCGAGCTGGAGGTGGAGGGGCCGGTCGACGACGCCGCCCTCGCCCGCATCCATGAGATGGCCGAAACCTTCCTTGCCAACACCGTGATCGAAGACTTCATCGTGAAGGTGGAGTCGTGACCGCACGCATCGGCGTCGTCACGTTCCCCGGAACGCTCGACGACCAGGACGCGCTGCGTGCCGCCCGCCTCGCGGGCGCCGAGCCCGTCTCGCTCTGGCACCGCGACAAGGACCTCAAGCAGGTCGACGCCGTGGTCCTGGCCGGTGGATTCTCCTACGGCGACTACCTGCGGGCCGGAGCCATCTCCCGCTTCTCGCCGGTGATGGAGACCGTCATCGAGCAGGCGAAGGCGGGCATGCCCGTCCTCGGGATCTGCAACGGCTTCCAGATCCTCACCGAGGCCCATCTGCTGCCGGGCGCGATGCTGCGCAACAACCACCTCCACTTCATCTGCCGCGACCAGAAGCTGCGGGTGGAGAACGCGGAGACCGCCTGGACCTCGGACTACTCCGCGGGCCAGGAGATCGAGGTCCCGCTCAAGAACATGGACGGCCGCTACGTCGCCGACGAGCGCACGCTCGACGAGCTCGAGGCCGAGGGGCGGGTGGCCTTCCGCTACCTGGACGTGAACCCCAACGGCTCGCTGCGCGACATCGCGGGCATCACCAACGCCGCGGGCAACGTGGTCGGCCTCATGCCGCACCCCGAGCACGCCGTCGAGCCGCTGATCGGCACCGGCAAGACGGACGGCCTCGGTTTCTTCACCTCGATCCTCAAGAAGCTGGTCAACGCCTGATGAGCCTCGACACCGTCAAGCACGCGAGCGAGACGCCGGACAGCGAGCAGCCCTGGAAGGAG
Source organism: Streptomyces sp. NPDC051180 (assembly GCF_040689545.1). Taxonomy (NCBI): domain Bacteria; kingdom Bacillati; phylum Actinomycetota; class Actinomycetes; order Kitasatosporales; family Streptomycetaceae; genus Streptomyces; species Streptomyces sp. NPDC051180. The sequence goes on from NZ_JBFBBC010000003.1 coordinate 447,727, forward strand.
CTCGGCCTCAAGGAGGACGAGTACGCGCGCATCCGCGAGATCCTCGGCCGCCGTCCCACCGGCGCCGAGCTCGCCATGTACTCGGTCATGTGGTCCGAGCACTGCTCCTACAAGAGCAGCAAGGTCCACCTGAAGCAGTTCGGCGAGAAGACCCCCGAGAACGACGCCATGCTCGTCGGCATCGGCGAGAACGCGGGCGTCGTCGACGTCGGCCAGGGGTACGCGGTCACCTTCAAGGTGGAGTCGCACAACCACCCCTCGTACATCGAGCCCTACCAGGGCGCGGCCACCGGCGTGGGCGGCATCGTCCGCGACATCCTCGCCATGGGCGCCCGCCCGGTCGCGGTCGTCGACCCGCTGCGCTTCGGTGCGGCCGACCACCCCGACACCAAGCGCGTGCTGCCCGGTGTCGTCGCCGGCATCGGCGGCTACGGCAACTGCCTGGGCCTGCCCAACATCGGCGGCGAGGTCGTCTTCGACTCCTGCTACCAGGGCAACCCGCTCGTCAACGCCGGCTGCATCGGCGTGATGAAGCACGAGGACATCCACCTCGCCAAGGCTTCCGGCCCCGGCAACAAGGTCATCCTCTACGGCGCCCGCACGGGCGGCGACGGCATCGGCGGCGTCTCGGTCCTCGCGTCCGAGACCTTCGACGACACCAAGCCCACCAAGCGCCCCGCCGTCCAGGTCGGCGACCCGTTCCAGGAGAAGCTCCTCATCGAGTGCACCCTGGAGATCTTCGGGGAGAAGCTGGTCGCGGGCATCCAGGACCTCGGCGGCGCCGGGCTCTCCTGCGCCACGTCCGAGCTGGCCTCCGCGGGCTCCGGCGGCATGCACGTGGACCTGGAGAAGGTCCACCTGCGCGACGCGACGCTCTCGCCCGAGGAAATCCTCATGAGCGAGTCGCAGGAGCGCATGTGCGCGATCGTCGAGCCGCAGCACGTCGACCGCTTCCTGGAGATCTGCGAGAAGTGGGACGTCATCGCGGTCGTCATCGGTGAGGTGACGGACGGCGAGCGCCTGGAGATCTTCTGGCACGGCGAGCAGATCGTCGACGTGCCGCCGCGCTCGGTCGCCCACGAGGGTCCGACCTACCACCGGCCGTTCGCGCGCCCGGAGTGGCAGGACGCGCTCCAGGCCGACGACGCCGGCAAGCTGCCCCGGCCGCAGACCGGCGCCGAGCTGAAGGACCAGGTCCTGAAGCTGGTGTCGTCCCCGAACCAGGCGTCGAAGTCCTGGATCACGGACCAGTACGACCGGTTCGTGCAGGGCAACACGGTCCTGGCGCAGCCCGAGGACGCGGGCATGGTCCGGATCGACGAGGAGACCAACCTCGGCGTGGCCATGGCGACCGACGGCAACGGCCGGTACGCGAAGCTCGACCCGTACACGGGTGCGCAGCTCGCGCTGGCGGAGGCGTACCGCAACGTGGCCGCCTCCGGTGCCAAGCCGCTGGCCATCTCGGACTGCCTGAACTTCGGTTCGCCCGAGGACCCGGCCGTGATGTGGCAGTTCGCCGAGGCCACCCGCGGTCTCGCGGACGGCTGCCTGCAGCTGGGCACCCCGGTCACCGGCGGCAACGTGTCGCTGTACAACCAGACCGGCGAGGTCGCCATCCACCCGACGCCGGTCGTGGCCGTGCTCGGTGTGATCGACGACGTCAACCGCCGCACGCCGATCGCCTTCGCGGAAGAGGGCCAGCTCCTCTACCTGCTGGGCGACACGCGTGAGGAGTTCGGCGGCTCGGCCTGGTCCGAGGTGATCCACCGGCACCTCGGCGGCATGCCGCCGGCCGTGGACCTCGACCGGGAGAAGCTGCTCGGCGAGATCCTGATCTCGGCGTCCCGCGACGGCATGATCGACGCGGCGCACGACCTGTCCGACGGCGGTCTGGTCCAGGCGGTCGTCGAGTCCTGCCTGCGCGGCGGGAACGGCGCGCGGCTGGTCGTCCCCGAGGGTCTGGACACCTTCACGTTCCTCTTCAGCGAGTCGGCCGGCCGTGCGGTCGTCGCCGTCCCGCGCAGCGAGGAACTCCGCTTCACCGACATGTGCGGTGCGCGCGGTCTGCCGGCGACCCGCATCGGTGTCGTCGACGGTGACGCGGTCGACGTGCAGGGCGAGTTCGCGCTCTCCCTCACGGAGCTGCGCGAGGCGCACGAGGCGACGATCCCGGCCCTGCTGGCCTGACGCCCCGGCTGTACGCGACAGCCCCCGCCCTTCCCGGGCGGGGGCTGTGCGCATTCAGCCGGCCGTATCCCAGAAGGCGTCGGACTGGGCGATGTCCTCGACGCACTCGTCGATGTCGGAGATCTTGCCGCCCATGATGGTGAAGACGAGCGCACCCTTCATCTCGATGCCGCGGTCACCGCGTTCGGCGTAGAACTTGTTGGAGGCCACGGCGTGGCCGCGTCCGTCGACGGTGATGGAGTCCAGCTCGACGCGCATCTTGCCGCCGGTGAGCTCGAACATCTTCCTGTACATGGCGAGGACGTTGTCCCGGCCCTTGTAGTGCCCGGATATCTGGCTCTCGCCGGGCGAGTGATGCGTACAGTCCGCCGTCATCAGGGTGCCGACGGTCTCCATGTCTCCCTTGGTCCATGCGTCGAATCCCCGTCGGACCAAGGCTGCGTCAGGGTGCTCGGTCATGGCCGATCGGCCCCTCTCCGTACGGATGGGTGTGCTGCGGACGGGCCTCCCCCTCCAGTCTCCGACTACCCTCGCCCCCATGCCACCGGCCAAGAAGCGCAACCGTAGTTACGACTCCGCCAGGACCAGGGCCGCCGTGCTCGCGCAGTTCGCGCACGTCCGCACGGCGGTGGAGAAGCTCTCGCCCGAACAGCTCGACGGGCCGACGCGGCTGGGGGAGTGGACGGTGAGGGATCTGGCGGCGCACGTCGCGTGGATGGTCGACTCGGTGCCGCTGCTCATGGAGGCCCCGGAGCGGGGGAAGGACCGGCTCGCGCTGCTCGACTGGCCGTCGGTGACGGAGGGGGGCGCGGGGCGGATCGACGAGCACACCCGCGGCATCGACGCCTCCGACCTGCCGGGGCTCTACGCGCGCGTGGCGGACGACTACGGGCGGGCGATGGCGGACGCCGACGACGAGCGTCTCCTGCCCGTGAGTTTCGGCGCCATGACCCTCGCGGACTTCGTCGTCACCCGGACCGTCGAACTGGTCGTGCACACCGACGACCTGAACGCGGCGACGGGCGCCGGCATCCCGTACGACCGCCAGGCCCTGGCCGCCTGTACGCGGCTGCTCGCCGACGCGCTCGCGGCGAAGGCGCCCGGCGGGGCGGTGGAGGTCCGGATCCCGCCGTACGCGGTGGTGCAGTGCGTGGAGGGCCCGCGTCACACACGGGGCACCCCGCCCAACGTGGTCGAGACGGACCCGCTGACGTGGGTCAGGCTCGCGACGGGCCGGGCGGAGTGGGCGGCGGAGCTGGACGCGGCCCGGGTGAGCGCGAGCGGCGAACGGGCGGACCTCGGCGCCCTGCTGCCCGTGATGGCCTGATCGTCAGGGCACCTCCTGGGGGTTGTCGGCTCGGCCTGATCGTCAGGTCACCTCCTGGGGGGACGACGCCCCTCCGGAACCGTTCGGCGGGGCGGCCCGTCAGACCTGCATGCCGAAGACACGCGCACTCGTCGTCCTGGTCCCTCTTCTGCTGCTCCCCGCCTGCGGTACGGAAGGAGGGGCGGGCTCCGGCTCCGGCGCGGACACCGTCCGTCCGGACGTGCCGGTGGCCGGCACCTCCTGGACGGTGGACGCCGTCACGGTCGACGGCCGCAGGTCCGCCGCGCCCGACGGTGCGCGTCTCGACTTCGGGAAGGACGGCCGGGCCCGGGGGAACACCGGCTGCAACACGTTCGGCGCCGCCGTCGTGGTGCAGGGCGGCGGGGTCACCGTCACGCCGCAGGAGGTCACCGAGATGGGGTGCGCCGCCGACCGGCAGCGCTTCGAGCAGGAGCTCCTGAAGGCCCTCTCGGGCCGGCTGGAGGCGACGACGAAGGACGACACCCTGCGCCTGGAGTCGTCCGACGGCCGCAAGGGCCTGGAGCTGACGGCGGAGCCGCCGGCCGAGCTGCGCGGCACGACCTGGAAGATCGACGGGCTGGTCTCCGGGACGAGCACGGCCTCGCTGCCGGCGGGGGGCGAGGGCAAGGCGCGGCTGGTGCTGGGCGCGGACGGCCGGATGTCCGGGAACCTGGGGTGCAACAACTTCTCGGCGAAGGCCCGGGTCGACGACCGGACGCTCACGGTCGAGGGTCCGGCGGCGACGACCCGCATGATGTGCACCGGCCCGCAGATGGAGCTGGAGACGAAGCTGTACGCGCTCCTCGACGGCCCGCTGACGTATCGGCTGAACCACCGAACGCTGACCCTCACGGACGCCTCGGGTGAGGGGTTCACGGCGACGGCGGCCACCTCCTGAGGGGGCGGTGACTGCGAACTCCGTCACATCGCGAGGGTGCTCCGGGCCTGGTACGAGCGTCCGCTCGTCGGGGGCCCGGAGGCGGAATCCCTTCGCGCGCCTGCTTCGTAGGCCCCTCCAGGCCAAAGATGATCATTTCGTGCGATCGCACGAGTGGGGAGGGTCCTGCTTTTCCTCAATTCGGACCAGTGGTCGAGCCCGTCTACACTCGGGAACGTGCCACGTGGTGACGGTCGACTCAATCACGATCTGCTTCCCGGCGAGAAGGGCCCCCAGGACGCTTGCGGCGTCTTCGGCGTCTGGGCTCCGGGTGAAGAGGTCGCAAAGCTCACGTACTTCGGGCTCTACGCCCTCCAGCATCGGGGCCAGGAATCCGCGGGAATCGCGGTCAGCAACGGCTCCCAGATCCTCGTCTTCAAGGACATGGGCCTCGTGTCCCAGGTCTTCGACGAGACCTCTCTCGGTTCCCTCCAAGGTCATATCGCGGTCGGTCACGCCCGCTACTCGACCACCGGGGCATCCGTGTGGGAGAACGCGCAGCCGACGTTCAGGGCAACCGCCCACGGCTCGATCGCGCTCGGCCACAACGGAAACCTGGTGAACACGGCGCAGCTCGCCGAGATGGTCGCCGACCTTCCCAAGAAGGAAGGCCGGACCACTCGTGTGGCGGCCACCAACGACACCGACCTCCTGACGGCGCTCCTCGCCGCGCAGGTCGACGAGGACGGCACGCCGCTCACCATCGAGCAGGCGGCCGCGAAGATCCTCCCCGACGTCCGGGGTGCCTTCTCCCTCGTCTTCATGGACGAGCACACGCTCTACGCGGCCCGTGACCCGCAGGGCATCCGCCCGCTGGTCCTCGGTCGTCTGGAGCGCGGCTGGGTGGTCGCCTCCGAGTCCGCCGCTCTCGACATCTGCGGTGCCAGCTACGTCCGCGAGGTCGAGCCGGGCGAGATGATCGCGATCGACGAGAACGGCATCCGCACCTCGCGATTCGCGGAAGCGAAGCCCAAGGGCTGTGTCTTCGAGTACGTGTACCTGGCTCGCCCGGACACGGACATCGCCGGCCGGAACGTCTACCTCTCCCGCGTGGAGATGGGCCGCCGCCTCGCCAAGGAGGCGCCGGTCGAGGCCGACCTGGTGATAGCGACTCCGGAGTCGGGCACCCCGGCCGCCATCGGATACGCCGAGGCGTCGGGGATCCCCTTCGGCGCCGGCCTGGTGAAGAACGCCTACGTCGGGCGCACCTTCATCCAGCCCTCGCAGACCATCCGCCAGCTCGGCATCCGGCTGAAGCTGAACCCCCTCAAGGACGTCATCAAGGGCAAGCGCCTGGTGGTCGTCGACGACTCGATCGTCCGCGGCAACACCCAGCGCGCCCTGGTCAAGATGCTCCGCGAGGCCGGCGCGGCCGAGATCCACATCCGGATCTCCTCGCCGCCGGTGAAGTGGCCCTGCTTCTTCGGCATCGACTTCGCGACCCGCGCGGAGCTGATCGCCAACGGCATGTCGATCGAGGAGATCGGCAAGTCGCTGGGCGCGGACTCGCTCTCGTACATCTCCATCGACGGGATGATCGAGGCGACCACCATCCAGAAGCCCAATCTCTGCCGTGCCTGCTTCGACGGCGAGTACCCCATGGAGCTTCCGGACCCGGAGCTGCTGGGCAAGCAGCTGCTGGAGACCGAGCTGGCCGCCGGCCCGGCCGCCACCGCGGCCTCCGACGCCCTGCGTCGCCCGTAAGACCCCGCTGCAGCCGCCGTGCGAGCAGTCACGACACGAAAGTTCTGAACCCATGTCTCAGACCCCCAGTGCCGCAGGCGGCGCCAGCTACGCGTCCGCGGGCGTCGACATCGAGGCGGGCGACCGCGCCGTCGAGCTGATGAAGGAGTGGGTGAAGAAGACGCAGCGCCCCGAGGTCCTCGGCGGCCTCGGCGGTTTCGCCGGCCTCTTCGACGCCTCCGCCCTCAAGCGCTACGAGCGTCCGCTCCTCGCCTCGGCGACCGACGGCGTCGGCACCAAGGTCGACATCGCCCGCCAGATGGGCGTGTACGACACGATCGGCCACGACCTGGTCGCGATGGTCATGGACGACATCGTCGTCTGCGGTGCCGAGCCGCTCTTCATGACCGACTACATCTGCGTCGGCAAGGTCCACCCCGAGCGGGTCGCCGCCATCGTGAAGGGCATCGCCGAGGGCTGTGTCCTGGCGGGCTGCGCCCTCGTCGGCGGCGAGACGGCGGAGCACCCGGGCCTCCTCGGCCCGGACGACTTCGACGTCGCCGGCGCCGGCACGGGTGTCGTGGAGTACGACCGGCTGCTCGGCGCCGACCGCATCCGTTCGGGGGACGCGGTCATCGCCATGGCCTCGTCCGGTCTTCACTCCAACGGGTACTCGCTCGTGAGGCACGTGGTCTTCGACCGCGCCGGCATGACCCTCGACCAGCAGGTGGAGGAGCTCGGCCGGACCCTCGGCGAGGAGCTCCTGGAGCCTACGAAGATCTACTCGCTGGACTGCCTGGCCCTCACCCGGACCACGGACGTCCACGCGTACAGCCACATCACGGGCGGCGGCCTCGCGGCCAACCTGGCCCGGGTGATCCCGGACGGCCTGCACGCCACGGTCGACCGTTCGACCTGGACCCCGGGCGCGATCTTCGACCTGGTCGGCAAGGCCGGTCAGGTGGAGCGCCTGGAGCTGGAGAAGACGCTGAACATGGGCGTCGGCATGATGGCCGTCGTCCCGGCGGAGTCCGTGGACGCGGCGCTGACGACGCTGGCCGACCGCGGGGTCGAGTCCTGGGTCGCGGGCGAGATCACCGAGCGCGGGGCGCACACCACCGGCGCCGAGCTGGTCGGGGACTACGCCCGGTAGGTCGGACACGGCACGACGTGACGGGGCGCTCCTGAGGGGCGCCCCGTTCGCGTGGTGCGGGCCGCCGGCCCGGCGCACCGGGTGCGGACAGCACGGAAACCCGGCCGGGAGAGCCCGGACCGGGTTTCGGTGATTCAGAAGGTCAAGCGCGACGCGGCGACGCAGCAGGACCGGACTCGTCGTCCTCGTCCTCGTCGTCCGTGTTGTAGAGATCCGCGTACTGGGAGTACGGGTCGTCTTCCTCGTCGTCGTCCTCGAACGGCTCGCCATTCGGCGGCTGGCTCGAAGTCGATGCGCCCAGCTCATTGGCCAGACGCGTCAGGTCCGTCCCGCCGCTGCTGTACTTCAGCTGGCGGGCGACCTTGGTCTGCTTGGCCTTTGCCCGGCCGCGCCCCATGGCTCGACCCCCTCGGTGACGGGGCTCGGTGGCCCCAGAGTCTTGACACGCGTTCATGATTCGGAACGGACTCTCGACAGAGAGACCGGTCCGTAGGGCTTCAACGGTACCTGTTTCTGCGGGTCTACGGTACGCCGCGCGCATCACATACCCCGGTACAGAACCTTCGAGGTGCCCTTTCCTCGCTGGTCAATCGCGATTTTAACCTCTTCTGGAGGGCCGACCCGCCGAGGGGAGTGAGTGAAGTCTCCCCGGCGACGGGCCGGCCCCGGGCGCGGCGCCGCCCGTGGCGGCGCCCCGGTTCAGCGGCGGCGGGCCTCCGCCATCCGCTGCTCGGCGATCCGGTCGGACGCCGCGGCCGGCGGAATGCCGTCGGCCTTCGCACGTGCGAAGATCTCCAGGGTGGTGTCGAAGATCTTCGTGGCCTTCGCCTTGCAGCGGTCGAAGTCGAAGCCGTGCAGCTCGTCGGCCACCTGGATCACGCCGCCGGCGTTGACCACGTAGTCGGGCGCGTAGAGGATCCCGCGCTCCACGAGGTCCTTCTCGATGCCGGGGTGGGCGAGCTGGTTGTTGGCCGCGCCGCAGACGATGCTCGCGGTGAGGAACGGCACGGTGTCGCCGTTCAGTGCGCCGCCCAGCGCGCAGGGCGCGTAGATGTCGAGGCCCTCGACGCGGATCAGCTCGTCGGTGTCGGCGACCACGGTGACCTGCGGGTGCTTGTCGGTGATCCGGCGCACCGACTCCTCGCGCACATCGGTGATCACGACCTCGGCGCCGTCCTCCAGGAGGTGCTCGACGAGGTAGTGGCCGACCTTGCCGACGCCGGCGACGCCGACCTTGCGGCCGCGCAGCGTCGGGTCGCCCCACAGGGTCTGCGCGGAGGCGCGCATGCCCTGGAAGACGCCGTAGGCGGTGAGGACGGAGGAGTCGCCGGCGCCGCCGTTCTCGGGGGAGCGGCCGGTGGTCCACTTGTTCTCGCGGGCGACGACGTCCATGTCGGCGACGTAGGTGCCGACGTCGCAGGCCGTGACGTACCGGCCGGCGAGGGAGGCCACCATGCGCCCGTAGGCGAGCAGCAGCTCCTCGGTCTTGATCTTCTCCGGGTCGCCGATGATGACGGCCTTGCCGCCGCCGTGGTCGAGACCGGCCATGGCGTTCTTGTACGACATGCCGCGGGAGAGGTTGAGCGCGTCGGCGATCGCCTCGGCCTCGGTGGCGTACGGGTAGAAACGGGTGCCGCCGAGGGCGGGGCCCAGGGCGGTGGAGTGGAGGGCGATGACGGCCTTGAGGCCGGATGCGCGGTCCTGGCAGAGGACGACTTGCTCGTGGCCACCCTGCTCCGAGTGGAACAGAGTGTTCAGTACGTCGACAGGAACGCCGGTCACATCGGTCACGGTGGTGACTCCCAAGTACGAAGCGGCGGTTTCGGCCTCCCTGTGGGTGGGGGAGGACCAGTTCGGCACGAGAGTAAGTCCTACCTGGGCGTAGATCGGCCGCAGTGCTCAGGATCACCCCCTCCCGGAGTACCTCCGTGGAAGGATTCGCGACATGTCGGTCGCCCCCACGGTCCCCGTTCCCTACGCGTCCTATCTGCGGGTGTACGAGCCGCTGGCCGCGTTCCCCGAGCCGGAGCGGACCCACTGGGCCCGGTACGCCCGCCGCCCGCGGACCCCCGGGGCCCAGGAGGAGCTGCGGCGGTCGCTGGCCGACCTGCTGCCGACGCCTCCGGTGCCGGTGCCGGTGCACGAGAGCGGCGAGGCGTTCGTCGCCCATCTGGACGGCGTGGTCGTGGTCTGCCCGTGGCGGACCCGGCTGCGGGGCTGGCTGGCGCTGCGGGAGCTGGTGGCGGAGGGGTATCCGGCGGCGGTGCTCGACGCGATGCTGCCGCCGGTGGTGCAGGCGCAGGCGGTGAGCGATCACGAGCGGTGGCTGGAGCGGCACCCGGACGCGCGGCCGTGGATCCGGACCGGGCTGTGGCACGTGCCGCTGCGCTGGTTCGCGCTCTTCGGCGACGAGGACCGGCAGTACGAGCCGGGGGACGCGGCCGCCGGCCGGGAGCCGGTGCTGCGCTACCGGACGACGATGGCGCAGGCGCGCCGGCGGCTCGCGCGGGCGCTGCGGGCGCTGCGCGAGTCGGTGGACGACGGCCCCATGACGGAGGGTCTGATCGACGTGGGGCGATGGCTGGAGGAGTTCCACCCGCGGGCGCTGGTGGAGCTGGACTTCGGCGGTCTGGTGCACCTGGTCGGCGAGGAGTGGCTGGCCGGCGACCGGTCGGCGGCGCAGCTGGCGGAGGGGCTCGCCGCGCTCAGGGCCGGCGACGGCGAGGCGGCGAGCGAGGCGTACGGGCGGCTCGCCGAGCGGTGGCGGGCCGTCAGGGACCTGCGCTTCGCGAACTGACATCAGTCGGGCATCTTCGTCAGGTCGGTATCGACAAGACATGTCCGGCCGGTGTAAATGATCTTCAACACTTCCGGACGGAGTGGCTCCGTTGGCATGTGCCGGCGGCCGGGTCCTTCGGCATGTGAGGTGGGAGGACGTTGGTCCCGATCCGGGCCTTTGGCTCAAGCGTGACGGACAGCACTAACCGCACCCTTGCGTCCAACACCCACCCTCGTGCCAAAATAGGACAAGGAGTCCGGGGAGGGTTCCTTCCGCCCAAGTATGGGCGGAACGCTCAGCATTGCACTCTATGGGGGGTCTGAGGACTCCTGATCGCCCTGTGACTGATCGTCACAGTGGCGTGACTGTCCGTTATGGCATGGTCCATCGACTTCCGCCGCTGATGAACACCTGCGAGGGCAATTCCATCGGTTTGGCCGACGTGGCTGGACGGATGGTGTAGTTGTAGTGCCGAGGACAAGCCGTTCGTCCTATAACCGACTCGGCCCGCTTCTGCCATTTCGGGCAACGCGGGTCAAGGTGCAGAATTTAGAGGAAAGAACCGAGATGGTTCGGTTCTCCCGAGGAGGCCGCTCATGACCGCTCGCACCCCTGATGCCGAGCCGCTGCTGACCCCTGCCGAGGTTGCCACGATGTTCCGTGTCGACCCGAAGACGGTGACCCGTTGGGCGAAGGCGGGCAAGCTCACGTCCATCCGCACGCTGGGTGGGCACCGCCGTTACCGCGAGGCCGAGGTTCGCGCACTGCTGGCGGGCATTCCGCAGCAGCGCAGCGAAGCCTGAGGCTCGCTCAACACCCCGCAGCACCCTGTAGCACCGGGCACTGCCGGATCCCCCTATCCGGTCGCCCACCCCTAGTACTGCCGACGGGCTCCTGCCCCAACAGGTCTCCGTCAACGATCGCGCTGGACTCCGCCGGGTCCGGCGCGATCTTTTTTGTGTCCGGCGCCACTCGTCGACGGGTGGTGCAATTGCACATATTAAATCGGGCTGGTGTAGGGAGGGTGTAAGTGAAGCGGTTTCTGAAACTCTTTCAGTGACACCCGTCACACTGGTGAAGTCTTGCCAAGGAACAGCCTGCCACCTCCGGGATCGGGGCCAACCCGCCGTTGGTCATGGGTCGGTGGGACTTTCGTCCTCCACCGCCCGCGGCGCGGATCGCCGGGCCGCAGCGCCTCTCAGGGGCGCGCGGGGCGGGTCGTGGCTCCCGTGAGCCGTCCGGGCCGGACGGGGCCGCCAGCGGGCCGTACGAGCCCGGCGGACGCGGAAGGCCGGGCGGTGGAGCCCGGGTGCCGGAGAGCGGCTGTAGGAACCCGGGCTCGGGAACGCGAGGCCGGGGTCCCGGGATCGGGGACGCGGCGCCGCACACGACGAAGGCCCGCATCGAATGATGCGGGCCTTCGTGGAAGCGATCCTGACGGGACTTGAACCCGCGACCTCCACCTTGACAGGGTGGCGAGCTAACCAACTGCTCCACAGGACCTTGCTCGCAGCCCCTGTTCGGCGGCTGCGAGGACGACTGTACAGCAGGTCAGCGGTCCGGTCGAACTCGCCGCCGGACGCGGCTCCCGTCAGGGCGCCGCCGCGTCGATCGCCTTCACGATCCGCTTGTCCGAGATCGGGTACGCGGTCCCCAGCGCGTGGGCGAAGTAGCTCACCCGCAGCTCCTCGATCATCCAGCGGATGTCCGTGACCTCAGTCGGCACCGGGCGGCCCTTCGGGAGCTGTTCGAGCAGCCAGGCGTACTCGTCCTGCATCTCCCGGACCTTCTCCATCCGGGTGGTGTCCCGCTGGACGCCGGTCGGCATCTGCTGGAGCCGCCGGTCCACCGCCACCAGATAGCGCATCAGGTCGGGGAGCCGCTTGAGGCCCGTCCGGGTGACGAAGCCGGCCGGCATCAGCCAGGCCAGCTGTGCCCGCACGTCGGAGAGGTTGTCGATCAGGGCCAGGCTGTTCGTCGACTTCAGCCGGCGCTCGCACGCCTGCCAGGCCGCCAGGATCTGCTGGACCTGTCCGACCGTCCGCACGGTCGTGTCGACGAGGTCCGCGCGGACCTCGTCGTACAGCTTCCGGAAGGACTCCTCGTCCCAGGCCGGGCCTCCGTGGTCCGCGATCAGCTTGTCGGCCGCGGCGGTGGCGCAGTCGTCGAAGAGGGCCTGGATCGAGCCGTGCGGGTTCGAGGACAGGGCCAGCTTCTGCTGGTTGGTGAGCTTGTCCGAGGCGAACTTCGCCGGGTTCACCGGGATGTTCAGCATGATCAGCTTCCGGGTGCCCCGCCACATGGCCTGTGCCTGCTCGGCCTCCGTGTCGAAGAGCCGGACGGCGACGGTCGCGCCCTCGTCCACGAGCGCCGGGTACGCCTTGACCGGCTGGCCGGCCCGCCGGGCCTCGAAGACCTTCGTGAGACTGCCGATCGTCCAGTCCGTGAGCCCCGTGCGCTCCAGGGAGGGCCCGGAGCCGTCCGGGCCGCCCGTGGCCGCCGCAGCGGCCTGGGAGAGGGCCTTGCGGGCCTTCGGGCGCAGCTGCAGCCGGAGCGTCTCCAGGTCCTTGTCCTCGGCGAGCTTGCGGCGCCGCTCGTCGACGATCCGGAAGGTCACCTTGAGGTGCTCGGGGACCTTCGTCCAGTCGAAGTCCTCGGCCGTCACCGGGACGCCGACCATCCGCTGGAGCTCGCGGGCGAGCGCCCCGGTCAGCGGCTCCTGGACGGGCACGACCGCGTCCAGGAAGCGGCCCGCGAAGTTGGGCGCGGGCACGTAGTGGCGGCGGATCGGCTTGGGCAGGGAGCGGATCAGCTCCGTGACGACCTCCGCGCGCAGGCCCGGGATCTGCCACTCGAAGCCGTCGTCCGTCACCTGGTTGAGCACCTGGAGCGGGACGTGGACGGTCACGCCGTCCGCGTCCGCGCCCGGCTCGAACTGGTAGGTGACCCGGAACTTCAGCGGGCCCTGGCGCCAGGAGTCGGGGTAGTCGTCCTTGGTGACCGCCCCCGCCTTCTCGTTGATGAGCATCTCGCGCTCGAAGTCGAGGAACTCCGGCTCCTCGTGGCGCTTGTGCTTCCACCAGGAGTCGAAGTGGGCTCCGGAGACGACGTGTTCGGGGACGCGCTTGTCGTAGAAGTCGAAGAGCGTCTCGTCGTCGACGAGGATGTCCCGGCGCCGGGCGCGGTGCTCCAGCTCCTCGACCTCGGTGAGGAGCCTGCGGTTGTCGGCGAAGAACTTGTGGTGGGTCCGCCAGTCGCCCTCGACCAGCGCGTTCCGGATGAACAGGTCCCGGGAGACCTCCGGGTCGATCCGCCCGTAGTTGACCTTGCGGTCGGCGACGATCGGGACGCCGTACAGCGTGACCTTCTCGAAGGCCATCACGGCCGCCTGGTCCTTCTCCCAGTGCGGCTCGCTGTACGTCTTCTTCACCAGGTGCTGGGCGAGCGGCTCGATCCACTCGGGCTCGATCCGGGCGTTGACCCGGGCCCAGAGGCGCGAGGTCTCCACCAGCTCCGCGGACATGACGAAGCGCGGGGGCTTCTTGAAGAGCGCGGAGCCGGGGAAGATCGCGAACTTGGCGTTCCGCGCGCCGAGGTACTCGCCCCGGCCGCCGTCGCGGCGGGCGCCGTCCTTCGCCCCGTCCTTGGACTCCTTCACGTCCTTCAGGCCGACGTGGCTGAGCAGGCCGGCGAGGAGCGAGACGTGCACGGACTGCTCCGGCGCGTCCTCCTCGTTGAGGTGGATGCCCATCTGCTTGGCGACCGTCCGCAGCTGGGCGTAGATGTCCTGCCACTCGCGGATGCGCAGGAAGTTCAGGTACTCCTGCTTGCACATCCGGCGGAAGGAGCTGGACCCGCGCTCCTTCTGCTGCTCGCGGACGTAGCGCCACAGGTTGAGGAAGGCGAGGAAGTCGCTCGTCTCGTCCTTGAAGCGGGCGTGCTGCTGGTCGGCCTGCGCCTGCTTCTCCGAGGGCCGCTCGCGCGGGTCCTGGATGGAGAGCGCGGCCGCGATGACCATGACCTCGCGGACGCAGCCGTTCTTGTCGGCCTCCAGGACCATCCGGGCCAGGCGGGGGTCGACGGGCAGCTGGGAGAGCTTGCGGCCCTGCGGGGTGAGCCGCTTCTTCGGGTCCTTCTCCAGCGGGTCGATCGCACCGAGCTCCTGGAGGAGCTGGACGCCGTCGCGGATGTTGCGGTGGTCCGGCGGGTCGATGAAGGGGAACTTCTCGATGTCGCCGAGGCCGGCGGCGGTCATCTGGAGGATGACGGAGGCCAGGTTCGTCCGGAGGATCTCGGCGTCCGTGAACTCCGGGCGGGTGAGGAAGTCGTCCTCGGAGTACAGCCGGATGCAGATGCCGTCGGACGTACGGCCGCAGCGGCCCTTGCGCTGGTTGGCGCTGGCCTGGCTGACCGGCTCGATCGGCAGGCGCTGGACCTTGGTGCGGTGCGAGTAGCGGGAGATGCGGGCGGTGCCCGGATCGATCACGTACTTGATGCCGGGGACGGTCAGGGAGGTCTCGGCGACGTTCGTCGCGAGGACGATCCGGCGGCCGGAGTGGGCCTGGAAGACGCGGTGCTGCTCGGCGTGGGACAGGCGGGCGTAGAGCGGGAGGACCTCGGTGTTCCGCAGCTGCCGCTTCAGGAGGGCGTCGGCGGTGTCGCGGATCTCGCGCTCGCCGGAGAGGAAGACCAGGACGTCGCCGGGGCCCTCGGCCTGGAGTTCGTCGACGGCGTCGCAGATGGCGGTGATCTGGTCGCGGTCGGACTCCTCGGAGTCCTCCTCCAGGAGGGGCCGGTAGCGGACCTCGACCGGGTACGTACGGCCGCTGACCTCGACGATCGGGGCGTCGCCGAAGTGGCGGGAGAAGCGCTCCGGGTCGATGGTCGCGGAGGTGATCACGACCTTGAGGTCGGGGCGCTTCGGCAGCAGCTGGGCCAGATAGCCGAGCAGGAAGTCGATGTTGAGGGACCGCTCGTGGGCCTCGTCGATGATGATCGTGTCGTAGGCGCGCAGCTCGCGGTCCGTCTGGATCTCGGCGAGCAGGATGCCGTCGGTCATCAGCTTCACGAAGGTCGCGTCGGGGTTCACCTGGTCGGTGAAGCGGACCTTCCAGCCGACGGCCTCGCCCAGCGGGGTCCGCAGCTCCTCGGCGACCCGGTCGGCGACCGTGCGGGCGGCGATCCGGCGGGGCTGGGTGTGTCCGATCATGCCCCGGACGCCCCGGCCGAGCTCCAGGCAGATCTTGGGGATCTGGGTGGTCTTCCCGGAGCCCGTCTCACCGGCGACGATCACGACCTGGTGGTCGCGTATCGCCTCCAGGATCTCGTCCTTCTTCTGCGAGACGGGCAGCTGTTCGGGGTACGTGACCGCGGGCACGCGGGAGGCGCGCCCGTCGACGCGCTCCTTGGCCTTGGCCGCCTCGGCGGCGATCTCGTCCAGGACGGCCGCGCGGGCCTCGGGCTTGCGGATGCGGCGGGCGCCTTCGAGACGGCGGCCGAGCCGGTGGGAGTCCCGCAGCGAGACCTCGGCCAGGACGGACTGGAGGGCGGCGAAGGAAGTAGACATACGGGATCCAGGATCGCACCTGCGGCCGAGAAGCGGCGAACCGATTTACGACCGTCCACCGGGTCGCCGCCGTTCCGTGACCGTCCGTCCCCGGCCGTGTCGGGTTCACCTCCTTCCCTCCCGTTCTGGCGCCGTATCTATCGTTCTCGCATGTCCAACCCCACCTCCAGGCCCACGTCCACGTCCCCGTCCAAGGCCAGGCCGGTCATGATCGTCGCCGGCGTGGCGGCGGCCGCCGTGCTGCTCGGCGTCGTCTCCTACACCGCGACCAAGCCCTCGTCCCCCGGCGCCGCCGGCTCGTCCGCCGTCGCCGAGGTCTCCGCCGACCCGTCCGCCGGCGTCCATCCCGAGCTGGAGGCGTACGCCCGCCGGGACGCCGCCGACGGGCTGGCCATGGGCCGGGCCGACGCCCCCGTCGTGCTCGTCGAGTACGCCGACTTCAAGTGCGGCTACTGCGGGAAGTTCGCCCGGGACACCGAACCCGCCCTGGTGCGCCGGTACGTCGCGAACGGCACCCTGCGCATCGAGTGGCGGAACTTCCCGATCTTCGGCGAGGAGTCGGAGGCGGTGGCCCGCGCCTCCTGGGCGGCCGGGCGGCAGGGCAGGTTCTGGGAGTTCCACAAGGCCGCGTACGCCGAGGGCGCCAAGGAGAAGGGCTTCGGCCGGGAACGGCTCGCCGCCCTCGCGAAGGAGGCGGGCGTCCCCGACGCGGCCCGGTTCGCGAAGGACGCCGAGGGCGCGGCGGCCCGGGAGGCGGTCCGCAAGGACCAGGAGGAGGGGTACGCGCTGGGCGCCACGTCCACTCCGTCCTTCCTGGTCAACGGCCGGCCGATCGCCGGTGCCCAGCCGCTGGAGACGTTCACGGAGGCGATCGAGGCGGCGGCCAAGAGCGCCGCGGCGAAGGGCAGGCCGTGACCGCCGGCATCGGCTACTTCGCCGCGTTCCTCGGCGGTCTGCTCGCCCTCCTGAGCCCGTGCAGCGCCCTGCTGCTGCCGGCCTTCTTCGCGTACTCGATCGACACGCGCGCGAAGCTGGTGGCCAGGACCGGCATCCTCTACGCGGGTCTGGCGACGACCCTCGTCCCGCTCGGCGCGGCCGGCTCCCTCGCGGGCCGGTTCTTCTACGGCCACCGGGAACTGCTCGTCACGGCCGGCGGCTGGCTGATCATCGGGCTCGGCGTCCTCCAGGTCCTCGGCCGCGGCTTCGCCCCCCGCCGGTTCGCCGAGGCGAGCGGCCGCATCCGGCCCACGTCGGCGCTCTCCGTCTACGCGCTGGGCCTCGTCTACGGCCTCGCGGGCTTCTGCGCGGGCCCGATCCTCGGGAGCGTCCTGACGGTGGCGGCGCTGAGCGGCAGCCCGGCGTACGGCGGACTGCTCCTCGCGGTGTACGCGCTGGGCATGGCGGTCCCGCTGTTCGTCCTCGCTCTGCTCTGGGAGCGGTACGACCTGGGCCGGCGGCGCCTGCTGCGGGGCCGGCCGCTCCGGCTCGGGCGCTTCGAGGCGCACTCCACGTCGGTGCTCTCGGGACTGTTCTTCGTGGCCCTCGGCACGCTCTTCCTGGTCTTCGACGGGACGACCGCGCTGCCGGGCCTCCTGTCGGTGGACGACTCGTTCGCGGTGGAGGAGCGGGTGGCGTCGCTGGGCCGTTCGGTCCCGGACGGGGCGCTGCTCGTCGCGGTCGTGGCGGTGGTGGCGGTCGTCCTCGCGCTGCGGGGCCGTCGCGGCGGGGGCCGGACGCGGGAGCGCGAGGAGGCGTGACGGGCCGGGGGAGGGGTGCGGTTCCCCTCCCCCGTACGGCCGTTCGGGTCCGTGCGGCTCTTCGGGGCCCCGCTCGGACGGCCCCTTCCGGTTCCGGGAACGACGAAGGCCCCGTTCTTGCGAACGGGGCCTTCTCTCTGTGGCTGGGGCCGGGGTCGAACCGGCGACCTATCGCTTTTCAGGCGATCGCTCGTACCAACTGAGCTACCCAGCCACGAGGGCATTTCTGACCTCAGCGATCCTGACGGGACTTGAACCCGCGACCTCCACCTTGACAGGGTGGCGAGCTAACCAACTGCTCCACAGGACCTTGCTATGTGCGAGCACTAGTCTCGCACACGGTAATGCGTACCCCCAACGGGATTCGAACCCGTGCTACCGCCTTGAAAGGGCGGCGTCCTGGGCCACTAGACGATGAGGGCTAAGGGCCCACCTGCGCGCTTCTCAGCGCGTCGGGGACGTCTGAAGCATATGGGATGGCGGCCGCTATCGCCAAAACGGTTTCCCGGCGGGGGAGAATGGGCGCGTGCTGGAGATGACGCGCGAGGAGTTCGAGGAGCTTGTCGCCGAGGCCCTGGACCGGATCCCGCCCGAGCTGACGCGGCTGATGGACAACGTCGCCGTGTTCGTGGAGGACGAGCCCGCCCCGGACGACCCCGAGCTCCTCGGTCTGTACGAGGGGACGCCGCTGACCGAGCGCGGCGAGTGGTACGCCGGAGTGCTGCCCGACCGGATCACGATCTACCGGGGGCCGACGCTGAGGATGTGCGAGTCGCGCGAGGACGTGGTCGCGGAGACCGAGATCACCGTGGTCCACGAGATCGCCCACCACTTCGGCATCGACGACGAGCGGCTGCACGCGCTGGGCTACGGCTGAGCCTCGGGCGGGCTCCGGGCGTGTCCCATGTGGCGCAAAGGGAGTTGGGCAGGGTGACGCGTTCCGTTCCCTGCCTGTTGTGTCCTGGAGGTGCCCCCGTGCGGCAAATGCCCACCCCGGTGAGATGGGCCGCCACCGCGCTGGCCGTCGCCGCCTGCGCCGGTCTGAGCGGCTGTATGAGTGTCAGCGACGAGGGGGCGAAGCCGACGCCCGGCGCATCCGGGGGGAAGCGGGGCGCGGCCGCCGAGTCGAACGGCGGCGGAGGCGGGTCGGCCGGGGGCGGCGGCTCGTGGAACGGCCGGCCGGACCGGAGCGGCCCGGAGGCCGCCGGGGCCGGTACGGAGTCCCCGGTGCCGAGCGGCTCGCCCTCGGGCACGGCGAAGCCCTCCGCCGGCGTGGTGCTGCCGGTCGAGGGGCCCGGCGGACCCGGCGGCACGCAGAAGCCGCAGCCGACCGGCGGCCAGCAGGGTCCCGGTGGCGGGGCCGGCGGTGCTGTCGGGGGCGCCGGCGGCGGGACCGGCGGGCCGGGGGGCGGCGGGTCCACACCGACTCCGACGCCCGAGCCGACCCCGGAGCCGACGAGCGAGCCGACCCCGACGCCCGAGCCGACCCCGGAGCCGACCTCCAACCCCACCGACCCGCCGACGTCCGGCACCGACACCCAGCTGGGTGCGATGCGGGCGGCGGACGGTTCCGGGGCGCCCACGGAGCCCATGGCGTCGCCGCAGGTCGGACCGGTGTGACGGTCCGATTTGCCATAGGTGGGGGGGAGTGCGTATGGTGGTAGATCGCTTGATCCCATTGCCCGGCGCCGACACAGAAGAGCGCCGCGTGGCGCGTACTCTCCCTAGCCGTGGCTGGACCGCATTGAGGCGGTCGATTTGCGAAATCACGGAGTTGACGGGCGCGTGCCGAGACTCCGGAAGGTTTCGCATTTCGCATGTCCATTTTCAGTTCTGACCACGCCGTCATGCCCGAGAACGACGAGATCGTCGAGGCCGTCGTGGCCTCCGAGACCGCCGAGATCGTGGAGATCCTCGACGTCGACGCCGACACGGACGTCATCGAGGCCGACGACATCGACGCCGGCTCCGAGGAGCCCGCCGAGCCCACGATCACCTTCGGCGACCTCGGTCTGCCCGAGGGCGTCGTCCGCAAGCTCGCGCAGAACGGCGTCACCACCCCCTTCCCGATCCAGGCCGCGACCATCCCGGACGCCCTGGCCGGCAAGGACATCCTCGGCCGCGGCCGCACCGGCTCCGGCAAGACCCTCTCCTTCGGTCTGCCGCTGCTCGCCACCCTGTCCGGCGGCCACACCGAGAAGAAGAAGCCCCGCGGCGTCATCCTCACCCCGACCCGTGAGCTCGCGATGCAGGTCGCGGACGCCCTCCAGCCGTACGGCGACGTGCTCGGCCTCAAGATGAAGGTCGTCTGCGGCGGTACGTCCATGGGCAACCAGATCTACGCCCTGGAGCGCGGCGTCGACATCCTCGTCGCCACCCCGGGCCGCCTGCGCGACATCATCAACCGCGGCGCCTGCTCCCTGGAGAACGTCCAGATCGCCGTCCTCGACGAGGCCGACCAGATGGCCGACCTGGGCTTCCTGCCCGAGGTCACCGAGCTGCTCGACCAGGTCCCGGTGGGCGGCCAGCGCCTCCTCTTCTCCGCCACCCTGGAGAACGAGATCGACAGCCTGGTCAAGCGCTACCTGGTGGACCCGATCACGCACGAGGTCGACCCGTCCGCCGGTGCCGTCACCACCATGACCCACCACGTCCTCGTCGTGAAGCCGAAGGACAAGGCCCCGGTCACCGCGGCGATCGCCGCCCGCAAGGGCCGCACGATCATCTTCGTCCGCACCCAGCTGGGCGCCGACCGCATCGCCGAGCAGCTCCGCGACGCCGGTGTGAAGGCCGACGCCCTGCACGGCGGCATGACCCAGGGCGCCCGTACGCGCACCCTGGCCGACTTCAAGGACGGCTACGTCAACGCGCTCGTCGCGACCGACGTCGCCGCCCGAGGCATCCACGTCGACGGCATCGACCTGGTCCTGAACGTGGACCCGGCCGGCGACCACAAGGACTACCTGCACCGCTCGGGCCGTACCGCCCGCGCCGGCCGCTCCGGTGTCGTGGTCTCCCTGGCCCTGCCGCACCAGCGCCGCCAGATCTTCCGTCTGATGGAGGACGCGGGCGTCGACGCCACGCGCCACATCGTCGGCGGCGCCGGCGCGTTCGACCCGGAGGTCGCCGAGATCACCGGCGCCCGTTCGCTGACCGAGGTCCAGGCCGACTCCGCGAACAACTCGGCCAAGCAGGCCGAGCGCGAGGTCGTCGACCTGACCAAGCAGCTGGAGCGCCTCCAGCGCCGTGCCGTCGAGCTCCGCGAGGAGGCCGACCGCCTGGTGGCCCGTGCCGCCCGCGAGCGCGGCGAGGACCCCGAGGCCGCCGTGGCCGAGGTGACGGAGGCCGCCGAGGCCGAGGTCGCCGCCGCCGCCGTGGAGGCCGAGCGTGCCGCCCGCGTCGAGGAGCAGCGCCGCGAGGAGCGTCCGGCCCGCGACGAGCGGGGCAACTACGAGCGCCGTGACCGCGGTGGCGACCGTGGCGGCTTCCGTCGCGACGACCGCCCGTCCGGCGGCTTCAACCGTGACGACCGTGGCGGCCGCTCCTTCGAGCGTCGCGACAACGACCGTCCGTCCGGTGGCTTCCGCCGTGACAACGACCGTCCGTCCGGTGGTTTCCGTCGCGACGACCGCCCCTCGGGTGGCTTCAACCGTGACGACCGCGGTGGCGACCGTGGCGGCTTCCGCCGCGACGACCGTCCCTCGGGTGGCTTCAACCGTGACGACCGTGGCGGCCGCTCCTTCGAGCGCCGTGACAACGACCGTCCGTCCGGTGGCTTCCGCCGTGACAACGACCGTCCGTCCGGTGGTTTCCGTCGCGACGACCGCCCCTCGGGTGGCTTCAACCGTGCG